>JAFQOD010000030.1 GCA_017395685.1 Clostridia bacterium
AGGAGAAAAATTCTGGAGAATCATTTATGATTCGGGAAGAATTTTTCATTCCTATCAGATTTTCTGCCCGTGCTGCGAAGCAGCACAAGAAAATCTGCATGTCGAAAAAAATGATCCTTCATTTTTTTCGAGCGTGTTGACTTTGTCAACACGCAGTCACCGGCATAACAGCCGGTGACTTTTTTATTCTGCCTTCATTTTCTGCATGCAGGCAGCATCCCCTCAGCCCTTCTGAATCCATGTGTTCCAGGTGCTTTCGTCTGCGCCCAGGGTGACCTGCTCCCCATTGCGCACAATGGGCAGCCGCAGAAACTGGGGATGCTCCAGCAGGCATTCCAATACATATTTTTCATCATCATTGTGGGCCACGGGATGGGAAAGGGCCCGGGGATTTTGACGATCCACCAGATTCAGCGCCCCCAGACGCCTTGCAAATAAAGCCAATTCCCGCTGGCCCAGCTTATGTTTTTTCAAATCCAGAATCTGATAAGGGATGCGCCTTTCCTTGAAAAAGCGCTCCGCCTTCTGAGTATCAAAATTTTTCTTCAGGGAATAAATCTGGATGTTCATGCATGCACGCTTTCTTCATCCATAAAAGGCAGGGCCATCCGATTCTGGCCATCCTCCCAAAGCCGCTCCAGATGATAAAACTGCCGGTCTTCGGGATGGAAGATATGCACCAGCACCGTGCCGTAATCCAGCACGATCCAGCGGCCCTCCCCCGTGCCCTCCCGGGCGCGCAGGGAAATGCCTTCCATGGCCAGGGCTTCATCCACATCATCGGCCAGGGCCTTCACCTGCAGGGAAGAGCGGCCTGTGGCAATCACCATATAATCAGTGATTACCGTCAGATGCCCCACATGTAATACTGTCAGATCCAATGCCTTTTTGTCATAGAGGATGCGGGCAATTTTCAGCGCCAGGGTCGATTGATCCATTCCATAACCTCCTTCTATCTTAATCCATTTGATCCATCCATATTTTTTGCTGTTCGGTGAGGCGGCCCTCCAGTTCCTCCGCCGTTCTTTGGGCAATGGGGAAAAAGGGCCGGTTATTTTTCCGTAAATATTCCTGGGTCATCTGCAGGGATTTAAGGGCGGCAGCGGCCAGGGAATGCTCTGCCAGGCGGCGGATGGCCTGGAGGCCGTCATAATCCTCCCGGTTTTCTTCCGTAGCGTCGGCCACGAAAATACATAATTCCAGTTCGCTCATGCCCGGCCTGCCGATGGTATGATTACGGATGGCCTGCAGAACATCCCCATCCCGGATGCCGAATTTATACTTGGCCAGATGGGCGCCCACCGGGCCATGCAGCATGGCCCCGGAATCCATCATCTGCTTATCCTTCACCAGGCGGTATTCCTGGGCAATCTGGGCCATAACGGATACGGGCATGCCCTTGGCGCAGTCATGGAGCAATCCTGCCAGGGCCGCCTTCTGGATGGGCAGGCCGTGAAGCGCCGCCAGCCGCACCGCTTCCTTGCGTACCCCCAGGGTATGACGAAAACGCCTGGGATTCATCATGCCCTTTAGTTTGGGCAAAAAATCCGGCTGGTATAACCCATTTTCCGCCATATAGCATAATACTTTTTTGTTCAGCCCGGGGGCATCCTCATACTGGGCTGTAGCGGCCCGGATCATGGTGGAAGAATAAGGGGAGCATTCCACCGGCAAAAGCTGCACCCTGGCCCCGGCTGCCCGGGCCTTTTCCATGGCCTCATGGGTTTCAATGCCGGTACGGGGGAAGCATAAAATTTCGCACTGGGCAAACAGCTTGTCCGCCTCATGCCAGTAGGGCAGGGAGGGCAGCTTATCCGCCCCCAGAATCAGATAAAATTTCGCCCCGGAAAATTCCTTGGTTAAAAAAGGCAGGATATCCGCGGTATAGCGAACAGAGGGCTGCATCCCCGCCCGGGAAAGGGCCATGCCCTCCTGCCCCTCCAGGGCCAGGCGGCACATGGCAAAACGTATATCGGCAGGCGCCTCCGTTTCCCGATGAGCGGGGCGGGCCATGGGAAGAATGACCACCTGATCCAGCCCTGCCAGACGCAGCGCCTGCCGGGCAAGATGCAAATGTCCCTCATGGATGGGATCGAAGGTTCCCCCCAAAACGCCCACTTTCTGCAATACGTATCATCTCCTGCTGATAGTATACCGCATTTTGGGCATTCTGAAAAGAGGGGGAGGGGGGAAGATTTGCAGGAATATTTAAAAAGAAGCCGCTTTGGCGGCCTGGCAGATCAGATCGGACTGCATCTGATCCTGCTTATTTTTTCTTTTCTTTGGTTCATCCTTCAATGGGGCCTGTGCCTGCCTGCACTGACGGCAGGGTTTTCCCTGTTCCTGCTGCTGTCATTCATCATGCGTAAAGCACGGGATGGGCGGCTGATCCGCAGGGAAAAGCAGCTGCGGATCCGCATCGGCGGGGAAATGGCCCTGGAGCGGCTGCTCACCGCCGATCCTTCCCGGGCGCATTTTGAAATCGCCCTGCTGCTCTCCATGCGTCATCCCCTCACCATGATCAAAACCGGGGAGGAGGGGGTTCTATGCTCCCTCCGGGGGGAATATCTGCTCCTTTCCTTTCAGCAATGCCCCTTCAGCGGCCAGATTACCGCCGATCATGTGCTGAAGCTGCAGCGGGCGGCCCGCCTTCATCATGCAGCCAGGGGCATCCTGTGCGCCCCCTGTCCCCTCTCTGCCCAGGCAAAGGATCAGGCATCCGGCGAAATCGGCGTCACCTTTTATACACGGGATCAGCTGATTCAGCTGCTGGGGGTAATCAATCCCGCCACCGACGCCCAATTGATCGCCCTGGGCAAGCGAAAAAAAATGAGGGCTACCGGCAGACAATGGCTGGATCACATTCTGGATCCCCGGCGGATGCCCCGGTATACCCTGTACGGCGCCCTGCTGATCGGCCTGTATCTGATTACAAAACTGCCCTACTATATTCTGCCGGGGATATGCTGCCTGGGCCTCGCCGCTGCCAGCCGCTGCAGGAAAGAAAAACGGGAACGCCTGTGATATATACCGGGCAGGCATTGCAAACAAAAACCGGGCCGCCCTTTGGCAGCCCGGCTTCATTCAATTGATTGATTCGTCCTGCAATCAGTTCAGACGATTGGGATAGGTCTTCACATCCGCCTGGGCAATCCATTCGTCCACAGCGGCAGTGTAGGCTTCTTCCTGCTTGGCGGTGAGCAGCTCGGCTTCAATGCCGGCCTGCACAGTTTCCAGGGCCACAGGGCCTTCAGCCACATCAGCGGCATACTGCAGGATATGATAGCCGTAATCGGTGAGCACGGGCTGGCTGACAGCGCCGATGCTTGCCAATTCCATTGCGCCTTCGGTGAAGGGGGTCACATAAGCGGTGGTATCAGCGCCTACCAGATATCCTTCGGCAGGGGCGGCAGTATCTTCGTTATACTGGGCAACCAGGGCATCAAAATCAGCGCCTTCGGCAGCAGCCAGGGCATAGATTTCTTCGGCCTTGGCCAGAATGTTCCGGGCAGCGGCGGCCTTGGCATCCTTCAGGGCGGTGGCGGCTTCATCCAGAGCGGTCTGGGCATCCGCCAGGGCGGCCTTCAGGGCATCCATATCGGCGTCTTCAGCCGCGTTATCCAGATTGGTCTGGGCGGTGTTCAGGGCATTCTGGGCCTCGGTCTGGGCGGTGGTCTTTTCGGTGATCAGGGCGTTATCCTCTTCGGTAAATTTCACCAGGATCTGCTTGACCTGGCGCATGCCGGCGGGGGTGTAATACACAACGGCGCCATAATTCCGGGCGTTGATGTAAGCATCCTGAGAGGCATAGGCTTCCTTATCGGCGGCCACTTTTTCATCATAGGAAGCGGTCACTTCCTCCTGGGAAACGGTTACATCCTTGACGGCATAGGCCTTCAGCTTTTCAAATTCTTTTTCGGTAGTAGCGGAGGAAAGATAATTTTCCTTGGTGCCCAGGCCGTTGGCAGCGGCATATTCTTCCGCACGGGCGGTGAGGGCATCCCCCTCCAGTTCTTCGCCGGAGAGATAATACATGGCAACCTGATCCAGGAACAGGGCATATTCCTCATCAGCGCTCTTTTGCACCTGAGCGGCTTCCTCTTCGGTCAGCTGATCCAGGCCCAGTTCCTTGATCTTCTGGACGGATACCAGATTTTCGATATAGCCATCCAGCACTTCCTGCTGCACGGTTTCGGCATCGGTGGGATAGCCGGCACTGTAGCCAAAGTAAGTGGAATACATATCATTGTAATACTGATTCTGCTCAATCTGGTAATTGACCATGGTGTTGAAAACACCCTTGGTGATGGTTTCGCCGTTCACATCGACGATCACACGGGCATTATCAATTTCTTCATCCACGCCAATCAGGGCGCAGCCGCTGAGAAGCATCATGGCGGCCAGAACCAGCGCCAGCAAACATTTTTTCTGCATACAGGAACATCTCCTATCTCTTTTCTGGAATTGAAACGAAATTCATTATACAGGAAAGCGGTGAAAACGGCAAGAAAAAAATTGCTGCATTGCCCGCCTTGCCCTATATTTGCCTTAATTCTTGGGGGGCTTTTGCTCCAGCTTTTTATAGGAGCCATCCTCCTGCTCGATATAGACCTGATCCAGCGTAGCCCGCAGTCCTTCCCTGAATTCCTGGATATACTGCTTGCGAAGCCTTGCCTGCTCCTCCGCTTCTTCCAGGGTCAGGCCCACGGTCTTTTTCTTCCGGGCCAGTTCGTTGATGCGGTCAATCTGATGTTTTTCCATGGATTATGCCTCCTTCCGGAGCCGGATGCCCAGCCACATGGGCAGGCCCAGCAGCAGCACATAAGCCCCATACAGCAGATACCGGTTGATCGTGGTACGGTCGATGGCAAATTCCAATGCCACGCCGATGCCGGAAACGATCACCATTCCGCCCACAATCAGCCACAGAAAGCCCTTCTTTTTTCCGGCCCTTCCGGCGGCCAGCAGCAGCCCACACAGCAGGAACAGCACAGCAATCACCTGCTGCATCCGGATGAAGGAATAGCTCATATGCCGGTCATACCGCAGGCTTTCCATGATCACCTGGGAAGCGCCGAACAGAAGCAGAAACATTACAAAGGTATTCCCCGCCTTTTTCTGCTTACGCATATCAAAGAGCAGAATGCCCGCCATCACCAGGGCGGCAATGGCCTCCAGCAGATAGGTGGCCAGATAGCTTTCCATCCCGTCGGAAATGGCCACAGGCCACTTGGTGGTGAATTCATAAATCAGCGGACGGCTGACGCCAAAGCCGGCATATTCCGGATAGAACATTTCCCCAAGCCTTGCAAAGAACACAAAGGCCAGGCAGGAAACGGAAAATACATCCAGATACCGGATGGGCCCATCCTTCAGCACCTTCCCGGCCAGGGCCGCCCCCATTAGGCCGCCCAGCAAAGCGCCCGTCATGGAATATCCGCCCCCGGTAAACAGGGAGGGCCTCATCTTGCCAAAGAACGGGGCATCCACATTGAAGGAAAACAGGCTGAAGAATAATTTGCTGAAAAAAGCGCCCAGCAGCATGGCGAAAATGCCCATCAGGGCCGCGGCCCCCTTCTGTAGCTGCATCTTTTTCCCCAGCAATGCAATCAGCCCCATCATGGCCGCTGCGCCGATGGCGCAGAAAAGGCCGTAGGCATACACATCAATCCCGAGAACGGAGAAAAACTCCGCTTCTTCCCACATGAACATGCGTTATTCCTCCGTCACGGCGCTGGCAAAATAGATGATATCGCTGACAGCACGCTCGCTGCCGGCCAGATCATTATAATAATCGCCGTTGTAATACATGGCCGCAGTGCCGCCGCCATCCAGATTGAAGGCTTCCTGGCAGCCCAGCATGAACATGAAATCAGCCAGTTCCTGATGGGTGACGCCCACGCTCTCCCCGCGGCCTTCAGCAACCACCAGCACATAGCTCAGGGGGCCCATCTGGCCGATGGCGGTGCGGGGCTCCCGGCCCTTGGGGTTATAGCCGTAGCCGGTATCCATCATCAGCTGATTGCCGTTCTGCACCAGGGCAGGGCCGAAGGTAAAGGCGTGCAGAATGCGGCCTTCCACTCCTTCTGCAGTAATCATATCCTGCAGCTTATCATTCAGCTTGGCCTTCTTATTCACGGTAATGCCCTGGGATTTGATGAAGGTGTGGAAATTGCCCTGCTCGTCAATGATCAGGATATCCTTGGTCTTGTTGGTCTTGGGCACTTTGCTGTTGACGGGCTGGAACATGCGGAATTCAAAGCAGCGCTTCACTTCATCATCCACGAAATAATCGCCGTTGATGGCAACCACCGCATTGCTCTTTTCCGCCATGGCCTTTACCTTGGCCGTTTTGGTGGAGGTGTAGATGCCTTTTTTGTTAAAATCCCCGGCCAGGGTAATGCGCAGCTGGGAGGGGTCCTTGATATCCACCCAGGCAATGCGCCAGATCACGCCGTCTTCCTCCCGGGTTTCCATCCGCACGGTGATGGATTCATCGGAATAGCCCTCTTCGGTGTAATTTTCCGCCTTCAGCGGAGCGCCGGGGGTGAAATCATAGGGCATGGCATAAGCGGCTTCCTCTTCCGCATTGGCAGAGGGAACCAGCCAGCGCAGCCAGCCTTCCTCTTCCCAATCGCTTTCCCCTTCCGCTTCCCACTGGGCTTCGCTCACCATGGTGGGAGAGGAAAGGGCAAAGGGCATGGCCAGCACCAGCGCCGCACACAGCATTGCCAGAATGATTCTTACATACAGCTTCATGATCATTGCTCCTTTCAGATCAGCTTCTCAGCCGGGAACACCCAGGCCTTCTGAATACGGTAATTGACGATGTACATGGCCACCTGAATCAGAATATACAGGGGAATATGCAGCCAGGCAGCGGTAACAAAATGATCCAGATATCCATAGAGCAGGGTGGTCACAACCAGGGAACAGAAGGCCAGCACGAAATAACGCGCCAGCGCCCCCTTGCTTTCCTTGGTCTGGAATACAAAGCTTTTATTCAGCAGGAAATTCACCGGCGCACTGATCAGCCGGGCGATGGGGGCGGCATACAGGGCCTTGGCCGCAAAGGCAATACCCAGGAACTGAATATCCGCCTGATCCCGGAACAGCCAGTACATCAGCAGCGCCACAATGCCCACATCCAGCAAGAAAGAAACGATGCTGGCAGCGCCGTAGCGGATGAAGGAGCCCAGCAGCAGCTTATAAATCCGCCAGGAATCCCGGATGGGATGGAAATGGGTGCCCGCATTATCATCATGATAGATGGTATTGATGGGCAGGGCCCGCATCTTCACCTTCTGATTGGCGCACTGGATCAGCACGTTCATTTCGTATTCAAACCGGTCGCCAGAAATGGCAAGCATGAAATCCAGCAGATCCCGGTTGAAGGCCCTCAGCCCCGTCTGGGTATCGGGCAGATAATGGCCGTAGAACAGGCGGAATACCACGGAGGTGATCCGGTTGCCCACCCGGGATTTGGGAGGCACCTGAATGCTGCCTTTGGAAAAATCACGGCTGCCCAGCAGCAATTCCTTTTCCTGGCCCAATTCATTGGCCAGCATCACCGTATCGGGCACGATATGCTGCCCGTCGGAATCGGCGGTGATCACGCCGGTGATATCCGTTTCTTCCTTCAGATAGGTATAGCCGGTGCGCAGAGCGGCGCCCTTGCCCCGGTTTACCTCATGGTGCAGCACATGGCACCGGTCCCAGCCAGCAATTTCATTGAAAATGGGCTGGTATTCTTCCTTGGATCCGTCATCCACCACCAGAATCAGTCTGAAATCTGCCGCCAGCAGCTCCTTCACATAGGCGGGCAGCCGTTCATCCGGCGAAAGGGAGGGAATCAATACGCAGCAATCCTGAAGCTTCACGCAATCACTCTTTCATTTGTATTTTCACCCATCATGATGGTATCAAGATAGTCAAGCAGCAGCGGGGCCAGATCCATGCCGGAATATTCCTGCAGAAAGCTTTCAAAGGCCTGCCGGTCCGCAAAGCTGAAAGCGAATTTTTCCGCATACGCCCGCAGAAAATCATCCGCCCCCTGGGGCAGCATTTCATTGAGCGCAATCATCAGCGCCGCCCCCCGGCCATAAACCACCACAGAATAATCGGTCAGATTGCCGAAATAATCAATGGGGCTGCCCGGGGTCAGGGAACCGGGGATCACTTCCTGCATGGGGCTGTCCACCCGATAAAATTTCAGGGTGTTGAAGCTGCCCTGACCGTATCGCTTTTCCACATAGCGCAGCGTGGCGTATTCGCACAGGGCCTCATCCTGCCAGGGCTGATACCACTGATCCGATCCCACCAGGGCATAAAACCATTGATGGGCCGCCTCATGGGCGATGATCAGCTCCAATGTATCCGCCTGGCTTTCCAGATAATAATCCTCACTTGCCAGGCAGAAGGCGGTGTATTCCATGCCGCCGAAGGGAAAATCCGCACTGCAAACCGTAAAGGACGGCCAGGGATAATCCCCGTACAGGACGCTGAAGGTTTCAATGGCCTTTTTTGCATCCTCCAGCGCCCGCTTTGCCCCCGCCTGATTCCGGGCATAGGAGCAGATCAGCGTGCCCTGATGCAGGGCCTTCTGCTGATAATAGCCTTTTCCGATGCACAGGCCAATCTCCCGGGCGGCCAGTATTTCCCCTTGCCAGCTGCCATCCTGCTGCCTTTCCAGGGGCGCAGAGCAGACAGGCAGATAATCATCCGGCGCATAGACCCGGATGGAGAAATTGGCGCAGTCATTCACAAAGGGATCGCCCACAGCGCAATATGCATCCTGCCGCCAGGCCCCCTCCTCATACCGGGATAAAAGGGGCAGCACATGGGAAAGCTGATAGGCATTCTCCGTATAGCCCGTCCGATGGGCGCAGGCGGGAATTTCCGCTATAGCCCGCAAGGAAAGCACGCCCCCCTCGCCGGGCGGCAGCGGATCCACATCAATTTCCAATACCGTCTTTTCCTTATCCAGATACCGCCAGGCGGCGGCCTTTCCGTTCCAGGTGATTTCCTGCAGCGTCAGATAACCGGGGGAAAAGCCCGCATAATAGCAAACGTCGTATAATTCTTCCGTGGCTGCCGGGCTGCTCTCCTCCGTTTCATAGGCATTGAGCCAGGTGCGCAGCACCAGGGAAGAAAGGGTATCGGGGGTGGCATTGGAATAATCCAGCTGCTGGGATATGGCCAGGGTATGGGCCTGGGGATTGAGCCGCAGCATCACATCATACCGGGGAAGAGAGGATGCGGCATCCTTCAAACGCTGATCCGCTTCCGGCAGGGCGGGGATGCGCCCCATCAGCCAAACCGCCAGAAAAATGAGCATCACAGCTGCGCCCAGCCCCGGGAAAAGCCATTTCCGGGCAGAGCGCGGCAAGGATATTATACACCGTTTCCCTGCCATTTTCCAGCCCCCTTCCAAGCAATCTTTGTTATTATAACACACAATCAGCCCCTTTTACTGCAATCCCGCCGAAAATTTACGTTTCGTTCACGGGAATGCAGAAAAAGAGGCTGCAGACGCACCTGCATCACAGGATGTGAAAATGCTCCAGCAGGGTTTTAATTCCCAGCAGGATCAGCACCCCTCCCCCCAGAATCTGGGCCTTTTTATTGAATTTGGCCCCAAAAATGCCCCCGATTTTCACGCCCAGGGCGGATAGCAGGCAGGTGATCACGCCAATGAGCAGAATGGCCAGCCAGATATTGACCGCCTGCCCCGCAAAGGCCACGCCCACTGCCAGGGCGTCAATGCTGGTGGCAACCGCCAGCGGCAGCATGGAGCGGATGGAAAGCCCCCCGTCCGCCGGGCATTCATCCCCTTCGCAGACGGCCTCCCTGATCATATTGGCCCCGATGAGGAAAAGCAGCCCGAAGGTAATCCAATGGGTATAATCCTCCACCAGACCGGCGAACTGGGATCCCACCAGATAGCCAATCAGGGGCATCAGCGCCTGAAAGCCGCCAAACCACAAGCCGGCAATGATCCCATGCTTCCATTCGGCCTTTTTCTGGGCCAGTCCCTTGCAGACCGATACGGCAAAGGCATCCATGGCCAGGGCCAGGGCTGTCAAAAGCAGGCTGAAAAAATCCATTTTTTCTCTCCTCACGGCATAAAAAAGACCCGACGGGACGGCAAATAATCCTTGCCGTTCCGTGGGTCTTGCTGTTTAAGGTAATACCAGATATCCATCAGCATGTTGATATTACCACGGCATCGCTGCCGCCAACTACTCCCCCACAGGGTATGAAGGGAAACGAGGGGTTATGATCCGATTAAGCCAGAACTTCGCCGTCGTTTTCAACGGAGATTTCTTCCACCTGACGGATGGCCCAGCGGGCAACAGTCATTTCGGTGGGGTTGGCATTGGGCTGGCCGATCAGCAGCACGATGGTATCGTCCTTGATGCGATCGATGGTGCCGTAGATGCCGCCGATGGTGGTAACCCGGTCACCCTTCTTGAGGGCATTGAGCATTTCCTTGACTTTCTTATCCTTCTTGCGCTGGGGACGGATGAGCATGAAATAGAACACCAGGCCCATCATGGCCAGGGGCAGCACCATGCCCAGAATACCGGCAGCGGGGGCAACCTGTTCGGCGCCTTCCATACCAGCAGCAGCGGCATCCGCAGCAGCAGTGGTTTCAGCAACAGCAGTAGCAATACCAAACAATTTTTCGAACATGTGAAATAAACCGCCTTTCAAGCAATGATCCATAGCATTATAGCATGAATTTTCCCCCTTGTGAAGCCCATAAATGCAGGAATCAGGAAAGAAAACATCAAAAAAATGCGCCAAAAAGAAGGCAAAATCCCTTTCAGGCCCTCAAAATTCCCCCACTTCTTCCGGCGGCATTCTTGCGGGGCGCATATAAATGTGATATAATTCTTGGGCTGGCGGTGCAGCCGGCAATCCCATCAACAAAAATCAAAGAGGTATGTTCATGGCACAAGCCATTATTGAATTGAAAAATGTATCCTACGCCTATGAGGATGAAGGGACGGAAGCGGTCAAAAATGTATCCCTCTCCATCCCCCAAGGGGCCTTCCACGCCATCCTGGGCCAGAACGGATCGGGCAAATCCACCCTGGCCAAATTGATCAACGGCCTGTATCTGCCCACCAAAGGCAGCGTGCAGGTATGCGGCATGGATACCGCAGAGGATGAAAATACCTGGGAAATCCGCCGCCGGGCAGGGATGGTATTCCAGAATCCCGATAACCAGCTGGTGGCCACCGTGGTGGAAGAGGATGTGGCCTTCGGCCTGGAAAATATCGGCGTTCCCACCGGGGAAATGCCCGCCCGGATTGAGCAAGCCCTGTCCGATGTGGGCATGCTGGATTTTGCAAAGCGCGCCCCCCATACCCTGTCCGGGGGCCAGAAACAGCGGGTGGCCATCGCCGGGGTGCTGGCCATGGCGCCGGAGGCCATCATTTTTGATGAATCCACCGCCATGCTGGATCCCAAGGGCCGCAAGGAAGTATTTTCCGCCGTGCAGCGGCTCAATGAAGAAAAGGGCATCACCGTGCTCTGGATCACCCATTTTATGGAGGAAGCCGCCCTGTGCCAGCAGGTGCATGTGATGCATGAAGGGGAAATCGTGCTTTCCGGCACCCCCCAGGAAGTATTCGCCGATGTGGAAAGAATTCAATCCTACCGGCTGGACGCCCCGCCCATGGCCCGTCTGGCCCACGCCCTGCGCAGCCAGGGCATGCCCATCCGGGAAGGAATCATGACCATCCGGGAAATGCAGGAAGAGGTGAAGCGGCTGTGCAAGTGACCCTGGATCATGTAACCCATACCTATCAGCCCGGCAGCCCCTTCCAGGCCACCGCCATCCAGGATGTCAGCCTCACCATTCAATCCGGGGAATTCCTGGCCCTCATCGGCCATACCGGATCCGGCAAATCCACCCTGGCCCAGCATATCAACGGCCTGCTGAAGCCCACTGACGGCAAAGTGCTCATCGACGGCCGGGATATCCATGAAAAGGGCTTTGATAAAAAGGAAATCCGCCGCCGGGTGGGGCTGGTGTTCCAGTATCCGGAGCATCAGTTGTTCGAGGAATCGGTGGCCAAGGATATCGCCTTCGGCCCGAAAAATCTGGGGCTGCCCCAGGCAGAAATTGATGAACGGGTGAAAGAGGCCCTGGAAAATGTGGGCCTGTCCTACGAGGAATTTGCCGAAAAATCCCCCTTTGAATTATCCGGCGGCCAGATGCGCCGGGTGGCCATGGCCGGGGTGCTGGCCATGCGGCCGGAAATTCTGGTGCTGGATGAGCCCGCCGCCGGCCTGGATCCCCAGAGCCGGGAGGAAATGCTTTCCCTCATCGCCGGCCTTCATCAGAAGGGCACCACCATCGTGATGGTATCCCATGCCATGGATGATGTGGCCCGGTTTGCCACCCGGGCGGTGGTGATGGAAAAGGGCACGATCGCCATGGATGGAAAGCCGGAAGAAATTTTCCGCCATGCCGCCAGGCTTCAGGAAATGGGGCTGGATGTGCCCTCCATCTGCCGGCTGGGCCTTGCCCTCCGGGAGGCAGGCATCGATTTTCCTGAGGATATTTTCCGGGAAGCGGATGCCGAAAAAGCCCTGATCCAATTGTGGAAGGGGGCAGAAAAATGCTGAAAAATATCACCCTGGGCCAGTATTATCCCGTAGACAGCCTGGTGCACCGGCTGGATCCCCGGATCAAGATCATCCTGCTGATCGCCCTGATCGTGGCCATTTTCCTGGCGGGCAATCTGCTTGCCTTTGTGCCGGTGATGCTGTTTATTGGCTTTGCCTCCATGCTCTCCTCGGTTCCTTTCAAGCTGCTGCTCAAGGGTCTCAGGCCCCTGCGCTTCATCCTGATTTTCACCTTCGTGCTCAATCTGTTTTTCCTGCAGGGGGAAGAAATCCTGTTGGATCTGGGGTTCATGAGCATCAAAAAAGAGGCGCTGATTTCCGCCGTTCGTTTCTCCCTGCGGCTGGTGCTGCTGGTGATGGGCTCCAGCCTGCTCACCTTGACCACGCCCCCCATCGTGCTCACCGATGGGCTGGAGCGGCTGCTTTCTCCCCTCCGGGTGATTCACTTTCCCGCCCATGAAATGGCCATGATGATGAGCATCGCCCTGCGCTTCATCCCCACCCTGCTGGAAGAAGCGGATAAAATCATGAAAGCCCAGACCGCCCGTGGCGCGGATTTTGAATCCGGCAATCTGATCCAGCGGGCCAGGGCCATGGTGCCCCTGCTGGTGCCCCTTTTCGTCAGCGCTTTCCGCCGGGCCGGGGATCTGGCCATGGCCATGGAAGCCCGATGCTATCACGGGGGCGAGGGCAGAACGAGGCTCCGGGTGCTCAAATGCAAGGCCGCAGATTTCTATTCCCTCTTTGCCCTGGCCGCGCTGATCGCCGCTGTGGTGCTGTGCGGAAAGGTATACTGAAACTGATTATCAGCCGTTCTGATCAGAACGGCTTTTTTCATAAAAAAAGGCAGGCTGCATATTTTCACAGCCTGCCTGAAATATTTTGCTTATTTTACGCCCCGGATTTCGGAAAGGGGCCATACCACGCATTTTACCTTACCCATAATGGCGCTGCCGGAGATGGGGCCCACATCGAAGGAACGGCTGTCGTGGGAAGTGCCCCGGTTATCGCCCACCACGAAATACTGATCGGCGCCCAGACGGATCAAGGGGAAATCGGAGGGCTTGCTGGCCATGAATTCGGGATCCTCCACCGCCTGGCCGTTCACATACAGAATGCCGTCCCGGATAGCCAGGGTATCCCCGGGCAGGGCCACCAAGCGCTTCACAAAGAGGGTGTAGGTATCCAGGGAAAGGGCGGCGCCCAAATCGACGGAACCTTCCATCCGGTTGGGATAGCGGCAGATCACCACATCCCCCCGCTGCATATCCCCGAAGCGATAGGCCAGCTTGGAGGCCAGCACGATTTCCCCATCCATCAGGGTATTGCACATGCTGTTGCCGTCTACCCGGATGGGTTCACCGATATACATACGGAACAGGGTGGCGATCACCAGGGCAGCCAGCAGCGTTCTCACCCAGCTTAAAATTTCCTGCGGCACGGTCTTTTTTTCCTTTTTTTTGGCTTCTTTCTTTGCCTTCCGTTTTTGCAGCCATTTTTTCATGGGGCAATTGCATGCTTCCTGCGCGCCCTCTTCCTGGGGGCATTCCGCCTCCGCTTCCATTACCTTTTCTTCGATGACGGCTTCTTCCGCCTGCTTATTCAGGGCCATGTTCATTTTCCTTCCTTTCATGCCTGGAGGGCGGGATCGGGCCCCTGCTCCAGCACCTTTTTTCTGCGCTTTAAAAATACCTGGCGATCCAGCATCACAATCCGGCCGCAGCCCTGGCAGCGGATTTTGATATCCGCCCCTGTGCGGATCACCACCCAGGTATCGCTGCCGCAGGGGTGGGGCTTCCGGGTCTGGATCACATCGCCCAGACGAATTTCATTTTCCATCGGTTCCCCTCCCTGCAAGATCAATGCAATCATTATATACGCTTTTTGCGTTTTTTTCAATGTCAATTGTTTGCAGAAGCAAAGAAAAGGCCGAAAAAACGCAGTTCCCCATCAATTTCTTTTACAGATGCCCGGCAAGAGGGGCTTCCTCACTCATTTTCTTTTCCGGAACCCAGGCATCATCAAAATGCAGGATCACGCCGGTATCCGCCAGCGCCTTCTGCAAAGGCGCAAGGGGAAGGGCGGAAATATCATATCCCGCATCCGCTGCCTGAGCGGCAGCAATGCCCGCAGCCTGGCCGGTAAGCACCGCGGGAGGAATCACCCGCAGCACATCCCAAGCCCAGCCCTCCGCCGCAGCGCTTCGGCCGCATGTGATCAGATTATCAAATCCTTCGCATACCAGCGCCCCGTACGGCACTTCATACAGGCTGTCCCGGCGGTCAAAATCGCAAATGGCGCCGATGGAATCGGGCTGATGACGATACAGATCCGCTTCTGTCAAAGGCTTCTTTCCCCGGATATGCCGGGTGGTGCGCAACTGAGCCATACCGGGCAGATAATGAATATCCCGTTCCATCCGGGGCTGATCCTTGATTTTTTCATAGAGCAGCAATTGGTTCTTCTGCAGAAAATCATTCACCATTTCCAGGCTCGCCCCGAAGAAACGGGGCATTCCCTCCGGATGGCCATGGCCATGCAGGGTGGAAGGGCCGCCCTTGGGATGAATATAGGCATAAAATATGTTTTTCTTTTCCAGTGCAGTGCGGCAATGGTCCAGATCCACGCCCTGAGCCGTCATGGTGAAATAGTTACCCCCATCCACTGTGGGCGCCCCTGCCCTGAGAAAAATATCGCAATCTCCGGTGGCATCCACAATCATTTTCCCCAGATAGCACTGTCGGCCGGATTTGCTGTCGATAATCAGGCCGCTGCAATGTTTCCCTTCCATGATCGGCGCAGAAACCAGAGCATCATACAGAATGGTCACCCCAGCGTCAGTGAGTAATTTCACCAGCTCCAGGGCAAAAATACCAATGGAAAATTGGGTGACATAGCGCACATCAGTGGCCGCTTCCGGCTCCCCATCCTTCCATTCCGGAGGCAGGGTATCAAATCCCCGGCAGATAGACAGGCGCAGCAATTCCTCCGCCATCCCCCGGATTACCTGCTTGCCCCGTCCGTTGCACAGAGGCACCCAGAAATTGATCAAACCCAGAGTGGCCAGACCGCCCAGCACCGTACTTTTTTCCAATAATAATACCTTTTTCCCCAGCCTTGCTGCAGAAAGAGCTGCCGCCACACCGGAAAGACCGCCGCCGGCAACGATTACATCATATTCTCCTGCTACAATAATTTCTTCCTGCCAACTGATTTTTTTCATTTATTCACCTCAGCAGAATTTTTCTAATCATATCATGTTTTCCCTTTTCGGACAAGCAAAAAAGGAAGTGCATTCATATTTCATCCACTTCCTTTATCATTCTTATTTACAATTGAATCATATCAAATGCCGCCGCCCGGGCCATCCGGTTCATCACTGCCAAGGCATCGCCTTCCGCTTCCCAGCCCTGAGCAAGAATAAAAGCAGCATTCTTTTCATCCAGTTCTCTTAGCCTCTGGAATAAAAGCCGGGCTCCCTCCTGAGCATCCCTTCCAAGGGACAGACAGCGCCTCTCCCCCAAGGCGGGAAGGCACCGATCCTGGGCCAGGATCCAGCCCCCCTCCGCTGCATCATAGCGCTCACAGATGGCCTTTACAACCTTTTCATCATCGCCCACAAAGATGGTCATCCTGGCCCTGGGGGCATAATGCCGGTGTTTCATGCCGGGAGAAGGGGCATGCTCCCCTTCCCGGAGGGGACGCATGATGCTGGGGGCCAGGGTGCAATCCCCCGCCACCCGGGCAATCATATCCTGAGTGATGGCGCCGGGCCGTAGGATGCAGGGCACATCCCCCGAAACATCCAGCACCGTGGATTCTACCCCCACCCGGCAGCTGCCCCCCTCCAGAATCATGGGGATGCGGCCCTGCATATCCTCATATACATGGGCGGCAGCGGTGGGGCTGGGCCGGCCGGAGCGATTGGCGCTGGGGGCGGCAATGGGCAATCCGCTTTCCCTGATCAGGGCAAGGGCCACCGGATGATTGGGGCAGCGCACCGCCACCGTAGGCAGCCCCGCCGTGGTCACATCGGGCACACGATCCGTTTTTTTCAATAATAAGGTCAGCGGCCCCGGCCAATAGGCGTCCATCAGCTTTTCAGCAATGTCCGTCACCTCGCACAGGCCCTCCAGCTGCCCCCTGTCCGCCACATGCACGATCAGGGGATTATCCGCCGGCCTCTCCTTTGCAGCAAAGATGGCCCGCACCGCCCCCTCATTCAGGGCGTCTGCCCCCAGGCCGTACACCGTTTCCGTGGGGAAGGCCACCACCTGGCCCTCCCGGAGCAGGGCCGCTGCCCGGCGCAGGCTTTCCTCCCCGGCAGGCTGGCAAATGGTATGCATAAATATTACTCCTTCATCAGTGAATCGTCTTTCTGATCCGCAGCATCACAGGCCAAAGCACAATGCCCCCGGCGGCGCCGGCCGCTGCCTGGCAGGCATTTCCCAGCAGGCTTCCTGCCGCTGCCGCTGCGCCGTACAGCACCGTTTCAAAGAGGAAATATCCCCCCACCATCAGGCATTCCGCCAGGATCATCCAAAGAATTCGCCGCCACATCCATTTTTCCTTCAGGCAAAGGGTACCGGCCATCAGGCCCATTCCCCCTTTGATCACCGCCGTTGCAGGGGCATACATGGTGTAGCCCAGCAAGAGATCGGCAAGGGCACTGCCTGCCGCCCCCGCTGCCGCTGCCCAGGGGCCCAGCAGCGCCCCGGCGCAGAGAATCAGCGCATCCCCCAGATTGCAATACCCTTTATCCATGGGGACGGGAATCTGGATAAACAGGGTGGCCATGGCAATCAACGCAGCCATCATGGATGCATAAACCAGCTGATCAATCTTTTTTCTCATTGCATAACACCTCCCTGCAATCGGCCATATCATAGGCTTTCCATGCCCGTTTGTCAAGCAATTGCCTGGTTTTTTCTCTGTATCGGGTGAATTTGGCTTGTGTATTGGAAATGAATATGATATGATGTTTATGCATAAAGGAGAATTCGTTTCCATGAAGCAGGCCTTTTATTTTTACGCCAATCCCTATCAGCCCCGCAGCCAGGAGGCGGCCCGTTCGCTGGCAGCCGTCATGGCAAGAATGGGGGCGGATATCTATGCCCCGCCGTGGCTGGCCGCCCTGGGAACAGGAACAGCCCTGGAGGAGGATGCCCTCTTTCCCCCCATCCGGGCCATCGTGGCCCTGGGCGGGGATGGCACCCTGCTGCGGGCGCTCCCCCTTTCCGTGAAATGGGGCATTCCCCTCATGGGGGTGCATACCGGCACGGTGGGCTTTCTCATGCCCGGAAATGCACAAAAGCCGGAGGAAACCGCTTCCCTGCTGCTGGCCAAGGAATATCCCATCCAAAGGCGCCCCCTGCTGGATATCCGCTGGGAGGATCAGCGCCATCTGGCCCTCAATGATGTATCCCTCACCCGGGGCGAGCATCCCGGGGTGGTTGAGGTAACGGTGCTGGCGGATGATGAAATGGTCTTCCATGCCCATGGGGACGGGGCGCTGATTTCCACCCCCCAGGGGGCCACTGCCTACGCCATGGCGGCGGGGGGGCCCATCGTCCGGCCCGATACCCCCTGCCTGCTGGCGGTGCCCGTCTGCGCCAGGGAATTGCTGCTGCGGCCGGCGGTGCTGCCCCTGGATGCCAGAATCACCCTGCTGGCCCACGGCCATGAACGGCGGCGGCTGCAATTGGCGGTGGATGGGCAGCTGTTATTCCCCATCCAGAAAGAAACCAGGGTGGAAGTATGCACGGCCCCTGAACAGGCGCTGCTCATTTCCCCCGGCCCCCATACATTTTTCAATACCCTGCGCATAAAGCAGCAGATCTGGAACCAACAAGAACAGGAGTGAACCTACGTGAAAAACGCAAGGCAAACGGCAATCCTCAGCATCATTGAGCAATACGATGTGGAAACCCAGGAGGAGCTGGCCTCCCGTCTGCGGGATATGGGCATTGTGGTCACCCAGGCCACCGTATCCCGGGATATCAAGGAGCTGCGGCTGCTGAAGGTGCTCTCCGGCAAGGGCGGCTATAAATATGCCACCGCCGATAAGGCGGAGCATGGGCTGTCCGATCGGTTTGTGCGCATGTTTGTGGATTCCGTTTTATCCATTACCTTCGCCGGCAATATCATCGTGATCAAGACCCTCTCCGGCAGCGCCAATGTGGCCGCCGAGGCCATCGATTCCATGCGCTGGCCCGAAATTCTGGGCACCATGGCAGGGGATAATACCATCCTGGCCATCGTACACGATGAAGCGGAAGCCGCCAAGATCGTGGATCGGTTTATGGAAATGCTCAAATAAGGCGGCATACGCCGCCTGCCGAAAAAATAAAAATTCATTTTTTCGGAAATGCAGATTTTCTTGTGCGGTAAACCGCACGGACAGAAAATCTGAAAGGAATGAAAAATTCTTCCCGCATCGTAAACGATTCTTCAGAATTTTTCTCCTCGCGGCGTACATGCCGCCGCTGCGGATTTCCATTGGGTGATTTTCCGCCTTTATTGAATCCGAAAGAAAAAGAATGCATGCATATGAGGTATCAACATGCTGGTTTCATTGACCATTCGCAATATCGCCCTGATGGATGAAATGCAGGTGGAATTTTCCAAGGGCCTGCATGTGCTCACCGGCGAAACGGGGGCAGGCAAATCCATTATCGTGGATGCGGTCACCCTGCTGCTGGGCGGCAGGGCGCAAAAAGAATTGATCCGCAACGGCTGCGATAAGGCCCGGGTGGAGGGGGTATTCGATCTTTCCGATTGTCCTTTAGTCCATGCCCTTCTGCAGGAGCATGATCTGGATGAAAACGGGGAAGAGCTGATTCTCTCCCGGGATATCACCATCCAGGGCCGTTCCTCCTGCCGGGTAAACGGGGCGCTGATGCCCCTTTCCCAGTATCAGGCATTCACTGCGCTGCTGATGGATATCCACGGCCAGCACGAGCATCAGTCCCTGATGGATGAAAAGCGCCATCTGGGTTTTTTGGATGCATCCGGGGATGAAAATCATCAGGCCCTGCTGCAAAAAATCAGGGCAGACAGCGCCGCCTGGAAGGAAAGCAGGGCCGCCCTGGACAAGCTGCAGAAGCAATCTGCCCAAGCCGCCGAACGGACGGAGCTTTTGCGCATCCGCCAGAAGGAACTGAAAAATGCCCGTCTGGTGCCGGGTGAGGAAGAGGAGCTTGCCCGGGAACGGGATCGCTACCGCAATGTAGAAAAGATTGAATCGGGGCTCCGGGAGGCCTTTGACGCCGTATACGATGGGGTCAATCCTGCTGCGGAGGCCCTGCGGGATGCGGTAAATGCCCTTGCCCCCATCGAAAATCTGGATGATCAGTATGCCGCCCTCCGGGCCCGGCTGGACGGCCTGTATTATGAAGCGGAGGATATCGGCCTTTCCCTGCGGGATCTTCTGCGCAATCTGGATTCTGATCCCGACCGGCTGGAATATATCCAGGCCCGGCTGGATCTGATCCGCCGCCTTTCCCGGAAATACGGGGGCGCGGATACAAAAGAAATGGCGAAAAAGCTCACCGAAATTGAAGAAGAACTTTCCGCCATGGAAAATATCGATGATCTGATGGATGAGGCTGCGAAAAAGGAAAAATCAGCCGCACAGCAATATCAGCAAACCGCCCGGCTGCTTTCCGCCGCCCGCAAAGAACTGGCGGAAAAATTCCGGCAGGAGATGGAAATCCAGCTGCGGGATCTGAATATGGCGGGCACAAAATTCCATGTTTCCCTGCCCCCCTGTCCTCCCGGTCCCCAGGGCATGGAAACCGCCGCCTTCCAGATCGCCCCCAACCGGGGGGAAGAGCTGCAGCCCCTATCCAAAATCGCCTCCGGGGGCGAGCTTTCCCGCCTGATGCTGGCCATCAAATCGGTGGCGGCCAAGCGGGAAGGGGTGCCCTCCATGATCTTTGACGAAATCGATACCGGCATTTCCGGCCGGGCCGCCCAGGTAGTAGGCGAAAAAATGGCCGCCATCGGAAAGGAACGCCAGGTGCTCTGCGTCACCCATCTGCAGCAGATTGCCGCCCTGGCCGATCATCATTTCCTGGTGGAAAAATCCTTCGACGGGGAGCGTACCCGCACCCGGCTGACCCCCCTCACCGGGGAAGCCCGCGTGGCTGAAATCGCCCGAATGCTGGGCGGCGATGATGAAAGCGCCAAGGCCCACGCCCGGGAAATGCTGAAAATGAAATAATCTTATCAATCGCCCTGCATTTCACAGCGGCGATTTTTCTTTTTCCCCTTGAAATTCCTTTTATCTTCCTGTATAATGATTGCAATTGCAAAGGCATTCCGGGGGAATGGAGAGCCGCTTTTCAGAGAGTGCATCCCAGGCTGAAAGATGTGCGCAGGCCCTTTACCCGCCCCTGTGGCTGCGGCCAATCACCGCCGGGTGCTCCCGTTACAGGGCATGAAAGATGGGCGTTTATTACGCCAAGCAAGGTGGTACCGCGAAGCATCCCTTCGTCCCTGCATGGGGCGGAGGGTCTATTTTTTTGAGGAGGGAATACCCATGGCCAAGGAAAAGAAGCAGGAATTTGTGCAGCACATTACCCCCCGGGATGAAAATTTCTCCCAGTGGTATACCGACGTGGTCACCCAGACCGATCTGATGGATTACACCCCCGTGCGCGGCTGCATGGCCTTGAAGCCCTACGGCAACCGCATCTGGGAGCTGATCCACGATCAGCTGGATCAGATGTTCAAGGAAACGGGCCATGAAAATGTATCCATGCCCATGCTGATTCCTGAATCCCTGCTGCTCAAGGAAGCGGATCACGTGGAAGGCTTCGCCCCCGAAGTGGCCTGGGTCACCCAGGGCGGCAATGAGCCCCTGCAGGAACGCCTGGCCGTCCGTCCCACCAGCGAAACCATTTTCTGCACCATGTTTTCCAAGTGGGTGCAGTCCTACCGCGATCTGCCCATGAAGTATAATCAGTGGTGCTCCGTCATGCGCTGGGAAAAGACCACCCGTCCCTTCCTGCGCACCGCCGAATTCTGGTGGCAGGAAGGCCATACCGTGCATGCCACCGCCGAAGAAGCGGAAGAAGAAACCCAGATGATGCTGAAGGTATACCAGAAATTCTGCGAAGAAAATCTGGCCATTCCCGTCTATGCCGGCCAGAAATCCGATAAGGAAAAATTCGCCGGCGCCCGGGCCACCTATTCCGTGGAAGCCATGATGCAGGACGGCAAGGCCCTGCAGGCAGGCACCTCCCACAATTTCGGCACCAATTTCTCCGTGCCCTTCGAAGTGCAGTATCTGTCCAAGGAAGGCAAGCTGGAATACTGCCACGAAACCAGCTGGGGCGTATCCACCCGCCTCATCGGCGCCATCATCATGACCCACGGCGACGAACGCGGCCTGAAGCTGCCCCCCATGATCGCCCCCTTCCAGGCGGTGATCCTGCCTATCGCGGCCCATAAGGGCGGCGTCATGGAAAAGTGCGAAGAGGCTTTCCAGGCCCTGAAGGCCGCCGGTATCCGGGTGAAGCTGGATGACCGGGATAACGTATCCCCCGGCTGGAAATTCAATGAATGGGAGCTGAAGGGCGTGCCCGTCCGCGTGGAAATGGGCCCCCGGGATATCGAAAACGGCGTGGCCACCGTGATGCGCCGGGATACCTTCGAAAAGACCACCATCTCTCTGGAAAATCTGGCGGAAGAGCTGAAGAAGCTGCTTGACGATATCCAGAAGAATATGTATGCCATCGCCAATGATTTCCGCCTCGCCCACACCAAGGATGTATTCACCTACGAGGAACTTACGGAACAGGTCAACGGCGGCTATGCCCGTGCCATGTGGTGCGGCGACCGTGCCTGCGAGGATAAGATCAAGGAAGAAACCGGCGCCACCAGCCGCAATATGCCCTTCGATCAGACTCCTATCGGCGATACTTGTGTCTGCTGCGGCAAGAAGGCCGAAAAGGTGATGTATTTCGCCAAGGCCTATTGATTTCAAAGGGCATTTTTCCCGGGGCATCATGCTCCGGGAAATTTTTTCGCCCTTTTTCCCATTTTCCCCCTTGACAAATGCCATGAAATGCAGTATTATACTTCTCGCAGTTCAGATGCACCATTAGCTCAGTTGGTAGAGCACCTGACTCTTAATCAGGGTGTCCCGGGTTCGAGTCCCTGATGGTGCACCAAAAAGCGGCAATCTTCGAAGAAGGTTGCCGTTTCTTTTTGTTCTTTTCTCTCTTATCTCTTCTCTTTTCCCTCTTCTCAGGCTGCCGTTTCTTTTTCTCCTCTGCATTTCATCATTGCATTTTCTGCGGCGCTGTGCCATAATATTTCCAGTAAAACCCATTTCAAACATAAGGAGCACAGCATGCGGATTCAGATCAATCAATTGGGCTATACTCCTTCCATGAAAAAATATGCCCTGCTGCGGGGGCAATTATCCAAAGAGGTGCATATCCTCAACGAAACAGGGCACATTGTGATGACCCTGCCCGTAGGAAACCCGCCTGTGGAAATCTGGGGCGATCCGGTATACACAGTGGATTTTCCGTCCTCAAAGAAAAGGGCGTTTATTTTCTGCGCTGCGGGGAGGAATGCTCCCATCCATTCCCCGTGGGGGATGATCCCTATCAGGGCTGTCTTACCGCCCTTGTGGATATGTTCTATTATCAGCGCTGCGGGGATGACCTGGATGAAAGAATCGGCCCCTTTGCCCATCCTGCCTGCCATAACACCCCTGCCCGGGTATACGGAACGGATCAATTTTTGGATGTGACCGGCGGCTGGCATGACGCCGGGGATTTCGGCCGCTACATCGTGCCCGCCGCCAAGGCCGCCGCCGATCTGATGCTGGCCTGGCAATGGAATGAGCATGCCTTCGCCGTCCCCGGCGTCACCCCCATCCGGGAGGAAACCCGGTATGAATTGGAATGGATGCTGAAAATGCAGCGGGCGGACGGCGGGGTGTATCACAAGGTAAGCTGTGCCCGATTCTGCGCCATGATCATGCCCCACGAAGAAAAAGAAGAATTGATCATCAGCCCGGTTTCCACCACCGCCACCGGGGATTTTGCCGCCTGCATGGCCATGGCCAGCCGCTTCTATGAAGCAATCGACGCACCCTTTGCCGCCCGGATGCTGGAAGCGGCCAAAAAGGCCTGGGATTTCCTGATGCAATCCGATCCCCTCCTCTTTTCCAATCCCCAGGGGGTATCCACCGGCGGCTACGGCGACCGCAGCGATGAGGATGAACGGCTGTGGGCCCATGTGGAGCTGGCTCTGGCCACAGGAGAGGAAAAATATCTATCCGCCGCCCGGGAAGCGCTGGATGCCATCGACCGCACCTTCGCCCCCTTGGGCTGGGGGGATGTAAGGGGCTATGCCGCCCTGAGCGGAATGCAGCTGCCCGGGAAAATGGGGGCCATCTGCCGGGAATGGGTGATTGGGGCGGCGGACAGACTGCTTCCCCGGATCAATGCCTACGGCATTACCATGATGGAACGGCTGCCCTGGGGCAGCAATATGAATATCGCCAATGACGGCATGCTCTTTTATCAGGCCTATCTGCTCACCGGGGATGAAAAATACCGCCTGGCCGCAGAAAAGCAGCTGCATTATATCCTGGGCGTCAACCCGGTGGATTATTGCTATGTATCCGGCTTCGGCTCCCATCCCATGTGCCATCCCCATCACCGGCCCAGCGTGGCCCTGGGCATCTGCCAGCCGGGCATGCTTTCCGGCGGCGCCGCCAGCGGCCTGATGGACGCCTGCGCCCGGGAGCACCTGCAGGGCCAGCCGGCAGGGAAATGCTTCATCGACCGATACGAAAGCTATTCCACCAATGAAATCTGCATCTACTGGAATTCGCCCCTGGTGGCGCTGCTGGCCGGGCTGATGCGCTGATTTCGCACCCGGATAAACATGAAAACGCCCGCCTTTCCATCACGGAAATGCGGGCGTTCTGATTGAATCGATTCAGGGCTTTTCAATCCTGCGGATGGCCGTGATCACCGGCTGATCCTGCGGAGCCACGGTGCCGTTATAATCCTGGACAGGGGTATTGGCGCACAGGGCATCCACTACCTCCATGCCCGAAAGCACCTTGCCGAAGGCGGCATAGGCCCCATCCAGATGGGGGGCTGCCTGATGCATGATGAAAAACTGGGAAGAGGCGCTGTCGGGATCGGCAGAACGGGCCATGGAAAGCACGCCGCGGGTATGCTTGAGATCATTATTGACGCCGTTCTGGCTGAATTCACCCTTGATATTCTTCCCCGATCCGCCGTAGCCATTGCCCAGGGGATCGCCGCCCTGCACCATAAAGCCGCTGATGATCCGATGGAAGGTGAGCCCGTCATAAAATTTTTCATCCACCAGGCTGAGGAAATTTTCCACCGTGACCGGGGCCTTATCCCCATACAGTTCCGCAGTGATCACCCCGGCATCCTTCACTTCAATTTCAACATAATAGGTGCCGCCAAAGCCGCCCTTTTCCCCGCCAAAGAGGAAAACGGCGCCCACCGCCAGCATGATCACCACCAGCACCGCCGCCCCCATCAGCAGCAGCTGCTTTTGATTCATCTGCTTCTTATCCTGTTTCTTTGCCTGCTTGCCAGCCATTTGATTCACTCCTTACACAAATGTTTCCTTCATATTATATCCAATTCCTTCCCCTGTTGCAAGCAAAAGCCGCCTGGGCAAAAACGCCCCCTGTTCAGCGGAAATTATTTCCCCCCTGTAATACAAAATTCAACATATCTTAACGGAAATTCCGGACGGACGATAGCTTTTTTTGAAATCTTATAGTATAATATATTTTGGGTTTTGATGTGCATTCTTATGCTGCGCCAGACCCGGGAAGGAGTATTGCATGATCTACGATTTGCAGAAGGCCAGCATGTGGAAGCGGATATCCGCCTTTTTGTTCGATGGGATTCTGCTGGGCATCATCGCGGTGCTCTTTGCGCTGATGCTGTCCGGGCTGACGGGCTATAACGGCTATGCCGCCCAGGTAAACGACGCCTATGCCCGCTACGGAGAGCAATATCAGGTGGATATGCAGATCACCAGCGCCGCCTATGAGGCCCTGGATGAAGCAGGACGGCAGAACCTGCAGGCCGCCTACGACGCCCTCAATGCAGATGAAGGCGCCCGCCATGCCCTGAGCATGATGATGGAGCTGAGCCTGCTGATCGTCTCCTTCGGGCTGCTGCTGGGCTTTGTGGTGATGGAATTCATCATTCCCCTGCTGTTCAAAAACGGCCAGACGCTGGGCAAAAAGATTTTCGGCATTGCCGTCATGCACACCTCCGGGGTGAAAATCAGCGGCCCCATGCTCTTTGCCCGCACCATCCTTGGCAAATACGCAGTGGAAACCATGGTGCCCGTCTATATCCTGCTGATGATGCTCTTTGGCCAGATCGGCATTGTGGGCCCCGCCATTCTGATCCTGCTGATGATTCTGCAGGCCGGGGTGATGATCGGCACCCACACCAATTCCATGATCCATGATCTGCTGGCCAAGACCGTTACCGTGGATATGGGCAGCCAGATGATCTTTGAATCCCAGGAGGCGCTGATCGCCTACAAGGAAAAAATCCATGCAGAAAAGGCCGCCAAAGAGGCCTACTGATATACAAGTAACCAATCTACAATCAATAAGGGAAGGGAATCAAAATGAAAATTGTACTGGAAAACCTGACCAAAATTTTCCCCAGCCGCAACAAGAAATCCAATGACGAAGTAATCGCCGTCAACAATTTCAATTTTGAAATTCCCGATGGCAAACTGATCGGCCTGCTGGGCCCCTCCGGCTGCGGCAAATCCACCACGCTGTATATGATCTCCGGCCTGCAGAAGCCCACCGGCGGCAAGATTTACTTCGGTGAAGATGATGTGACCGAGCTTTCCACCGAAAACCGGGGCATCGGCCTGGTCTTCCAGAATTATGCTCTCTATCCCCACATGACCGTAAAGCAGAACATCCTCTTCCCCCTGCAGAATCTCAAGGGTGCCGATAAGATGACCAAGGAAGCCATGCTGGAGCGGGCCTATGAAGTGGCCAAGCTGGTGCAAATCGAAACCCTGATGGACCGCAAGCCTTCCGAGCTTTCCGGCGGCCAGCAGCAGCGCGTGGCCATCGCCCGTGCACTGGTGAAAATGCCCCGGGTGCTGCTGCTGGATGAACCCCTTTCCAATCTGGATGCCCGTCTGCGCCTGCAGACCCGTGAAGAAATCCGCCGCATCCAGAAGGAAACGGGCATTACCACCATCTTCGTTACCCATGACCAGGAAGAGGCCATGTCCATTTCCGATATGATCGTGGTGATGAAGCTGGGCGTGATGCAGCAGATCGGCGCTCCCCAGGATGTATACGATTCCCCCGCCAATCTGTTCGTGGCCAAGTTCCTGGGCACGCCCCCCATCAATGTATTCGAGGGCAGGGTGCAGGGCGGCAAGCTCTTCATCGGCGATGCCGCCGTAATGGATGTAAACAGCGTAGAGGATCAGGATGTGCATGTGGGCATCCGTCCCGAAGGCTTCATCGTGGATGAAAACGGCCCCCTGGTATGCAATGTTTCCAATGTGGAGGTCATGGGCCGGGATGTGAGCGTCGTATCCACCCATGAAAATTCCGAAAATCCCATCATCCGCTCCATCATCAATGCAGATGAACGGATGAATGTGGCCGCTGAAACCGTCCGCTATACCCTCAAGCCCCACAAGGTATTCCTTTTCAGCAAGGAAACCGAAGAACGGATTTATTTCTGAGGTGATGCGCAATGGTAGATAACAGACAACAATGGAAGGCCTGGCTGTATCTGGCCCCGGCCATCGTGCTTTTGCTGATATTCACCGTATGGCCCATCATCAATACGGTGGTTATGTCCTTCATGGAAGGCTACAGCGGCCTGCTCAAGGCCGGCGGCCAGGCATCCTTCAGCATCGGCGTCAATAATTTTGCCCGTGTAATCGGCCAGCCCACCTTCCAGCAATCCCTGAAAAACACCATCCTGCTGTGCGTGCTGACGGTGCCCATCTCCACGGTGCTGGCGCTGCTCATCGCCGTGGCCCTCAATTCCATCAAGGTTTTCCAGAAGGGCCTGCAGACGGTATTCTTCCTTCCCTATGTGACCAACTCCATCGCCATCGGCATGGTATTTGCCGCCATGTTCAATATCATCGGCAATATCGGCACCCGGCGTGAAGTGATCAGCAGCTACGGCGTCATCAACGATCTGATCCGCTTCATCAGCGGCAATCCCAATCCCAAGAATTATATCAACTGGATCAACAATGGATCCGATTACTGGGCCAATATGTTCGTGATGGTGGTTTACATCGTCTGGAACGCCCTGCCCTTCAAGATCCTGGTGCTGCTGGGCGGATTGCAGAGCATCAACAAGCAGTATTACGACGCTGCCAAGGTGGATTCCACCCCCCGCTGGCGGGTGCTCACCCGGATCACTGTGCCCCTGCTTTCCCCCATGCTTGCCTATGTGGTCATTACCGGCTTTATCGGCGGCTTCAAGGAATATACCAGCATCGTGGGTATCTTCGGCGAAAATATGGGCCCTGCCCATGCCCCCGGTCGGATGAACACCATGGTAGGCCTGATCTATGATTCCCTGGAGCAGAACAAGCAGGGCGAGGCCAGCGCCGCCGCACTGATCCTGTTCGGCATCATTCTTGTTGTCACCATGATTAATCTGTGGGTCAGCAAGAAAAAGACCCATTACTAAGGAGGGGCCTGTATGTCTGAAAATACTACGAAAATCATGCAAGCCCGGGACATGAAAAAGAAAGGCACCACCCAGAAGGTCGGCAAGGTATTCGGCCTCATCGGCGTGTATGCTTTCCTGCTTATCATGGCCATCATCGTGCTCTTCCCCTTCTACTGGATGCTGATTTCCTCCCTCAAATCCCTGGCGGAATACCGGCTCAGTCCTCCCACCTTCATTCCCCGGGCCTTCCTCTTTTCCAATTACATCGATGCCTTCACCACCGCCAATCTGGGCCGGCTGTTCCTCAATACCATGTATGTAGGCGTGGTATCCACCCTGCTTTCCCTGGTGATCACCATTTTCACCGCCTTCGCCTTTGCAAGGCTTGAATTCAAGGGCAAGGAGCTGCTTTTCGCCGCCCTGCTGGCCACCATGATGATCCCCGGCGAGCTTTTCACCATCACCAATTTCTCCACGGTGATTTCCTTTGGCTGGCTGAACACCTATACCGTTCTGATCGTGCCCTTCCTGGTGAGCATTTTCTATATCTATCTTCTCCGCCAGAATTTCCTGCAGATTCCCAATGAACTGTATCTGGCCGCCAAGGTGGATGGCACCAGCGATTTCAAATACCTGTGGAAGGTAATGGTTCCCCTCAGCCTGCCCACCCTGATTTCCATCACCATCCTGAAGATGATGGGCGCCTGGAACAGCTATATCTGGCCCCGGCTGGTGGCCAATGACGAAGCCCACCGGATGATCACCAACGGCCTTCGCAATGCCTTCACTACCACCTCCGGCGACGTCAATTACCCCGTGCAGATGGCGGCCGTCGCTCTGGTATCCGCGCCCCTGTTCCTGGTCTTTGTGTTCCTGCGCAAGTATATCATGTCCGGCGTCAGCCGCAGCGGCATCAAAGGCTAAATTCCCTTCCGGTTATCTGGCGAAATGCCTGTAACATATCTATCCAATCAAAAGAAAGGACGGAAACCAAAAATGAAGAAGCTTCTCTCCATCCTCCTGCTGGTGACCATGCTGCTGAGCGTTGCCTCTGTAGCCGTGGCCGAAGACGCCCCTGCCTATGACGGCAGCGAAGTGACCATCTCCTTCTACAACACCATGGGCTCCAACCTGACCCCCGTTCTGGATGCCTACATCGCCGAATTCAACACCCTGTATCCCAACATCAAGGTGGAATACACCTCTGTTGGCAGCTATGACGACGTACGCGACCAGATTTCCAAGGAAATTCCCGAAGGCATTCAGCCCAACATGGCCTACTGCTATCCTGACCATGTGGCCCTGTACAACCTGGCCAAGGCCGTGCAGACCCTGGATGCTTACATCGAAAGCGATGCCGTGATCACCCGCGCCGATGGTACCACCGAAGTTTTCGGCCTGACCGATGAACAGAAGGCTGACTTCATCGAAGGTTACTACAACGAAGGCAAGCAGTTCGGTGACGGCCTGATGTACACCCTGCCCATGAGCAAGTCCACCGAAGTGCTCTATTACAACAAGACCTTCTTCGATGCCAACAATCTCTCCCTGCCCACCACCTGGGCCGACCTGGAAGAACTGTGCAAGAAGATCATCGAAATCGATCCCATGGCCATTCCTCTGGGCTATGACAGCGAATCCAACTGGTTCATCACCATGTGTGAACAGGGCAAGATTCCCTACACCTCCGCCACCGCCCCCCACTTCCTCTTCGACAATGCCGAAGCCAAGGAATTTGTCAAGATGTTCCGTGACTGGTATCAGGAAGGTTACCTGACCACCCAGAGCCTGTACGGTGCTTACACCTCCGGCCTGTTCGTATCCACCTCCGATATCAAGAGCTACATGTCCATCGGTTCTTCCGCCGGCGCCACCCATCAGCGGCCTGCCAAGGGCGCCGATGGCAGCTATCCCTTCGAAGTGGGCATCGCCACCATCCCCCAGATGGACGCCGCCAACAAGAAGGTTATCTCTCAGGGTCCCTCCCTGTGCATCTTCAAGGATGCCAATGCTCAGGAAGTTGCTGCCAGCTGGCTGTTTGCCAAGTTCCTGACCACCAACGTCAATTTCCAGGCTGAATTCTCCATGGCTTCCGGTTACGTGCCCGTCATCAAGTCCGTCAACCAGAACGAAGTGTATGCCGAATTCCTCAACAGCGCCGACGGCGGCGATTACATCTCCGCTCTGTCCGCCAAGGTTTGTCTGGAACAGGCTGACGCCTATTACACCTCCCCCGCCTTCAACGGCTCCTCCACTGCCCGCAGCCAGGTGGGCCCCCTGATGACCAAGTGCTTCACCATTCCCGATGGTTCCGACGTGGACGGCCTGGTTGACGCCGCTTTCGCTGATGCCATCGCCGAATGCGAATATTCCATCGGCTGGTAATCCCCTCCTTTCTTCATGAAAAAGATGCAGCGATTTTTGATCGTCTGTTTGTCCGTCCTTCTCCTGGCGGGGATTTTCCCCGCCGGGGCCGAAGGGACAAAGGCGGATCTGGCCGGTTCCATCCAGCTGAATTTCGCCTCTGAAACGGTCAAGCAGCAGGTCAGCGTAAAAACCTACATCGACGGGGACACCGTACATTTCTTCGTTCCCGAAACGGTGATGGCGGGCGGCGTGCTAAAGGCCCGGTTCCTGGCCATCAACACCCCCGAAACCACCGGAAAAATTGAGGAATACGGCAAGCGGGCCGCCGCTTTCACCAAAGAAAAGCTGCAGAATGCCGCATCCATTATCATCGAATCTGATAATGGCGCCTGGAATAAGGATTCCACCGGCGATCGATATCTGGTGTGGGTATGGTACAGGGAATCCATTGACGCCCCCTACCGCAACCTGAATATCGAAATTCTGCAAAACGGCCTGGCCAAGCCCAATTCCTCCGGCAATAACCGCTACGGCGATATCTGCCTGGATGCCATCGATCAGGCAAAGGCACGGAAGCTGAGCCTGTATTCCGGCCAGAAGGATCCGGATTTCTATTACGGCGACGCGATTGAATTGACGCTGAAGGAGCTGCGCAGCAATCCTCAGGCCTATAACGGCAAAAAGGTTGCCTTCAACGGAATCATCACCATGAACAGCAATAACAGCGTCTATCTGGAATCCTATGACGCCGAGACGAATATGTATTTCGGTCTTTCCGTCTATTACGGATACAGCCTGAACGGCAAAGGGCTGGAAATCCTGAATGTGGGCAATGAAGCCCGCATCGTGGGCACCATGCAGTATTATGAGGCCGGCGACACCTGGCAGGTATCCGGCCTTACCTACCGGATGATGAAGCCCAAGGATCCCGGCAACATCCAGAAGCTGAGCGACGGCCATTCCCCGGCCTGGGTGCTCACCACACCGGATACCTTCCTCCACGGCAAGGTGCTGATCCAGGGCGAAGAAAGCCAGCAGGCTTTCGATTACGCCCAGATGGCCGTTGCCACCTCTGTGGAAATGAAGAATCTGAAGGTGGAAAGCATCTATACCACCCAGGATGAAGACAGCTCCTCCAATGGGGCCATGACCCTCACCTGCACCGCAGAGGGGGAAACCATCCAGGTGCGCACCGCCGTGCTCTATGACGAAAACCGGGCCCTGATCAGGGAAGACGCCTATCTGGGCAAGGTGATCGACGTCCGGGGCATTGTGGATTATTTCGAGGGGGCCTACCAGATCAAGGTATTCACCCCCAATGCAATCACCATTCACCCATAACACATTTGAAAAGGAGCAGCAACAATGAAAAAGCTTATCGCTCTGATCGCAGTTCTGGCCCTGTGCCTTTCCTGCGTTCCCGGTCTGGCTGAAGGCAATGACAACCTCAAGTCTGCCAAGGCTTACATCTATCAGCTGTACAAGAACCCCACCCGCACCGATATCAAGTCCACCCCCGCTGATTTCGACGTGCTGGCCAAAGTGCCCGTGGACGGCGTGGAATATGCCGTGGAATGGAGCACCGATACCGAAGCTGTGAAGGTTGTTGTGAAGGAAGACGGCGCTGTCACCATCGATGTGGATGAAGCCAGCACCTCCGAAATCATCTACACCCTCACCGCCACCGTGAAGGATGCCGAAGGCAATGCCGAAGCCGTTTCCTTCCAGCGCAAGCTGCCCGCCTCCCTCACCGGCATGAGCTATGCCCAGATCGTGGATTATGCTTACACCCTGGTGGACGGCGAAAAGACCGTCAAGACCTATCGTCTCTTCGGCACCATCGTGAAGATCCCCACCCCCTACAGCGAACAGTATGGCAACATCACCGTGGATATCGCCATCAAGGGCAAGGAAGATATGCCCATCCAGTGCTACCGTCTCAAGGGCGAAGGCGCTGCTGCCCTGCAGGTTGGCGATCAGATCACCGTGGAAGGCTACATCAAGAATTACAAGGGCCTGATCGAATTCGATTCCGGCTGCGTTCTTGTCGGCCTGGGCGAAATCATTTCCCAGAAGCCCATCCTGGAAGCTGCCTACAAACTGCTGGACGGCGAAAAGATGAGCACCGCCACCGCCCTGAAGGGCACCATCATCAAGATCCCCACCGCCTGGAGCGAAGAATACGGCAACATCACCGTGGATATGGTTGTGGACGGCGTGGAAGATATGCCCGTTGAATGCTACCGTCTCACCGGCGAAGGCGCTGCCACCCTGGCTGTGGGCGACGAAATCGCTGTTGTGGGCACCATCAAGAATTACAAGGGCCTGATCGAATTCGATAAGGGCTGCAAGCTGATCCCCGTGGGCACCGAAAATGACGTGCGCACCGCCATCAATGCTTACACCCTCACCGACGGCGAAGCCAAGCCCGCTGCTTCCACCATGACCGGCGTCATCGTTGCCATCCCCACCGCCTACAGCGAACAGTATGGCAATATCACCGTTGACATCGTGCCCGGCGGCCTGGAAGAATACAAGGTTCAGTGCTACCGTCTCTCCGGCGAAGGCGCCGCTGATCTGCAGGTTGGCGATACCATCACCGTTACCGGCACCATCAAGAATTACAAGGGCACCATCGAATTCGATAAGGGCTGCACCCTGGATAACGTGGTAAAGGCTCAGTAATTCCATGATGGGGGGATATGCCGCTTCCATTGTGAGCGGATATTCCTCCCCATAGAAAAAGCCCATGCTGTATGGCTCTCCATGCAGCATGGGCTTTTATTGATATTTCAGGTAATTGACCGGGGATCTTCACGCCGCATCATCCGGCATGGGTTTCCAGGCGGGCAATGCCCTCCGCCAGGGACTGGCAGAAAAGGGGCAGGCACTGCGTCTTGATTTCCTCATCACTGCCCAGAAAATCCTTGCAGGTCCGGATCACATCCCGGGCTGCCAGCTGCAAATCCTCCAGCTGCATCAGCAGCAGATCCCGCTGTACCCGCAGCCGGTCGCCGCTGCCCTCCCCCGCCTGCTGTGCCCGCTGGGCCAGCGCCTCCAGGGCATGGAAGGCCATCTGCACATCCGCATCCTCCGCCTGGGCCAGTTGCCGGCGGATGACCACAGCGGGCTTTTCCTCTTTCCTGATGGCCAGGGCAGCAGTATCCGGGCAGGGAATGCCCTCTTCCGCCAATTCCCGGCATACGCTTTCAATCAGTTCGGGACGCTTGCGCAGGATGGACCGGTATTTATTCTGATAGCGCAGCATCAGCCCCCGGTCCCCATTGGACAAGGCCATCACGCAGGCCCGCACCGATTGGCCCTTGCCCCGGGCGGAAAGCACCTGCCGGAGCAATTGATGCACCTCATCTTCCGTAAAGGTTTCAAAAGGGGCCGCCCGGCGCAGCTCCTCCCCTGCCTGATCCCTGAGCTGCATGTAATAATAATTGCGCACGCTGTTGGGCTTGCGGCCAAGGGCCTCCCCCATTTTTTCAAACACGCCGCGCAGGGGCGCCCCCGTTTCCGCAGCGGAACGGATTTCCTTCCAAAGCAGATCGGTCTCCTCCTGCCGCCAGCCGTTGCGCGCCAGATGCATGGTCTGTTCCATTAATCTCCCTCCACTCAGCCTGTTTTCCTACATAGTATGCGCCTTCCATGAAAAGGATATGCAGGAAAGGAAAAAACCTGCAGAAAAATTTCCGCTTTTGCATATTGCTTCTGACGGGCATGATTGCGCCCCATTATATGCCCTTTTCAAAAATATATTACGATTTTTTAACTTTTTTTCATTTTCAATGGAACAATCCGCCCTTCTCAATCGTCTATATATACGAGGTGACGATAACATGAGCACAATGCTTTCCATTTATCCCAAGGAAGATATCCCCGCCCTCCTGGCGATTGATGAAGAAGAAAAAGTGGTTTATGTGGATGGACAGCCCTGCGAACTGACCCAGCAGGAATTTTCCCTTCTTCAGGAGCTGGCCCAGAATATCGATCGGCCTGTCTCCCGGCAGGAGCTGCTTCGCCATGCCTGGGGCTATGTATGCCCCGGGGAAACCCGCACGGTGGATGTGCATATCCAGCGGCTCCGCAAAAAGCTGGGCTTCTTCTGTATTGAAACGGTGTATCGGCTGGGCTACAAGCTGCGCGCCCAGGAGGTCTATTGATTCTCCGGTATCCTCCTTTCCCTAAGCCTTTTTGGCCCTCCTCCTTCAGGCCAAAAAGGCAGAATGCGCCCCTGGGCTAATTGCCGGGGGCGCTTTTTTCATGTTTATTGAAGAAAAATTGAAAAAAAATTGTTTTTTCCTGCCTCGGGGGGTGGCGCAGAAGGAATAGTTATGATAAAATACAATGTGGTATGCTGTTGCTATTCATAGGCTTCACCCCATGAACAGCAGCCATCCAAATCTACCAGGGAGGTTAAAAAATGAACCGACTGGAAAAAGTATTGCAATTGGCCGGCGTGGGCGAACATGAGGCCATTCTCGTCCATAAGCCCTCCAATATCTATTATCTCAGCGGCTATACCGGCGAAGGGCTGCTGGCGGCGGGCAAAGGCTTCCAGGCCATCATCACCGATTTCCGCTATACCGAGCAGGCGGAAAATCAGGCCCCCGGTTTCCAGGTACAGATGGTGGAAAAGGGCGTCAGCCATGCCGATCTGGCGGGCCGGCTCTATGCCGAAAACGGCGTCACCACCGTGTATTATGAGGATGACGAAGTGACCATGCGTGCCTTCGAAGGGCTGAAGAAGGCCATGCCGGCAATGAATTTCGTATCCCTCAAAAATGCCCCTGAGAAATGCCGCCGAATCAAGGATGAAAAGGAGCTTGCCTTCATTGAAGAGGCCTGCGCCATCTCCTGCAAGGCATTTGACCGGGTACTGCCCCAGCTGAAGCCCGGCATGACGGAAAAGCAGATCCAGATTCTGCTGGATTTCACCATGCTGGAGTTGGGCGCCGACGGCCTGGCCTTTGATACCATCGTGGCCAGCGGCGAAAACGGATCCCTGCCCCATGCCATCCCCGGCCAGCGGCAGATCCGTCAGGGCGATATGATCACCTTCGATTTCGGTGCAAAGAAGCATGGCTACTGCGCGGATATGACCCGCACCATCGCCATCGGCAATCCCAGCTCTGAAATGCTGCGCATTTATGAAACGGTGCTTCATGCCCAGGAAGAATGCGAAGCGGCCCTGGCCCCCGGCAAAATCTGCAAGGATATTGATTCCATCGCCCGCAAGATCATCGATGATGCCGGCTATCAGGGCCGGTTCGGCCATGGCCTGGGCCATGCGGTGGGCATCGATATTCATGAGGATCCCCGGCTTTCTCAGTTCTGCTCCGATCCCCTGGAAGTGGGCCATGTGGTGACGGTAGAGCCCGGCATCTACATCCCCGGCCTGGGCGGCGTACGCATTGAGAATACCTGCGCCATCACCGAAAATGGCGGGCGCACCCTGGTACATGCACAAAAGGCGCTGCTGATCCTGTGATCGGCCCCTTATGCAACCATATAGAAATCAAAAAAATGGAGGAATAACCAATGATTACTGCTGGCGATTTCAAAAAGGGCATCACCGTAGAATGGGAAGGCGGCGTGTGGAACATCGTTGATTTCCAGCACGTAAAGCCCGGTAAGGGCGCTGCTTTTGTGCGCACCAAGATCAAGAACGTCATGACCGGCGCCGTGATCGAACGCACCTTCAACCCCACCGATAAAATGCCCCGGGCTATCATCGAAACCAAGGAAATGCAGTATCTCTACAATGACGGCGAACTGTATTACTTCATGGATCCCGAAACCTACGATCAGATGCCCCTGGGCAAGGATGCCGTGGAAGAGGCCATCCAGTTCGTAAAGGAAAACACCAATGTGCAGATCCGCTTCTTCAAGGGCCAGGCCTTCTCCGTAGAAGCCCCCAACTTTGTTGAACTGGAAATCACCCAGACCGAACCCGGCTTCAAGGGCGATACCGCTACCAACAACTTCAAGCCCGCCACCACCGAAACCGGCTATGAAATTCAGGTGCCCCTGTTCATCAACATCGGCGACGTCATCAAGATCGATACCCGCACCGGCGAATACCTGAGCCGCGCTTAAGGACCGATCAGGGATATTGGCGGGGGAGATGCTTTTGAAGTCAAAAGCACCTCCCCCGCACCCCCTCCGAAAACCAATTCGGGATATTTCTGATTGCCAGGCAATCAACGGATTTCCCCGAGGAAGGCATCATTTCCTTTATGAAAATACAAAATCCGCGGCAGTATTTTCATTCCTTTTTCCGGCCGCCGCACCGGCATGGTGAATCACATGAGCAATCTCACCGATCGCGTATCCTATCTGAAGGGCCTGGCTGAAGGCCTGAATCTGGCCGAAAGCAACGAAGGCAAGCTGATCGATAAGATCCTGGAGCTGCTGAACGAAATGGCCGCCGAACTGGAAGATCTGCGGGATGACCACGAAGATCTGAATGAATATGTGGAATCCATCGACAGCGATCTGAGCGAAATGGAAGATCTGATCTATGGCGAAGAAGATGAATGCGGCTGCGGCCACTGCCATGGTGACGATGAAGACGAATGCGGCTGCGGCCATCACTGCCACTGCCACGATGATGAAGATGATGATGACGAAGACGAGGGCCTGGTAGAATACACCTGCCCCCACTGCGGCGAAGAAATGACCTTCGAAGTGGAAAATTTCGATTTCGATGAAGATTATCTCTGCCCCGCCTGCCATCAGCCCCTCTTCCCCGAAACCCCCGAAGAAGAATAATTGCTGATTCTTTTTCACGCCGTCTGTATCTGCAGGCGGCGTTTTTTCATTGCAATCAAAAAGCGCCCCCGCAGGGCGCCGATTGATCTGAATATGATGCTATTTTTTCTCCATCCGGATCAGATATTCAGTGGTATCCTCCTCCGGCTTTCTGTCGCCGGTGGCACGAAAGCCATGCCGCTGATAAAAGGCGATGGCACGTTCATTCTTTTCCAGCGCCCAGAGGAAGCGGCAGCCCTGTACCCCAAGGGCATATTCCAGCAGCGCAGCGCCGATTCCCTTGCTGTGCAGCACCGGCTCCACAAACAGCTTTTCAATTTCCTCTCCCCGGATGCGGATGAAGCCCTTCACCGCCCCATCATCATACACGAAGGTTCGCTGCAGCAGGGCGGCATCCTGCAGGTAATCTGCCATCAAAAGCGGCACCTGCATCTCCCCGAAATAAAATTCATCCGCCCGGAAGATGGGATAAAAATACATCCGGTAATTGAAAATTTCAATTTCAGCCAGCCGCGCCGCATCCGCCGCCGTTGCCTGCCTGATATGCTTTATCATATCAATCCCATCCGGTTCATAAAATACTTGCCCCAGGCCAGCACTTCCCTGAAATGATTCTTGATCCAGTATTCCGGTTTGCAGGGGCTGCCAAGGCCCTCGGCAGCCAAGCCCTGATCCCGTGCCAGCTGCATGGCCCTGGGCAGATGATAATCGCTGGTGACGATGGTCACCTTTTCTGCATCGGCCGGCAGCATCCCGATGGCATTCTTCAGATTCTGAATGGTATCATAGGATTGGGTTTCCGCCAGCGCCTGATGGGCGGGCACGCCCCTTTGCATCAGCCATTTCTGCATGGCCGTACCTTCTGCTTCCGGCTCATTGGCCCCCTTGGCCCCGCAGCAGATAACGGGCCGGGGATTTGCCTGCCAGGATGCCAGCGCCGCTTCCATCCGCAGCTCCAGCTGAGGGCTCAGGGATCCATCGGCATATACCTGCGCCCCCAGCACGATGATGGCGTCCGTCTGATGGGTGATGGGGCCAGGATGCTTTTCTGCCCAGGTCAGAATGCCAAGGGCCAGGAAAAAGCAAAGGATGCCCAGCCCGATCAGGGAAAAAATCAGATGCAGCAAGCGTTTTTTCAATCCTTTTTTCTTTTTTCTCATGGGTTTTCCTTTCGTCTTTTGCGCGGGGGCATCTTTCGCAGGGGCTTTTCAGCCGCCATTTCCTCCTGCTCCAGGGGAAAAAGAATGGGGCGTTCCTCCTCCAGATAGCCGTGCTGGCAGAAGCTGAAGGTCTGATCCCCCGCCACCAGAATATGATCATACAGACGGATGCCGATCCCCTCCAGCACCAGGCGCACATGGGAAGTGATATCCACATCCTCCTGAGAGGGAATAAGGGAAAAACCGGGATGATTATGGCAGATAACCGCGCCGGTGGCATGATACCGCAGCAAGGCCTGCACGATCTGCCGGGGAATCATTTTCACCTCATCCGGGGTGCCCCGGGCGATCAATTCCGTCGCCAGCAGCCGCAGCTGGGCATCAAAGCATAAAAGATACAAATGCTCATCCGCTGCGCCCAGAAATAAAGTAGCGCAATAAGCGGATAAATCCCGATAATTTTCCAGTTTCTGGCCGTTCTTCATGGCATCCTGCTGATACCGCCTGAACATGGGCACCAGCATGGAAAGCAGGGTAGCCGCATTGGAGCCGATCCCCTCCACCTGCATCAGTTCTCGGGGATGTGCTTGCAGCACCCGATGAAAAGACCCGAAATGAGAAAGCAGCCGATGGGCGATAGGATTGGTATTCACCCGGGGAATGGCATACGTCAGCATCAGCTCCAGCACCTCATGGGGCTCAAATCCTTCCAGCCCCTGGCTGATAAACCGCTGCCTGAGCCGTTCCCGATGACCATCATGTTCCATATGCCATCGCCCTCCTTCCCTTCTTTTTATTTTAACATTTTCACTGTCAAAATGCAAGAATAGCCAGCCCTGGGCCGTTATTATCAATGGCAGCTCTTTTCCTTTTCCTGGCACGCCGGTATTTATGAATCCCCGGTAAAGAAAGTGAAAAAAAACTTTCCCAAGGGATTTTACCCCGGCCATTTATGTAGTATAATAAAGATGCTGAAACCATACGAAAGTGAGGGTGGTGCGGCTTGACGGGCTTTGCAGAAAAGGCGCAGACCTTTCTATGGAATATTTTCCACCGGCCCTCCCTGGTGGATATTATTGACATACTGATTATTGCTTTTATTATTTATCAATTGGTGCTTCTCACCCGGCAGACCCGGGCCATCCAGGTATTGAAGGGCCTGGCCGTGATTATCGTGGCCAGTTATTTGAGCGAAATCCTGGGGCTGACTGCCCTGAACTGGCTGCTGCGCAGCATCCTTAACAACGGCGTGATTGTGCTGATGATCCTGTTCCAGCCGGAATTGAAACGGGCACTGGAGCAGATCGGCCGCAGCACCCGGCTGGATCGATCCGCCCAGCAGGATGAAAGCGAAAAAATCGTGGATGAAATCACCCAGTGCCTGCTCCGCCTGTCCCGGCGGCGGGTGGGCGCGCTGATCGTGTTTGAGCAGCGCACCGGCCTGAAGGATGTAACCGATACCGGCACCCCCATTGATTCTGTAATTTCTGCCCCTCTGCTGGAAAATATTTTTGAGCCCAACACCCCCCTCCATGACGGCGCCGTCATCATCCGGGGCGAAAGGGTGGCCGCCGCCGCCTGTGTGCTCACCCTCAGCGAATCCAGCGCCATCAGCCGGGATTTGGGCACCCGGCACCGGGCTGCCCTGGGCGTCAGCGAAACTACCGACGCCACCGTGCTTATCGTCAGCGAAGAAACGGGCATCATTTCCATGGCCAGGGGCGGCAAGCTGACCCGCCATCTGGATGCCGAGGGCATCCGCAAGATCCTCAGAGAAAACTATCATGAAGATCATACCAGGCTATGGCATTGGATCCACAAAGCCCGCCCCATCCGGAAAGGAGGCGCAGGCCATGATGAATAATCCCGCCCCCGCCCCCAAGAATACCCGCGAAAAGAAATTTGATCTCTGGCAGTTGCTCAAGCGCCTGCTGCGCCGGATCACCAATCGCTGGGGCTGGAAGCTGACCAGCCTGGTGCTGGCCATATTCCTGTGGGGAGGCCTCATTTCCCAGGATACCAGCCTGCCCCGGGATAAAACCATCGATCAGGTGCGCATCAATGTTACCAACGAAGCCGTCCTTCGCCAGAATGGCCTGATTGTGGTATCCGGCCTGGAAAATCTGCCCGCTGTGAAGCTGCGGGTATCCGTTCCTCAGAAAAACTATAGCACCGTAACCGCCGCCAATTATACCGTGCGGCTGGATCTTTCCCAGATCAAATCCGCGGGCACCCAGAAGGTTCCTCTGGTTGCCGCTCCGGTCAGCGCCTCCCTTTACGGCACGGTGACCGATGTATCCCTGGATGAGGTCACCCTGGTGGTGGAGGAATATGCCCTCCGCAGCCGCATCCCCGTTCAGGCGGAATTCGTCAATGAAATGGCGGATGGCTTCTATGCCGCCCCGCCGGTCATGAATCCTTCCACTGTGGAAATCAGCGGCCCGGAAACCCTGGTCAACTCCGTGGCCCGATGCGTGGTCAAATACGATCTGGCCAAGCTGCCCGCCCAGGCCGGGGCCGTGCGCACCAGTCTTCCCTTCATTCTGCAGGATTATGATGGCAATGAAGTGGATATGGCCCACATCAGTGTGACCAGCCAGACGGTCACGCTGAAGGATATCCTGGCGGAACAGCAGGTCTATCCCCTGGTTTCCGTGCCTGTGGATACCAGCGCCCTGCTCACCGGTCAGCCCGCCCCCGGCTATCAGGTAACGGATGTGAAGGTGGTGCCCGATCATGTGTGGATCGCCGCCCAGGATCTTTCTCCCTTCCTGGAAGAGGGCATCGTTATCCAGCCCTATACCCGGCTTTCTGTCAATGACCGCACCAGCTCCGTATCCGGCACCCTTTCCCTGCGCAAGCCCGGCACCGCCGCCTATATCAGCACCTATGATCTGCAGATTTCTGCGACCATTGAGCCCATTGAAAGCGCAGCCCAGCATCAAGCGGGGGAATAAGCCATGAATGCATTTGCAGATTCCATCTTTTCCCTGCTGTTCAGCTGGCTCAGGGCCCTGGTGCAGGGCATCTGGGCATCGGTAAGCGCAGGCAATTTCAGCGGCTTTTTCACCTGGCTGGGGGATCACTGGCTGTGGCTGGCCCTGTTCGTGGCCCTGTGCGCCACCATCATTGATTTTCTCATCTGGATGATCCGCTGGCGGCCCTATCTGGTATGGAAAACAAAGATACGCCGTCTGATCCGCTTCTTCAAATATGGAAAAACAGATCATCAGGCGCAGCAGCATTTCTATCAGGGGTATCAGGAGGGCGTGGCCCTGGATATGCCCCAGGAGGATTTTGCGCCGGATGAAGCCCTTCAGCCCGCCTATGCTTCCCCCTATGATTATGGCCGCAAATGGGATCAGCCCGCCCCTATGCAGGCGCAGCCTACGGCCCCCTATCAGGCAGCCCCGGCCTTTGATCCCATGCCCTATCAGCCCGCAGCGCAGCCTGCCTATGCTCCCCGGGAAACTGCCAGGGATGCGGATGCATTCCAGCCGGCTCCCCTGGAAGAGCCCCCTGCCGCCCATTTCTTCCCCAAGCCCCAGGGCTATGAGCCGCCGCCCCTCAATACCTCCACCCGGGTGCATGGGGGCCAGGCATCCGATATGCCCGCCGCCCGGCGCAAGCGCCGCAGCGATAAATATGATAAGCAAAAGGCATCCTGGCATCAGCGCCTGATGGCGGATGACGAGGAAGATTCTCTGCTGGATGGGCTGCCCCCGGCAGTGGATAAGGAGCAGGCCTTCCATCAGCCCGTCTATCCCCAGCATTCCGATTCTCTCTACGCTGCCTGGCAGCGCCCCGGCACACAAAACCAAGGAACGGATCGACAAGCATGAGTGAAAAATTTCCCTTTCCCGAAGGCTGGATCGAGCAGCTGAATTCCCTGCTGGGGCATTCGCTGCCCGATTTTTTGCATAGCTATGATGCAGCCCCTGCCCGGGGTATCCGCATGCGGCCGGGAATCAATCCCCCGCCTGATGCAGGCAACCCCATTCCCTGGGGGGAAAACGGCTATTACCTGCCATTGGAATCCCTTGCCGGGGCTGTGCCCGCCCATGAAGCCGGGGCCTATTACCTGCAGGAGCCCAGCGCCATGGCCGCTGCCGCTGCCCTGCGCCCATGTCCCGGGGAAAAGGTATTGGATCTGTGCGCCGCTCCCGGCGGCAAAAGCACCCAGCTGGGCGCCTTTCTGCAGGGCCGGGGCACCCTGATCTGCAATGAGCCAGTGCCTGGCCGTGCCCAGATTCTGGCCCGGAATATTGAGCGTATGGGCATCAGCAATGCCATCGTGGTCAATCATCTGCCGGAGGAACTGAGCCCCCGGTGGCCCGGCTGGTTCGATAAAATTCTGGTGGACGCCCCCTGCTCCGGGGAGGGCATGTTCCGCCGCCACCCGGAAACGCGGCAGGAATGGCATGCCGCTTCTCCCGCCGGCTGCGCCCAGCGGCAAAGCCACATCCTCTCCCATGCGGCCCGGATGCTGCGGCCGGGAGGAATCATGGCATACAGCACCTGCACCTTCAATCCCATAGAGAATGAAGGGGTGGTGCAGGAATTTCTCCGGGATCATCCCGAATTTTCCCTCCTTCCCTTTGCCCTTCCCGGCATCGGGGCATGCCAGGGGATGATGCGGCTGTGGCCCCATCTGATCCGGGGAGAAGGACATTTTGTGGCGCTGCTGCAAAAAACTGAGGCCGCCCCGGATGCGCCGATTAAGAAGAAAGAAAAACAGCCGGGCAGTGGCATGGCTATCCCGGATAAGCATCAGGCCGCCCTGGCTGCGGATTTTCTGCGGGAGCATTTCGATCTGCCCTTGCTTCCCAATGCCCTTTTTGCCAGCCATATCACCCAGGCCCCGGAATGCCCGCCCCTGCAGGGGATAAAGGTGCTGCGGCTGGGGCTGCATTTGGGGGAAGTAAAGGGCAAAATCTTTGCCCCGGATCACGCTCTGGCCCTGGCCCATCCCTGCAAAAAGCGGCTGGAAGTGGATATGGATGCCGCCCGGGCTTATCAAAATGGCCAGGTGCTGCCCTGCGGAGAAAAAATGAAGGGCTGGTTTACCCCCTGCCTGGATGGCCTGCCCCTGGGCTGGGGAAAGGCCAGCGACGGGCAACTGAAAAATCACTATCCCAAGGGCTTGCGCAAATAATCAATTGCAAAAAACACAAAAATGACCGGTTTCAGCGGTCATTTCAAACTGTCAAAAAACCCCTGGGATGCGTCGAAGGGCCGCAGCCCTTCGACTTTGAATCCGCAGCCGGCGACATGTGCGGCGGCGAGGAGCAAAAGGATTTTGTTTCCTATATCAATTTACGACCGTAAAAATAGGTTTTTCAG
>JAFQOD010000031.1 GCA_017395685.1 Clostridia bacterium
CATTTTTTCTGGGGGTGGGGGGCGGGGGGGGTTTTCTTTTTTAAAATAGACAACCCCTCCCGCATAATATCCACTTACAGCTTCAATTTTCCGCCCTTCTTGCCGCCGCCGATGACCGCGCCGGAAAGAATATCGGAGGAGAAAGCAAAGCTGTTGCGTTCCTTTTCCTGATGGGCACGCAGGGCGCATTCCACCATTTCATCGATCTGTTCCGCATAATTGAGCCCCGTTTCCGCCCACAGATAATAGGCCAGGGAGCCGGGAATGGTATTGATTTCGGTGATGTAATAATGATCGCTGTGCCGATCCAGCATATAATCGATGCGCACCACGCCCTTGCAATCCATGGCATCGAAGATTTCCAGGGAAAGGGCCTGCAGCTTTTCTGTCAGTTCCTCCCCGATGGGGGCGGGCACAATGCGCTTCAGGCTGGCCATGCCCTTGCTGCCGGAGGAGCCGGCCAGATATTTTTCAGAAAAATCCAGGAATCCGGCGCCGGAATTGGGCATTTCCAGCACAGACGCCTTCCGCTGCCCATCAAAGCCCAGCACGGAGCAATTGACCTCGATGGGCTTATCCAGGCCCTTTTCCACCAGCACCCGCCGGTCATAGGAGAAGGCCAGCTCCAGCGATTCCTTCAGGGACGCCCGGTCATCCGCCCGGCTGACGCCGATGGAAGAGCCCAGGCAGGCAGGCTTCACAAATACGGGATAGGGCAGCGCCTTTTCGATGGTATCCATCATGTCCTGGGCATCCTTTTCCCAGGCAGAGCGGGTCACCGCGCAATCGGGCAGGATGGGGAAGCCGCAGCCCCGGAAGAATCGCTTCATGGTGATCTTATCCATGCCCACGGCGGAGCCGCCGATGCCGGTGGAGGCATAGGGAATATCCGCCAGCTCCAGCAGGCCCTGGAGGGATCCATCCTCCCCATGCAGGCCGTGCATAACCGGAATCACGCAATCCAGCCGGGCCACGATCTCCTCCTTACCGCCGCCGAAAAGGCCCTTGGCAGGCACATAATGGATCAGAGCGCCGCTGCCGGCGGTGAGATCCAGATGCACGGGGATAATGCCCTTCATGAAGGGATCAAAGGGGGTATAGGTTTTGATATCCATCAGGGGATCGCCGGTGAACCATTCCCCCTTCTGGCTGATATACACAGGGATCACATCATATTTTTCCCGGTTCACATGGCGCATCAATTGCACCGCACTGATAATGGCCACTTCATGCTCGCAGGTGCGGCTGCCGAAGATGACGCCCAATTGCATTTTACTCATCATTCATTCCTCCGTCAGTTCTCACTGTAATTATCCGGCAGGTCATTTTCATACATGACCACATCGCCGGCGCGAAGATTCATCCGGTTAAAGGCGATGGCCTCATCCAGGGACGCCATTACATGGATATTTTCCTCCGGGAAGCCCGCTTCCTTCAGGCCCTTCTGGATGGGCAGGGTATGCTTTTTGCCCACCAGCACCGCCAGATCCACGCTCTCCGCCATGGCCTTCCCGAAATCATAATTAAACTGATCCTCATCAGGCCCCAATTCCACCATGCCGGGGGTGACGATTACCCGCCTTCCGGGGAAGGTGGAAAGCACCTTCAGCGCTTCCTTGCTGGAACGGGGATTGGTATTGAAAGCGTCATCAATAACGGTGATGCCGCCGGCGGATTTAAGCAGCTGCAGCCGATGCTCCACCGGGCGAAGGGTGGCGATGCCCCGGATGATCTGTTCCCGGTTCATCCCCAGATGCTTTGCCACGGCGCAGGCCATGAGAATATTTTTGATATTATGCTCCCCAAGCAGGGGGGTTACGCAGGGGATGGGCTCCCATCCCTGAATGCACAGGGTGAAATGGCTGCCCTCATGGGATACATGCACATCCCGGGCCCATACATCCCCATTTTCCTTGCCCACCAGCACCTTGGGCTTTTCCGTCTTTTCATAGAGCCGGGTGACAATGGCGTCATCATGCAGGAAAACGGCATAGCCATCCCCGGGCAGGGCATCGATCAATTCATACTTGGTATTTTCAATGCGCTCAATGGTGCGGAAGGTATCCAGATGCTGGGGGCCCACGGCGGTGAGAATGCCGATGGTGGGATGCACCAGCCGGGAAAGCTCCTTGATTTCGCCCACGTGCCGGGCGCCCATCTCCCCGATGAATACCTGATGGGCGGGGGTCAGCCGCTCCCGGACGATGCGGGTTACCCCCATGGGGGTATTGAAGGAGGCAGGGGTGGCCAGCACATTGAATTTCTGGGAAAGGATGGTGTTCAGAATGAACTTGGTGGAGGTTTTTCCATAGCTGCCGGTGATGCCGATACGGATCAGCTTGTCATTTTCCAGCAGCTTTTTCTGGGCGTCCCTGAAATAAAGATGGAAGATGAATTTTTCAATGGGCAGGGCCAGAACAGCGGCCAGGGCCACAAGCAGCGGCAGCAGCAGGGCGAAAATCACATTCCAATAGCCCAGGAAGGAAATCCAGTAATTCTTGATCTGCATGCAAACCAGCAGGGCGCCCCCCATACAGGCCAGCAGCAAAATAAAGAACACCAGATAGAATCGCTTCAGCCGGGCGGTAAGGGCGAATTTTTTCTTCTCCGCCTTTTTCATGCCTTGTTTCCTGAAAAACCGGCCGATCCAATACACAGCCAGAAGGAAAAGAGGCACGGAGATAAACATCAGCAGCAGATAGATATCATTGGTTGCATAGGGCGCTTCCCCTGCCGTCCATTGCACGAACTGCCGGTAATCCAGATATCCAAGCAGCCAGTTGACGCCCAGAAAAATTCCGTTCAGCAGGGCATGCATCCCGGAAAGCAGCAGGCAGGACCGAATGGCTTTCTGCCTCTTCAGTGTGCGGAAGTAGCCCTGGAACTGATAGCTTTCCAGCTGGAAATAATGCACATATTTCCGGGCGGACAGCATGAGGCTGACCGCAGACGCCAGAATCAGCAAAATATTCAGAATCAGCATCAGCGGATCCATATGTTCATAATCAGCAATAAACATGCCTTGCCCTCCCCATTATTTCAGAAACGCCCTGATCACCGCCACAAAGCGGGGCCACTGGCGCAGATAGGCATAATGATCGTCATTTTCAAAGATCACCAGCCCGGCATCCTTGATTTCCTTTTCCATGGCCTGGCCCATCCACAGGGGGGTATCCTGATCCTTTTCCCCCCAGACAAGCAGGGTGGAGGCATGGATTTTCGGCAGCAGGGGCCTTAAATCTTCCGAAATCACCTTCACAAAGGTCTTGCGCATCTCCGCATCCAGGGCATTATAATCGGCGGATCCGTATTTCTTTCGCAGGGCCTCCAGGCTCTTTTCCGCAAAGCCGCCGATCAGGGGCAGCTTAGAAAGCCCCTCCAGCTGCTTCTTTTTCTTCTGGAAGGCGGCGCTGCGCTTTTTCTGCTCTTCGGTGGGCTCCTTTTTCAATCCAGCGCCCCCGGTGATCACCATGCGATTCACCAGATTCGGCTCATTGGCGGCCAGATACAGGGCCACCCTACCCCCGAAGGAATGGGCGATCAGATCGGCCGGGGCAATCTGCAGCTGCCCCATCAGATCCTTTACACATGCGGCATATTCCTTTACGCCCCAGGGCTCCGGCGGGCGATCGGACTGGCCATGGGCAGGAAAATCAATCACCGTCACCCGGTAATCCCTGGCCAAATCCTGGGCAATGGGGGCAAAATGCTTCACCGAACAGCCCCAGCCATGCAAAAGCAGCAGATGAGGGCCGTGATCGCCCATCTGCTCATAATATACTTTGACATTTCCGGCCGTCAGAAACATGGCATGGCCCTCCATTGAATTGCTTTGATAGTATATGGGAAATGATCCTTTATCATGCGCGGGGCGGAATGCGCCAGATATAGCGGCATTTCCGGGTGGCCCCCATGCAGATCTTCCGGTATTCCCAGGGCACCGGGGCAATCCGCTCCAGGGGGCAGCCCAGGCGCTCACAGGTCCTGCGGGAAGGGGCATTTTCCACATTGGTAGTGATCACCACAGAGCGCAGCCCCAATTGCTGGATAAAGGGCAGGATCATCCGGCATGCCCTGCCGGCATAGCCGTGGCCCCGGAATTTTTCTTCAATCCGATAGCCGATATGCCCAAGATAATACAGCGCAGGGCTTTCCCCCAGCCGCAGACTGACATAGCCCATATAATTGCGGGTTTTCGCCTGATAGAGATAAAAGGTGTATCCATCCAGGATGCCGCATTCCTGATCGCTCACATCCTCATTGGACAGCACCAGATCAATCTCCCCATCGGAAAAGAGGGGCTTACGGGAAAACAGGCGCAGCAGCGCACACATGGGGATCACCTCAGGAAAAAAGATATACTTGTGCCATGGGGAAAAACGCCAGCGAGGATAACACTTCTTTTTCCCCTATTGGTTTTCGGGAGAGCACGAGAGGGGGCTTTTGCCTCAAAAGCCTCCTCTCGCGAAAATCTCCGTTCTCGCCTCAGAACAGCGCGTTCACAAATTCCTTGGCGTCGAAGGCCTGCAGATCATCGATTCCCTCGCCCACGCCGATATACCACACGGGAACATTCAGTTCCTTACGGATGGCGATGGCCACGCCGCCCTTGGCGGTGCCGTCCAGCTTGGTCAGGATGATGCCGCCGATTTCAGCGGCCTCCTTGAATTGCTTGGCCTGCTGGATGCCGTTCTGGCCGGTGGTGGCATCCAATACCAGCATGCAGCGCATTTCGGCCTCGGGATATTCCCGGTCGATGATGCGGCGCATCTTTGCAAGCTCATCCATCAGATTCTTTTTGTTATGGAGGCGGCCGGCGGTATCCACGATCAAAAGATCGGTTTTCCTGGCCTTGGCGGCCTGCACCGCATCATATACCACAGCGGCAGGATCCCCGCCCTCATGATGGCGGATGAGGGGCACATTGGCCCGCTGGGCCCACACAGCCAGCTGCTCATCGGCGGCGGCACGGAAGGTATCGGCGGCGGCCAGAATGACGCTGCGGCCAATTTCCTGGAAGCGCAGGGCCAATTTGCCGATGGTGGTGGTTTTTCCCACGCCGTTTACGCCCACCACGAACATGACCATGGGCCACTTCAGATGGGGCCGGGGAATATTCATTTCCTCCACCAGGATTTCCTTGAGCATTTCCTTGGCCTTTTCGGCATCCTTGATATTCTGCTGCTTTACCTTTGCCTGCAGCTTTTCAATGATATCGGTGGTGGCGGATACGCCCACATCCGCCAGGATCAGGATATCCGTCAGCTCATCATAAAAATCATCATCAATCACCCGGGTATTCTGAACCAGTTCATCCACCTTTTCGGTCAGCCCGCCCCGGGTTTTGGTCAGGCCCTGCTTGAGCCGCTGAAAAAATCCCATATATATGCCTCCATTTCAATTCGAAATTCAGAATGCGGAATGCAGAATTCATGGTTCCCCCCGCAGTTCTTCTATTTCAATTTAAAAATCACAAATAATAGCAATCGGTAAATGTATCGGCCTTTATGTATCCATTCTGTCATTCCAGATTCCGCATTTCGAATTCCGCATTATTCGTAATCCTGCAGATTGACCGATACCATTCCTGATACCCCCCGCTCCTGCATGGCCACGCCGTAGAGGGCGTCGCAATGCTCCATGGTGCCCTTGCGGTGGGTGACCACCACGAACTGGGTGGTCTGGGCGTATTCGGTAAGGTAATCGGCGAAATAGCCGATGTTGGCCTCATCCAGTGCAGCCTCGATTTCATCCAGGATGCAGAAGGGGGTGGGCTTCAGCTTCAGCATGGCAAAGAGAATGGCGATAGCGGTCAGCGCCCTTTCGCCGCCGGAGAGCAGGCTGAGCAGCTGCAGCTTCTTTCCCGGAGGCTGGGCAGTGATCTCAATGCCGCAGTTGAGGGCGTCACTGGGATCGGTAAGGCGCAGCTCCGCCTGCCCGCCGCCAAAGAGCCGGGTGAAGGTGACCTTGAAATATTCGCCCAGCTTTTCAAATTCCTTGACGAACTGCCTTTCCATCTGGGAAAGCAGCCGGGTGATGAGGGACTCAAGATCCGCTTCCGCCTTGGTCAGATCCTCTCTCTGGGCAGAAAGATCATCAAACCGTTCCTTGGTGGCGGCATATTCCTCGATGGCGCCCACATTCACATGGCCCATTTCCCGGATGCGGCCCCGGAGGGATGCGGCCTCCCGCTCACTGCCGGTGAGATCAAAGCGGCCCTCCGCCCGGAATTCCTCCGCCATGGCGTAGGTGAGATCATAGGTATTGAAAATATGATCGCACATCACCTTCAGCTCATTCTCCGCCCGGTCATGGGAAAGCTCGGTACGGTGCAGCTTCTGGCTGTCCTCATCATAGGTTTTGTGGATTTCTTCACTGATGCGCATGCATTCCCGCTGGCGGGCGGCCCTATCCTGGCGCTGGGCATCCAATTGATCCACCAGGGCCTGCTTCTTTGCCACATCCGCTTCCAGGGAAAGGCAGATTGCCTGCTGCTGGGAAAGCATTTCTTCCGCCTGGGCCTGCTGATCCTGCCGGGCCTGCTTTTCCTGACGCAGATTCTTCAGCGTGCCGGCGATGGCCGCCAATTCCTGATCCCGCCGCGCCTTATCCCGGCACAGGGTATCCAGGGCATGGGAAAGCTCGGCATACTGCAATCTCAGCTTCGTCACCAGGGCACGCTGGCTTTCCGCCTGCTCACGGCTTTCCAGCAGTGCTTTCTGCAGCGCTTCGGTCTTGAGATCCATGGCCTCCCGGTCGATGGTCTCATTTTCTGTCTGGGCCTGCACGGCGGCCAGATCGGCCTCGATTTCGGCAATGCCCTCCTTGAGCTGCAGGGCGGCGGCCCGGGTGCGATCCAATTGCTGGGAAGCGGCGGTCAATTCCGCCTTGGCATTGAATACCCGCTCCTGCTCCCGGGCAACGGCGATTTCTTCCTGATGCACCCTTTCCAGCGCTTCATTGCGCAGGCACTTTAATTCCTCACGCTGCTGCTGCATCTGGGCCACCTGTTCCCGAAGGGCGGAAAGATCCCGCCGCTGGGTATCCAGGCTCTTTTGCAATTCCTTCATTTCCCGCTCACGGCCCAGCAGGCTTACAGTGCTCTTTCCTGCGGTACCGCCAGTCATGGAGCCGCCGGAATGCATTACATCCCCGGACAGGGTGACCAGCCGGAAGGCATGGCGGCCCGCCCGCATGATGGGAATGCCGCTATCCAGATCCGTAGCAATAACGGTGCGGCCCAGCAGATTTTCCATGATGCCCTTGTATTTGGGATCAAAGGAAATCAGTTCGCTGGCCACCCCCAGGCAGCCGGGCATGGAAAGCAGCCGCCTTTCTTCAGCATTCAGCACCCGGCCCTTGACGCTGGTCATGGGCAGGAAGGTGGCCCGGCCCAGCTTATTCATCCGCAGATAATCGATCATCCGCTTGGCGGATTCTTCATTTTCGGTCACGATATTCTGCAGTGCGCCCCCCAGCACCATATCGATGGCGGTTTCCAGTTGGGCGGGCACCTGCATCAGCCGTGCCACAACGCCGTGAACGGTGGCGTCATGCTGGGCAAAGGACAGGGCGCGGCGGACGGATTGGCTGTAGCCCTCCATCCCCTTGCTCATTTCATCCATCAGCTTCAGGCGGCTGATATCCGCCTGATATTTCAGATTCAGGTTCTGGGCCTTTTCCGCCGTTTCCTGGGTCTGCTGGGTGAGGGCGCGCAGATTGCCCTCACATTCGGCGGCGTCATTTTTCAGGGCGGTCAGCCCCTGATCCACTTCCTTTGCCTGGCTTTCCGCCTGGCGCAGGGCAGAAACCAGGCAAAGCTGCTTTTCACTTCCGTCCCTGACCGCCTGCTCAATTTCAGCAAGCCGTTTTTTCATCTGGGCGCAGATGGCCTGCTGCCGGGCCTGCTGATTTTTCGCATCGGAAAGGCGGTTGACGGCGGTGAGGATATCATCCTTATGCCGGTCCAGGGCCTCTTCCTTTTCCTGGGCAAGATCCAGATATTCATCCAGCTTCTGCTGTTCCCGGTCCAGCTCCGTCTGGGCCCGGGAAAGGGCATGATCGCTTTCCTGGGCGTCCTGCTCCCCCTTTTCAAACAGGGATTGCAGATCGCCCTGCTTGCGCAGCGCATCCTGGATTTCCCCGTCGATGCGGGCGATATTCTCTTTTGCAGAATCCATCTGATGGCCGATCCGATCCCGGGCGGCCTGGCTTTCATAGAAAGCATCATTGGCAGTCAGATGCTGCTGCCGGGCCTGGGCCAGTTCTTCCTCCAGCAGGGCGATGGCCTCATCCAGCTTTTCCCGCTCCTGGGTATTTTCATTGAGCCGGGCCTCATGCTGCAGCAGGATATCCCGCAGGCCCTCCAGGGTCTGATTGAGGGCGGCAATCCTCTCCTTCACCTTATCGTGACGGATCAGGAAGATATTGATTTCCAGGGTGCGCAGCCGCTCCGCCAGTTCCAGATATTCCTTGGCCACGGCGGCCTGCTTTTCCAAAGGCTCCACCCGGGCGGCCAATTCATCCAGGATATCGTTCACGCGGCTTAAATTATCCCGGGTGCGGTTCAGCTTCCGTTCCGCTTCTTCCTTGCGGACCCGGAAGGTCATCACCCCCGCCGCCTCTTCAAATACCTGGCGGCGATCCTCACTGCGGGCGGAAAGAATTTCATCGATCCGGCCCTGACCGATCAGGGAATAGCCCTCCCTGCCGATGCCCGTATCCCGGAACAGCTCCAGAATATCCCTCAGGCGGCAGGCGGTTTTGTTCAGGTAATATTCGCTGTCGCCGTTGCGGTAAACACGGCGGGTGACCATCACCTCAGCAAAATTGGATTTGAGGGCCCCATCCTCATTATCAAACACCAAAGAAACCTCGCAATAGGAGGCCCTTTTCCGCTTGGCTGTGCCGTTAAAAATAACGTCTTCCATCTTGGCGCCCCGCAGCACCCTGGCGCTCTGTTCCCCCAGCACCCAGCGCACTGCATCGCCGATATTGCTCTTGCCCGATCCATTGGGCCCCACGATACCCGTGATGCCCTGATTGAATACAATCTCTGTGCGGTCGGCAAAGGATTTGAATCCGTGAATTTCCAGTTTTTTGAGCCGCATGCTCCCTTATTCCCCCGAACCTAACATCATCTTCAGCGCCGCCCGGGCAGCCTCCTGCTCGGCGCGCTTTTTGCTGGTGCCCGTTCCCCGGGCGGCCTCCCGGCCCTGGATCAGCACCGCTGCGGTGAAGATCCGGCTGTGGGGCGGGCCTTCCTCCCCCACCGTCTGATAGGCGGGCATGGGCCTACCCCTTCCCTGCAGATATTCCTGCAGGGCGGATTTGGCGTCGTTTTCCCCCGTTTCGGAGCAATCGCCGATCAGCTTTTCCACCATGGCCCGGGCGGCATCCAGCCCCCCATCCAGGTAAATGGCGGCCAGCACCGCCTCAAAAGCATCGCACAGGACGCTGGGATTATGCCTGCCCCCGTTATTCTGGCAGCTTTTATCCATCAGCAGATAGTCCCCAAGGCCAATGCCCTGGGCAGCCTGGGCCAGCTTTTCTTCCCGCACCAGTTTTTGCCTCAGCTGGGTCATGGCCCCCTCCTGCATTTCGGGATGCTTTTCGAAAATCTTTTCACTGATGCACAATTCCAGCACCGCATCCCCCAGGAATTCCAGCCGCTGATTGTGATTCTGGCCCATGGAAGGATGGGTCAGCGCCTGTTTCAGCAGCGCTTTTTTGCAGAAAAAATATCCGATGGATTGCTGCAGAAGATTCAGATCCGCCATGCTTTTGCCCTTTCCCAGATGATTTTTGATGCCCGCCATAGACCAGCGAAGCGCGCCCACCCGGTGAGCGCGCTAAGCAGAGCCTATGCTGATTGTTACTGATGGGCTTCGATATATTTCACCACGTCGCCCACGGTCTTGAGATTGTTGATGGCAGTATCATCCACCATGATGTTGAACTGATCTTCCAGATCCATGATCATAACCATGACGTTTGCACTATCGGCCTTCAGATCCTCCACCAGACGGCTATCGGGGGTGATGGTGGCCACATCCACCTTCAGCTGCTTGGCGATCTGGCCGGCTACCATATCAAATACCATGTTTTTTTCCTCCTTTAATCTTTGAGCTGCTTGGAAATTTCGTTTTCTATGGCATCAACCAGGCCTTTGCGCGCCATAAGCGCGGCCTGCTTAATGGCAGAGGCGATGGCGTGGCCGTTGCTGGAGCCGTGGGCCTTGATCACAACACCCTTTACCCCCAGCAGCGGCGCGCCGCCCACTTCCGTATAATCCATGGTCTTTTTGACCCTGCGGAATGCGGGCTTGGCAATCAGGCCGCCGATCTTGCCCCGGGCATCGGCATACATTTCCTTCTTGATGATGCCCATCAGCGTTTCGGCTACGCCTTCCATAAATTTCATGATCAGGTTTCCGGAAAAGCCATCGCATACGATGACATCCGCCTGATCGGCGGTGATATCCCGGCCCTCAATATTGCCCACAAAGTGGAAGGGAGCCTTTTCCATCAGCGGATAGGCGGCCTTGACCAGGGCATTGCCCTTTTCCGCCTCAGCGCCGATATTGACCAGGCCCACCCGGGGCTTTTCCACTCCCTGGACGCAGCGCATATACGCTTCGCCCATCACCCCAAACTGGGGCAGATACTGGGGCAGGCAATCCACATTGGCGCCGCAGTCGATCAGGCAGAAAAATCCCTTGCCGTTGGGCAGCAGCGGGGCCAGGGCAGGCCGCTCCACCCCGTCAATCCGGCCCAGGCGGAACATGCCGCCCGCCAGGGTGGCGCCGGTGGAGCCGGCGGAAACAAAGGCGTCCGCCGTCTTTTCCTTCACCATCAGCATGCCCCGAACCTGGGCAGAATTTTTCTTCTGCCGGATGGCCATAACAGGGGCGTCATGATTGGTGATGATTTCCGGGGCGTCATCCAGTGCTATCCGCGCCCTCAGATCACCCGCATCCTGCAATAAAGGCTCAATTTCCCCGATGGGGCCGCCCAGAGTAATCTTTAATTCCTTGTCATTTTTCAGCGCTTCCAGGGCGCCGGCCACGGTGCACTGGGGGGCGTTATCCCCGCCCATGGCATCCAGATATACGTGAATCATTTGCTTTCACTCCTTCAAAGGGCCATTAAAAGCCAATATATTTTACCACATTCAGATAAAATTGACAAGTATCGCAGAAGGATAGGTTGATATTTGGGCCAAAATGCTGTATAATTAAGATAGGAAATGATTTTCTACCCGCCTTTTCGCGGACAGAAAGGAGTATACCATATGAAAATGATCATTGCCATCGTGCAGGATGAGGATTCTTCCCGCCTGATCAGCAATCTGATGAATGAGGGCTATGGGGTTACCAAGCTGGCCACTACCGGCGGCTTCCTCAAATCCGGCAATACCACCCTGCTTATGGGCGTGGATGATAATCGCTTTGACGGCTGCATGGCCATCATCGAAAAGGTATGCAAGAGCCGCAAGCAGATCTCCTCTTCCCCCGTTACCATGGGCGGCTCCGCCGGCATGTATGCCCCCTATCCCATTGAGGTAACCGTGGGCGGCGCTACCGTATTCGTAATGACGGTGGATCAGTTTGTCAAGTTCTGATCCGGGCAATATGGGCCTGACCATTCGGGAATGCGCGGCGGGGAGCGATTCGCTCCTCGCCCTTTGCCATGATTTTTTCTCCGGCCGGATGGCCCATGCCACCCTGCTTTCCGGGGAAAAAGGCATCGGCAAGCGCACCATGGCGCGGCTGCTGGCCCAGGGGCTTGTATGCCGTGGCCAGGGAGAAAAGCCCTGCGGCCAATGCCGGGACTGCAAGCGGTTTTTATCCCGCACCCATCCGGACGCCCTCTTTCCCGCCCCCAAGCCCCGGGAAAATTCCATCAAAATTGAGGCCCTGCGGGAAATGATCAATGCCCTTTCCCGCCATTCCCTGGAGGGGGGAAAACGGGTCATCCTGATCGAAGAAGCGGAAAGGATGACGCCCCAGGCCCAGAACTGCCTGCTGAAAACCCTGGAAGAGGCTGATGAGGGCACCTATTTCATCCTGACTACCCATGCAGAATCGGCGCTGCTGCCCACCATCCGCTCCCGGTGCCGCATCGTGCGGATGCAGCCCTGGACAAGCGCGCGCATTGAAAAAACGCTGCTGGCACAAAATATCCCTGCCGACCGGGCCAGGGCCCTTTCCCGCTATTGCGAGGGCAGCCTGGGCCGTGCCCTTTCCATGCAGGAGGATGAGCATTACTGGCAGTCCCGGGATCTGATCCGGCGCAGCTTCCTTTCCATCCGGCGCAGTGCGGATATCCCCGCTGCCGCCGCCCTGCTGAAGGATCAGAAGGATAACTGCGATCAGCTTCTGGATATTCTGGAGCAGCAGATCCGCGGCCTGATCCATCAAAAGATAACAGGCGATGAAGCGGCAGATGATGTGCCCGACACCTTCCTTCAGGCCAGCCCCGGCAGCCTGAGAAAAATTCTGGAGGCCATCCTGCAGGCACGCCGCCATAAAAACGCCAATGTGGGCTGGGCCGCCCTGGCAGAAGGCCTGATGCAAACAATATCGGAGGAATCATCAACATGGCAAGCGTAATCGGCGTTCGATTCAAGAACGCAGGAAAGTTATATTATTTCGATCCCGGTTCCCTCTGGCCTACCGCCGGGGATGCCGTCATCGTGGAAACGGTCCGGGGGATGGAATACGGCGAAGTGGTCACCGGCGTGCGGGAGGTCAGCGATGATCTGATCACCCCGCCCCTCAAGCCCGTCATCCGCATCGCCACCCCGGAAGACGCCCTGCACCAGCAGGAAAACCAGGCCAAGGAAAAGGATGCCCTGGCCATCTGCCAGAAAAAGGTGGATGAGCATAAGCTGCAGATGAAGCTGGTGGGCTGCGAATATACCTTTGACAATTCCAAGATTCTTTTCTATTTCACCTCGGATAAGCGGGTGGATTTCAGGGTGCTGGTGAAGGATCTGGCCTCTATTTTCCGTACCCGGATAGAGCTTAGGCAAATCGGCGTCCGGGATGAGGCCAAGATGATGGGCGGCCTGGGCCTGTGCGGCCGCACGGTATGCTGCGCCGCCTTCCTGGGGGATTTCCAGCCCGTATCCATCAAGATGGCCAAGGAGCAGAATCTTTCCCTCAACCCCACCAAGATTTCCGGGGTATGCGGAAGGCTGATGTGCTGCCTGAAATATGAAGAAGATCATTACGAGGCCACCCGGAAGCGGATGCCCAAGGTGGGCAAGGAAGTGATCACCCCCGACGGCAACGGCACCGTGATGGATCTGAATATCCTCAAGGAAACGGTGCGGGTGCGCATTCCCAAGGGGGACAGCTTTGAGCAGAAGGATTATCCCGTAGCCGATGTGCAGCGGATCCAGCCCCCGCCCCGTCCTCCCAAGGAAGAACGCAAGCCCAAGGCCAAGCCGGAAGCCGCCCCTGCCGAGCAGGAAGAAAAGCAGCTGCCCCTGCCCGATGACCGGTTCGAAGATGAAAGCGAAGCTGCTGCCGATTTCATCCCTGAAGAAGAAATCCAGCAGGAAGATGCGCCTGAAACGGAAGAATAAAATCATAAAGCCAGCCTTTTTCAGGCTGGCCTTTTTTACGGAGGCACTATATGCAAGCGAAAATGCCAACCCATATCGTGGCAGTAGCGGGTGTGGTAGAGGATGAAAAAGGAAATATTCTGATGGTAAAAACCCATAATGCGGGCTGGGTATTCCCCGGCGGCCAGGTAGAAGAAGGTGAGGATCTGATCTCTGCTTTAAAGCGCGAGATTCAGGAAGAATCCGGAATTGAGATAGAAGCTGGCCCAATATTCTGCATTTCATCCAACACAAAAAAGAATCCCGGCTACAACGGAATCAGCGAAATTCCCACGAAAGTGATGCTGGATTTCATCTGTACCCCGGTTGGGGGCAGCCTGCGCGGATCGGATGAAACAGAAGAGGCCCGCTGGATCCCCAAAGGGGAAGCCTCTGCCATGATGCACACCCCGGTCTATATCCGCAGATTTCAAGCCTATCTCAATTATCAGGGCAGGCCTCAATATCTTTCTTACGTTACCAAGCCGGAATTCAAATTGAACATGGAAACAGAAGTCTGAACGCTTCCTCCTTCAGCAATCTCTCGGGCCCTTTGGCCGGCGCTCCCTGCACATGGGAGCTTTTTTTATCGCCGTGATTGTACCGATCAGTTCCAGATGGCCTTTTCCCCCGTGGCCCATTCCCCCCATTTGCTGGCCCAGGCTTCCACAAAGCAGGCGGTATAGGGAATGTGCTTTTCCTTCCGCAGCCTTCTGAAATACGGCACATTGGCCCAGCTGACGGAAATGACCCCCACGAAAAACATCAGCGGCCCCAGCACAAGGGATTGCACCGCATGGCCGAATTCATGCACCCGGATGGGCTGGGCCTTGGGATGATCCTCCCTGGGGGTAAAGATAAACAGCCCCAGGCTCAGCCCGCCCCCGTGATTCCATTTGGTATCAATGCAGCCCCGATACATCCCATGGCTGCATTTTTTCCGCAGGGCCAGGAAAAAAACCAGGCCAATCAGCGTCTGCCCCAAGCCCCAGGTGCATTGCCAGATCATAAATAATACTTTTTTCATTCTTCAGCATTCTCCGCAGCAAAATGATTTTCCCCGGTCATAAGCGCCTTCACCTCATCCAGCGTGGGCGGATGCAACGGCAGCGGGAAGCGGGAAATGGCAATGCCGGAGCAAGCGCTGGCAAAGCGCACCAGTTCCTCATCCTCCATTCCCTGCAGCAGGGCATATACGCAGCCGGCCTTATAGGTATCCCCCGCCCCCAGGGTGCTTTTCACTTCCACTGGGAAGGGCTTCATCCGCCTGATTGCCTGCCCCCGCCGGCCATAAAGCATTTCCCCTCCGCCGGAGGTAATGATCACCAACCCCTCCGCCGTTTCCTGCAAAAGCGCCATCACATTTTCCTTTTCCATGCCCTGATAATGATTATGCAGGCATTCACCGGATACCACATTCACCGCAGCATGCTTGTGCAAAAAAGAATCATGGGGGCTATCGATCGTCACATAGGGCACGCCCAGCTTCAGACAGATTTTCGCCGTCAGATCAGATTCCTCCCGGAAGAAGGGATCCACTGCCGCCGCACGGCAGCCCCGTATATCTTCTTCCTTCGGCACATTCCACCAGCGGGTATCATCGCCAAAAAGCGTCTGAAACCGGCCCATGGGAGAGCGTGCCAGCCCGGCAATCACCACATAATCCATCACCCCATCATCCTCCGTATAATGAAGGGGCGACAGATCCACTGATTTATCCTGATAAAATTCCTGCAGCATCGGGGCCACTTTTTTGCCGATGTGGGTACCGGCCATTCGTACATGAACCCCCAGAGAAGCCAGCACCGTACAGGCGGTGCCCGTTTCACCGCCGGGCAGAAAATACTGGGCATCGATTTCGGAATACATATCCGGCTGCAGAAATCCGCCCCGCAGCAGGAAGGAATGGGTGCCCAGAATCTGACCGAAAAGATAGGCGTCCGCTTTCATGAAGAATTCCTCCTCTTTATACGCTGATCATGGTTTCCTTGCACCATGAAAGCAGCAGGGAAAAGGCCTGATCAAAATCCGGCCGATCCCCCCGGGCATAGGCCATGGCCGTTTCCAGCACCTGCCGGTCCCGGCCCGTCAATGCCCCAAGCAATTCCTTTTTTGTGGCGATGAATTTTCCGCTTTCCAGATAATGCAGATTCTGCAGAATAAAGAATACCCCTTTATAGGTGAATGGCAGGGCCTCCCGGCTTCTTTCCTCCGGCCTGTGAATCAGCCGGTGGCAGATCTCATGATACAGATTGCCCAGGCTCATTTTCACAAAGGATCGCACATCGTAATCCGAGTAGGCCGGCACCAGTGCCTTCAGTTCCCCGTAATAATCCCGGGTGGTGTGCACAAGATGGCAGATTTCCAGGGGATTCCAATGCCTCATCTCTTCTTCGCCGCAGATGAACCCGCAGGAAAGATCATAGCCCGCCAGCGATTGGATGGCCTTCCGATATTGAAGCAAATCCTCCCGCTCCAAATTCCGGATGACTACCATGATATCAATATCGCTGCTTTCCGTGGCTTCCCCCCGCAGGTAGCTTCCCTGAAGGCCCACATACAAAAGCTGGTCCTCAAAGGCCTGCTTCAGCAGCGCCGTAAGGGAAGAAAGATATTGCTCCGCCTGAAACATGATTTCTCCTTTCTGCAAAAAACAAATGAACAATTTTTTCCATCTTCTCTGTTTCTATTATGGAGAAACAGGGCGGGGCTGTCAAGGGATTTTCCTGATTCTCCCTCCGCAATAAAAACGGAGCGCTGTATACCAGCGCCCCGCCATAATCCAAAGCAAATGTTTTATGCCCCTTCAAAGCCCACCAGCACGCCGCCCGTTTCGGCATAATAGCTGCACAGGCCCAGGGTGCGGCCCATTTTGATATCCGCATTGGGGAACAGGGAAAGAATGGCATCCCGCAGCGTATTGGCAAATACCTCATTGCAGCAATGGTGAATGCGCACCAGGCCGCCCCTGAAGCCCATTTCCTTCAGATTGGAAAGAATGGATTGCAGCGCCTTTTTATCTCCCCGGCATTTGGCCATGGGCTGCAGCGTGCCCTCTTCACTGGCACGGCCCACAATGCGGATGCCCAGCAGCCCCACCAATGCGCCCACCGCCGGGCTGATGCGGCCGTTGATGACGAAATTATGCAGGGACTGAAGGGAGAAAAGCAGATAGGTGCATTTGCGGTAAGTATCGATCCGCTTGATAACATCCTCAAATTCCATGCCGCTGCGGATCAGTCTGGCCGCCTTTTCAATCAGCAGCTCCATTTCGGGGCCGGTGGTCAGGGTATCCACCACATGCACCTTCTTGCCCGGATTCTTTTCTTCAAATTCACGGGCGGCGATGCTGGCGGCGTTATACGTGCCGGAAAGGCCGCTGGTGATGGTGAAGCACAGCACCCGATCCGCATCCCCGAAGGCGGAAAGCCACCGCTGGGTGCCGGGGCAAGCGGTGGAGGTTTTTTCCTTACAAGCGGCAAGCCGGGAAAGCATATCCTTCACATCCAGCGTTTCATCATCCACATAATCCTTGCCGGCGATGGAAATGGTAAGGGGCACAGAGGCATAATCCACCCCCTCCAGGGATAACACATCAGCAGAGGAATCGGCAACAATTTTAATTTTCATCATGAATCCTCACAAGAAATCAATATCAGCGGGCATAAAGGCCCAATCGGGCACATTACGCATCATATCAGTTTTCTTTCTTCCTGTCAAGCGGTTTTTAAAAACCTGCTTGACGGTTTTTAATTCCTTTTGTATAATGGAAGGCGAGGGGGAGAAACAACATGCCAATGGATATCCAGTCCATCCATCTGCCCAGATATCACGAAATCCCCGATGTGGGATTGTATCTGGATCAGACGGTGAAATATATCAATCGCTACATGGCGCAGCTGCACTGCCCGGAGATCACCGCATCCATGGTGAGCAATTATGTGAAAAAGGATTACATCCGCAATCCGGAAAAAAAGCAATACAGCGCAGAGCAAATTGCCTATCTGCTCTTTATTTCCATTGCCAAAATCGTGCTGCCCATGGAAAATATCTCCCGGCTGTTCGATATGCAGCAGCAGACCTACAGCGCCCAGGTGGCCTATGATTATTTCTGCCTGGAATTCGAAAATGTGCTGCATTATGTATTCCATTTAAAGCCTGAAATGGAGCATATCGGCACCACCCATTCCCAGGCGAAGGCCATGCTGCGCTCCACCATCATTGCCGTTGCCAATATCATTTTCCTCAACAGCCAGTTTGAGGCCCTGCCGGAGGAAAGCCATTAATCAGATCCCCATCGGATATCCGATACACGCCGCCGCCCGGGCGGTTTTTTGATGCGTTTTTTTCATCACTGCCCGGCCCCGAATTTTTCATGCGCATTTACAGCGAATGCATTTTGGGGTATAATAATAAAGATGACATTGTGAAAAAGGAGGGATCGGGGATGGCCTTTACCCATTTACATCTGCATACGGAATACAGCCTGCTGGATGGCGCCTGCAGGATCCGGCATCTGGTGAAGCGGCTGAAGGAGCTGGGAATGGATAGCTGCGCCATCACCGATCATGGGGTGCTCTACGGGGCGGTGGATTTCTATACCGCCTGCAAGGATGGAGGCATCCATCCCGTCATCGGCTGCGAGGTATACGTCTGTCCCGATATGGAGGATAAGCGGGCCTTCTCCCGGGAATACAGCCATCTGATTCTGCTGTGCGAAAATGAAGAGGGCTACCGGAACCTGATGTACATGGTCAGCGAAAGCTTCACCCGAGGCTTTTATTATAAGCCCCGGATCGATTATGCTTTCCTGAAGGATCATCATCAGGGGCTGATCGGCATGTCCGCCTGCCTGTCCGGTGATCTGCCCAAGCTGCTTCTGGAAGGCAGGGAGCAGGATGCGGAAAAATATGTGCAGGCCATGGTCAATCTTTTCGGGGAGAACAATTTCTTCATCGAAATCATGGATCACGGCCTGACGGAGGAAAAGCAGGTGCTGCCCCGGCTGGTCAATCTCAGCCGGAAAACCGGGGTGCCCCTGGTGGCCACCAATGACTGCCATTACGAACGCAGGGAGGATGCCGACGCCCAGGAAGTGCTCATGTGCATCCAGACGGGCAAAACCTTGGAGGATGCCACCCGCATGCGGATGGAAAGCCGGGAATTATATGTAAAATCCGAAGCGGAAATGCGCGCCCTCTTCCCCGATTTGCCGGACGCCATTGACCGATCCCACGAAATCGCCCATCGCTGCCATGTAGATTTTGATTTTTCCACCGTCCATCTGCCCCGGTATGATGTGCCCCAGGGGGAAACATCCCTTTCCATGCTGCGGAAATTATGCGAGGAGGGGCTTGCCCAGCGCTATGCTCCCGATGATCAGGTGGCAAGGGATCGCCTGGAATACGAGCTTTCCGTCATCTCGAAAATGGGGTATGTGGATTATTTCCTGATCGTATGGGATTTTATCAAATACGCCAAGGATCACGGCATCATGGTGGGCCCGGGCCGTGGCAGCGGCGCCGGCAGCATCGTGGCCTATTGCCTCAATATCACCATGCTGGATCCCCTGAAATATAATCTGCTCTTTGAACGCTTTTTAAACCCCGAGCGGGTATCCATGCCGGATATTGACGTGGATTTCTGCTATGAACGGCGGCAGGAAGTGATCGATTACGTTGCCCGGAAATACGGATCCGATCACGTATGCCAGATCATCACCTTCGGCACCATGGCCGCCCGGGGCGTGCTCCGGGATGTGGGCCGGGTGCTGGGATATCCTTATGCCGAAGTGGATCAGGTGGCCAAGGCCGTGCCCATGGCCCTGGATATGACCCTGGAAAAGGCCATGGGGCAGAATAAAGAGCTCCGGGACATGTATGAAAATGATGAGCGGGTGCGCCGGCTCATCGATACCGCCAAAACCCTGGAGGGCATGCCCCGCCACGCCTCCACCCATGCGGCGGGCGTGCTGATCACCCGGGAGCCTGCCACCCATTATGTGCCCCTTCAGAAAAATGATGAAGTGATCACCACCCAGTATCCCATGGGCGTGATTGAAAAGCTGGGGCTGCTTAAAATGGATTTCCTGGGCCTGCGCAATCTGACCGTCATCCGGGATACCCTGGATATGCTGAAAATGCGGGGCGTCGATATGCGCCCGGAGGATATCCCCATGGATGATCCCGCCGTATTTGATATGATCGGCCAGGGGGATACGGATGGGGTATTCCAGCTGGAAGGGGGCGGCATGCGTTCTTTTCTCACCAATATGCGCCCCCGGGATTTTGAGGATATCATCGCCGCCATTTCCCTTTACCGCCCCGGCCCCATGGAATCCATTCCCCGGTACATCCGGGGCAAGCAGCATCCGGAAACGGTGCAGTATAAAACGCCGCTGCTGGGCCCCATCCTGGATGTCACCTACGGCTGCATGGTGTATCAGGAGCAGGTGATGCAGATCGTGCGGGATCTGGCGGGCTATTCCTACGGCCGCAGCGATCTGGTGCGGCGGGCCATGGCCAAAAAGAAAAAGGATGTCATGGCCAAGGAACGGCAGAAATTCGTCTACGGTTCCCAAGAGGAGGGCATCCCCGGCGCAGTAGCCAAGGGCATCTCTCCCCAGGTAGCGGAAGAAATCTTTGATGAAATGACCGCCTTCGCTTCCTATGCCTTCAATAAGCCCCATGCCGCCTGCTATGCCATGGTATCCTTGCAGACCGGCTATCTCAAATGCCATTACCCGGCGGAATTCATGGCGTCGCAGATGAATTCCTTCACCGGCAATGCCGGAAAAATCGCCGGTTACATCTATTATTGCCGCCAGAAGGGCATCCCCATTCTGCCCCCCCGAATCAATTCCTCCATGCAGAAATTCACCGTGGACCGCACAGCGGACGGCCGCCTGGGCATCCGGTTCGGCATGGGCGGGGTGAAAAATGTAGGGGAAAAGGCGGTGGACGCCATCGTCCGGGAACGGCAGGCCCACGGCCCCTACCGGGATATCTTCGATTTCTGCCGCAGGATCGGCGGCGAGGATGTGAATAAGCGGGCAGTGGAAAGCCTGATCAAGGCGGGCTGCTTTGATGAGCTGGGGGCCAAGCGGGTGCAGTGCATGGCGGTATACGAAAGCGCCATGGATGCCCAGCAGAATCAGCGCAAGCAGAATGTGCTGGGCCAGGTATCCTTCTTCGATTTCGGCCAGAGCGGCGAAGATATGCGGATGGAGGAAACCTACCCGCCCCTCAATGAATATCCCCTCCGGGAGCTGCTGGCCCAGGAAAAGGAAATGACCGGGGTTTACTGCTCCGCCCATCCCCTGGATGAATATGCCCAGTATCTGAAAAATCTGCCCATGAATACCCAGTATCTGGCGGAGCTTTCCGATCAGGAGGATCATGGCATCGATCAGGATGGGGCCCGGGCGGTGATGGGCGGCATCATTGCCGAGGCCCACAGCAAGGCCACCAGGAAAGGAGCCATGATGGGCTTTATCACCCTGGAGGATCAGACCGGCCAGGTGGAATGCCTGCTTTTCCCCCGGATTTATGAGCGCTACAGCCGGGAAATCGCCGTGGATCAGCCGGTGCTGGTCACCGGCCGGCTTTCCATCCGGGAGGATGAGGAGCCCAAGCTGATCGTGGATGTGATCGAGCCCCTGGTGGCCCCCAAGGTCCCCGATACCCGCACCGACGCCCAAAGGGCCAAGGATGCCAAAACCAAATTATATCTGCGCATCCGCCGGGAACAATTGGCCCGCATCCAGGAAATGTTGATGCGCATGCAGGGGGATATCCCCGTCTATATCAATATCCCGGCGGAAAAGCTGACGCTGCTTGCCCCCCGGGAAATGTGGGTGGATGATGCCTGGGATGCCCGGGCCACCCTGATGAGTGAATTACCCGATCAAGATATGAAAGTGGTGGAAAAAGAATGAAATGTATGACGCTGACCGTTCCAGCAAAAAAGGAATGCATTCTGGTCATGCGCATGACTGCTGCCGGCGTATGCGCGCTGCATGATCTGCCGGTGGATGTGATGGAGGATCTGCGCACCGCCATCGATGAAAGCTGCGAACTGCTGCTGCATCAGGATTATGTGGCGGAATCCCTGACATTGTGCTGCGAGGCGAAAAAGGATGGGTTGTATGTCACCATCACCGCCCAGAAGCGCACCTGCCAGCAATGCGATGATGCGGCGGACGCGGATATCGCCAAATTGATCATCGGCACCCTGGTGAAAGAAGTTACCCTTCAGCAGGATGAGAGCGGGGTCCACGGCGTGGTTATGGCGCTGCCCGCCAAGGCATAATGGACGCCGCAAGAATGCACGCGACGGCGTGCGCATATTATCAGTCGCCCACGGAGGAAAATCTCAATTCCGCCCTCCAGGAGGCGCTGCCTTTGTGCGCCCTGATCGCCCGGCGCTTTGCCGGCCGGGGCGTGGAATATGAGGATTTGTATCAGGTGGCGGCCATGGCCTGCGTAACTGCCCTGAAAAAATTCGATGGGGAGCGGGGCCTGAAATTCACCACCTTCGTAACCCCCACCATTACCGGCACCCTGCGCAATTATCTGCGGGATAAAGCAGGCCTGCTCCATACCCCCCGGGGCCTGAGAGAGCAGGGCGCGCAGCTGGCCCAGGCCAGGGAAGCCTTCTTGCAACAGCATCATCACGAAGCATCCCCCCGGGAGCTGGCTGAAATGCTGGGCTGGGAAGTTTCCCAGGTGCTGATGGTGCTCTCTGCTCAGGAGGCAGGCAACGTATCCTCTCTGGATCAGACCGATGAGGAGGGCCTCACCACCGGAGAGCGTATTCCCTTTATTGAGCAGGGATTTGAAAAATCGGAGCGGCGTCAGGATCTGCTCAAGGCACTGGCCGTCCTGTCCCATCAGGAAAAGCTGCTCATCGCCCTGCGCTTTCAGCAGCGCATGAGCCAGCGGGAAGCCGCAAAGGAAATGGGCCTTTCCCAGATGCAGGTATCCCGGATGGAGCGGCGTGCGCTGCAGCTGCTGCGTAAAGAAATGGAAGGCAATCTATGAAAATCCGTCCCCGGCAATTCAATATCCGCAAGGCCGCCGTGTATGCCATCATCATCAATGTACTGCAGATGCTGGCCATGGGGGCTTTGGCCGTTTATATCCTTATCGATGGCGTGAATGAGGCGCTTCACGGGCTGATGGGCGATCTGATCGTGATCACCCTGGTGGTTATCGTCTCCTGGGGCGCCATCGTGGATATCCGGGAGGCCGTGCACGCCGTCAGAATGCAGGTGAAGCTGCACGGGCTGGATGAAACGGTGCATCAGATGACCGATCTCAATCATGCCCTGCGCTCCCAGCGCCATGATTTCCTCAATCATCTGCAGGTGGTCTATTCCCTCATCGAAATGGAAGAATATGAGGAGGCCAATCGCTATATCCAGCAGGTGTACGGCGATATCCAGAGCGTGAGCCGCACCCTGAAAACCGCCTGCGCACCGGTGAATGCCCTGCTCAGGGCCAAGATTGCCGAAGCGGAACAGCGAAAAATTCAGGTGGATTTATCCGTGCAGGCGGCCTGGAAGGCCCTGCCACTGCCCGCCTGGGAAATGTGCCGGGTGCTTTCCAATCTGATCGATAACGCCATGGACGCTCTTGAAAATCAGAAAAGCCCCCGGCTTGCCATCCATCTTTCCGAGGATGTGAAGGGATTTTCCTTCCAGGTGCGCAATAACGGGCCCATGATCCCTGAGGATATCCAATCCAGCATTTTTGAGCCCGGCTTTTCCGGCAAGGGCGAAGGCCGGGGCATGGGGCTGCATATCGCCCGGGAAACCCTGCGCAGCGCCGGCGGCGATCTGACGGTGGCAAGCGATGATGCCTTCACCGTCTTTTCCGGCCATGTGCCCAGGAAATTGCCAGGAAGCGAAGGCTGAGGAACGAAACGAAGCAAGGGGCTCTGCGCCCCCTGTACCCCGCACCAGAGGATTTCATCCTCTGGACTCCACCCTGCGAAGAAACGCCTTTTTTCAATCGTTGCTCTTTTCCTCACTAAACGTAAGGAAACGATACGAAGCAGGGGGGCTCTGCACCCCCCTGTACCCCGCACCAGAGGATTCCATCCTCTGGACTCCATCCTGCGAAGAAACACCTTTATTCAACCGTTTCTCTTTTCCGCACGAAGCGTAAGGAAACGATACGAAGCAGGGGGGCTCTGCGCCCCCCTGTACCCCGCACCAGAGGATTTCATCCTCTGGACTCCATCCTGCGAAGAAGCGTCTTTATTCAATCGTTGCTCTTTTCCGCACGAAACATGAGGAACGCAACTTATTTTTCCACGGGCTAAGCGAAAACACAAGAAAAGGCGGAGGAGAAAGTTTACTTTCTCTCCGCCATTTTTTGTGTTTTCCCGGATGCTTTGCATCCGGCAGGCGGCAGATATGCCGCCCTGCCCGTGGAAGACAACGGTCTTCCATCGCCTCACCGGAAAATTGTTTGCAGAAATATCACCGAAACATCCGGAATATGGGTCCAGGGGCCATGCCCCTGGTGCAGGGGTACGTCTGTCCGCAGAGGCCCCTGCCTCGTCAACTCCCCGCATCAGCCGAATCGCTTTTCCAGTTCCTCATATTTTTCATGGGTGATCAGGGCGTCATGATCGGTGCCATCCAATTGCACAATATAGGTCCATCGCCCGTAGGGGGTGATATGGCGGATATGGCGCAGATTGATGATATAGCTTTTATGACAGCGGAAGAAAAGATCGGGATCCAGCCGTGCCTCCGTTTCCGACAGCGTTTCGGGCAGCACGAAGCGGCCCTCCCCCCGGGTATAGAGCACGGTGGCGCGATCCTCCCGCTGCACCAGCAGGATATCCTCCGCATCGATAAAGGTGACCCCTTCCCGATGCTTGAGCATCATCCGGCCGGTATGGGGCCTTGGGGGATCCATCTTGGGGGCCGGGATTTCCGGGGCCGGGGATTTGATCATGCGGCTGCGGATGCGATCCAGGGTTTTTTCCAGACGATCCAGCCGGAAGGGCTTCACCAGATAATCAAAGGCATATACCTGGAAAGCCTCTTTCATATATTCCTCATGCCCGGTGGCAAAGATGAGGATGCAGGCAGGATTCTGATCCTGGATCAGCCGGGCGCATTCCACGCCGGTTTTGCCCGGCATATCCACATCCAGAAACACCACCTGCGGCCTGCACAGGTCAAACAGCGCCATCGCCTCATCCCCGGTGCAGGCCTCCCCTGCGATCTGAAACCCATCCGTTTTCTGGATTTTTTTCCGCAGGATCAGCCGCATCCCCGGATCATCATCGGCAATCAGCACGGAAATGGGGGGGATTTCGCTCATGCCCGTCTCCTTCCATAGCCCGGCCGGGGCCGATTGAGAATTTCGCTGATGATCACGCCCCGGACCAGCTCCCGGGCCGCCTGCTGCTTTTCTTCCTCGGTTTTTTCATCGGCCGCAGCGGCGGGGGCGGCATCATCCAGCATGTAGGCATGGCAGTCATCCCGCCCTTCCCCGTTCATCCGGGCAGGGGCAGCCGGCCAGGCCCTGATTTCCTCCCGGGGCTTTGCGGCCTGCTGCGCCTCTTCCATTTTCAATTGCTGCTCCCAGCGTACCCTGGCCTGGCTGATTTCCTTGGCGGAGCGGGCCGCTTTCATCTTCGTTTTCACCAGCGCACTGACCCCAATGAGGAGCAATACCCCGACGGTCGCAATAAAATCTTCCATTGGCCCAGCCTCCTTTCACCGAAAATTCAAATGTTTCTTACTTTTTTCCATCCAGGGGCTTGGTCACATCCGCATTGGGCACGGTGGCCTTGGCAATGCCGGTGCGCATATCGGTATCGGCGATGGTATTCTGCATCTGATAATAATCCATCACGCCCAGCTTGCCGGAGCGCAGGGCCTCCGCCATGGCCAGGGGCACCTGGGCCTCCGCCTCGACTACCTTGGCCCGCATTTCCTGCACGGCGGCCTTCATTTCCTGCTCGTGGGCCACAGCCATGGCCCGGCGTTCTTCCGCCTTGGCCTGGGCGATGCGGCGATCGGCCTCCGCCTGATCCATCTGCAGCTGGGCGCCGATATTGCGGCCCACATCTACGTCAGCAATATCAATGGAGAGAATTTCGTAAGCGGTGCCCTTATCCAGGCCCTTGTTCAGCACGGTCTGGCTGATCAGATCGGGATTTTCCAGCACGGCCTTATGGGAGGCAGAGGAGCCGATGGTGGTAACGATGCCCTCGCCTACGCGGGCCACAATGGTTTCTTCCCCGGCGCCGCCCACCAGCCGCTCAATATTGGTGCGCACAGTGATGCGGGCCTTGGCACGCAGCTCGATACCATCCTGGGCGATAGCGGCCACAGGGGGCGTTTCGATCACCTTGGGCAGCACGCTCATCTGCACCGCCTGCAGCACATCACGGCCCGCCAGATCGATGGCGCAGGCAGTGGTGAAGGAAAGATTGATGCTGGCCTGCTTGGCGGAGATCAGGGCATTGATCACCCGTTCCACATTGCCGCCGGCCAGGTAATGGGTTTCCAGCATATCGGTGGTCACATCCAGGCCGGCCTTCCGGGCCTTGATATAAGCATTTACGATCTTCTGGGGCGAAATGCGGCGGAAGCGCATCCCGATCAGGGAGATAATGCGCACCTTGGCGCCGGAGGCCCGGGCATTGATCCACAGCCCCAGGGGCACATAGCGGAAGAATACCGCCGCCAGCACGATGACCACGGCGATCAGCACCACCCAGAGAATCACAAATTCATTTCCAGTATTCGGCATAATTTTTCCCCTCCTGTATGATTTTCAGGGCCCTCAGCCCTTGATTTCCCGAACCACAATGCGGCTTCCCTCCACCAGCAGCACCCGGACCTTCGTTCCCTTTTCCAGATAGCTGCCTTCGGATACCACATTCAGCCGCACGCCGTCAAATTCTGCCACGCCCACGGGGCTAAGCACGGTAAGGGCCTCCCCTTCCTTGCCCACCAGGGCGTTCATTTCTTCCTTTTCCTCCGGCTCGATCACATCATTGAGCACCAGGGCGGATTTGGATAATTTGCCGGAAGAAGCGGATTTGATGGAAACGGATATGGAGATGCCCGCCACCGCCAGGGAAAGCAGCGTCACCGTCAGCCCGGCCATCATGCCGTATTGCCGCCAGGTCATAAAGACCCCTGCGGATACCAGGATTAAGCCGGAAATGCCCGGCAGCCCGAACCCGGGCACAAATACCTCCAATACCAATAGCGCCACGCCCACTGCCAGACACAAAATCAGGGGCAGATTGAGGGCGATAAATTCCATGATCGCTTCCATGCTGCTTCTCCTTTCCATGGGTTCCTTGCTTGATTGTATCATACCACGGAAGAAAGGCCGTGAAAAGGGATTTTGCACGAAAACAGCATTTTGCCGCCCCAATTGTCAGGATGAACGGAAAATGAAAATTTTATCAGCATATCAAAATGCGCCCGCAATCCAGGCAGGCGCATGCAATCAAAGTTATTTCCCCACCGCTTTTTTCAGCAGCCTTGTCAATTCTTCCTTCACGGCGGCATTGGAAAGGGGATCCCGGTTCTGTTCCCACAGCTTTTTCAGCTCCAGGGCCCGCTGCTCCTCCGCCTGGGTAATATGGCCGTGGCCCACCTCATCATGGATCCAGCCCTCAAAGGTGCCGATCCAATCGGCGTCATAGCCGATATCCTCGGGGCAGCGCTCGATCTTGGAAAGATCCAGCCGGTCATAATACAGCCGGTAATTTTTTGTATCCTCCGTATCGCCGCTGGCGATCTTTACCTCAAAGATGGGATCAATGGCCAGCAGCCCATAGCCTGCCAGGGGGCCTTCCGTATTTTTATCCACCAATTCCTGATGCACAGAGGCGGCCACGATTTCGCAGATGAAATGGGTCCAGCGGGCGCCCAGCTTATGCATATGCAGCACCCTTGCCTCCAGATTGATGGGGCATTCCAGGATGCCGGCAGGGCGCACCCTCTGGGAGGGCAGCTCCGTCAGCCCCATCACCCCGATTTCGCTGATGCCCTTGGGCACCGGGCAGCCAGCGATCCAGCTTTCCTTCAGCAGATCATGGCCGTAATAGCTGATCACGCATTCGGGCACCTCCCGCAGATTGGCATAGCCCTGCTTGATGCCATCCTTCCAGCCATTCTGATCCAGATCCCATTCATTGGCGTCCGCATGCAGATTGGAAAGGGTGAAGGAGAAGAAATTATGGCCGATGCAGGTGCCCATGGTAACCGGGGTGGTATTCAGATTGCCCTGCTTATCGCAGGTGGTGACGAAATAGCCGATCTGGGGCGGCTGGATGAACCGGTGATGCAATCCGTTCAGCCATCCGTTTTCCAGGGTGTAACGAACCAGTTCCATAAGCAATCCTCCCCTTCATGCTCCATCATGGATCAGAATAATCCCTTGTGCCGGATACTTTTTTCCATCCGGCTTTCCACATAATCCGCCAGCAGCAGCCCGGGGGCGGCGATATCCGGCTGATCCGTTTTATCGATGCCCTGCTCCAGCACGCTGCGCATCCAGTGCACATTCTGCGCCGTGAGGGGCTTCACCGGGGTGAGGGGGGCATAGCAGCCCTGGCAGATCAGGCCGCCCTCCTCAATATCCATCAGGCGGATTTCCTCATCCCCCATCCGCTTTCCGCATTTCACACAGTGGGAAAGCCGGGGCCGATAGCCGCTGATGGCGGCGAAATGCAAAAGAAAGGCCGCAGAAACCGCTTTTACATCCCTTTCTCCGTAGCACAGGCGCATCAGGGTGCGGATCAGCAGGGTGAATAATTCCACCGCCCTCTCCCCCGGCTGGGCCGCCGCCTCCGCCAGGGAAAGCAAATAGGCGGCATACTGCAGCCGGTCATAATCCTGGCGCAGGGGATAGAAGGATTCGGTCAGATTGCAGGAGGTGACCGTCATCCGGCCCTTGCCGGTATAGAGCACATATTCCCCGAAGGAAAAATATTCGCTGCAGGCAAGCAAGGGGCTCTGGGGCCGCTTGCAGCCCCGGCACAGCGCCTCCACCCGCCCATACTGGGGGGAAAGCAGGGTGAGCATCCGGTCATGATCCCGGTAATCCGCATGGCGCAGCACAATCCCCTGGGTGACAATGGCGGGCATGAAATCAACTCCCCGTGGATCGGTAATAGGTCATGGCCTTTCTGAACAGGCCGTACATCAGCAGGAAAAATGCCGCCCCCGCCGCCGGGCACAAAAAGGCCGCAAAGCCAGGCAGGCTGTAAATAGGCTTATCCAGAATGAAGGCGGAGGGCACATGCAGCACCAGGGCAAAGGGCGCCACGGCAGTAAAAAGAATGCGCAGGGGCCGGGGATAAATATCGATGGGATACTGGCAGGCGCTGCGGCCCCCGTAGGTGAGGGCATTCACCACCTCAATGGATTTGACGGAATGGATGCAGAAGATGGCCTCGATCAGAAACAGGCCCAGGATCAGCATGCTGCCAAAGAGGATGGATTCCAGAAACAGAAGGGCCTTGCCCGCCGTCCAGATGACGGCCGATTGCCGGGAGCCCAGGATCAGGGAAATCACCCCCACCCCGATGCAGCCGATGCGCCGGGGATCAATGGCATGGCACAGCACCTGGGTGAGCACCCCCCGGGGGCGCAGAAGGAAGGTATCCAAGTGCCCGGAACGCACAAGAGAGGGGAAGGCGCCGGTAACGCCCCGGCCGAAGCATTCGGTAAGATAGAAGGTAACGCTCATCATCCCGAAGAAGAAGAGCAGATTGCCCCCCGTCCACTGATGAAGGGTATCAAAGCGATCAATGATCAGCAGCACCGCCATCATTTCGCCCCCCTCCATCACGATCTGGGCGATGGTCTGCATAATAAAGGAGGCGGGATACTGCATCTGGCTGCGCAGCAGCATTTTCATGGATTTTAAGTATAATTTGACGGTATCCATCCTTTATCCTCCCTGCAGCACGATGCGTTTTTGATTTTGCCGCCAGAAATACAGCCCCAGGGCCACAAGGAACACAATCCACGCCCCCTGGATGCAAAGCACCCTCGGGAACTGGCTGAGGGCCCATTCCCCGGTATACAGGCGGATGGGGGCATCCAGCAGCTGGGCATAGGGCAGCAGTGTGATCACCTTCTGCCAGGAATCGGGAAACAGGGTGAGGGGCAGGATATTGCCGGAGAGAATCATCATCAGCAGATTCAGCATGGCCTGCATGCCCCGGGAATCCAATGTACGCATGGTGATGGCCATGGTGATATTCTCCAGGGCGCATACGCAAAGCAGCCCCAGCAGTAACCCAAACAGCCCTGCCAGCAGATGGGGCAGGGATTGGGGGGCGGCGATGCCCCAGCCATCCGGGAGCAAAATGGCAAGCACCAGCATGGGGATGGCCCGGAGCAAACTGCCCATCAGCTTCATGGCCATGGCCCTGAGATAATAATACCCGTACAGATTCAGCGGCCGGCACAGATCATAGGCGATGGCCCCGGTGCGGATTTTATCCGCCAGATCCCCGTCGGAGGAGAGCACCATCCGGAAAAAGGCCTGCTGCAGCCATACATAGGTAATCACCGAGGAAAGGGGCAGCGCCTGGGGCCTGCCGGCATACAGCGCCCGGTAGAGGGCCACCAGGATCAGCCCGAAAAACATCTGGCAGAATACGCCCCCGATCACCGCGCCCCGGTACTGGGTTTCCATTTTCAGCCGCATACGGAAGATGGCAAGATAGGCCTTCATAGATCCATCTCCTTATACATGGCGGCGATCATATGATCGATATTCTGGGGCTGGGCGGTCAGTTCCCGGATTTCCCCCGCTCCCTGGAGCAGGGAAAGCAATTGGGCGGTGGGCATTTTTTCCGGTTCATAGGTGATCCTGTAATTTTCTCCGTTCCTTTCCATCCGGCAGCAATCCGGCAGGGGCGGCAGGATGCCGCTGCCATAGCGCACCTCAATCACCCGCACCGTATCATACCGGGAAAGCAGATGGGAAAGCTGGCCGTCAAAGAGCTTCTTTCCGTGGCCCAGCACCATCACCCGGCTGCACAGGGCGGCAATATCCTCCATATCGTGGGTGGTAAGCAGAATGGTGGTGCCTTTTTTCTCATTCTCTTCCTTGAGAAAATCCCGCAGCGCCAGCTTGCTCACCGCATCCAGGCCGATGGTGGGCTCATCCAGAAAGAGCAGCCCCGGCCCGTGGAGCAGCGATCCGCACAGTTCCGCCCGCATTTTCTGCCCCAGGCTCAATTGCCTCAGGGGCGTTTTCATGATGGCCCCCAGATCCAGCGCATCCGTCAGATTGGAAAGCCGCTTTTTATACTGATCCTCCGGTACCCGGTAAATATCCCGCAGCAGCTGAAAACTGTCCATGATGGGCACATCCCACCAAAGCTGGCTGCGCTGGCCAAAGACCACGCCGATGCGCTGCACATGCCTTTTCCGCTCCTTCCAGGGGATCAATCCCCCCACCCGGGCCGATCCGCCGTCCGGGGTGAGGATGCCGGAAAGGATCTTCACCGTGGTGGATTTTCCGGCCCCGTTTGGGCCAATGTATCCCACCAGCTCCCCTTCCCCGATGGAGAAGGAAATTTCCTTCAGCGCCTGGATTTCCGTTTTTTCCCGCAGCAATTTCCCCTTCTCCCTTTTTTTCCGCAGGGTGAAGGATTTGCTCAAATTCTGCACGTCAATATAGCTCATGCTGTCCTCCGGCATAAGATCGGTTCTGCTTGCTCAAAAAGAAAAAGAGGTAAATTGTCGTGAGGAGGCAATTTTAGCATTTTTTTGATCCTTTGTCAACGAAAAAACGGCCTGCGCCGTCCATTTATCCCCCCTTTCTCCTGCATTTCGCCCCTTCCCCGGCCCTTTACAGCGCCATTTTCATCTGGTAAAATAAAGGCAGCATGAAAAGGAGGCCATGAGCCATGGAAAAGCATGAAGCCCGGAGAATGATGGAGGGCTGCCTGAAGGCGCTGATCGCCCAGAGCGGATATCTGGCAGGGCTGGATACAGTGCAGGATTGCATGAAGGATCAGGATGTGCGCGCCTTCCTGGGCCATGGGCTACTGGATGAAATTATGCCGGTGATGGATCTGCCCAGGGAAGAGGTGAACGCCCTGGCCATGGAAATCTGCGGTGAGATGGAAAAGCCGAATGTGGATATCCCCCTGCTCACCCTGTGCCAGAACGGGGCCCGGGCATGGGAGAAGAATGTGCTGCCGGTGATGGAAAAATATCTGAACAGGGAGGGGACGATTCCCTCCTGCCTTTCCTTCTCCCTTTCCTGCCTGATGATGTATTTTTCCGGGGCCAGAAAAAATGCCCAGGGCGCCTTTGAGGGCCTGCGGGCAGGGGAGCCCTATATCGCCAGCGAGGATGAAGCGGTGCTTTCCGCCTTTGCCCGGCTTTCCCCCGATATGCCCCCGGAAACGCTGGCCTATGCGGTGCTTTCCGACCGGGATATCTGGGAAAGGGATCTGCGGGAAATGGAAGGGCTGGCCGATAAAATCGCCGATCAGCTTCGGGATCTGCAGATCCTGGGGCTGAAGGAAGCCATGAAACGGAGCTATGAAAAAAATTAAGAATTCGGAATTTCCCCAAGTTCCCCATTCCAAAATGACTTATTGTGGAAGGATATAGCTATGCACGTCGTTTTATATGCGCCGGAGATTCCCCAGAATACCGGCAATATCGCCCGCACCTGCGCCGCCACCCGCACAAATCTGATCCTGATTGAGCCTTTGGGCTTTTCCCTTTCCGATAAATATATGAAGCGGGCAGGGCTGGATTATTTCTCCATGGTGGATATGCAGGTGCTGCCCAGTTTTGAAGCACTGATGGAAAAATATCCGGATGCGCGCTTCCATTTTGCCAGCACCAAGGCTCCCCGGGCCTATACCGAGGCCCAGTACGGCCAGGATGATTTCCTGGTATTCGGCTGCGAAACCAAGGGCCTGCCCGAATCCCTGCTTTCCAGGGTATACGACCGGTGCGTGCGCATTCCCATGAGGGAGGACGCCCGATCCCTGAATCTTGCCAATTCCGTGGCCATCATGGTCTATGAGGCGCTGCGGCAGCAGGGCTTCCCCGGCCTTTCCGCAGAAGGGGCATTGACCGGGCGGCAGGATGAAAGCGCCCCGTGGATGGACTATGTGTAATTCGGAATTCGGAATGCGGAATGCGGAATTGTGATTTGGTGAATGATTGATTGTAATGAATCACTTGATTGATATCATGGATTCTTTCTATGGCAAGAAGCAAAATATCAAGCATCATTCTGCATCGGAATATGGATGGCATTCTATCATTCCGCATTCCGAATTCCGCATTCCGCATTCCGCATTTTTCCCCCTCTCAAGCATTGATCGAAAATGAAAATCCGTTAGGAGGTATTGCCGTGCAGCCTGATCATCATGATTATTTCCAGCGCAAGGAATGGGAGCGCCGGGAAAAGCAGGATCATTTCAAGGTAGCCGCTGGGGTGATGAATTTCCTGGGGGTGGTGCTGGGGGTGGTCAGCATTCTGGTGCTGGCTGCGCTGCTGATCAGTCTGCTTTCCTGGCTGGGCCAGGATATCGCCAGCAATTTCACCATCCTGCGCACCCGGTTCCAGTGATTGCTGCCGGGGCAAAATCCTCCGGCAATGCATTTTATCTGAAAAAATTCCATTCTTTCCGGGCATACTGAAGAGGAGGCGCGCCCATGGAAATTTCCTGGGATCTTTTGCATCAGCAAATCGCCCAATGCGAAAAATGCGGCCTGTGCCGGGGAATCCATCATAAGGTGCCCGGGCAGGGCAACAGCAATGCCGATTTGATGTTCATCGGGGAAGGCCCCGGGGCGGATGAGGATCTGCAGGGCCTGGCCTTTGTGGGGGCGGCAGGGCAATTGCTCACCAAAATGATCGCCGCCATGGGCTATACCCGGGAACAGGTATACATCTGCAATATCGTCAAATGCCGCCCGCCCCGGAACCGGGAGCCGCTTCCCGATGAGGCGGCCGCCTGCATGCCCTATCTCAGGGCCCAGTTTTCCCTGGTGCGCCCTAAGGTCATTGTGCTGCTGGGGGCCACTGCAGCGAAAAATATCCTGGGGGATCATATCCGCATCACCCGGGATCGGGGCAAATGGGTGGAAAAAAAGGGCGTGTGGTTCATGCCCACCTATCATCCCGCCGCCTTGCTCCGGGATGAAAGCAAAAAAAGAGATGCCTGGCAGGATCTGAAGGCGGTAAAGGCGAAGCTGGAGGAAGAATAAGGCGGGAGGGGGATTCCAGGAACAAACCCCTTGTGGGTTTGTGACGCGGTACACGTCAACATCGCTGATTCAGAGAGCATACGCAAGCGCAGCGCAGGGTATGCGATGCAACGGAAAAGAATCCCCCTCCCGCACCCACCCCAAAAAACCTTCCCTGGGATTTTTCCGGTCGCCATCCTATCAGCCTGATTCCCCAAGATTATTTAAATAGAAAAACTGACGTCACGATAAATTTTTCATTACCCGATATTTTTTCATTTTTCGGAGGTACGATATGTCCGATCTATCCGCCGTTTACCAGGAAATGCTTGCATTTTTCAAGCCCCTCTGGCCGGGGGAGGATAAGCCCCTGGTGCTGGGAGAGGGAAAGGCCGATTCCCCCATCCTGATGCTCATCGGGGAGGCCCCGGGAGAGACGGAAGTGATCAAGGGCCGGCCTTTTGTGGGCAAGGCGGGAAAAAACCTGGATGAATTTCTGCAGCTGGCCGGGCTGAAAAGGGAAGAAATTTTCGTATCCAATGTGGTGAAAATCCGGCCCACGGAAAAGGGCCCCACCGGCCGCACCCGGAACCGGGCCCCCAACAAGGAAGAATTATCCCTGTTCACCCCCTTCCTGCTCAAGGAAATTGAGGCCGTGGCCCCCCGTGCCCTGGTCACCCTGGGCAATGTGCCCTTAAAGGCGCTGACGGAGGGGAAAATCACCGTGGGCGATTGCCACGGCGCCTGGATGAACAGCCGGGCAGGCATCCCCCTCTTTTCCCTGTATCATCCTGCCTCCATCATTTATCGCCGGGCCCTGGCCCCGGTATATGAAAATGACGTGATGGAACTGGCCCGCTGCCTGAAGGAGCAGGCCATTCCCGGATAATCCGGCAATCAGGAGCAATCAAAAACCGCTGCGTGTGCAGCGGTTTCAGGTTGTCAAAAAAGTATTTTTGACAACCTGCGAATGAAAATCTGCTGAAGCAGTTTTTCATTCGATCCATCACATTTACTGTAAAAATGGTTTTTCAGCCCCAGATTGGAGCTGAAAAACCTATTTTTACGGTCG
>JAFQOD010000032.1 GCA_017395685.1 Clostridia bacterium
AGAACAGCTCGACACCACCACAGCCACAGGGAAAATGATGCTGACCATGTTATCCGCTCTCAGCCAATTTGAACGGGATATCATCGCAGAACGCACCCTGGACGGCCTGAAAGCCGCACGGGCAAGAGGACGGCAGGGAGGCCGCCCCAAAGCCGGGAGCGCCAAGGCCAAAGCGCAAGCCCTCGCCCTGTATGACGCAAACGCCATGACCAACCGGGAAATAGCGGAAACAGTGAAGGTATCCACCGCCACCCTCAGCCGATGGATAAGAGAAAGAAAAGATGCACAGCAAACTATGCATCAACAAGAAAGGCCGGAGGAATGACCCTCCAGCCTTTTGTTTTAAAAATTCACTTTTTTATTCTTTGTCCTTCCTGTCAGATAATCAAGGGAAACATGATAATAATCAGCTAATGCAATCAAATGCTCCAGCGGAATTGTTTGATAACCACGTTCATAGCGGCTATAAACCGTTTGTGCTATTCCAAGATAAGCCGCAATTTGTTTTTGAGAGAGGTCAGCATCTTCACGCATGTCACGAATGCGTTGGAAATACACGTGCCGACACCTCCTGTCAAGAACTAAAAAGTACTATTGAATTATGCCATGGTTTATGATAAAATATTAAAAACTAGTACTTTTTAGTTCTATTTAGGAGGCGTAGAATATGAAAAAACTGTTGTCCCTCATCATGGTAATCATTTTATTATCGACGTTATTACCGTCATACAGCCTTGCAGAAAGCACAGTGAAAACTTTCACCCCTTCTCTTACAAGCGGCATCGGTTATGATGAACAGACCTGGATGTCAAACAGTTCGTCACGTGCGTTATTATGTTTGTTATTAGGAATGGATTTAACCGCCTTAGAAAATTCTCCACTCAAAAGCGATATGAAAGAAATTGATTGGAGTTCGGGTGCATATGTAGCTCAGGCGAGCATCATGCTATATGCCTTATATCGCTTGAAAAGCGATGAAATCCTCATGGTGGTTTACAGTAGCTTCAAGCCTTCCAGCGGAACCTATACCATTGCTGTTTCAGATGTAAAAAACGCTGAGACCTTCGCCTTTATGGCAAAATACATTCTTGGAAATCAAGTGGGATCTTATTACGCCGTCTCAGAAAGTGAATTGAATGAGAGCGCCGCGCTTGTTCAAAGCATTTTTGAGGAATATTACTCTCAAAACTAACCAATATTGAGTGATCATAATTTGAATAAGGAGAGATTATCATGAAAAAATGCATCTGTATTTTTCTGCTTACTGTGATTCTCATTTCCACAACCATGGCAAATTGCAGCGCAATCACGTTGCCAGATGATTTTAATGACGCATCTTTGGAAGAATTAATTCAGCTCAGAGAAATCATCGACCAAAGGATTTCGGAATTGACGCCCTCAGGGCTCGAACAAATTTCCATTGGCGAAAGCATCGATTTGCCTTTTGCCCAAATAAAATTGAATAAATTTGTTCAACAAAACGAATTAAAATTTTCTCAAAAAGAAACTGGGTCTTATGAAATCTCTTTGGTAAAAGATAAGAACGATGCTCAATACCTCGCAATCTATGGCGAAATCAAAAGCAAAGGCAAATCGCCTTTCAGAATCAGTGACGGCATTAAAGGACAAACAATCATTGATGGATACGAATATGAAGTCGATATATTCGCTTTAAATGATAAAATTGAGCCATTTGATAACACTCTCGTTTTCTTGTATGCACTCGTGCCAAATGAATTGGCGCAAAATTTTAATTCCTGTATAATTCGATTTGGCTTCGATGAAAATTTTGATGAAACTGCCCTTTTCTTCAAAAACTTCGATGAATACGCCTATCGCTATGAAATCAAATTGAAGTAATCATCGATTCCGCAAGGCACAAAGCAACAATTTTTGAATAATGACGCTCAACAAAAGCGCTGGAGGAATAACCCTCCAGCCTTTTTTGTTGCCCTGTTTTACGTCTCATTGCCTCTACAATAGCGAAAAAACCTATGCCTGTCACATGAAAAGGTCATTTCTTTTTTCCTGAAAAATATTTTTCCAAATTATGAAATTTATTCCAAAAAATGTTCCCAATATAAGTGGAGTGCATGATGAATGCGCTATCACATGGAAAGGAGAAACCAACAAATGATTCTACTGGAAGAAAGAATATGCATCCGATGCAGAAAGGGCTATTCACCGAACGGCATGCGGCAAAAGTGTTGCCTCGCCTGCGGCGCTGTCATCCGGGATCAGCAATGCAAGAAGCGATATCAACGGCAAGGATGGATAATGCGGCAACCACATATGACAAATAGAACCCGTCTTTCCTGATATCCCTTCCAAACCAACCGAAAAACAGGGAATAACTACGGAAAAGCCATAGCAAACCACCAGAATCACCCGAAGAAAACCGAAAAAATCGGAGGTATTACCATGACGGATAAGCAAGTAAAAAGCAAGTGCAAATCATAGGCGGCAGCAGAATGCGCCAATTATCACGCCGGGGAATGCATCCCCATGGACTGCCCATGCTTCGTTTTCGATCCAAAGGCATGGATATGCGCCTATTTTCAGAAAGCTGTATTGCCATTAAACCACCAACTAAAACAAGCAATTGAAGAACGGCACACGGAAACACCAGAAAATAAGCCGCATCAAAAACCATGTGCCCGATGCGGTCAGCGCTTCACCCCCTCCAGTAATCGGCAGAAATATTGCCCATCTTGCAAGAGGGCGGCTGAACGCCAGCGAAACGCCGCAAGCCACCGGGCAAGATACCAGAACGGAAAATAAGGAGTATTTTCTCCCCCTTTAGAATGCTGGAAACCCTTATAAATCGAGGCTTCCAGAGGAGGCATTTCAAGGCGGTAAGGTGTTTCATCCTTTTCCCTGAAAACGGGCTTTCTAAACGGGGAGAAATAGACTATTTATGGACAACATCAAAATCATATCAGAGATGGGCAGGGAGTGTTTTCCCTGCCTATATCATGAACTGAGTAAATACGGCGGCTCACTTCTGAAAAAGCTCGTCACTCTGATTCAAACAGGGGAACAGAATCAGAATCGCGCCATCATTGAAAGGGGCAAAGCATGGTTCTTTATCAGCTTCTCACGGCTTGCATCACAATTCGGGGGAAGTATGCAGACATGGTGCGAATCCCTGCACTACTGTGCCGCCCTGGGATTGATCCAAATACGGACAGTCACAAAGAAAACCCTTTCCCCTGCCATGAGAAAAAGCCTGAACCATATCACCGACGCCAAGCACAAAGCCGTCAATTATTATCATATCCCTCCCTACACCGTCACACTTCTGGATCAGGCAGAGCATAAAGCCCAGCAATTCAAGAAAAAGGGGATCAACCGTACAGGATTGACCAAAGGCGGCGTGATTGATGCAATCGGTCAGAAGCACGCAAACGCTATTTACATTGACGGCAGGACAAAAAGCAAGCTGGAACGAGAAACAGAAGCCACTATCATACGCATCATGCAAGAGGCCATCACAAAACACGGCTATACCCTGAAAGGCGAAATCCTGAACAAAACAGCAGGAGCGCTATACCGAAAGTATAAAATGCGCTGGAGGGAAATGCATCTGTACGTTAAGCGCATCTGGAAGAATCGAAGCAAGGCGTTATTATCAAAAGCCGGGGCAGTATACAAACGTCCCACGGCAGAACAGAAGCAAGCATTCAGCCTGCAAACGAACGGCTGGATCATCACAAGGATATAATTACTTTGTAATTATATCGTACTATCGTATATCCTTACGGTTTTAATTCCTTGTGGATATGATTACGAAGTAATACTACCGTACTACTTCGTAATACTATCCTTACGGTTTTTATTTCTCAGTAAAAATTATAAAGGAGCAGGAATAATGATAAACCAAACCGAAAATCAATTCGTATAGACCGCAAACCAGCTTCAAGCACTCATGACTCAGGCGGTTGAACAAGGCGTTGCAAAATATGCCGCGAACCTTGAAAGCTTCACAGAGCAGATGCCTTTCGTTTCTCAGAATGGAGGAAACGAAAACATGGCACGATTGAAAGCTCAAATCAACGGGAAATGGGTAACGAGCGATACTGCACAGCACCTTGTAGATAAGGCGTTGCAATCACAAACCCCTGAGAAAAGCGACCAGACGGTGAAAGACTATGCCGCACGCTATATGCGCCTGTATAAGGAAAACAGTTCCATTTCAAATAACACTTTGACCGGATATCACGGATATCTAAAGAACCACATCTACCCCGCCATGGGGCATAAGGATATCTGCGAAATCACGGTTGATGTTATCCAAAGTTACATCAACGATAAGGCAACAGTATACACCCAGAAAACAATCAAGGAGCATATCACTTTAATGGCTGAAATCTTCGACGGCGCTATCGAAGACGGGCTTATTGCAAAGAATCCCTTCAGAAGCAAACGCTTAAGGATTCTGGGCAAAGAAAGCCAAGAAACAAAGGCCTATACCGAAGAAGAATTCAAGCAACTCGAAGCCGACCTACTTCCTGACCTCACGGGAAGCGCCCAGCTTTACGCCGCCCTATGCCTTTACACAGGTATGAGACGCGGCGAAATATGCGCCTTACGCTGGGAAGATGTTGACCTTGAAAATGGGTTTTTGCACGTCAGGGAATCCATTGAATGGGCGGCAAAAAATCAAGGCGGAATAAAAGGGACAAAGAGCAATAACGGAAAGAGAGATATCGTTATTATCCCCCAGTTGGCCGCAATCCTTGAACGCCACCACAAAAAAAGTGGATACCTGATACAAGGGGCAAGAGCAAAAAAAGAGGCTCCTGCTACAAATCAAACTGTAATACGGCTTAATGAACGCATCGGAAACGAAGCCGCAAAGCATGGCATTGCGTTTTATCGGGGAAGCCTGAACAGAAACAGCAGGGCAACCGTGGCAACCTTCATGAATAATGCAGCCCTTGATGAAAAGACCATTGAAAGCCAACTGGGGCACCATGACATACGCTTCACACGGCAGCGCTACATGAAAGCACAGGCCAAACAAGCAGAAAAAAGCATGGGCAAACTATCCGTCTATATGGCTCAAATCGATGCTTGCGGAACACGCACGGAACACCAAAAAGTCCCTCAAACCCTTATGGCATAAGGCTTTGCGGCACCCCCCTGGAACAAACGCGGAATAAAACAGCGAAAAAAAAGACACTTAAAGTCCCTCCCCCGTAAACGCAAAAAAGAAGAAAGCCTTGTAAATCAAGGCTTTCTTGATGGTAGCGGCGATCGGATTCGAACCAATGACACTCCGGGTATGAACCGAATGCTCTAGCCAACTGAGCTACGCCGCCAAATGGTTGCGGGGGAGGGACTTGAACCCTCGACCTCCGGGTTATGAGCCCGACGAGCTACCGAACTGCTCTACCCCGCGATGTTAAGCGCTCATCAGCGCAAGAAATATAATACATGATTTTTCCTTCATTGTCAAGCCATTTTGAAAAAAATTTTCTTTTTTTCTTCTCCTGCATGGATTTGGCCTGCCTTTTCCCCTTTTCCTTGCAATGTTATTACAATTATTTAGCTCTTATTGAAATTTTTCTTCAAAAATATGTAGAAAATATTTCATTTCACTTGATTTTTGGTGCCATTTGCGTGTACAATAGGAGGAGACTGGATGCACCTATATTTTTGCATCCCGTATGGTTGTAAGGAAGGATGAAACACAGTGGCTAAGCGCATTCTACTCGTAGATGACGAGCCTTTGATTCTCAAGGGCCTTCGATTTACCCTGGAGCAGGAAGGATATGAAATCTTGACGGCGGCCGACGGCGAAGAGGCCCTCAAGGTTTTCTTTGAGCAGCCTGTGGATCTGGTGCTGCTGGATGTGATGCTGCCCAAGCTGGATGGCATCCAGGTTTGCCAGCGCATCCGGGAAAGCAGCAATGTGCCCATTCTGATGCTCACCGCCAAGGGCGAGGATATGGATAAGATTCTGGGCCTGGAATACGGCGCAGATGATTACATGACCAAGCCTTTCAACATCCTGGAAGTAAAAGCCAGGATCAAGACCGTGCTCCGCCGGGCCACCCAGCCCACCGCCAATGAAGAAAAGAAGGTCATCCGGGTACACGATATGGAAGTGAATATCGTCAACCGTTCTGTTTCCCTGGGGGGCAAGGATGTGCGCCTGACCGCCAAGGAATTTGATCTGCTGCAGCTCTTCATCACCAATCGGGGCAAGGTATTCAGCCGCGAAACCATGCTGGAAACGGTATGGAAGTATGATTATATGGGCGATGCCCGGACGGTCGATGTGCATATCCGCCGGCTTCGTGAGAAGATTGAGCGGAACACCGCCCAGCCCGAGTTTATCTTCACCAAGTGGGGAGTGGGCTACTATTTCACCGATAAGGATTAACAACCCCTTTACCAGCATCCGCTGGAAAATCTTAATCGCCTTCCTGCTGATCGTTGGCCTTTCCTTCTTCGTTATGGCCAATTCGCTGAGCGGCATGGTGGGCGATTATTTATTCGAGCAGCGCATCCGTTCCGACCGGGTCAGCCTGGAAACACTGGCCGCCCGTGTGGCGCCGCTGATGGCGGAAAGCGATGCCGTAGCGCTCCATGATCAGCTCCTGGCCGCCGGCGGGGAGCTGGGGGGGCGCATTTTGCTGTTGGATCAGAACGGCAAGGTGCAATTGGACAGCTACGGGGAATTATACGGAAATCGCCTGCAATACCCGGAAGTGACCAATATTCTGGTCAAGGGCCAGAATGTGGATTACGGCGTGCATGAATTGGATACAGGTGCGTCCCTGGATACATCCAATCTGCTGTTCATGCGCCGCTCCAACGGCGCCTGGGTGGGCTATTGCACGGCGGGCATCGTGCATGCATCCGATATCATTGGGGTGCTGCTGCTGGTCTCCCCTGTTCAGGAAATGATGCAGAATCTGTATCAATTGCAGGATCAGATGATGCTGATTTTCGTGGTCATTGCCGTATTGGCCCTGCTTTGTTCCCTGGTTTTCTCCCAGGTCATCACCAATCCCATCGGCGGCCTGATGCGGGGGATCCAGCGCATGTCCAAGGGGGATTTTTCTGCCCGGGTGCGTGTGCGGGGCAGCGGCGAAATGAAGCATCTGGCCCAGGCCTTCAATTCCATGTCCGAAAAGCTGGAAACGCTGGATCAATCCCGCAATCAGTTTGTATCCAATGCCAGCCATGAACTGAAGACCCCCCTGGCTACCATGAAAATCATGATCGAATCGCTGATCTATCAGCCCGATATGGATAAGGAACTGCGCACCGAATTCATGGGGGATATCAATTCGGAAATCGATCGTCTCAGCGCCATCGTAAGCGATCTGCTCACCCTGGTGCAGATGGATTCCCAGAATGTGAAGCTGACCCGGGAGAATCTTTCCATCGCCCAGATGGTAAAGGAAAATGCCCACCGGCTGCAGCCCATCGCCGATCAGAAGGGCCAGGAAATCATCCTTACGCTCTCCGATCCCTGCGATATCTATGCGGATAAATCCAAGCTGAATCAGGTGATTTATAACCTGATGGAAAATGCCGTAAAATATACCCAGGCAAACGGCCAGGTGAAGGTGACTCTGCAGCGTATCGGCCGGGACGCCAAGCTCACCGTGACCGATAACGGCCCCGGCATTCCCAAGGAAAATCTGCCCCATATCTTCGATCGCTTCTACCGGGTGGATAAAGCCCGCAGCAGAGAAAAGGGCGGCACGGGCCTGGGCCTGTCCATTGTGCATCAGTTGGTGCTGCTCCACGGCGGCGAAATTTACGTGGAGAGCGAAGAAGGCAAGGGCGCTTCCTTCATCGTGGAACTGCCTCTGCATCAGGGATAATATGAATATAAACTGCGAGAGGGCCTTTCTTTTAAAAAAGAAAGGCCCTTTTCGCTCACAATTCGGCATTGTTGCCCAGTACAGCGAGATGTAAACATCTCGCTATACTGGGCTCTGTGCCTCATTGGGCCTGCATTCGCCTGCTTCCGCCACAGGCGGCGGCGAATTTCGGCCCTCGCGCTCTCCCAAAGAAAACTGATACTGGATATTACTGATCGTCATCCTATCTGCTATTCTCCCAGTGATGTAATTGGCACGAAAAATATCAACCTCTCGCTGCGACCCGAAGGGATGCATATGAGGCCGCCAGAAACGAAAGCGGCAAAGCCCGAAACTTTCATTGACGGATTATTCCCATCATGCTATCATGAAATCAATCTCTATCAAATCCGGGAGGCTTCTATGCTCTACATCAGCCGCCTCATCAAAAACGCAGACAGCCCCGGCTATCCCTTTTCCGTGCCCGCCATTGCCGCAACGCAGGAGATTGCCTTCACCGCCCCTGTTACCATTCTCTGCGGGGATAACGGCAGCGGCAAATCCACCCTGCTTTCCATTCTGGCTGCCAAGCTGAAGGCCGTGCGCATCGGCCAGGGCATCATCGAACGAGAGCATACCGTGGACGCCGCCCAGGACGCCTTTACCCTGCACAAGCTGCCCTGCAAGCGCAATTTTCTCTTCTCCGCTGAGGATTTCATCGCCTATGTCACCTGGGTCAGCCAAACCAAGGCGGAGGCCAAAGCAGAGATCGCCCGCATCAATGAGGACGATACCATCGCCGATAAAGCCTATGCTAAAATGCCCCACTATCGTACCCTCTCCGATCTTTCCGGCCTGTATGCAGAGGACCTGGCTCTCCAATCCCACGGAGAGGGATTCCTGGATTTCTTCCAATCCCGGCTGCAGCCCGGGGGCCTGTATCTGATGGACGAACCGGAAGGCGCCCTTTCCTTTGAAAAACAGTTTGCCCTGGCGCTGCTCATCCAGAAGGCGGCGGAGAATTGCCAGTTCATCCTGGCCACCCACTCCCCCATCCTCACCGCCATCCCCGGGGCAAATATCCTGGAGGCCACGGAAGAGGGCTTCCTCCCCCGGAAATACAGCGAGCTGGAAAATATTCAGTTTCTTAAGCTCTTTATGGAAAATCCCCAGCGGATGTTCCGCTGAATGTGTCAAAATTAGCACTCTCAATATGAGAGTGCTAATTTTCTATTGCATTTTCCATTCTGCCATGCTATAATATCCCTGCAATCAAGATTTTTCCATCAGGAGGCAATTTATTTATGCAGACCAAGGGCAATATTTCCATCCATGCTCAAAATATTATGCCGGTGATCAAGCGCTGGCTCTATTCCGATAAGGATATTTTCATCCGCGAACTGGTTTCCAATGGCTGCGACGCCATCACCAAGCTGAAGATGATCAAGGGTGACATGGATGAAGAATTGAAGGTCACCGTTACCGTGGATCCCCAGGCTGGGGAGCTGCGCTTCACCGATAACGGCATCGGCATGACCCACGAAGAAGTGGAGAAGTATATCAACCAGGTGGCCTTTTCCAGTGCTGAAGAATTTCTGAAAAATTACACCGGCGATGACAAGGGCGGCATCATCGGCCATTTCGGCCTGGGCTTCTATTCCGCCTTCATGGCCGCCGATAAAGTGACCATCGATACCCTGTCCTTCCAGGAAGGGGCCTCCCCCGTGCTGTGGGAAAGCGAGGACGGTATGGAATTTTCCATGCAGGAAGGCGGCCGCAAGGAGCGGGGCACCACCATTACCCTGCACATTCTGGAAGAGGAAAAGGAATTCCTTTCCGCCTCCCGGGTGCTGGAAGTGCTAAACCGGTATTGCGGCTATATGGCCACCCCCATTTATCTGCAGGATCTTTCCCCCAAGGAAGAAAAGCCCGCCCATGATCATGACTGCGATTGCGAAGAATGCCATGATCACGAAGAAGCCAAAGAAGAATCCCCCAAGCCCGTCAATGATACCCATCCCCTGTGGCTGAAAAACCCCAAGGATTGCACCGAAGAAGAATATAAGGAAACCTACCGTAAGCTGTTCCATACCTTTGATGATCCCCTGTTCTGGGTGCATCTGAATGTGGATTATCCCTTCAATCTGAAGGGCATCCTCTATTTCCCCCGGATCAAGAAGGATTTCGGCGGCCAGGAAGGGCAGATCAAGCTGTTCAACCGGCAGGTATTCGTGGCGGATAACATCAAGGAGGTCATTCCCGAATTCCTGATGCTGCTCAAGGGCGCCATCGATTGCCCTGATCTGCCCCTGAATGTTTCCCGCTCCTTCCTGCAGAATGACGGCTATGTGAAAAAGCTCTCCGCCCATATCACCAAGAAGGTGGCGGACAAGCTGAACGGCCTTTTCAATACCGAACGCAAGCAGTATGAAACCTACTGGGATGATATCCATCCCTTCGTGAAATACGGCTGCATCCGGGATCAGAAATTCTATGATCTGGTAAAGGGCAGTTTGCTTCTCAAATCCACCGCCGGGGAATATTTCACCCTGGAGGAATACAAGGCCCGCAATGAAGGCAAGGCGGAAAAGAAGATCTATTACACCACAGAACAGAATCGCCAGGCCTCTGCCGTTTCCCTGTATGTGAATAAGGGCATCGATGTGATCGTAATGGATACCCTGATCGATATGAATTTCATGAGCTTTATGGAATTCGGCGGCGGCAATGATGGGCTGCAGTTCGTGCGGGTGGACGCCGATGTATCCGGCCTTACAGAAGACACCGAAGAGGGCAAGGATATCGATCAGGCGCAGATGGAAAAGCTGTTCCGGGACGCCCTCAACAATCAGGAGCTGACCGTAAAGCTGGAGGCCCTTTCCGATAAGGATATGCCCGTGATGCTGCTGGAAGATGAGCAGATGCGCCGCTACAAGGAAATGAGCGCCATGTACGGCCAATCCTTCGATTTCCCTGCCCGGTATACCCTGGTGCTCAACCGCGCCTGTGAAACGGTGCGCGGCCTTGCCGCCATGGAGGATGAGGAAACCGCTTCCCTCCTCTGCCGCCAGCTCTTCGATCTGGCCCGTCTCTCCGGCCGCCCCCTGGAAGCCAATGATCTTAAGGATTTCATCGCCCGCAGCAATCAATTAATCGCCCTGCTGGCCAGGAAATAAGCCAATCAACAGGAGGATGCCATTAGAAGCATCCTCCTGTTTTTTCGGCCAGATTCGTGACAACATCTCCCCGTTTCGCTGCTGCCTCCATGAGCCTCACACTATTGCTGCCCGGCTGCCAGGCATAGCCTATCAGATAGTGACAGTTGGCTATCGCATATCGATTTGCCCGGGCAATTCCCAGTTTCCGCGGAACGCTTTCCTGCCCTTCCGGATAGATGCTATCATCAAATCCAGGCCATAAATCTATTTTTCTCTCCCCTGGATGATAAGGGAAAAGCTGTATCAGGCGAACAGCCGGATACAGCTTTTTGATTTCAAGCAAACACCTGGCTGCCAGATAATCAAAACCGCCCTGCCGCCCAACCCAGAATTCATTCACGCCATAATCTGTAATATGCCGCTCTATGGATTGCCGCAAAACAGATTCAATTTCCCTCTCAGCATCTCTATGCCCTATCAAAAAGCAACGGTAATTCATATTGCTTCTCCTTCTTTGCTTTTATTCTTCGTATTTATTTTACGTTTTTTATTATTATATTGCAACGGTTTATCGAAGTATAATTTACGAAGAATATCAGTAAAGGAGGAGGGTGCATGAAAGATATTCTATCCGCAATCGTAGCATTACGGGAAGAAAGAGGATGGACGGAGTATCAGCTGGCAGAAAAATCCGGCCTTCCTCAATCCACTATCTCTACCTGGTATCGGAAAAATATGATCCCTTCCCTGCCTTCTTTAGAAAAAATCTGCGCTACTTTTCAAATCACTTTATCCCAGCTTTTTGCGCAGGGGGAAGAAAGCGTATCTTTAACTCCCTCCCAAAGAAAACTTCTACATCATTGGGCACGCCTGAATCAAGAGCAACAGGAAATCTTATTAGCACTTATTGAGAAAATGCAAATTGGCACCGATCGTTAATGCAATCGGTGCCAATTTTTTATGGATTACATATTTATGAAGGCCAGGTATTTTTCTTCTTCTTCATCCGAAAAGACAGGAATGCCTCTTTCCATCAGCAGCTGGGCGGTGGCCCCGTCCCCTTCCCGGAAGGCGCCGGTGAAGCTGCCGTCATAGATGATTCCCTTTCCGCAGGAGGGGCTGCGGCTCTTTAGAATCGCACAATCGCAATTGAGCAGATCATACAGCCGGGCGGCTTCCTGGGCGCCCTTCTGATATTCCTTCGTCACATCGCCCCCATCCTGCTTACGGATGAAATCCCCCTGCCGTTCCGCCGGGGGCCGGGGAGTGGGTAAGCCCCCCAATTGCTCGGGGCAGACGGGGATCAGCTGATGCTCCTTCGATAAGGCGATGATGCTCTCGCTGGGCTTGCTTTTACCGTCATAGCGGCAGCAAACGCCAAGCAGACATGCACTGACCAATATCTTCATTTACAACTCCTCAAGCCGCACGGGCACATTGTCGATTGATCGAAAACGTCAGCGTTCCGTAGCAGTTTTCTTTGGGAGAGCGCGAGAGGGCCTTTCTTTTTCAAAAGAAAGGTCCTCTCGCATTATTCTTCTCTCCTCACTCCGCAGCTTCCAGGGCGATTTCCATCATCTGGGTGAAGGTTTCCCGCACTTCCTGGGGGGTGAGGCCTTCGCCAGTGAAGGGATTATCAGAGATGGTAAGCAGGGCCAGGGCCTTCTTGCCATGATAGGCAGCATTCAGATAGAGGGCATAGGCCTCCATTTCCACGGCCAGCACGCCCAGCTTGCTCAGCACTTCGTTCTGGGTGGGAGTAGCGGCGTCATAGAAGGTATCAGAGGAGAAGATGGGGCCAACCGGCATTTCCACGCCCATCTTCCGGGCAGCAGCCACCGCCCGCTCCAGCAATTCATAGGAGCAGCTGGGGGCCATATTGCCGTCAAAGCCAAATTGCTTGCCGAAATTGGAATTGGAATAGGCGCTCATGCCCGCCACGATGGAACGCACCTTCAGATAGGGTTGCAAAAGACCGGCAGAGCCAATGCGGATGATGCTTTCCACCCCGTAATGGGTATACAGCTCATGGGAATAGATGCCGATGGAGGGCATGCCCATTCCGGAGGCCATCACGGATACTCGCTTTCCCTTGTATTCGCCGGTATAGCCCTGAATGCCCCGCACGTTATTCACCAGCACCGCATTTTCCAGATAGGTTTCCGCAATGAATTTCGCCCTGAGGGGATCCCCGGGCATCAAGACCGTCTTGGCGAAATCGCCCTTTTCAGCACTGTTATGCAGCGTTCCCATGTGTAGTACCTCCGTAATGTAATATTTCTTGCGAGAGAACCTTTCTTTTGAAAAAGAAAGGCCCTCTCGCGCTCTCCCAAAGAAAACTGCTTCTGGACATTTCTTGGGCTTCATCCTATCAGCCGTTTCCCCAGCGAAGCCTGGAAAATATGTTAACAAACTATAATTCTGAATTCATAATTTCGAATTCCGCATTCCGAATTCCGAATTTCCATTACCTCTCCCCCGTGGATCCAATGCCGCCCCGATCCGGATCGGATAAGAATTCCACCGTTTCAAAGGTGACGGCGGGCATCTTTTCCATGATCCTGAACTGGCAGATACGATCGCCCTTTTCAATCACCGTATCCCGCATAGCCAGAGCAGAAAAGCGCCAGATATCATGATCCCCGCAATAGCTTTCATCAATGATGCCCATGCCGTTGGCCTGGATGACGCCCCACTTTTTGAAGGTGGAGGATCGGGAAAGCAGATGCGCCTCATAGCCCTCCGGCAGCTTCATGGATACGCCCAGGGAAATCAGGCGGAATTCCCCCTCTTTCAGGGATACCGTCTCCGCCGCCCTTAGATCAATCCAATCCCCCTGGGGAATCTTCTCCAGGGGCTCCACATCCCCATGATAACGGATTTTAATGGTCATGGTCAAGCCGCCTTTCCCATTTCAGCGATATTTTTCCATCCGGTAAAGGCCTTCATTATCCGGATAAGTGCCGCCGGGCTTCAAATCATAGCCCATTTTTTGATAGAATTTCACCGCAGTGATAGAGGCCGGAATCTCAATACGGTTTGCCCGCAGGGCGTATTCATCCTGCTCCACCGTTTCGATAATCTTCCGGCCCAATCCCCGTCCCTGATAATCGGGATGCACGAAAATATTGAACAGGCTGCTCTCCGTTTCGCTGTTCCAATAGGGGCCGATGGCGCCGCAGGCGATGATCTGATCGCCCTCGCAAATCACATAATAATGGGTCCAGGAGGCCCGGCGGATGATATCCTTGGGCTGCATATTGGAAATGGCCTCCTCAATATAATGAGGGGGATAATCTGCGCTGTTGGTGGTGCGCATGGTAGTGGCAATCAGATCGGTAACCCCCTGCGCATCCTCTGCCCGAAAGCGGCGAATCACCGGTTCTGCCTTTTTCTTGATTCTCAGCCCCAGTTCAAAGGCCAGCAGAGCAATTTTCCCCTTGTCATCCAGCCGCACATCTCCACTCAGGCTGCGGGGTTGCCAGGAGGAATGATCCAGATTATCCCCCGCATAAAAGAATTGGAAAAATTCAGTGCCCCGGAAATCACACAGAGCCTGCATCCCTGCGCATTCCATTTCCACACAGATGGCCCCTTGTTCCTTCCGGCGGCGCACCTTTTCACGGGTTTCCCGGTAGCATGCATCGGTGGTCCAAGTGATTCCCTCCACATAGGGGTATCCGTATTCCTGAAGCACTTCCTTGAATTCTTCTTTATATTTGTGGTTTACATCAATCATATCGGCAGCCGGGGCGTAATGATAGCTGGCCCCCTCATCCCGAATGGCCCGGGTGGGGATGATAATTCCGCAATCCTGAATATTCCGATCCAGTACCCCGCAATTGCCAAGCAATATCAACCGCCTACTGCCCATGGCCATGACATCTTCATAATCCCCTATGCATTTTGGCTCCCCCACATAGGATTGATAGAAAGCAAAGCTTTCCCCTTTGTATTCCACCTGATAAACAGGATTTGCGCCGACAGCAGAACGAATGGCAGCAATCTGCCGTGCCTGTGGAAAAAAGCCCAGCACTGCATCAAACAATTTTTTCGAGAAGATGGAGATGGTCACATCTGGAAAATCAGGGAGGGGCTCCACCACCATGTCTGGATTGATTACCGCAGATTTTTCTGGATCAAATTCTGTCAATAACATAGCTGCGCATGCTTTCGCATGCTTCACGCTCCTTTGAGTTGCACCGCATGTCTCACATTGATAACGGGGCATATATCGAATTCCGACAGGATGAGTTTATCCCGCCCTGCTTTTACATATCTTTTCAGGTTGAAACAAAAGATGCCTGTTTCTTCGTTCCACACCCATCACTGGGAAAACAGCTGATAAAACGGCGATCAGCCATATCCAGTAATCGTTTTCTTTGTGTGGGTGCGGGAGAGGCTTTCTTTTTCAAAAGAAAGCCCCTCCCGCCATTCTTCCCGCATCTCAATCCTCGCTGATTTCGTCCAGGGTCATGGTGAAGCCGGGGACACATTCGCTGATGAAATCCTGCACTTCAGGAAGATCAATCTGATCCAGGGATTTTTTCACCGTCTTGCGGGCCTGCTCAAATTCCAGATTGCCGGCCTTGCGCTCTTCCAGGCATTTGATGTAGGCGCAGATGCGGTCGGCCGCCTTGACGATGTGCCATTCGGGGCTATCCTCTCCATGCACGATGAGGGGGGTATAATACTCCCGCAGATCGGGGGGCAGCATGGTCAGCAGCTTCTGGGCCGCCATTTCCTCCAGCTTGTTATATTCCATTTTGATGGTAGGGTTATGATGCTTGATGGGGGTGGGCAGATCACCGGTGATGACCTCGCTGCTGTCATGATACATGGCCAGGGCCATGATATATTCGGCATTGTAGCCCCGATTGTAGCGCACATTGCCCATCACCGCCATGGCATGGGCGATCATGGCGGTCTGCAGGGCATGCTCCATATCATTTTCCGGCTGGGTATTGCGCATCAGGCCCCAGCGCTGGATAAACTTCATCCGGCTGATATAGGCAAAAAAATGATGTTCCATATTTGTATACTCCTTGACAGATAGGGCGTTTGTGATATAATTTTCTTGTGCATCCGCTGGGGGCGTCGTCCAAAGGACGGCTGAGATAGAACCCTTAGAACCTGTGTAGATCATCCTACCGAAGGGAAGCGGCACGCAAAGATGATTTTGCGTCATACCGTTTCCCACACGCCTGATCAGCGTGTGGGTTTTTGTATGCCGGATGCAACAGAAAAGGAGGTTGATACCTGATGAAACTTTTCCTCGCATCGGCACGGGCCGAAGAAACCGCCGCGGAAATTCTGGAAACGGTAGAAACAGAACCCACCTGGGGCCAGGAAGCAGTAGAAAAATTCGCCGAAACCCCGCTTACCATGTGGGTGGCCATTCTGGCCGTGGCCGCGCTGGCCGCCATCTTTCTCACGGTAGGCAAAAGCCATAAGAAATGGAACGCCAAAACCATCGCCTATGCCGCACTGGCCATTGCCCTTTCCTTCGTGCTTTCCTGCTTCCGGCTGTTCAGAATGCCCACCGGCGGCTCCGTTACCCCGGGCAGCATGCTGCCCCTGATGCTCTTTTCCGTCTCCTTTGGCATGGGCCCCGGGCTGATGGCAGGCCTGGTATACGGCTTGCTCCAGTATCTGCAGGGGGGCTGGTGGCTGAATTTCTGGCAATTCCTGCTGGATTATGTTCTGGCCTTTGCCGCCATCGGCCTTGCCGGCATTGCCCATAAGAAGGGCGATAAATGGCTGTATATCGGCATTCCCGTGGCCGCTGTTGGCAGGGCCGTCAGCGCCATTCTGGCCGGCATGATGTGGATTGCCGATACGCCGGTTTCCGAGCTGGTCATCGGCAATATGCAGTTCAATTCGCCGCTTGTCTATTCCATCGTCTATAACGGCCTTTACCTGGTGCCCGATTGCGCCATCTGCATACTGCTGGCGCTGCTGATCGCAAAGCCGCTGCTTCGGATCATGAAAACCAAATGAACACGAATTATACGGGGAAACCATTCTTTGAAGCCAAAGAATGGTTTCCCCGTACCCCTTCCAAGAAAGCTATAGGGGATATTCCATGGCTTCGATCAATTTTGTTTTTGCCCCAGAAACGCATTATTCGGTTATCTCTTCTCCACCAAGCTTCACTGGGAAAAGCGATGATTTCTCAAGTCCAAGAAAAATCCAGTAATAGTTTTCTTTAGGTGGGTGCGGGAGGGGTATTCTTTGGCCTCCAAAGAATATCCATCCCGCATTTTTTCATCCTCAGCCTCTCTCCGCAGCTACGGCAGGGTCTTCCTCCAGAACGCGATACATTTCGGCGGCATTTTCCTTGCGGACCACTTCACGGACGTCCGTGATCTGATATTTGCCTACGCGGTTGCCGAAGCGGATTTCCATGATATCCCCTTCCTTGATCTCAGCGCCGGCCTTGGCCACCTTTCCGTTCACGGTAACACGGCCGCCGTCGCAGGCCTCTTTCGCCACGGTGCGGCGCTTGATGATGCGGGATACCTTCAGATATTTATCCAGACGCATACTATGCACTCCTTCATCGATCAAAAAAGCCGCGCCAAACGGCACGGCTTTTCAAGACGCTGATTAGTTGATGCTGTCCTTGAGGGCCTTGCCCACTTTGAAGGAAGCGGTCTTGCTGGCAGCGATGGTGATTTCTTCGCCGGTGCGGGGATTGCGGGCGGTGCGGGCGGGGCGTTCCTTGCTTTCGAAGGTGCCAAAGCCAACCAGCTGCACTTTTTCGCCAGCCTTGAGCTGTTCGGTAACAACTTCAACAAAAGCGGCCAGGGCCTTTTCAGCGTCCTTCTTGGACAGTTCGGCCTTCTGAGCCAGAGCAACGATCAGTTCAGACTTGTTCATGAGTTAGTACCCTCCATTTATTCTTGAATGACAAGCCGCGGCATCATGCCTGCGGACGTTGTTTGCTACCTTCCCAGTATACATCCATTTCGGATAATGTCAAGCCCTCCAGCCGTTTTCCATCCCTTAAAATGGCATTTTCCATGGCTGTAAAGCGGCGGATGAACTTTTCCGTGGCCTGCTGAAGGGCCGTTTCCGCTTCCACACCGGAGAGCCGGGCCACATTCACACAGGCGAAGAACAGATCGCCCAGCTCTTCCGTGGGATCATTGCCCTGCTGCAGTTCTTCCAATACTTCATCCGCTTCTTCATGCACCTTTTTCAGCGCATCCCTGGGATCATCCCAGTCGAAGCCCACATCCCGGGCCTTTTTCTGCACCTTGCCGGCCCGCATCAGCGGCGGCAGCCCCCGGGATACGCCGTTCAATACATCGGATTGGGTTTTAAAGCCCCGCTCCTCTTTCTTGATCTTTTCCCAGTTGATCAGCACATCCTCTGCCGTTTCGCACTTATCGGTGCCGAAAATATGCCGGTGCCGATCGATCATCTTGCGGCAGATATAGGTGGTGATATCAGAAAGCTCCATGGTACCGTACTGGCCGCCCACATGGGCATGGAACACCACCTGCAGCATCACATCTCCCAGCTCATCCGCCACATGATCCCAATCCTCTTCATCGATGGCGGCAGCGGTTTCATACGCCTCTTCAATCAGATACTTGCGAAGCGACTTATGATCCTGCTCCCTATCCCAGGGGCATCCGTTTTCCCCCCGGAGAATGGCCATTACCCGCACCAGATCATAAAAATCAAAGCGCTTGCGGAAAATCAGGGAAACGGAGGGGATCAGCACCGCACAGGTATGATCATACCGGGGCTGCCGGTCCACATCGGAAAGGGGAAGGATTTCATAACTGCGCTGCCCGCCCTTGGCAGGAGCAAAGAAATAAACGGGCTGATCGGGATCATACCATTTGAGCAATTGCAGCTTGCAATCCCCCATCAGCATTTTTGAATCGCACTCCAGGATCAGAAGAGGATTCTGGGTGGAGGTAATCTCCAGGGAGGATGCCGTCTGGATTTCGATCTTTTCCTGGGGCGCAGCGGACAGGAAGGGGGCGGACAGGGGCATGCCGGGGATGATATCAGCCGGGGCATGTTCCATCAGTTCCCGCACCGTTTCATCGGCAGTGGCATCCAATACCGCATAGCACAGATCGCCTTCCTCCGCCATTTTGAGAAGATGACTGACGCAGGCAGCAATCAATTCATCAAAATCCTCACAGGCCTCATGCAAATGATCCAGCGATTCAAAGGATATCCCCTTTTCCAGAAGATATTCTGCCGCATCACACCGATTGGTGCGCAGCACCAGTTTTTTCGCATTTTCCAGTGCGGAAAGGGCGCCCAGGGTAAGATATTCCCGGGGACCGGGGCCCAGAGAAACAATGGTAATCTGATTCATTTGAATTTCCTCCTCAGCCGGGCAGGCAGATCTTCCTTACGGATGGCCCCCGTCTTCCAGACGGCGAGGGCATATACCACAACCCCGGCGCCTACGCACAATAGGATGCCCAGCATCAGCATCAGCCGGGAAAGATTGGCCGCATCCCCAAACAGGAAATGCCACAGCGCCCATACGATGCCCCCCATTACAAGGGAGGAAAGCAGGGGCTTCACCGCCGTGCCCATCCAATCCATCCGGTAATCCGTATGCCGGCAGATAAAATACAGATTGGGGATCATGCTGGCCGTGTAGCAAAGCAGGGATGCCCAGGGCGCGCCATGGATATCCACCCCCGGAATGCGCACCAGCGTATAATTCAGGGCGATTTTCAATACCACGCCAAGCAGCAGCGTATACATGGGAATTTTTTGCTTGCCCAAGCCCTGCAAAACGCCGCTGGTGGCCTGCACCATGGTAAAGAGCACGATGGTCAGGCTGCTGATCTGCAAAAGCTCCGCCGCCACATTCAATTGATCCGCCGTATAACTGCCCCGATAGCAAAGGAACAAAATGGGCTGGGCCAGAATGCTCATGCCGATGGAGCAGGGAAAGCCGATCACAGAGGCCATCCTAAGGCCTGTGCCCGTTTCCCGGGCCACATAGGCCCGATCCTCTTTGGCAACGCCAGAGGCGATAGAGGGCACCAGATTGGTGCTCATGGCCATGGCCAGGGCCGTGGGCACGTTAATCAGGGTGAGCACCGGGCCGGCATAGGCGCCGTAGCGGATGAGAGCATCATCCTTGGCCATGCCCGCCCCTTCCATCAGTTGGGTGAGCATCACACTGTCAATGAAGCCGGCAAGAGGCACAATGCAGGCCCCCAGGGTAATGGGAATGGCCACCAGCACCAATTGACGGCTGATGGTGCGGCCGGAAAGCAATTCCATCTGATCCCGCTGCACGCTTGCATTGAGCTCCGTCCTTTTCCGGCGATACTGCCACATCATATAAAGCAGCGCCGCCGCTTCGCCCAGGGTAGAGCCCAGCAGGGCCCCTGCAGCGCCCCAGGCCACGCCGCCCTTTGCCATGCCCAGGGCCGCCAGGGGAAGCGCCACCGCCACCTTGCCCACCTGCTCAATCAGCTGGGAAATGGCCGTGGGCATCATATGCCGCTGCCCCTGCATGTATCCTCTGTAGGCGCTCATAGCGCATACAAAAAACAGGCTGGGGGCAATGCAAAGATAGCCCGCCGTGGCGTCCGCCGTGCCCTGCCAGGAGGCCACGGAGCCGGAAAAGGCCATCAGCAGCACCGTGGTGATCAGCCCCAATGCACACAGCAGATACAGCGCCACCCGGAAAATGCGTTTTGCATTATCCGTTTCCCCCTTGGTAACATAATGGGATACCATCCGGGAAATGGCCACAGGAATGCCCGCAGAAGAGATGGTGAGCAAAAGATTGTAGGCCGGGAATACCTTGTGATAGATGGCCATGCCCATGGGATCGATCAGATGGGCCAGGGGAATGCGATACAGCACCCCCACCACCTTGCAGATCAGCCCGGCAAGGCCCAGGACGGATATTCCGCCCACCAGCGATTTCTGTCTTTGTGTCATATAAAACCTCCAGGGAATTTTCGCGAGGAAACCGCTTTTGAAGGCAAAAGCAGTTCCCTCGCGCTCCCTCCGAAAACCTATAGGGGATAAAGCAGAAGGATTCTCCTTACTATCTTCCCCCTGCTGCACTCAGGATTCAGTAAACTTCGAATAATCAGCACCACTGGGAAAAATGTTGATTTCTTTAGTCCCAAAAAATCCAGTAGCAGTTTTCTTAGGGTGGGCGCGGGAGGGGGATTCTTTTCCAAAAGAATCCCCCTCCCGCAAAAATCTCATTATTCGTCGTTTTCCTCGGCTTCTTCCTTTTCGGCGCGGGCGACGGCCACAATGCGGCTGCCTTCCGCCACGCGCATCAGGCGCACGCCCTGGGTAGCACGGCCGCAGAGGCGGATATCGTTAACAGGCGTACGGATGATGGTGCCGTCATCGGTGATCATCAGCAGATCTTCCTGAGGATGCACCATCAGCTGGGACACCAGATTGCCCGTCTTTTCGGTGAGCGCCATGGCGATGATGCCCTTGCCGGCGCGGCCGGTTTCACGGTAAGCATCCACCTCGGTACGCTTGCCGTAGCCGTTTTCGGTGATGGAAAGCACATGGGCGCCTTCTTCGATAACGCACAGGTCGGTTACCAGATCCGTTTCGGCCAGGTTCATGGATTTTACGCCATGGCTGGCGCGGCCCATGGCACGGACATGGCGCTCATTAAAGCGGATGGCCTTGCCCTGACGGGTGCCCAGCAGCAATTCTTCCCCATCGCAGCAAAGCTCAACCCCGATCAGTTCATCGCCCTCATTGAGCACAATGGCAATCAGGCCGGATTTGCGCAGATTCTGGAATTCGGAAAGGGCGGTCTTTTTAATCAAGCCGTTCCGGGTGGCCATGATCAGATACCGGCCCTCTGCCATTTCGGGCATGGGGATCATATTGGTCACCTTTTCCCCGGCATTGAGCTGCAGCAGATTCACAATGGCAGTGCCCCGGGCAGTGCGGCCCGCTTCGGGAATCTGATAGCAGGTGAGATTATAAACCCTGCCCTGATTGGTAAAGAACATGATGGGCTCATGAGAATTGACGATGCGGATATTTTCGGCATAGTCATCTTCCCTGGTGGTCATGGCGGCCACGCCCTTGCCGCCCCTATTCTGGGCGCGGTAGATGGATTTGGAAAGACGCTTGACATAGCCAAAGTGGGTCAGCGTCACCACCATGTCGTCCACGGCGATGAGATCGGCAATATCGATTTCCCCTTCCACGGCGGAAAGCTCGGTACGGCGGGGATCGGCGAATTTATTCTTGACTTCGGTCAGCTCATCCTTGATGACGCCCATGAGCAGATTGCGATCCGCCAGCAGGAACTGCAGATAGGCAATGGTCTTTTCCAGTTCCTGATATTCCGCCATCAGCTTATCCCGCTCCAGGCCGGTCAGCCGGGCCAGACGCATATCCAGAATGGCCTGGGCCTGTTTATCGGAGAAATCAAAGCTGCTCATCAATTCCATCTTGGCAGTGGCGGTATCCTTGCTGCCCCGGATGATGCGCACAATTTCATCAATATGATCCAGCGCCTTGATCAGGCCCTCCAAAATATGGGCCCGGGCCAGGGATTTATCCAGATCATACTGGGTACGGCGGGTGACCACATCCTCCTGATGGAGAATGTAATAATGCAGCATATCCCGGAGGGAAAGCACCTTCGGCTCCCCATCCACCAGGGCCAGCATGATCACGCCGAAGGTATCCTGCAACTGAGTATGCTTGTACAGATAATTGAGCACCACCTGCGGCTGCACATCCCGCTTGAGCTCAATCACGATGCGCATGCCCTGACGGTCGGATTCATCACGGATATCGCTGATGCCCTCCAGCCGCTTTTCATGCACCAATTCCGCAATCTTTTCCACCAGGCGGGCCTTATTCACCATATAGGGGATTTCGGTGATCACGATGCGCTGGCGGTTGTTGGAAAGCTCTTCAATCTCCGATTTGGCCCGGGTGATGATGCGGCCCCGGCCGGTATGATAGGCCTCCCGGATGCCGCTGCGGCCCAGAATCACGCCGCCGGTGGGGAAATCGGGGCCCTTGATATGCTCCATAAGATCATCCAGCGTGGCTTCCGGATTATCGATCAGGCAGATGGCGCCGTCAATCACTTCGCCCAGATTATGGGGCGGGATATTGGTGGCCATGCCTACGGCGATGCCGGAAGTGCCGTTGACCAACAGGTTGGGGAAGCGGCTGGGCAGCACTTTGGGCTGCATCAGGGTTTCATCGAAGTTGGGCATGAAATCCACGGTGTCCTTTTCGATGTCCTGCAGCATATAGGTGCAGATCTTGCTCATCCTGGCTTCGGTATAACGCATGGCAGCGGCGCCGTCGCCGTCCACAGAGCCAAAATTACCCTGGCCCTCCACCAGCATATAGCGCATATTGAAATCCTGGGCCAGGCGCACCATGGCGTCGTATACGGAGCTGTCCCCATGGGGATGGAATTTACCCAGCACGTCGCCCACGATACGGGCGGATTTGCGGAAGGGCTTATCCGGGGTCATGCCCAGCTCATTCATATCATAGAGGATGCGCCGGTGCACGGGTTTTAAACCGTCCCTGACGTCAGGCAGGGCGCGATCCACGATCACGGACATGGCATAGCTGATAAAGGATTGGCGCATTTCATGCTCCAGATCCGTGGGAATCAATCTGTCTCTAATTTCGCTCATGATCTTTCTCCCTTAGAAGTCCAGCACAGCCAGTTCGCTGTTCTGCTCAATAAATTCACGCCGGGGCTCCACCTTATCGCCCATCAGCAGGGAAATGATTTCATCCGCCGCCATGGCATCCTCCATGGTCACTTTCATCATGGTACGGGTTTCAGGGTTCATGGTAGTGGTCCACAGCTGTTCACTGCTCATTTCACCAAGGCCTTTATAGCGCTGGATTTCCGCTTTGGTATCTCTTCCCAGCTTGTCCAGGAGAGCCTGCAGCTCCTGATCATTGTAAACGTAATGCTCCTGCTTGCCCTTGGTCACCTTATAGAGGGGGGGCATGGCGATATATACATAGCCCTTTTCGATGAGGGGCCGCATGTAGCGATAGAAGAAGGTGAGCATCAGGATGCGGATATGGGCGCCGTCCACGTCGGCGTCGGTCATGCAGACGATGCGGTGATACCGAAGCTTATCCGCATTGAATTCATCGCCTACGCCGCAGCCGAAGGCGGTGATCATATTCTTGATTTCCTGATTGATGAGGATCTTATCCAGCCGCGCCTTTTCCACATTCAGGATTTTGCCGCGCAGAGGCAGAATGGCCTGATAATGCCGGTCACGGCCGGTCTTGGCGCTGCCGCCGGCGGAATCGCCCTCAACGATGAAGATTTCGCACTTGGCGGGATCCCGCTCAGTGCAGTCGGCCAATTTCCCGGGCAGGGAGGCGGATTCCAGCACGGATTTGCGCCGGGTGAGATCCCGGGCCTTTCTTGCGGCCTCCCGGGCACGGGCAGCGCCCAGGCACCGCTCCAGGATGCCCTTGGCAATGGCCGGATTTTCCTCCAGGAAGGTGGTCAGGCCTTCGGATACCAGGCTGTCCACAATGGGGCGCACTTCGCTGTTGCCAAGCTTGGATTTGGTCTGGCCTTCAAACTGAGGCTCCGGCATCTTGACGGAGATGACGGCGGCCAGGGATTCCCTGGTATCTTCGCCCTTCAGGTTGGAATCGGCCTCCTTGAGGATCTTATACCGGCGGCCATAATCATTGATGGCCCGGGTCAGGGCGCTCTGGAAGCCCATCAGATGGGTGCCGCCCTCAGGGGTATGAATGTTATTGGCAAAGGCGTAGATATTTTCGTTATAGCTGTCATTATACTGCAGGGCCACTTCCACAGTGACGTCGTTTTTCACGCCCTCGATATAGATGGGCTCGGGGAAGAAGACCTCTTTATTCTTGTTCAGGTACTTGACGAATTCCCGGATACCGCCTTCGTAATGGAATACCCGTTCATTCACCTCTTCGCCCCGCTCATCCCGGAGCGTCAGCTTGATGCCCTTATTCAGGAAGGCCATTTCACGGATGCGCACCTTCAGAATATCAAAGGAGAAAGCGATGCCGGGATCAAATACGCCCCCGGGATTTTCATCGGAGCGCACGTCCGGCCAGAATTGCACCGTGGTGCCCGTTTCTTCCGTGGCGCCGATCACCCGCAGATCATAATCGATCTTGCCCAGGGTATATTCCTGCTCATAAATTTTGCCATCCTGGCGCACTTCCACCCGAAGATGCCGGGACAGGGCGTTCACAACGGAGGCGCCCACCCCGTGGAGGCCGCCGGATACCTTATAGCCCTCGCCGCCGAATTTGCCGCCGGCGTGGAGCACCGTCAGGCATACCTCAACAGCGGGCCTTCCCATCTTGGGATGGATGCCCACAGGGAAGCCGCGGCCGTTATCCTTTACGGAAACGGAGCCATCCTTATGCAGCCGGATCAGAATTTCCGTGCAATAGCCGGCCAGCGCCTCATCGATGGCATTATCCACAATTTCATATACACAGTGATGCAATCCCCGGTAATCGGTGGAGCCGATATACATGCCGGGGCGCTTGCGCACCGCCTCCAGCCCCTCCAATACCTGAATCTGGTTTTCGTCATAATTGTTCTGCACCTGCAGGTTTTTTTCCAAATCAGCTGCCATAATATCCTCCCGTTCCGCCTGGGAAAATGCGAGATAAAAAGTGAAACTTCAACCAATTAATTATAGCACAAAAACATGGATTTTGGAAGAGTTTCTACTATATAATTGTAAAATATTTTGCAAACTTTTTTCCATTAAAAAACGGCCCGAAAATCGGGTCGTTTTTTTGCCGGATCGTGGCATTTTTCCTCACCATTTGTTGAATACTTTTTCCGCAAACCCCAGGAAATTTTTGATTTCCAGCTTCCTTCCGTCATCCAGTACGGCCGTTCCGGAAAAATAGCCGAATACCTGATGCTGATCGGAGCAGAGCACCTTGAAATCGGTGAGCGCCGCCCGGTCGATGATGGGCCTGAAATCCATTTCAAAGCGTCCGTCATCGCTGGTAAAGCGCCAGGGGGAAAGGAAATCATCCTTGCCCTCCTTCTGAGGGATTTCGAATTTCACCTGGGAAAGCTTATGGGCCCTGCCGTCATAGAACAGCATATTTTCCGATGCAGCGGAGGTATCCCCAAAGCCGTAGCCGATATTGAAGCCGAAAGGCACCCCTTCATGCAGCCCGGAGGCAGATCCCCAATACCAGGTATTCTTATACGTCCATACGCCCCGGCCCCAATCCAGCACGGCAAAGGAATGGGCGGGGGCAAAAAGATATTCCCTGCCCTTCCATTCCACTTTTCCCTCAGCCCGCATGCAATTGATTTTCTGGTTGTAATAAAATGCCTTTTCCTTGCCGGGGAAGGGGGTGACGATCACCATGGAATCCTCCGGCTCCTGGGTCAGCGTCACATCAAAGAGCAGGGTATCCCCGCCAAAATCATCCATATGGCCGTAGAGCCTGCGCTTTTTCCCGTCATTTTCAAAGGTCATTTCATAGCCTTTTCCTTCGGTATGGCTGACGCCCAGGGCGCTGGTGGAGGGCAGATGCCGCTTGCCCAGGGTAAACAAGCTCATCCGGGAATAGGTATGCTGGGCATAGTAATTATTCTGGCCGTTTTCCTCATATTCCAGCAGGGAAATGCTGTCCAGCCCCATGTATCCATTATCCGCAATGGTGAGCGCCAGGGCATAGCAATCGGATGTGATCAGATAATAATCCCATTCCTTGATGCGCAGCTTGCTTGCGGCGATGCGGCTGCGGTCATAGGTTTTGATCAGGCTGGTGGCGTAGCCCGTTTCTGTCAGGCGGCCCTTTTCATCATGCAAGGGGCCGGGCGTAACAATGCGCTTCTGCATGGAATTTCCCCCTTTTCAATTTTGATATCCTTTTCATCACTGTATCATACCCCGGCCTTCCTGTCAATTTTTCATTTGCAGACTGCATAAGCCCATCTTCCCGGTGCCATACTGCTTTTGACGGAGGTGGCAGTATGGCAAACAGCAAAGTGGAAATCTGCGGCGTGGATACCGCGACGCTGCCCGTGCTCACCAATGAACGCATGCGGGAATTATTCCCCCTGGTACACGGGGGCGACCGCGAAGCGAGAGAAGAATTTATCCGGGGCAATCTGAGGCTGGTGCTCAGCGTGGTGCAGCGCTTCAATAACCGGGGCGAAAATGTGGATGATCTGTTTCAGGTGGGGTGCATCGGCCTGATCAAGGCATTGGACAATTTCGATGTCACCCAGAATGTGCGCTTTTCCACCTATGCGGTACCCATGATCATCGGGGAAATCAGGCGGTATCTGCGGGATAACAATCCCATCCGGGTGAGCCGCTCCCTCAGGGATACTGCCTACAAGGCCCTGCAGGCAAGGGACAGGCTGGTAATCTCCCTCAACCGGGAGCCCACCATTGCCGAAATGGCCCAGGAGCTTTCCCTGCCCCAGGAGGATGTGGTCTTCGCCCTGGAGGCCATTCAGGATCCCATTTCCCTGTTTGAGCCCGTGTATAATGATGGGGGCGACGCTATCTACATCATGGATCAGGTAAGGGATGAAAAGCACAAGGATGAGGGCTGGCTGGAGAAAATCGCCATTAAGGAGGCCATGCGCCGCCTGAACGACCGGGAAAAAAAGATTCTGCGGCTGCGCTTTTTTGAGGGCAGAACGCAGATGGAGGTGGCCGGAGAAATCGGCATTTCCCAGGCTCAGGTATCACGCCTGGAAAAAAATGCGCTGCTGCATATGCGGAAATATGTCACCAGCCAATAATCCCCTGCAATCAAACGCCGGAGCGCATTCCCCAAGCGCCCCGGCGTTTTCGTATTTCACGTTTTTCCCCTCCTCGCCCTGCCATTCTTCCCACAAAAAATTCCCCGGCCAGGCCGGGGAATGCTCTTTATTCTTCAGGCGTATTCGTTTCTTTAGGCGTATTTATCGCTTCAGGGGCCTGTATATGCCGCCAGGAAAAGCTCCAATCGTAATCGACGGGATATTTTTCTTCCAGCAGGGTGCGCACTTCCAGCACCGTCTTTTCCCGCAATTCCTTATCCCCGATGCTTTCCAGGGCAGGCATGACGTCCGGGGATAAGCCGGCCAGATATTCCTCATCCAGAACGGCGATATCCCCCTTTTCCCAGGCGGATACATTATATCCGGCAATCCGGGCATCCACATTGATAAAATTCAGCCCGATCCAGGCGGCAATCAGCGCCGCCGTCAGGGCAGGGCACATTCTGAAGGCAGGATAAATGCATTTGACCAAGGTAAGCACCAGGGCAATCAGAATGGCCAGCATACCCCAGATGGTCACCAGCCGCAGCACCGTCAGCCCATACTGGCGGATATACATCAGCATCCGGAAAAAGGCGGATACATCAATCACCACCGTCAGCAGCGCCACAACGGCCCCCAGCACCCTTACCGCACCGCTGCCCCGGCACAGAGAAAGGCCGGGCAGCAGAATGCCCAGGGTGATAAAGGAAAGCAGCACAAGCTGGAAAAAGCCGGAACGGGCATAAACCGCATAGCCGCCTTTCATCACCGCCGTTTCCACACCGCCGAACAGATAGCGGAACTGGATATAGGCAAACAGGGCATAAATCACCGCCATGCCCCCAAGAGCCACGGAAAATGTGGCGGCTGGCATCTGATATTCCTTCTTTTTTGCCGCCTGGCGCCAGGTCATCGTAGCGCCAAATAGGGCGGAAAACAGCATCAATCCCACCACAAAAGTAAACAGCAGCCGGATGAAAAATGCCGCGCTCAGCTCCCTTATGGCGTCAAACATCTGGGAAAACAGATCCCCGAACATGGAATCGGCGCTGGCCAGCAGAAAAATGGCCGCAAATACCACAGGGATGCCGATAGCAAGCCCCAGGCCCAGCCCCTTGATGCGATGGGTCTTTTCCTTGGATCGCTCCTGTATGGCCTCAAAAGGCCGCAGAAAATGGAGGAAAGGCATGGGGAAAATGCGGCCTGCCGCCGTCAGCCAGCCCCAGCCGGAAAGGGGATTTTCCCCATGATGGCCGGAAAAGGCGAAGATGGCCTGGGCGCTTACCAGCACCAGCACCGGCGCATTCATCAGCCGCATGGCACGATTGCCGAAAATGCCGTAGCAGGCGCCCAGCAAAAGCGCCGCAGCCAGCAGGAAATATCCCCCGAAATTGCCGATGAACCGCTTCTTATCCTCCCGGAAGGCGGCAATCAGCGCCCCGGCCATCAGCATCCAATGGGTAATGGCAAAGCCGATCCCCGGCAGCCCCTGGTATCGCCCGGAAAAGGGCAGGGGATGGGCAAAATAATAGATGGCCGCCGCCAGAAACGCCAGCACCAGCAGCAGGATTCCGTGCCCCTTCAGGGCATATTGACGGGTGGTCTTTTCTTCCATCATACATCCTCCTTTTCATAGATCAGGATATCCCCGGGCTGACAATCCAGGGCCCTGCAGATTTCATTCAAAGTGGCAAAGCGCACCGCCTTGGCCTTGCCGTTTTTCAGGATGGACAGATTGGCCATGGTAATGCCCACCTGATTGGATAATTCCGTCATGCTCATTTTCCGGCGGGCCAGCATCACATCCAGATCAATCCGTATTGCCATTCTGCCGCCCCCTTACACCGTCAGATCATTTTCTTCCTGCAATTGCACCGCCCGGGAAAGCAATTTGCCGATGGCCCAGGAAAGCACCCCCATGGCGCCGCTTGCCACCGCAAACAGCAGGAAGGATACCCACCAGCCCCCCGGCCCCACATCGGGCAGCAGCGCCGCCCCCTGGGCCAGCAGCCACAGCCCTGCAGCCAGGAAAAGATACCGGCTGATCCCGGCAAGCCCCCGGGCATTCTCCCGACAGAAGGATTGATTATTGCCAATGCGCACGCAGATGCACAGATATTCCCACAGCGCCAGGCCGTAAAACAGGGCCAGGCCGCACATGCCCACTATAATCAGCCAGAATAAATACCCGGGAAAGAAAAAACGATTCTGGATCATTCCCAGCAAATAGAGCAGAAATACGGCGCATCCGCCCGCCCCGGCCGCAATCCCGGCGCCCAGCAGGCAGCGGGAAATTCTTTTGTGTTCCATTTCTTCTTCGCCTCCCCAACAAAAGAATATCACAGCGCGCATCATATGTCAATATAAATTTATCGTATTTCGATAACTTTTTGCCTTTTTGCAATGTCTATCCGACAAAAGGAAACGATACGGGGCTCCGCGCCCCGCATCCCCGCCAGGGGCATGGCCCCTGGGCCCATCTTCCGGATGCATCAAAACTTACCAACAAACAATTTCCCGGTGAAGCAAAAGGCACCATCTTTCACGGGCACGGCGGCAGCATGCCGCCAACCGGATGCTTTGCATCCGGGAAACCATAAAAAAGGCGAAGGAGAAAGCTCGCTTTCTCTCTCGCCGTTTTTTCATGGTTTCCTTGTGCCCGTAGAAATGCTGATTATCGTATCCCAAAGTCTCACACGCACACAAATCGATCAGAATAAATGTAAGCAAAATCGTGTAACCGGGTCTAGGGATGAAATCCCTGGTGCGGGGTACAGGGGGCGCAGAGCCCCCTGCCCCATCGTATCCTTACAGCTGGAACAGGGTCACCTGATTGGTTTCTGCCAGATCCTTGAGGCAGCCATGCTCCCTGAGCAGATCCAGCACGGCGCTGGATACCTTGCCCCGGTTCTTCAGATCCTCTACAGAAATGAAGGGAATTTCCCTTGCCTCCACAATCCCCTGGGCCGCTGCTTCGCCCAGGCCGCCCAAGGCGGTGAAGGGCACCCGGATGCCCTTTTCCCCTTCCGGCCTGAAATTGGTCACTTCGCTCTTATACAGATCGGCCGGCAGGAAATAATACCCCCGCGCCATCATTTCCAGCACCATTTCCATGGCTGTGATGGCATCCTTATCCTTGGCTGTGGTCTTCTTTTCCTGATCCATGGCGTACATATCCTTCAGCTTCTGCCGCAATTGATCAATGGGCAGAATCATGGTGCTGGCATCAAAGCCATCCCCGCGGATGGTGAAATAGGCGCAGTAATAGGCCTGGGGATAATATACCTTATACCAGGCGACCCGCAGCGCCATGGTCACATAGGCCACCGCATGGCCCTTGGGGAACATGTATTTGATCTTCCGGCAGCTATCTTCAAACCACTGGGGCACATTATGCTCATGCATGGCATCCGCCATTTCAGGCTTCAGGCCCTTGCCCTTACGCACATTTTCCATGGTATCAAAGGCCATTTTGGCCGGCACACCCATTTCCATCAGCTGATTCATGATATCGTCACGGGTGCACAGGCACTGGGAAAGGGGCGCAATGCCCTGATCAATCAGATCCTTGGCATTGCCCAGCCATACGTCAGTGCCGTGGCTGAGGCCGGAAATGCGGATCAATTCCTGCATGGTGGTGGGGTGGGTGTCATCCAGCATCTGGCGCACAAAGGCAGTGCCGAATTCCGGCACGCCGAAGGTGCCGGTGGTGCAGCCGATATCCTCCGGCTTCACCCCCAGGGCCTCCGGGGATTTGAACAGGCTCATCACCTTTTTATCATCCAGGGGGATATCCTTGAAATTGACGCCCGTCAGTTCCTCCAGCATATGCATCATGGTAGGATCGTCGTGGCCCAGAATATCCAGCTTGACCAGAATATCATGCATGGATCCGAAATCATAATGAGTGGTAACGAAGGTGCTTTCCAGATCGTCCGCCGGATGCTGCACCGCAGTAAACTGGCAGATATCGTAGGCCTTGGGCAGCACCACCATGCCGCCAGGATGCTGGCCGGTGGTGCGCTTTACGCCCACGCAGCCCGCCGCCAGCCGCTCTTTTTCTGCATCGGATACGGTCAGATTGCGCTCCTCCAGATATTTGAGCACATAGCCGTAGGCCGTTTTTTCCGCCAGGGTACCGATGGTGCCCGCCCGGAAAACAAAGCCCTCGCCGAATAATTCTTCCACGTATTTGTGGGCCACGGGCTGATATTCACCGGAGAAATTCAAATCGATATCGGGCACCTTATCCCCCTTGAAGCCCAGGAATACTTCGAAGGGAATATCGAAGCCATCCTTGATCAACTTCGTTCCGCAGGTGGGGCAATTGGCGTCGGGAAGGTCCACACCGATGGTATAGCCCTTGGGAATATCAAAGGTGGCCTTGCGGCACTTGGGGCAGCGGTAATGAGGGGGCAGGGCGTTCACTTCCGTGATATTGCACATGCAGGCCACCAGAGAGGAGCCTACCGAACCGCGGCTGCCCACCAGATAACCATCCGCCAGGGATTTGGTCACCAGCTTGTTGGCAATGGAATAGAGGGTGGCATAGCCGTAGCCGATGATGGAATTCAGCTCTTTTTCCAGACGCTTCTGCACAATTTCCGGCAGTTCATCGCCGTAAAGCTCATGGGCCTTATTCCAGGTCATGGACCGGATATCCTCTTCCGCCGTCTCCCAGTAGGGAGAGAAGGTGGTCTTTCCCTCCGGATGGGGCGGGAACAGGCCGATCTTGCCCACCCGATCGGCAATCATTTTGGGATTTTTGATCACCACTTCATAGGCCTTTTCCTTTCCCAGATAGGAAAATTCCTGCAGCATTTCATCGGTGGTCTTGAAATACAGGGGGGGCTGATGATCGGCGTCGGAATAGCCCTGACCAGCCTGCAGAATGGCCCGGAACTGGGCATCCTGGGGATCCAGGAAATGCACGTCGCCGGTGGCCACTACCGGAATGCCCAGCTTTTCCCCAAGCTTCACAATGCGCCGGTTGAAATCCCGCAGCGCTTCCTCATCGGGCACCCGGCCCTCCCGGAGCAAAAACTGATTATTGCCGATGGGCTGAATTTCCAGATAATCATAGAACCGGGCGATCTTGCCCAGCTTTTCATCGCTGGCCCCATCCACCATGGCGGAGAATAATTCCCCCGATTCACAGGCGGATCCCACGATGATATCCTTCCGGAATTTCTGCAGCACCGCCCTTGGGATATGGGGCCTGCGACGGAAATAATTGAGATGGCCTTCGGAAATGAGATGATTCAGATTGGTCATACCGTCCTGGGATGCAGCCAGCAGCACGATATGCCAGGAATTGCCCAGGGTATAGCCGGTGGATACGTCGTTGAGATCCCGCAGCTGCTCCGCCCCTTTTTTCCTGGCGTCATCGATCATCCGTGCCAGGCACTGGGCAGTGGCGGCGGCGTCGTTTACGGCCCGGTGGGCATCCTTCAGGGATACGCCCAGCCGCTTGCAGACGGAGCCCAGCTTATGGGATTTCAATTCCGGATACATTTTCCGGGAAAGGGTGAGGGTGTCCAGCTGGGCGGCGTCATAGGAAAGCCCCTGGCGCTTCAGTTCGCTCTGGAGCACGGCGCAATCGAATTTGGCATTGTGGGCGGCAATGGGGCAGCCGTCCATAAATTCCAGCAGCTTCGGCAGCGCCTCCGTAATGGGCGGCGCATCCCGGAGCATCTGATCGGTGATATGGGTAATTTCCACAATCTTGGCAGGCAGCAGCATGCCGGGGTTCACCAGGGTGCCAAAGCTATCCACCACCTGGCCGTGAGCCAGCTTTACCGCACCGATTTCAATGATGCGGTCCTTGGCGGTATTGAGGCCGGTGGTTTCAAAATCCAATACGATGATGGGGGTATCAATGGGCAGATCCTTGTGATCCCCCTGCACAACGGAATCATCATCCGTCAGATATCCCTCCACCCCGGGGATCAGCTTGATGCCGTTTTTCTTGGCCGCGCCGAAGGCTTCAGGGAAGGCCTGGGCCACCCCATGATCGGTAACGGCAATGGCCTCATGCCCCCATTTAGCCGCCCTTGCAATCAGATCGGAGGCGGAAGATACGGCGTCCATATTGCTCATCTGGGTATGCAGATGCAGTTCGATTCTCTTTTCCGGGGCCTTATCCTCCCGGACGGGCAGCTTGCAGGAGGACATATCCCGGGCCATCACCACCGTCTCATGGGAGAAATTATCATATTGGGTTTCCCCGCGGACAATGATGCCCATGCCGGGCTTGATAGCCTTCAATACCTTCTGCACCGCTTCCCTTTCCTCTGCGGTGATGGGTGGGGCGTCCTCCTCATCCTTTCTTCTCCGGGGACGATAGCGCAAAAAGGCCTTGCAGCGGATGGTGCTGGTATAGTCCGTCACCAGGAAGGAGAGCAGCACCATTTCGCCGCCGGCAATTTCCTTATCTTCCGTGGAAAGCACCTTGCCCTGGATCACCACCAGGCCGCTGTCATCCGTCAGTTCCTTGATGGCCACAGGGGGATCGGCAATAGCCCTGCCCTTGATACGGTTATCCTCTTCCTTGGGCTTTTCTTCCTTCTTTTCCTGGGCACGGATTTCCTCATACCGGGCGGCACGCTCCGCCGCAATGCGATCCTGATTTTCCCGCTCCTGCTGCAATGCCCGCAGCCGCTTTTCCTCATCGCCGCAGATTTTCAGCTGCACATCCGTATCCAGCCGGAATACATCGTGAATTACCACGGATAATTGCTCCCGGATATTCTGCTTTTCTAGATAGTGCATGGAAAATTCATCGGGCATTTCCAGCACCACCCGGCCGTTGCCCGGGGCCCAGCGCATATCAAATTCCCAGGATGCCACTGCCGGATAATGCCGGATCAGATAATGATTGAGGGGAGCGGCATATTTATCCGGATTCTGCAGAAATTCCCTGGCCAGGGAAGGGGAGGCCACCCGCAGGGAAAATTTCATCCCCGGGAAGGCATCCGCAATGGCTTTTTTCATGACGAAAAAGCCCTTCTCTCCGATCAATACATCGGAGAGAAAGGAAAAATAGGCCTTATTTTCACTTTTTGCATAGCGCACCCGCTCAATGGCAATCTTGCCCTCCGCTTCCGGCAGGGCCCGGTAAATGGCGCGCAGCAATTCATCATATGTCATTTAAATACTCCCTGACTGCATTGGCCATGCCCTCGCTGAGATCACCGGTGAGCTTGCCCACATGCTTGCCGCCAATATACAAAGCGCCGCAATCCTTGCCCCCGCACAGGGCAATATCCGCATCCCGGGCCTCCCCGGGGCCATTGACCACGCAGCCCATTACCGCCACCGTCACCGGCTTTTCCACGCCGGAAAATTCCTTTTCCAGCCGGTGGGCAATGCCCGCCACATCAATCTGAGTGCGGCCGCAGGTGGGACAGGATACGAAATGGATGCCTTTTCTCAAGCCCAGCGCTCGGAGGATGGAGAGAGCCGCCCCCGGCTCATGAACGGGATCGCCGGTAAGGGACACCCGCACCGTATTGCCGATGCCGTCCAGCAGCAGCGCACCGATGCCGATGGCGCTCTTCACCGTACCCTGGCCGGGCAGGCCGGCCTCGGTTACCCCCAAATGCAGGGGATAATCGCTCACCTGATCCATCAGCCTGTAAGCCGCCACCGTCAGCGGCACACTGCTGGCCTTTAAGGATACCACGATATCGTAAAATCCCGCGTCCTCCAGCAGACGGATATGCCGTCTGGCACTTTCCACCATGCCCTTGGCGGTGGCGCCGCCCTCTTTTTCCACAATATCCTTTTCCAGGGATCCCGCATTCACGCCGATGCGGATAGGCACATGGTGGGCCTTGGCGCAATCCACCACTTTGCGCACCTTTTCGGCGCTGCCGATGTTGCCGGGATTGATGCGCAGCTTATGAATGCCATTTTCCATGGCAGCGATGGCCAGGGTATGATCAAAATGAATATCGGCCACCAGGGGCACCGGGCTTTGATCCACAAGCGCCCTTACCGCCCCGGCACATGCCCGGTCATACACCGATACCCGCACCAGATCGCAACCCGCCTGGGCCAGACGATGAATCTGCTCCAGGGTGGATTGCACATCCCGGGTATCTGTATTGGTCATGGATTGAATGGATACCGGGCTGTCGCCGCCGATCAGCACATTCCCGGCTTTTACCTGTCGTTTCGCGCCCATGAAGTGTTCCCATCCTTTGCAATGGATTTATCGAAAAATTTTGAAAATATCCTTAAAGGTCATAACCACCATCAGCCCGATGAGCAGCATGTAACCGCCCATATGCACATAAGCCTCCACCTTCTGGGGAACCGGCTTTCTGCGGATGCCCTCAATGGCCAGAAAAATAATCCGGCTGCCATCCAGGCCGGGAATGGGAATCAGATTGAACAGCCCCAGATTGACGGAAATCATCACCAGCAATTCCAGATATACCGTCCATCCGTTGGCCTTGGTTTCCTCGGCAATCAATTGCACAATGCCTACCGGGCCAGAGGATTCAGAAAAGCCCTCCCCGGTGGTGATCATCTTGCCCAGGCCCTCCAGAATGGCGCCGCCGGCCCGCACACAATACTGAAAGCCCAGGGCGCCTGCCCGGAAAATGCTGACAGGCACATATTCCATGGAATATTCCGCCCCCAGGATCACGCCCATCAGCGGCCGCTTTTCCGCTTCATCATAGAGGGGAATAACGGACAGATTCAATTCCTTTGCATTGCGGAAGATGGTCAGGCTGAGGGGATCATCCCCCTCCTTGTAGGCGGCAATCAAAGGCTGCACCGCCAGATTGCCATCTGCCGTCAGGCCCTTAGCCTCCACACCATTTACTGCAAGCACCCGGTCGCCGGGCAGAATGCCTGCCTGGGCCGCAGGGCTGCCCTCGGTTACCTCCTGGATCACCGCATAGCCGTAATCGATGATGGGCTCCCCCATCACCGCATACAGGCCGATGGCCACCACCAGGGCCAGCACAAAATTCATTACAGGGCCCATCACGATGGTAAGCATCCGCTTCCATACCTTGTGATTGGCGATATTCCGGGGATCATTCTTATCCTTTTCCTGGGTATCATCCTCCCCATAGAAGGCACAATAGCCCCCGGCAGGGATCAGCCGCAGAAAAAACACCGTATCATATTTTTTGCTCTTCCAGGAAAAAATCTTTTTCCCGAAGCCGATGGCAAACTCCTTCACAGGAATGCCGGTGAACCGGGCCGCCATAAAATGGCCCAGTTCATGAATGGTGACCATCACACCCAAGAGAAAAATAGCAGCGATCACATAAAAAACAGTATCCATTTACGAAAATTTCCTCCGATATTCCTTCAATCAGCCCTGCATCAATTGCCAGGCAGCTTCCCGGGCCAGGGCATCCGCCCCTTCAATATCCGCAAGATTCCGGGCCGGCAGATGGCCCCAGCGCTGCAGCGCCCCATCCACCACATCATAGATGCGGCCAAAGGGGATTTTTTCCTGCAGGAAGGCGCCGGCCGCCTCCTCATTGGCGGCATTGAGCACACAGGCCGCTGCCCCCCCCGCTGCGAGCGCCTCATAGGCCAGGCGGATGGAGGGGAATTTTTCCATATCCGGTGCCTCAAAGGTCAGGCTGCCCAGGGCGAACAGATCCAATTCCCGGGTGCCTGTGAAAAGCCGCTCCGGATAGCTCATGGCATAGAGAATGGGCACCTTCATATCCGGATTGCCCATCTGGGCGATCACCGCCCCATCAGCAAACTGTACGGCGGAATGAATGATGCTCTGGGGATGCACCACCACCTGAATCTGGGAGGGAGCAGCATCAAAAAGCCATTTGGCCTCGATAATCTCCAGGGCTTTATTGAACATGGAGGCGGAATCCACAGTGATCTTGGCCCCCATATTCCAGGTGGGATGGCCCAGGGCCTGGGGGACGGTGGCATGCCTCATCCGTTCCCTGTCCCAGGTGCGGAAAGGGCCGCCGGATGCGGTGAGCAGAATTTTTTCATACCGATTGGGGCCTGCCCCCTGCAGGCACTGGAAAATGGCGCTGTGCTCACTATCCACAGGCAGGAGCGTGGGGCCGTTTTCATCCGTTCTGCACAGATTCATCACCATTTCGCCGCCGGAAACCAGCGTTTCCTTATTGGCCAGCAGCACCCTTTTTCCTGCCTCCCGGGCAGCCACCACGGCCTTCAGGCCGGCAACGCCCACCACGGCAGCCAGCACATCCTGGCCTTCCGCTTCCCGGGCCACCTTCTCCAGGGCATCGGCGCCGAAATAAAACTGGCAGAAGGAAAGATCGGCAGGGATCTGTGCTTCCTCCCCCGTCAGCGCCGCCATTTTGGGGCGAAACAGACGAACCTGTTCAAATAAAAGCGCCGCATTCCTGTGTGCGGTCAGGGCCGTCACAAAAAAGCGGTCGGGATGCAGTGATATAACCTCTATGGCTTGTTTTCCAATGGAGCCTGTGCTGCCCAAAATTGCAATGCCGCGCATGCCTTTTCAGCCGTCCTCCTTAAATAAAAGGGCCCCTGCCCGCCCCGGCGGCTTATGCCGCCGGAAGGGTGAAGGGATTGAGATTCAGATATACATACATGATCACCGTGGCCCAGAATACGCTGTCCAGCCGATCCATTACGCCGCCGTGACCAGGAAAAATGGTGCCATAGTCCTTCACGCCGCAATGGCGCTTCACCAGGGATGCAAACAGATCGCCCACCTGGCCGGCCAGGCCGCCCAGCAGCCCCAGCACCAGGAAATGCCAGAAGGCAGGCATAGGCGCAAAGATAGAAAATACCGCCCACAGAATCACGCCGAATACCATGCTGCCAATCAGGCCAGCACCGGCGCCTTCCACGGATTTATTGGGGCTGACCGCAGGGCACAGTTTCCTCACCCCGAACCGGCTGCCGATAAAATAGGCCGCCGTATCCCCAGCCAGTGGCACGCCGAAGGCCATCAGGGTCAAAAGCAGCTGATTGGCCCGGCCGGGGGCATTCTGCAGCCCCACCATGCACATTCCCGGCAGCAGCACGCAGATCAGGGGCAGGCAGGATACGCAGATATCCTCCAGCCTGGGCTCCGACCGGAACATGATCATGGCGGCAATCAGCATGCAGGCCCCTGCCAGCAGGGGAATGAGGGTACCCACGCTGCCCACCAGGAAAAAGAGGGGAATGCACAGCGCCATACAGATCCAGCTGGGCCACTGCACAGGCCTGTGCCCCGCCTGGCCCAGGGCACGGTACATTTCATACATAGCCAGTGCCAGAAACAGCATGAACACCACTGAAAACACCAAGCCACCCAAAGAAAGCACAAGGGCCAGAAAGGCGGTCAGGCAAGCGCCTGTAATAATTCTTTTCATCATTTGGTGCGTCCTCCAAATCGCCTGTCACGGTGCCGGAATGCATCCAGCGCCTGATGATAGGCCGCCAGATCGAAATCAGGCCATAGCACAGAGGGAAAATCAAATTCTGCATATGCGCATTGGAATAACAAAAAATTGCTCAACCGCATTTCACCGCTGGTGCGGATCATCAGATCCACATCCGGCAGGCCCTGTGTATATAAATGCCGGGCCAGCATATTTTCATCGATTTCATCGGGGGTGATTTCACCCCGCTGGGCCATCAGCGCCAAATGGCGGGCAGCCATGGCCAATTCCGCCCGGCCGCCGTAATTGATGGCAATATTCAGCTTCAATCCGGTATTCTTTTCCGTGCGCTGCTCCGCACGGATCACCGCCTCCCGCTGACGGGGGGGCAGCCCATCCTTATCCCCCAGGATCCGGATGCATACATTCTTTTCATCCAATTCATCAATTTCGGAAGAGAAAAATTCCAGCAGCAGCGCCATCAGCGCCTCTACTTCCGTCTTTTCCCGCTTCCAGTTTTCGGTGGAAAATGCATATAACGATAAAGCCTCGATCCCCAGATCGCTGCTTTCCCGAATGATGCTGCGCAGGGCCTCCACGCCCTTTCTTTGGCCCAGGGCCACCTGCAGCTTATGCTGTTTGGCCCAGCGGCCGTTGCCATCCATGATGATGGCCACATGCCGGGGCAATGCGCGCTCTGTCATGCTTCCTCTTTTTCCTTGGGCGCCTGATCCATAAACCGCGCCGCAATCCATTCATTCCCCCGGCAGGCGATGATGCGCAGGGTGCCATCCACCCTGGCCTGCCCGGGGCGGGCAGGCGCAGCGGTGATATGCACACAGGGCTTTTCATCCCCGGCTTCCAGGCTTTGGAGCGCCTCCTCCAGGGGACGGCCCAGCCATTTTTGCATCAGACTTCCATGATCTCCTTTTCCTTTTCGGCGGCGATCTTATCCACTTCCTTGATCTGGGCGTCGGTCAGCTTCTGCAGTTCATCCTCGGCCTTACGCTGATCATCTTCGGTGATCTGGGAATCCTTCTTCAGCTTCTTGATCTGTTCCATGGCGTCACGGCGGGTATTGCGGATGGCCACCTTGGCTTCTTCCGCGCCCTTGCGGACCACCTTGGTCAGCTCCTTGCGGCGTTCGGCATTCAGTTCCGGCACCACCAGGCGAATCAGCTTGCCATCATTGGAGGGGTTCATGCCCAGATCGCTCTTCTGGATGGCCTTTTCCACCAGGGGAATGGCCTTGGGATCCCACAGGGAGATGGTCAGCAGCCGGGGTTCAGGGCTGTTGATATTGCCCATCTGCTTGAGGGGAGTGGCAGTGCCGTAGTAATCCACCATGATGCGATCCAGGATCTGGGGATTGGCGCGGCCGGCACGCAGGGACAGCATATCGCGCTGGAAAAATTCACGGGTCTTTTCCATCTTTTCCTTGGCGGTTTTGTTAACGGGACGATACATACTTTTTTCCTCCGTTCATGCAATCTTTTCCTTTATTTTACCCTGTTTTTGGGGAATAGGCAAGCAAAAATTATCCAGCTTCCGAGGGGAGAAATCCATCTTATTTTTCTTCATGCTGCGCAAAATAATCCCGGTCAAAATGTACCACGCAGCGGTATCGGGCGTCCAGCGTCCGGGCATGGGCATTGATGCCGTCCCGGATGGCGGCCACTTCCCGGGCTTGGGTGGGCAGCACCACATCAAATACCAGATTGATATTCTTATCCCCCGGCACCCGCCTGAAATCATGCAGATGCAGGGGCGGATTGAGGCCCGCCAGATATTCTGCCATCTGGGCCCGGGCGATTTCGGTTTTTTCATCATGGGTGAGAATGGGATCCATGTGAATGCAGATGGGAATATTCAGTTCCCGGGAAATTTCCCTTTCCGCCTGGTCAATCACCTCATGAATGGCGACAAAATCGCTGTCCGCCGATACCTCCGCATGGACGGAGGCAATGGATCTGCCGGGGCCGTAATCATGCAGCACCAGATCATGCACCCCCAGAATGCCGGGATAGCCCATCAGCATTTCCACGATCCGGCCGCCCAGCTGCTGATTGGGCTTGCCGCCCAGCAGCCGGTCCACCGTATTTTTCAGCACATCCCAGGCCGCCTTCAGCACCAGCAGCGATACCAGCACGCCCACATATCCATCCAGGGCCCAGCCAAACAGCATGGAAAGTACCGCCGATACCGCCACCGCCCCAGTGGCAATGGCATCGCTGAGGCTGTCCTTGGAGGCGGCCAGCAGCGTCATATTATCCGTTTTTTTGCCCAGAATGCGGTAAAACCGGGCCATCCACAGCTTCACCAGGCTGCCTGCGGCAAGCAGGCCCACCGTCAGCCAGGAAAAAGCGGTTTCGCCGGGAGAGAAAATGCTCTTCACCCCGGAAAGCAGCAGCTCCATGCCGAAAAAGGCAATCAGCACCCCCACCGCCAGGGCACCCAGATATTCAATACGCCCGTGACCGAAGGGATGATCCTCGTCATCCGGCTTCTGGGCCATCCGCACCGCAATCAGCGCCATCAGGCTGCCCCCCGCGTCGGAAAGATTATTCACCCCATCCGCCACAATGGCCACGGATCCTGTAAGAACACCCAGCAGGATTTTTCCTGCGGTCAGCAGCAGATTCAGCACCATTCCCGTAATGGAGCCCAGGGTGCCATAAGCCTGACGCACCCGCTGATCGCCGGTATTTTCCGGATATTGAATTGTTTTTTTGATCAGCCAGCCCGTCATATTCCTTCCTCCACACAGCCATATGCTTCATCCGTTTTTTATCCTATGCGCCGGACGGAAAAATCATCCTTTCCGGCACGTTGGGCATTACTTTTCCAGTTTCCGGCCAAGCATATCTTCCGCCAGGGCGGTATCCCCTGTCTCCAGTGCCTGCCGGATGGCCGTGCTGGAAATGCGCATGCCGTTTCCCAGCGTCACTTCCGGCACCACCGTCAGCCCGATGCCGGCCCGGCCGCACAGATCAGCCAGCTCCCTGACGCCCCAGGCCCCTTTATGGCCGAACCGATGATCATCCCCGCAGATAATATACCCGGCCTTCAACTGGCCAAGCACGATTTCACGAAAGAAATCATCCCCCTGCATCAGGCGCATATGATCATCAAATGTGCTTACCGCCACCTGATCCGCCCCGGCCTGCAGCAGCAAATCCGTCCGCTCTTCCAGGGTGGTCAGCGCCCTGCCCTTGCTGCCAGGGGCATGATCAAAGGTATGCACGCATACCGGCCAGCCCCTTTCATCGGCAACTGCCCGTGCCGCATGCAAAAGGGCCAGATGCCCCTTATGCACCCCGTCAAAGAATCCCAGGCAGACCACTGCGGGCCTATCCGCCTTGCACATGGATCATTCTCCTTCTGTGTTCCTTTTTGAAGGGACTGCAAATAATCCCCTTCAGGGAATGCTCATATTTTACCATATCTCCCTCCCCTGCGCAACCGGGCAAGGGCAGCGAAAGATGCGGAAATTAGGGCAGAAAAAAGCCGCCCCGGCATACGGAGCGGCAGAAAGATCTGATTGACGCCGGATCCTGCACATAAAACGGCGAAAAAATTCACCTTTGCGTGCTGGCATTACCGGGCAGAGGCCTGAACCAGCGCCCCCTTGGCGATATAGCCATACTTGTTTTCATTCCAGATGCGCACCTTGGCATAATTATCATCTGCATTCCAATCCACGATCAAGACCAGGGCGCCGTCATTATAGCGGCCCAGATTCATTCCTTCAATACTGCTGGGCTTATCATACATATAGCAATAGCCGGAGCCATTTTCGCTTTGCACCCGGTAAACGGGCCTGTTCAGAGTATCGCTGTATTTGGTCAGGGCCTTGCTGCCGATATAGCCCGTTTTTCCGCTAGTGCTGATCACATAAGAATATCCATTTTCATTCCATTCGATCACTTTCACAAAGGATCCGTTATCAAACCGGCCCATATTCCGGCCTTCACTGGAGCTGGGCTTGTTATACATATAGCAGTATCCGTTGGGGGAATAGCTTTCAACCTTATAGAGGGGATAATTATCAGAAAAACTCAGGGCAAAGGCGCTGGTGCAGGAAAGCAGCAGGGCCAGGCAGGTAATCAGCAATGCAGTACGCTTGATCATATGGATTCATCCTCTCTTTTAGCGGAAATCATATCGCATTTCCATTATAGTATGGAAAAAATGGGGCTGTCAATCCTTTTCGCCGGGGAAAATCCCCCATTTTTCGCTCCCTTCATCCATAGAACGAACCCTGGCATCATTTCCCTGCATTGGAATGAAAAAATTTTCTCTCTTTTTTTCGAAAATAATGAAAAAAGTGCTTGACAAACAGATGTGATTTACGTATAATAGTTCTCGCGATTGGAAATCACATTTCCGAAAGCAACGTTGGGGAATGGTGTAACGGCAGCACCTACGACTCTGACTCGTATTGTCAAGGTTCAAATCCTTGTTCCCCAGCCAATCTGCCTCCATTGTCTAGAGGCCTAGGACGCCGCCCTCTCAAGGCGGAAACATGGGTTCGAATCCCATTGGGGGTGCCATGCTTCACCGCCGCGGTGAAAAGAAACCGTTGCCAATCGCAACGGTTTCTTTTTATTCAAAAGCCATTTCCTCCCCTTGACGGAAGACCCCGGGAAGGGTATGATGATACCGATCCCTTGAAATTTTTTTGCGTTTCCCGCATAAAAGGAGGCAATTCCCCTGGCTAAGCGAACCAATCAGGAAATGATCCGCCGCACCACCCTTTCCGGCCTGCTCATCGCCATGATGCTGATTCTGGGCTATGTGGAATCCCTGCTCCCCATTACGTTTCTTGGGGTGCCTGGCATCAAAATCGGCCTTTCCAACAGCATCCTGATCTTCGCGGTCTATATGCTGGATCTGCCCACGGCCTGGCTGCTGATGGTGCTGAAGGTGGGGCTGTCCGGGCTGCTCTTTGGCAATCTTTCCATCACCATTTTCTATGCCCTGGCCGGCGGCGTGCTCAGCATGCTCACCATGAGCATCCTCAGCCGCATCAAGGGCGTGCATCCCGTTACCGTCAGCATGCTGGGGGGTGTGATGCATAATCTGGGCCAGGTGCTGATGGCCATGATCCTTTTCCATACCACCCAGCTACTGTTTTTCATGGCGGTGCTGATGCTCACTGGTCTGGCCTTCGGCGCCGCTACCGGCACCTGCGCCACCCTGGTGATGAAGCATCTGAAGCAATTCAAGCGAAAATAATCTTTCCTGCGCCCTTCTGTCGGGCGCATTTTTCATACGCAGCCTGAATCAATCCGATATCTGAGATCATTCCGAGGTAAATTATGAAAATCACCACCAAACAATACCAGTCTCTCACCGATCAGCAATTGATATGGGATCTGATGGTATCCTGCTATCAGCCCCTGTGTACAAACGGCGTAGCCGCCCCTTTCTTTGAATACGCCATCACCGCCAGTTGGATGGATACTCGCTTTCTGTATCTCAATCGTATCTGGATGGATGGGGAGAAAGCCGTGGGCTTCGTTTTCTATGAGAATCCTGTTTCAAGCATCTTTTTCCATCTGCTTCCGGGCTATGAATGCCTGGCGGAAGAAATGATGGATTATGCCATCCAGCATATGCCGGGCAAGGACGCAAAGGAATTGAATCTCTTCCCCGGCCAGAAAGCGCTGATCGAAGCAGCGGAAAGGCGGGGCTGGCAGCTGCAGTATACCAGCCAGGATATGCTTTTCGATTTCCAGCAGGGCGTGCTGGATTATCCCCTACCGGAGGGCTTTCATTTCGTAGAGCCTCTGGATATCGATCCAGTGAAACTGGCCAGATGCACCTGGAAGGGCTTTGATCATGAGGATAAAGGCCCCTTCATCAATTGGGACGAAGAGGATCCCGGCACCCCCTGGAACCCTCAAAAGGCCTATCTGGATGTGATCAGCAGCCTGATGGCCCCGCCGCCCCATGCTACCTTTGACCGCATCGTGGTGATCGCCGATGCTCAAGGGGAATATGCCTGCTATTCCGGCATGTGGTGGGTGCCGGAAAATTGTCTTGCCTATATGGAGCCTCTGTGCACCATCCCAAAACACCGGCACAAAGGCCTGGCGGCGGCCGCCCTATCCCGGCATTACCGCAATCTTTCTCCCCTGGGCGCGCAATACATGACCGGCGGGGAGGATCCCTTTTATCAAAAGATTGGCTACACCAAGGCTATCCAATGGCTGCATTACAAAAAAGCTGCAAAATAAGCGAACGCCCGGAAGAGCAATTCTTCCGGGCAATTTTTGTATTTATTTTTCCAGATTGGGCACGCCTTCCATATTATCCAGCACAAATTGGGTAAACAGCCGCACGCCCGTTTCCATGGCACTTTCATCCACATCCCAGTCCACGGTATGGGCAGGCTTATTGAATCCCTTCTCATCATTGCGCATGCCCAGGCCGAAGAGCAGCCCCGGCTTTTTCTTTTCATAATAGGCAAAATCCTCTGCGCCGGGAGAGGGCTCCAGCGGCAGGCAGAAGCCTTCTCCCCCTACCTTATCGCAGGATTTCAGGAAGGATTCATACATGGCCCTGCTGTTGACCGCAGGGGGCAGATGCCCATCCCCGAAATCAATCTCATACTCTCCCCGCATATCCTCGCATACGGTGCGCACCAGCTTTTCCAGCCGCGCCTTGGCCCATTCCATGGTTTCTTCCTTCAGGCAGCGGATGGAGCCCGCCATTTCGCAATAATCCGCATTGGTGGAAATGGTGGTGCCGGCATGCATGGTGCATACGGCGAACACGCAGGTATCAAAGGGATTCACTTCCCGGGAGAGCATATACTGAATGCCGTCATAAATCTTCACCGCCATGGCCAGGGCGTCAATTCCCCGATGGGGAGAGGCCACATGGACGGAGCGGCCCTTGGTGATCACCTTGAAGCGGTTGGAGGCGGAATTGGTGGTGCCAAAGCAGCAGGAGGGCCGGTGCACCGGATCATTGCAATTCACATGGCACATGATGATGCAGTCGATATCATCCATCACCCCATGCTGGCACATCACATTGGCGCCGCTGGGCCTGCCCTCTTCGCTGGGCTGGAACAGCAGCTTCACCCGGCATTTCAGCTGATCCCGGATGCCGTAGAGGGTTTTGCAGGCGCCCACCAGCATGGCCGTATGGGTATCATGGCCGCAGGCGTGCATTTTGCCGTCAATTTTGGAACGATAGGGTTTATCAAAATTCCTTTCCTGGATGGGCAGGGCGTCCATATCCGCCCGGATACCGATGGTAAAGGAAGTAATTTCGGGATTAATGGTGGCCACGATGGTGTTGCGGCCGTATTTCTCAAATTCATAGGGGATGCCGATTTTATCCAGTTCAGCCCGGACCAGGGCCGTTGTATGATCCAGATCCCAGCCCAGTTCGGGATGCATATGCAATTCCCGGCGCAGCCGTACCATCATTTCCTGATCCACCTGGCATTGCTTTGCGTCCATTTCAGGATTCTCCTTTTTTCAAAAATGAATCATCACATGAGTATCCATGCCGGAAAGAAATGGGGGCCCGGCGAACCGAGCCCCCACACCGGGTCAAGTCAATTGAATATTGGCCTGCAAATTACTTGGAAGCCATGTATTCATCCAGCTGAGCCTGAACGTCATCGATAACATCCTGGAGGCCCAGTTCATACATCTTGGCGGAAACGGTGGCGAAGTATTCATCGGGATCCAGGGTACCGGTGCACAGTTCGCTGTACTTTTCCATGTAGATATCCTGCAGCACGGTGCACAGATCAGCGTAGTCGCCCTTATCATAGCGGAAGCCGCTTACGGGAGCGATAACAGCCTTTTCATACTGTTCGTAAACCACATCCCACTGGTTGGGATCGCCCAGAACGGTTTCGTTGGCGGAGCGAACGGAAGCGCTGATAACGGGGCCGGTTACATAAGTGTCGAAGCTGTAGTTTTCAGAGCCCAGGGCGGTACGGATCACGGTGCCGTTGGAGGCATAGGTGAAGTGTTCGCCTTCGATACCATAGGCCAGCAGATCGCGGAAAGCGGTATCGGTGTACAGCAGTTCGAAATACTTCAGAGCGGCGATGGCCTTTTCTTCAGTAGCAGCAGCATTGATGGCGTGCAGAGCGCCCTGCATGGAGGCACGGCTCATGTACGGCCCAATGTACTGGGACAGCTTCACGTTGAAGCCGTAAACGGAAGGATCGCTCCAGCCCTTGTAGCCGTTCCAGGCAGTACCAGAGCGGACGGGGGTGCGCAGTTCCATGGGCAGGGATTCGTTGATAGCGGCGTCGGGATTGATGTAGCCCAGTTCGTACCACTTATGCAGGCAGCGAACCTTTTCTACATAGTAGGGGTTTTCCCAAATGGGGACAACCTTGGTGGGTTCATCGGTCTTGTAGGGGATGACCAGGTAGTCGCCTACGATTTCCTGATGTTCCTGCCAGAAGCCGGACAGACCGGACTTGGTCATGTGCAGGGGATATTCATTGGGATGAACATCCTTCCAGGCCTTCAGATACTTTTCCAGATCGGCGAATTCCATGGTTTCGGGAATGGTCCAGCCCAGTTCGCCTTCATAGAAATCCTGGTTCAGACGGAAGAACACCTGGATGCCCAGGTCCTTCAGGGCGGGGATGCCCCAGATGCCGTCCACAACGATTTCTTCGCCGTCTTCATCTTCCATGGTCACTTCCAGCTGAGCCGCCTTCCACCAGGGATCAACGGCATCATACAGGGCGGGAGCATGTTCCTTCAGAAGGGGCTCTACATTGTAGTACAGGCCTTCGGCAGCATTGGTGTCGAAATCGTTGTACCAGTCGCAGGTGAATACCATATCATAGTATTCGCCGGCGTCAAAGTCCATCACCAGCTGATCGCTGGTCTTGAACTGCAGGTCAACAACCACGCCGATCTTTTCGGCAGAGATCTTGTTGGCAGCGTCAACGACCTTCTGGGCATCGATGGGGGCGTCGCCCATGGTAGAAGTCCACCAGATGAGCTTGATGGGTTCTTCGGCAGAAGCCACGCTTACGCCAACGCACAGCAGCATCGCCAGAACCAGAGCCAGGGATACGAGTTTCTTCATAGCTGGGTTCCTCCTTAAATATTTTTATGCAGCATCTGCCGCATAGTAACAAAGTGGCATTATCCCTTCACGGAGCCAATGGTCAGGCCGCCTACGAAGAAGCGCTGGAAGAAGGGATAAGAGCAGGCAATGGGCAGCACGATGGTCACAACCAGCGCCATGCGGAAGGTTTCGGTGGGCAGCTGCACGCTTTCAAAGGTCATACCGGTTTCGGCTTCCACCTTGGCCATAAAGTCAATATTATTCTGGATATTGATCAGCACATACTGCAAGGGATACAGGTGACGATGATCACTGGTGATATACAGCATGGCGCCGTACCAGGCATTCCAGTAGCTGAAGCTCATGAACAGGCCGATGGTGGCAATAACGGGCAGGGAGATGGGCAGCACCAGCTGGGCAAAGATGCGGATCTGCCGGGCGCCGTCGATCTTGCCCGATTCAATGATGGAATCAGGCACCGTGGTCTGGAAGAAGGTGCGCATGATGATGATATACCAGCCGGAGCAGGCGCCGGGCAAAATCAATGCCCAGTAGGTATTGCGCAGCTGATAGATCTGGGTGTTCACCATATAGCTGGCCAGCAGGCCGCCGCCAAAGAGCATAGGAATGAAGATCATCCAGGTATAGATATTCTTCATATAAAATTTGGGGCGGGAAAGGGCATAGCCCATGGTGGCAATCAGCACCAGGGCAATGCAGGTGCCCACTACCGTGATGCCGACGGAGTTAAAGAAAGAACGGATAATATAATCCTTGCTCTTCCACATGTACTCATATGCTGCAGTGGACCAGGCATTGGGGAAAAAGCTGTAGCCCTTTTCGGCAACGGAGGCATCGGAGGAGAAGGAAATGATGATAACGAATACCAGCGGCAGCAAGGTGAGCAGAGCGAGGAAAATGAACAAGCTGCTGATGGCCACATTGGTGATTGGGTGTACCCGGTTCCATTTGGGCTGAGAATTTTTGCTTTCTTTCTTCATTTTTTCTCCTCCCTTCTCAGAACAGGCCGCTGTTGGGATCGATCTTCTTCACTGCCATGTTGGTGATGATGATCAGGATACAGCCGATGGTATTCTGCAGCAGGCTGGTGGCGCTGCTGTAGCCATAGTTGTTATCCTCCATCAGGGCTTTGTACACATATACGTCGATGGTGGTGGTGGCCTGCGCCAGCGAGCCGGAATTGCGCGTTACATGATAGAACAGGCCGAAATCGCTGGAAAAAATGTTGCCAACATTCAGAATGAACATGATGGAAAGAATGGGGCGCAGCAGGGGAAGGGTGATGCCCTTGATCTGCTGCCAGATGGTGGCGCCGTCGATTACCGCACTTTCATACATACTCTGATCAAAGCCGGTGATGCTGGCCATATAAACGACCATGGAATAGCCGAAGGTCTTCCAGGTATTCAGGAAGATCAGAATATAGGGCCAGGGCTTGGTATCCTGATACCACTTGATGGGGGTGCCGCCGGCATTGAGGATCATGTTGTTGATCAGGCCGCGGTCGGTGGACAGGAAGGCATACACGAAATAGCTGATAACAACCCAGGAAAGGAAATGGGGCAGGAAGGTGGCCGTCTGGCATACTTTTCTCAGCTTGCTGGAATACATATAGCTGATGGCGATGGCCAGGGCGACGGGGAAGGTGATGCCAATCAGCAGGAAGATAATATTATAGGTGAGCGTATTGCCGATATAATTCCAGATCTTGGGATTGAGGAAGAGGAATTTAAAATTGCCAAAGCCAACCCATTCGCTTTCCACAAACAGATTATAAAGGAAGCCCTGTTTGGGGTCACGGCTCCAGGATTTGAAGGCAAACACAATACCGAACATCGGCACATAGCAGAAAGCCAGATACCAGATTACTGTAGGCAGCGAAATGCCGATCAATTCCACGTCATCGGCAGAAAAACGCTTTTTATCCCGACGGCGGTAGGATTCCGGGAAAATATTGCCCCGTTCAGCGGGCATGCGTTTGAGTGACATCCCTCATGTCCCTTCCTTTCGTTGGGCCTTATGGGCCAGGATATCCGTACGTATCTTAATTCATTATTGAGTATACCATATCATTTTCAAAAATACAATGGGTTTAGAATTGTGTTTTCTGCTTTTTTCATGTATTTTTTGGTTTTTTTTCGTACATTTGTTATGCTTTGACTGCACTTTTTTCGTTTTTCCCCTCTTTTTGTTTGGTTATCCAAAGGCAATGAATGCATCTTCCATCCCACCGGAAATGAAATAAAATGCAGAATATGAATGCCCGCTTCCCCGGATGCAGATTGATCTGTTAACCCATCCCATTTTTCAAAAATATGCTATTTCCCCCCTTTTTATTTCTAAAGCCCCTATATTTTCTTTCCAATGATTAAAGTATGCTTTTATAAATGCCCCTTTATTTCAGCGAAATCCCCCGCTATCCTCCTGATTGCAAAAAAATTATTTTCCTGTTTTTCCCACTTTGATGAATTAAAATCCCCCTGCGTCCGGCGGTTGTCCCTGCCTCCTGTCTTGACTTCATCCCTGGTTTGCTATATAATATAAACGATATATAAACTGCGTTTATAATTGATTGAGGATATACAGATTGGAGGAGCGCTGAGATGGAAAGGGTCATGATCGGCGTGGACGGCGGCGGCACCAAAACGGTAGCCGTTGCTTCCCGTATGGATGGAACCATTCTGGCTGCCCAGCGCGGCATCGGCATCAATTACAACAATGTCGGCATGGAAAAGGCACGGGATAACCTGAAAGAGGTGATCGATGGCCTGCTGGCAAAATGTGGCCGGGATTATGAGGAAATCTGCATCGGTATGCCCGCCCTGGATATGGCGGCAGATGAGGCCCTCACCCGCCAGTTCGCCGGGGCTGCCTTTGATCCTGCCCGGCTGGATATGCAATCCGATGCCTATACCGCCCTTCAGGGCTTCACTTTGGGTAAGCCCGGCATGATCGTCATCTGCGGCACCGGCTCCATCCTGCTGCTGATGGATGGGAAGGGCGGCCAATATGTGCAGGGCGGCTGGGGCCACATGCTGGGCGACCGGGGCAGCAGCCATGCCCTGGCCTCTGCCGGGCTGTGCGCCGCCATTGACGCCTGGGAAAATGTAGGCCCGGAAACAGCCCTCAGCGATGCCGCCATGAGGCATTTTTCCCTCTCCAATCCCCGGCAGCTGATTGACCGGATCTATGCCCCCGAATGCGGCCCCCACGGCATTGCCGGCTTTGCCAAGGAGGTGCTGCTCCTGGCTGCCCAGGGGGATGGGCTTGCCCGTGCCATTGTGGAAAAGGAAATGACCCATGTGGCTGCCCAGGCCGCCGCCCTCATCCATCAATTCCCGGAGGCTTACCGGGTAGGCATGTATGGCGGGGTATTCGCCCATAATCCCCTGGCTAGGGATCTTTTCACCGATGCCCTTACCGGGCGCATCCCCCATGCCCGGATCAGTATGCCTGAATATCCGCCGGAGCTGGGGGCCCTGATCCATTCCTTCCAGAAGCGGGGGCTGCTCACCGATCAGGTGCTGTCCAATATGAAAGAAAGCTATGGGGCCCTACAGGCCAATCAATAATTAAGGAGGAATTCTTTCCATGTCTGTTCTGCATCGTTATTTTGATAATCTTTCTTCTCTGCTCCATACCGTGATCACCCGCCAGGAAGCGGCCCTGGAAACCGCTGCCCAGAAAATCGCCCAATGCCAGCTGAACGGCGGCATGCTCTATACCTTCGGCACCGGCCACGGCCATCTGCTGGCCCTGGAAATTTTCTATCGTGCCGGCGGCCTGGTAAGGATCTGCCCCATCCTGGATGAAAAGCTGATGCTGCATCTTTCCGCTTCCGAAAGCTCCCAGTGGGAAAGGAAGGATGATCTGGCGGATGCGCTGCTGGAAAAATACCCCGTAAAAGCAGGGGATGTGCTCATCTCCATTTCCAATTCCGGCCGCAATGCGGTGCCGGTGGAGCTGGCCCAGAAATGCCGGGAGAGGGGGGCCTATGTGATCGCCCTCACCTCCATGAAGCATTCTTCCGCCGTATCCCCCCGGAACGGCCTGGGGCTGCGGCTGTTTGAGGCTGCCGATCTGGTGCTGGATAATGAAGGCATCCTGGGCGACGCCAGCATGGAAGGGGCGGGCGGCCGGATGGTAGGCCCCACCTCCACCGCCGTGGGCGCTGCCATTCTGCAGTCCATCGTCTGCCGGGCCGAGGAAATCGCCCGGGAGCAGGGCAAGGAAATTGAATTCTTTGCCTCCGCCAATATCGATGGCGGCGACGAAATCAACAATCGCTATCTGGCCAAATATCTGGGCAAAATTCCTGCCCTCTGATATCCCACTCATCCAGAAAGAAGGGATTTATTATGCGCGCCGGATTCGGCAAAATGGAAATCACTCCCCGCCTGGGGGTTGAATTGACCGGCTACGGTTATTATCTGGAGCGTCGGGCCGCCGGGATTATTGATCCCCTCCATGCCCGTGCCCTTGCCCTGGAAGCGGATGAAAATATTTATCTGATCATCAGCTGCGATCTGCTGGGCCTGAATAAGGGCCTGGTGCAGCAGGTAAAGGATGCACTGCGGCAGGAATACGGCATTCACCCCGATCATGTGATGATGGTCAGCATCCACACCCATACCGGCCCCTCCATGAAATATCATGAGGGCTGCGGGGAAGTGGATCCGGATACCGTTGCGGGCATGCCCGCCCTCATCACCGAAGCTGCCCGCCGGGCCATGGGGGATCTTGCCCCTGTGGAGGGCATCACCCATTCCATCGCCCCCATCGGGGAAAAGCATGCCTACAACCGCACTACCGAAAACGGCCCCGTGGATGATCAGGTGCGCTCCTTCCGCATTGTGCGCTGCGGCGCGCCGGAAATCGCCCTGGTTTCTTATGCCTGTCATGCGGTCAGCAGGGGGCGGATTGATCAGATCTCCGCCGATTATCCCGGCCAGGTCTGCCGCATATTGGAAGAAAAAGGGCTGCTGCCCATTTATATCAACGGCCTGTGCGGGGATATCGATCCTGTGCCCTGCGAAGATGAGGATCGCCCGGCCCGGCTTTTAGCCTTTGCCCAGGCCATCTGCCAGGCGGAAAACCAGCATCCCTCCCCCCTTCCCCTTACCCTGCAGGGCGGACGGCTGCAGATGGAGCTGCATCTGATGGCAGTCACCCGGGAAGATATCCGGGAAACCGCCCGGCGGGCCAAGGAACGGCCGGAAACGATCCCCGGCAGCCGGAAGGTAGCCGCCGTCTGGGAGCGGGAAATGCTGGATCGGTTCGATTTCCTCTCCCCTCGGGAGGAAATCGGCATCGGTTATCTGAAAATCGGCGGGGTCATGATCACGGCGCTGCCCTTTGAGGGCTTTACCCTCACCGGCCAGATGATCCGAAAAGAACTGGGGGATCCCCGAGCCATCACCCTTGGCTGCGCCGAAGAATTGCTGGGCTATCTTCCCACCCGGGATGATATCGCCCGGGGTGCCTATGCCGCCCTGGAATCCACCTTCCTTTATAAGCGTCTGCCCGGCATCCCCGGGGAGGCCGAACGTATCGGGGAAGAGGCAGGCCGCCTGCTTGCCCGTATCTGAGAAGGAGCGTATGGGATGAAAACCATTGATCAACTGAGTATCCGACGCCAGAATATCGCCAGGATCTGGGAATTATTTTCCGTTCATCCCATGCTGACCCGCCATGATCTGGCCGAGGGCACAGGGCTGAGCCTGATGACGGTGACCAATCTGGTGGATCATTTGAACCGCTATCATGTATTGGATTTTTCCGCCCCTGCCCAGCAGGCGGCCCCCGGTTACCGGAATGCAGGAAGAAAGGCGGATCAGATTTCTCTGTGCACCACCCGCCATGCCTGGCTGATCATTGATCTGACGGATATTTATTTCCGTTTTTCCGCCTTGGCGCTGGATCTTTCCCCGCTGCTTCCTTCCATGATCTTTTCCTACGACCGGGAGAGGGATTATACCCTCAATCTGCTTTCCTTCCTGCGGAAGGTGCGGGAAACCATCGATAAGGAATTGAAAAACCGGGAAATTCTGGGAGTGGCCATCGTGGTGCCCGGCCCCTACGATATTCAGCAGGATGTGGTGATCAACAAGCGTCTGCCCGCCCTGAATACCATCAAAATGAAAAAGATGCTGCGGGAAGAGCTGGGCCTGTATGATTTTTATGTGGATGAGGATGTGAAATTCGCCGTCCGGGCATTCATGTCCCTGGCCACCCGCAACGACAGTGAAGTGCTGTATTATCTCTATATCGGCGAGGGGGTAGGCGGCGCCACCATCCATAACGGAAATGTGCTGCGCGGCCTGAATGCCGCTGCCGGGGATGCCGGGCAGCTGATCAGCCGGCAGGGCAAATCCTTTGAAAGCCATCTATCCCTCCGGGCATTTGCGAAAAATTGCGGCCTTACGGAAATCCCCGATGAAAATGAGGATGCCCTGCTCAGCCGCATCGCTCAGTGCTCCCTGACGGATTTTTCCCAGTATCAGGCTGCCCTGCTGCGCAGCGCAGATGATGCGGCGGAAATGCTGCATTCCGTCATCTGGCTGCTGGATCCCGGCCAGGTGGTCATCGATTGTCCCTATGCCCGGCCCTGCCAGGAGCAATTCATTTCCCGCATCTCCAGCCGCCTCAATACCCTGCTGGGCGGGGCGGTCAAAGCCCCGGAAATTCTCCCCTCCCCCTATGAAATGCGCAGCGTGCTGCTGGGGGCCACCCAGGTGCTCAGCCGGGAATGGTTCGGAAGAATCGTGTAAGAAAATCGGATATGCCGTCCTCCCTTTGAAATCCCATGATGAAAAAACGGCGTTTCAGCCCTGCTTTGGTGCTGAAACGCCCTTTTTTTGATCATGCTTTCCGTTTTCTTCCCGGCTTCACAGCATATCCGGGATCATTTTTTTCATAATTTATAGGGTTTATTTCTGCCAGGAAAGCAGCACCAGAGGCGGCTGCTGGGAAAGATCCCCCCGGGTAACCCGGAGCAGAGGCATGGCCTCAGCCTGTCCGGCCCCCATCAGCTCCAGAAAATCCCTTCCATCGCTGATGGGCCAATCCCAGTTGATCCCCTGCTGCTTGAAATGCATGGGAATCACCACGGAAGGCTTTAGATCATGCACCGTCTGGCGGGCCAGCTTTGCATCGATGGTATAATAGCCGCCCACGGGCACCATCAGGATATCCACCTGGCCCAGCGCCCGGATCTGATCCTCATTCAGGGCAGTGCCCAGATCCCCCAGATGGCAGCACGTCAACCCCTCCATTTCAATCTTCATGATCAGATTGCCGCCCCGCTTTGCCCCCTGGGCATCATCATGAAAGGAAGGAATGGCGGTGATCTTCACATCCGGCGCCGCCTGCCATTCCCCCGATTGGGATATAATGACAGGATTGCCCTTCACCTTTTCCACAAAATTATGATCCCCATGGCCATGGGATACGGTGACGGCATCCGCCGGATATTCCCCCATGGGATAGCCTACATGAGCATCAAAGGGATCGGTGATCAGGGTAAAGCCCTGCTCCCCCTCCAGATAGAATTCCGAATGACCGTGCCAGGTAATCAGCATTCTGCTTCCGCTCCTTTCCTGCGATGAAAAAGATCATCCATAATCAGCGCCCCCGCCAGGGAGGGAAGGGGCCGGTGCTGCCGCTGCAGAAGGGCAATCGCCGGGGGCAGCAGCCGCATGATTTCCCCATCCTGACGGGCATCCAGGCATTTCATGGTAAAGCGGATCCATTCCATGGGCTGTTCATTTATAGGCTCCATGCGTTTCATCAGCCGCTTTCCCAGATCATAGAGGGGATAATCCCCTTCATCCGGCAAAAATGCTTCATATTTTAATTGATCCGCCAATTGCCGGTATTTTTCCATCTCCCCGTCGATCCAGGCCAGCTGAGATGCCATCTCCACCCGGAACCCCCGGGTACGGAGGATCTGAGCCACCTCCTGCCCCAGGCCCAGCCTTGGAAAATCACTGATAAAAAGGCCGCTTCCCTGATCCCGGCGCAAAAACCCCCGGGGAATCAGGGGACGGATTTCCCTGCGCCATTTATCCAAAGCGCTCATGATTTCCCTGCCGGGCAAAAGCGAATGCGCAGGGAATGCATGGCAGCGAACTGGCCCTGCAGATCCAGCTGATACTGCAGATTGACCTCGCCGTTGGCGTCCCCATCCACATCATATTTCACCTGGGTGGCATAAACCCCCATATCCAGCGCGCCGTAAGGGGTATAATAGCTGCCCTCGAACCGGCGCCCCCTTTCAAACACCATGCTGGTGGAAAAAGGCCCCATCCGCTGCATGGTGACCACGCCCTTGCCCATGGTGACCACCACGTCATGGGATTGGTTATCGGGCTGGGTTTCGGTATAATCAAGGCGCCAGGCCTCATCCGTCCCGGACAGGGTGCCGGTGGTCAGCAGCCGCACAGGATCAGGCTTTTCCTCCTGCTCCTGGGCCCAGCCGGTAACGGAAAGCAGCACCTGCTTCTTTTCCATTCAAAAAACCTCCTGGGTATTGTTTCCCTATCAGTATAGCAGATTCCCCTGTTCAGCGCAAGGACAGGCGCCAAATTGCCAAATTTCCACGAATTTCGTCAAAATTTCCTTGCACCCGTCATTGCGCCATGCTATAATTTACAATGCGCCCAAAATCAGGCGCAAGAAAATGGCATCTTCTTCCGTTCTATGGTTGAATCCATCATTTCAGGAGGATGAAATAATGAAAAGAATGGTCTCTTTGATGATTGCACTGGTGCTGGCGCTTTCCTGCCTGCCCGCCCTGGCGGATGACGGCTATGCCGGTTCTTATTACGGCGGTTCCTCCACCCTGCTGAGCAATCTGACCCATAACTGTCCCAATACCGGCATTATGCTGCCCGAATCCTTCAATCCCTATCAGACCACCTATCTTCTTACCGTGGCGGATTGGGTATCCCGCCCCACCTTTACCCCCACCGCCTATGATCCCAATGCGGTGATCACCGTAAACGGCCAGTATGTGCGCTCCGGCCAGGAATCCCAGGTCATTTCCATCACCGATAAGCCCCAGGTGGTGACCATCCAGGTAAGCAACGGAGGCGCATCCACCACCTATACCATCTATCTGCAGCGCCGTCCCAGTGAAAAGCGCACCCGGGTATCCGCCGGCTATATCACCAATATCTATCTGAAGGGTACCACCTGGCGTATTGATGCCGATCTGGTCACCATCAAATACAGCAGCTCCGATTACGGCTCCGGCAATTATTCCACATTCACCAACGGCGGTGTGGATTCCTACGATTATGCGGTAAGCCCCAACTGCCTTTTCTACTACGGCACCAAAGCCAACTGCAAGCGGGCCTACAACATCCAGGATTTCATGAACAATTATATGACCTACGGCAGTTCCCTGTACACCATCGTCTATATTGAAAGTGAAATCGTGGCGGTATTCCCCTACGGGGCTGACTATTAAGCAAATATCAATGAAAAAGCGAGGCTGCAAAGCCCCGCTTTTTTATGCTGCTTATTCCGTTGTCTCATCCCAGGGAACCATGACGGCATGATCCGGATCCCACCAGATAAATACCCGGCCGCCGGGGCTGCAATCATCCCCCTGACGGCAATAGGCCATCATCTCCGCTCCATCCGGCAATTCGATCACGGCCATCTTTCCTCCCGGCCCGTAACGGAATTCCCGGAGCACGCCGCTGAGGAATACCCTGCCCTGGGGCCTGAGCCCATAATGCAGCTGGGAATAATCCAGGCACAGGGCCACCTGATCCCCCAGCATCACCGGAAGACTGGGAATGCAGTGCAGCGTAATCCCATCCATTTCCATGGCGGCCTTGTTTTCCCCCAGGCCGGTTACCACGCCCCGAAGCACATTACCCGGCTTCAGAAAAGAAACAGCATAATGGCTCCGGGGATTTTTCATCATCTGCTGAGGGGTATCCGCCTGCAGAATGCGGCCCTCCCGCATCAGCAGGGCATAATGGGCATAATTGAGGGCGTCCTCCGGCTGCGCCGAAGAAAAAAGGATGGTCGTTTTATTTTCCTCCTGCCACGCCTGCAGCCGCTGCCACAATCTGTGCCGGAATGCCTGATCCAGGCCCTGAAAGGGCTCATCCAGGATCAGCAGCCGGGGCCGGAGCAGCATCCCCCGGGCCACCAGCACCCGCCTCAGTTCCCCATCGGATAATTGATCGGGATAGCGGCCCGCGCAGTCCTCTGCTTCCATTAACTGCAGGGCATGGGCAATGCGGCCTTCCGCTTCCTTCCCCCGGATTCCCTTCAGCGCCAGCTTCATCTTCAGCTGCAGGCCGATTTTCAGGCTGTCCATCAGCCGGGTCTGGGAAAAAACGGCCGTGCAATGCCCCTTGCCGATCCGGCCGGCGGGCTGATTTCCCATCAGGATGCGGCCGTTCCTTGGCCTGATTTCCCCGGCCAGCAATTTCAGCAGGGTGGTTTTTCCGCATCCGGCGGCCCCCAGCAGGCAGGTAATCTGCCCTTCCGGCAGTCTCAGATCCACCTGCCGCAGACAGTTATCCTTTCCGTAGCCGGCGTCAACGCCCTGCAAAACCATCAGGGCAGGCTGCATTTCCATGCAATCGATCTCCTTTGTATCAGAAAGGGACGGCGCATTTTCCGTCCCTTTTCATCCGTCAGAATGAAGGCTCGCTGGCCAGATTATCAAAGAGGGTATATTCGCCCAGCCAGGCCAGCTTTACCGTGCCGATGGGGCCGTTTCTCTGCTTGGCCACAATGACCTCAGCCGTGTTATCGGGGTTTTCCCCCTCCCGCTTTTCCCGGTCATAATAGGCTTCCCTGTGCAGGAACATGACCACGTCGGCGTCCTGCTCAATAGAGCCGGAATCACGAAGATCGGAAAGCATGGGCCGGTAGCCGCCCGAGCCCCGCTTTTCATTGGCACGGGAAAGCTGGGCCAGGGCCACCAGGGGCACATTCAATTCCCTGGCGATGGCCTTCAGGCTGCGGGAAATTTCGCTTACTTCCACCTGGCGGCTTTCCGCCTTTTTATCCGATCCCATCAGCTGCAGATAGTCCACCATGATCATATCCAGGCCGTGATCCATCATCAGCCTGCGGAAGCGGGAACGCATCTGGCCCGGGGTCAGGCCGGAGGTATCATCGATATAAATTTCCGTGGTGGCAAGGGGCGCCAGGGACCGGGCCAGCTTCATCCAGTCCTCATCCCGGAGCATGCCCTTTCTCACCGACTGCAGATTCACCCTGGAATCGCCGCACAGGATACGCATGGCAATCTGCTCCCGGGGCATTTCCAGGCTGAAAAAGGCGATTTTCTTTCCCTTTCTGGCGGCATTGGAAAGCACATTGATGGCAAAGGACGTTTTACCCATGGAGGGACGTGCGCCCACCAGCACCAGTTCGCCCCCATGCAGGCCGGTCAGCATGCTGTCCAGGGCATAGAAACCGGTGGGCACCCCGGAAACGCCGCCCTTGAGCCGGGCGAATTCTTCCATCTGGGTATAGGTATTGGTGAGCACCTCTTTGATGTGCTTGAGATCCTCTCCCCCGGTGCGCTGCATCACGATATCGAAAATCAGCTTTTCGGAAAGGGCCAGCACTTCGGGCAGATCCTGCTCCTGGGCATAGCTGGCCTTGGAAATTTCCCCCGCCGCACCGATCAGGCGGCGCAGGATGGATTTTTCCTGGACGATCCGGATGTAATAACGCACGTTTACGGTGGTGGGCACAAACTGGGTCAATTCAATCAGATATTCAATGCCCCCCACCCCGGGCAATGTGCCCCTACGGGAAAGCTCCGCATCCATGGTGACCAGGTCCACCGCCATGCTGTCGGCGGCCAGGGCCCGGGCGGCATCAAAAATTTCCCTGTGTGCAGGCACATAAAAATCATCCGCCCCCAGCGTTTCAATGGCTGCGGATACAGCCGCTCCATCCTGGAGCATGGCGCCCAGCACCGAGCGTTCCGCATCGGTGCTGTGAGGGGGAACGGGGGCATAGGCAGGCATATTGGCTTCCATTATGCTTCTCCGCCCGTTACGCGCACGGTCATCTTGGCGCTGATTTCAGGATACAGCTTCACGATCACTTCCGTTTCACCCACGGTGCGAATGGTTTCGGACAGATCGATCTTCCGCTTATCCACTTCCACCCCATGCTGGGCCTGGAGGGCAGCGGCGATTTCCTGACCGGTGACAGAGCCGTACAGCCGGCCCTGGGCGCCGCACTTGGCCACCACGGTGATCACCTTGCCCCGGAGGGAAGCGGCCTTCTTTTCAGCGGCGGCCCGCCGTTCCATTTCACGCTGGCGTTCAGCGGCCTGCTTGCGCTCAATTTCCTTGGATGCGCCGGCGGTGGCTTCGATGGCCAGCTTCTTGGGAAAAAGGAAATTGCGGGCATAGCCATCGCTTACATTGACGATTTCCTGTTTTTTGCCGGTGCCCTTTACATCGGCCAGCAGAATGACTTTCATGGATTTATTCCTCCTTCGGTTGCCGGGGCTTTCTCAAGCCCCGCAGATTGGTTATCTGATCGAAAATCCCTACGATGCTCAGCAGGGAAACCATATATAAAAGCAGGGGAAGAATGATGCGCCAGGCTTTTTTGCTCCCCTTCGCCTTTTGCAGAAAATTGATCATGCTGATGCCCTGGATGGTAAACAGGGCGCTGGAGCCGGCATACAGGATGATGCCCGCAATGGCCGCAGGGGCAGAAGCGGCGCCCTGCAGAAAATTGCCCAGCAGCCAGCATACCCCCACCTTCCAGCCCATTCCCCGGGGAATATGCCACAGGCTGACCGGCGGCATGGAAAGATCGGGAAAATCCGGGGCCTGCAATTCCTTCTGATCATCGATCACCTGTTTGAAATCCCGTCGCTGGGCGGCCACGGCGCCGTATTTCAGGGGCAGGGCCAGGCAGGCCACGCCGCCCAGAATGCTCTGGGAAATCAGCAGCGTGGGCACCAGGGTGGCAAGCAGACTGTTGACCAGAGAACGCATGGAAAGGATCAGATCCGCCCGGGCGGCGGCATTCATCATGTATCCGCCCTCGGCAGCGGGAACAAGCAGCGTTTCCTTCATCTCCTCCGGCAGGCTGATCAGGCCGTATTGATAAAACACATACAGCATCTGATCGCCTTCCTCAGCCTTGGAAAGATAATCAGCCGCCCAATCACCGGCCAGGGTAAAAAGCTGGCCGCCGGCAAAGCCCTGAATCATCAGATAGGCCCCTGCCATCGCCGCCACATGGGCGCCGATCATCACAGCGCAGCCCTTCCAGAAGGGAATGCGGCGCACAATCACCACAATAAATGCAACCAGAACCGGGATCAGATATACCGCAGCCGTCTGGGCGCCCTGGGGCCCGGCCAGCAGATACATGGAAAAAATGCCGCTCATGATCCCCGCCGCCATGGGCAGCGCACCGCATACCAGCCCGGATATGCAGGCCGCCGCAGGCAGCACCATCACCGTCAGCATCAGGGCAAGGGGCGCGGAAGCGGAAGATAAAGAAAAAATAATCAGCGGAAATACCATGATTGCCAGGCCTGCCAGCCCGGAGCGGGCAGACCGGAACAGGGGAAAATCTTTCATCGGGCAGCTCCTTAAAAAAATGGCTGTTTTACCAATTGATATTGTACGGTTTTCCCAGGTTTTTGTCAACCTGAAACGGCGCTTTCACCGGCATTTCACCCCCGCTTATCCCTCCTTTTTTGCTGTTATCATTTACAAAAAAATATTTTTATAATATTATTATGATTACAAGCATTCCATCCATAAAGCGGAGGTATCAAATGAATTTTACCGAAATTGCCGTCAACCGGCAATCCTGCCGCAGCTTTGACGAAACCAGAATGATCGAACCGGAAAAGCTGGATGCCATTCTGGCCTCCGCCCGCCTTTCCCCCTCCGCCTGCAACGGGCAGCCCTATCACATCACGGTCTGCCGGGGCCAGGCCGCCAAGGATGTGGCCCGGGCCACCACCGGCATGGGCATGAATAAATTTGCCCATCAGGCCCCGGTGCAGCTGGTCATTTCGGAGGAGGATTATGTGGCCTCCGCCGCCCTGGGCGCCCGGATCAAAAAGAATGATTACCGCTCCATCGATATCGGCATCGCCGCCGCCTTTATCACCGCAGAGGCAGCCGCCCAGGGGCTTGGCAGCTGCATCCTGGGCTGGTTTGATAATGAAAAAATCCGGGAAATCTGCGGCCTGGAAAAACCCGTCCGGCTGGTGATCTGCCTGGGCTATCCCAAAGAAGGGGATGCCCTGCGGCCCAAAAAACGCAAGGAAATGGACGCCCTGGTTTCCTGGAAAGAATAAACCCCTATATATGGAAGGAGATCCTATCATGATTAAGAAAATGGCCAAATTTCTGCTTCCCTGGTTTGCAGCATCCCAGCTTTCACTGGGCGTTTCCTATTTTTCCAGCATTGCCGTCGGCCATATGGGCGCTGTTCAGCTGGCCGGCCATTCCATCAGCTCCCAGCTGATCAATTTGCCTGCCAATCTCATTTTCGTCCTGTGCATTCTGGGCCTGGTGTTATCCGCCATCATGCAGGAAAAAGGCAAAATCAAAGCGGGAATGGCCTTCCACATCAGCTTTGTTGCCTCCGCCATGGGCATTGTTTTCCTTTACTATGCCGCGCTGCTGCTGGCCCCGAATGCCTTCCTGGTCACCTTTGAATCAAACCCCGAAATCATGGCTATCGGCAAAAGCCAGCTGATTTCCGCCTCTGCCACCATGCTGATCTGCCTGCTGATTTTCCTGCCCATCGGTCAATTGGCCCTGCGCAAATATTCCCTGCTGGCCACGCTGCTGGTGGCCGGGGGGCTGATGCTGACGGCAGTCCTTCTGCCCATTCTGGCGCTGACCCTGAAATTGGGCATACAGATGATTGGCATTTCTGATGCCCTTCTGCTTTTCATCCGATTCATCCTGCCCTTCGCCTTCATTTCCATTCCTGCCTATCGCGGCGCCTTCGCCCCGCAGCAGCCTGAAAGTATCGCCGTGGGCTGATCCGCCATTCTTTTCCGCCTGTCAAGGAGGCCTTAATGCACATTATCGCCCGTATCCGCAATGATTTTCCCACCAAATTCGGCCTGCCCCGGCAGAGCGGTCTGACGGACAGCCTGGAATCCTATCTGGTATTTGAACCGGAATACCGCAATCCCGACGCCCTCCGGGGGATCGAGGGATATTCCCATCTATGGCTGATCTGGCAATTCCATCTGGCCCAGCGTGCGGAATGGTCCCCAACGGTGCGGCCGCCAAGGCTTGGGGGCAATAAACGAATGGGGGTTTTTGCCACCCGTGCCCCCTACCGGCCCAATCCCATCGGGCTGAGCTGCGTAAGGCTGCTGGGGGTGGAGCATGATCCCCATCTGGGGCCCATTCTGCGCATTGCAGGGGCCGATATGGTAGACGGCACCCCCATCTTCGATATCAAGCCCTATCTGCCCTATGTGGATTGCCATCCCGAGGCTACCGGCGGCTTTGCCCATGAGGTGATGGGGCATCAGCTGCAGGTGATCATCCCCGATGAACTGATGAAAAAAATTCCGGCAGAAAAACGGGATTCCCTCCGCAGCATTCTTTCCCAGGATCCCCGGCCCGGCTATCAGCAGGATCCGGAAAGAATTTATGGCTTTCCCTACGACAATATGGAAATCCGCTTCTCCGTCCGGGAGGATATCCTGACCGTGTGCCAGGTGGAAACAGAAAAATAAATCCATTCCCCTTTTCCTTTCAGCGCATAATATGAAAAAGGAAAGGGGGAATATTTTATGAATATCATTCTCTGGATTGCGCTGGGGGCGCTGGCCGGGTGGATCGCCGGCCTGATCATGGGAAACGGCGGCCGCAGCTGGATCGTCAATATGGTGATCGGCGTATTGGGGGCAGCGCTGGGGGGCTATGTAGCCACACTGGCAGGATTGGGGGGCATCAGCGGCTTCAATCTTTACAGCCTGCTGGTGGCAGTGGCCGGCGCATGCCTGCTGCTGGCCATCTTCAATCTGATCCGCCGGGCGCTATGAAGAAAAAGCCCTGAACGCATCTTGAACAGAACCAGTAAAAACGAACAATAGACAAAAAGCCCCCTGAAGTAGGATAATAGAACTACGTCAGGGGGTAACTTTATGGAGAAACGAAAATGGACAGATATCTCAAAGTATAGCGAAGTTATAGAGCAGTTGCGC
>JAFQOD010000033.1 GCA_017395685.1 Clostridia bacterium
AAAATACTTGCAGCATAGTAGGCGAAGAAATGCAATCCGCAGCGGCGGCATGTACGCCGCGAGGAGAAAAATTCTGGAGAATCATTTATGATTCGGGAAGAATTTTTCATTCCTATCAGATTTTCTGCCCGTGCTGCGAAGTAGCACAAGAAAATCTGCATGTCGAAAAAAATGATCCTTCATTTTTTTCGAGCGTGTTGACTTTGTCAACACGCAGAAGCGCCATGGATGTCTGAACGTCCATGGCGCTTCCTTTGTAATTATTTCACAGGGAAGCCCTGCTCAGCCGCCCGGGATTTCCAGTAGGCGGCCAGATCGGCATCCGGGGCAGTGCCCACCCCATTCTGATACATGCCGGATATCTGATTCTGGGCCAGGGCATCCCCCTGACTGGCTGCCGCCAGGAACCAACGGAAGGCTTCTTCATCATTCACCGGCGTGCCCAGCCCGTAATAATGGCAGATGCCCGCGGCATACTGGGCCTCCATATGCCCCTGCTCAGCCGCGGCAAGATACCATTTAACGGCCTTGGCGGCATCCCAGCTGACCCCCAGGCCATTTTCATAGCACAGCGCCAGATGATACTGGGCACTTGCATCCCCCTGGGCTGCTGCTTTTTCAAACCAATGGGCGGCCTGATCAAAATCCATGATGCCGGCCGTACCCTGATAATAATACTGCCCCAGCATGGCCTGGGCCTTTACATGGCCCTGTCTGGCCGCAGCGGTGAAATATTCTGCCGCTGTCTTTGGATCTTTTTGGACGCTGATGCCCTGATCATAGCAGATGCCCAGGCTGTATTGGGCGTTTGCATCCCCTTCCCGGGCCGCCTGCTGATGGGCGGAAAGCAGCTTTTCCATTTCAAAGGAGGCAAATACCCCGGTGGCGTGGATCTGATCCAGCTCTTTCTTTGCCCCCTCATGGCCCAGACGGGCGGCCAGATCCAGCCAGTAGATGGCCTGATCCATATCCGGCTGGGTGCCGATGCCCTGCTGATAGCATTGGGCTACCTGATAGGCGGATTCCACATGCCCCTGCCGGGCGGCGGAATAGAGCCATTGGAAGCCCTTGATTTCATCCTTTTCCATGCCGATGCCCTGCAGGTAGCACTGGGCCAGTTCATATTTCCCCAGATTGTGGGATGCTTCAGCGGCCAGGGAATAATACCGGGCTGCTTTTTCTTCATTCTTTTGTACGCCCAGGCCCTTGCGGTAGCAATTGCCCAGCTCATAAAGGGCAAAGGGATTATTCTGATTGGCAGCCAGATGGAATAATTCCGCTGCCTTTTCCAGATTTTTCTTCATGCCGAAGCCCTCCAGATGGCAGACCCCCAGATAATACTGGCCCTGGGCCAGTCCCTGGGCAGCGGAAAGAGAAAAATATTCTGCCGCCCTGGCATCGGAAACCGGAACGCCGTATCCGAAAAGATAGCAGCAGCCCAGCATGTATTGGGCCTGGGCATTGCCCTCTTCTGCCGCCAGGGTGTACATTTCCACGGCCTTTTCGTAATTTTGTTCCTGGCCGTTTCCATAGAAATACTGATCCCCCAGGGATTGCTGCTCCTGGGCGGACTGGGGGGTGAGGAACAGGCCGATGACGGTGATTTCCTCTTCCTCCGTATCGGGGGCCGCGGGCGAGGGCTTCATATCCTGCTGCCGGGCCAGCATCATCCAATAGGCCGCCTGTTCCATATCCTGATTGACGCCGTAGCCGTAATAATAATTGATACCAAGGTTTAACTGGCCGTCCCGATGGCCCTGCAGCGCCGCTTCCCGATACCACTTGGTGGCCAGGATGTAATCCTGATCCACGCCCTGGCCCTTCTGGTAGCAGTTGCCCAGATCCACCTGGGCCTCGGCCACTCCCTGCTCCGCCGCTTTCTGATACCAGCCGGCTGCTTTTTTGATATCTGCGGTTACCCCCAGGCCCCGGTCATAACAGACGCCCAGATTGTATTGGGCGTCGGCATAGCCCTGCTCTGCCGCCAGGGTATACCAGTAAACGGCCTGTTCATCATTTTGCCAGACGCCCTTCCCTTTGCGGAAGGCGATGCCCAGATTGTATTGCGCCTGAGGAATCCCCTGCTCTGCCGCCAGCAAATACCATTGCGCAGCTTTTTCGTCATTCTGCTCAACACCCCAGCCCATCATATAGAAGACGCCGATATTGAACTGGGCATTTCTATGGCCCTGTTCGGCGGCTTTTTCGTACCAATGGGCGGCTTTGGCCAGATCCTCCGATACGCCTTTTCCGTATTGATAGCAGCTGGCCAGGGAAAACTGGCCGTAAATATTACCGGTCAGGGCGGATTTTTCATAATATTGGAAGGCAAGGAATGGATCGGCCGCTGTGCCCTGGCCGTTTTCATAGCATTTTCCCAGGGAATACAGGCCGTCCCCATCCCCCTGCAGGGCGCTTTTTTCAAACCAGAGGAAGGCCTGATTCAAATCCTTCCGGACCCCGATGCCTGTTTCATAGCACAGGCCCATATTATACTGGGCAACGGGCAATCCCTGCTCTGCCGCCGCCTTGATCAGGGAAAAGCCCTTCTTAGCATCCGGTTCACAGCCGTAGCCCAGCATGTAGCAGCCGCCCAGATTGCTCTGGGCATTGGGATGGCCCTGCTGCGCCGCCTGCTGATACCAGTAAAAGGCCTGCTCCCAGCTTTGATCCACATAGGTTCCCTTGCCGTAGCAGATGCCCAGCTCATATTGGGCGTCCGCATCGCCGGCCCGGGCCTTTTCCATCAGCTGCGCCAAATCAACCGGTTTATCCTGGGCCAGGGCACAGCCCATTCCCAGCAGCAGCGCCAGCCACAAAGCAAGCCATTTTTTCATTGGTGATTCATCCTTTCCGGGAAAGTCAGATAAATTTTCGGCAGATGATGAAAAAATCCTTCTGAACCGGGGATAATTTGACAGCCCCTGCGGATTATGCGATAATGCAGGCAGATGGAACCCCAATTTGTTTTATGCTTTTTGCCGGAAGGAAGTGGCCCATGAAGCGCTTGATCTGCTGTTTGATGATGCTGATGCTGGCATTGCCTTATTATCCTGCCGGGGGGGAGGAAAAGAAGAGCACCACGGTGATGGTGTATATGTGCGGCAGCAATCTGGAAAGCCAGTATGGGCTGGCCACCCGGGATATTGCGGAGATGATGGGATCGGGCCTCGACCGATTCAGTACCAACGTGGTAATCATGACGGGGGGCGCCTCCAGCTGGGCCTCTCCTTCCCTGCCGTCTGATCAGGTGGGCATCCATCAGATCCGGGGCAATTCCCTCTACACCCTGTGGCAGGGGGAGCAGCGCAGCATGGGGGAAGGGGAAACGCTGGCC
>JAFQOD010000034.1 GCA_017395685.1 Clostridia bacterium
AAAATACTTGCAGCATAGTAGGCGAAGAAATGCAATCCGCAGCGGCGGCATGTACGCCGCGAGGAGAAAAATTCTGGAGAATCATTTATGATTCGGGAAGAATTTTTCATTCCTATCAGATTTTCTGCCCGTGCTGCGAAGAAGCACAAGAAAATCTGCATGTCGAAAAAAATGATCCTTCATTTTTTTCGGGCGTGTTGACTTTGTCAACACGCAGAGACCGGAGGATGAATCCTCCGGTCTTTTGTATCGGCCGTCAGTTTGCGGCAAAGCCTTTGATCAGGCGCAGATAGAATGCGATGGTGGTTTCGATGGTATCCAGGGGAATGCGCTCATCATGGGCGTGGATCATGCCCCGCTGGGCTTTGCTCAGGGCCATGGCGGAAAAGCGATAAACATGGGGACAGATCTGGCTGTAATGCCGGCTGTCGGAGCAGGCCAGCATCAGATAGGAAGATACGATGGCCTCAGGCCAGGTGGCCCGGATGGCCTGCTGCAGCCCTTCCCAGCCCGGACCCTCGGTAACGGAAACGGGGGAGGGATTCATGCCGTGGGCAATTTCCACCCGAATTTTATCGTTGCCGATGATTTTTTCCAGCCTGGCCTTGGCGCTTTGGGTGGTATCGCTGCCGATCAGGCGCATGTTGGCCCCGATCCAGGCCCTGGGAGGCAGCACGTTGGATGCCTGGCTGCCCTCCATCTGGGTAAAGGCGACGGTGGTACGCACCAGGGCATTCAATTCGCCGCCGCTCATCCGGCAGAACAGATTGAGCACTGGCTTGAAGCACCAAAGATTGGCAAAGATCATCCGGTACAGGAAGGTGGAATGCCGCCCCAGGGTATCAAACAGCCCCTTGGCGGGCGGGGTCAGCTGGAAGGGGAAGGGATGCTTTTCGATTCGGGCCACCGCCTTGGAAAGCATGCCGATGGCGGTCTTTACCGGCGGGGTGGAGGAATGGCCGCCGGCCCCTTCCACGATGAATTTCACATCCATGGGCCCCTTTTCTCCGGTGCCAATGAGGGCGCAGGGGGCCTTGACCCCGGGGAATACATTTTCCACCACTGCGCCGCCCTCATCCAATACGAAATCTGGCTGGATTTTATGCTCCTGCAGCCAGCGGATGATGGTGGGGCAGCCATCCCCGCAGATTTCCTCATCCCCGGCAAAGGCCAGATACAGATCCTGATGGGGGATAAAGCCCTGGGCGATGAGATCATCTGCCGCCTCCAGGATAGCAAGGAAGGTGGTTTTGGTATCCAGTGTGCCCCGGCCCCACAATTCCCCTTCCCGGATTTCTCCGTCAAAGGCGGGATGCTGCCAGCCCGCTTCATCCACAGGCACCACATCATAATGGGCCATCAGCACGCCGGGCTTATCATGGGCCTTGCCCTGCCAATGGAAGAGCAGGCTGCGCTTGCCGGGCTTGTGGAAGGCGCAATGGGCGGCAACGTGGGGATAAAACTGAGGCAGCAGCGCCTCCAGCTTATCAAATTCCCCATCATCTTCCAGCGCCTTATCCCGGTAGGATACGGTTTTTGCCCGGATCAATTGCTGCAGATGATCGATGGCCCGGGCACTGTCGATTTTTTCAGGGGCGGCTTCCGGCGCAGGGGCAGCCTTGGGGGTAAATTGCAGGGTGCGGATCAATAAGACGGCGATCAGAGCCGCCAGCAGACCCAGTACGATCCAAAGGATTATCATGATCGTCATCCTTTACAGCATATTTTTCTTCAGCATCAGCCGGGCGGCGCCGATGGCCACCAGCGCGCCCACGGGCACCAGAATGCCCACCGAGCTGGCCAAGGAAGGAACGGCCAGGAACAGCACCACCATGAATACCAGGGGCGCCACGGCCAGCTTCCAGTTCTTTGAAATATAGACCACGCCCAGGCCGCCGAAGAGGGCGGGCAGGATCTGATCAAAGGCGGGCTTGAGCACAGGGGATTCCAGCACGGGCTGCAGATAGCCCAGCAGCAGCACCCCCAGGGCAATCACCAATGTGGTGGCAATGGCGCTGGAAGCGATGGCGATGGTGGAAATCACTTCGCCCTTTTCTTCCCCGGCTTCCACGCCTGCGGCCTGCATGGCATTGAGGGCGGCGGGCACCTTCAGATTGGTCAGATTACCGGTGATGAAGCCCAGATAAGTGCCGCCGGTGCCCAGCATAGGAGCATAGGTGAATACCTCAATGATGCCCACCGTCCAGAAGATGGGGGCCACGCCCAGCAGCCCCTTGAATACATGGGCCATATTGGGCCAGGCATCGTAATACAGGCAGATGGAAACGGGCATCATCAGCATCAGGAAAATGCCTGTGGCCACCCAGATGCGGCCGTAAAAATGAACGGATTCTTCATAAGAACGATTTTTCATCTTGCATCCTCCCTTCTCAGCCCATCAGCGCAGTGATGGGAATGGCGGCGGCCATGGCCCCCAGCATGCTCAGGGGCAGGGCATATTGCTCCAGCCAGGCAAGGCGGCATTTTTTAATCAGAATGCCGCAGATCGCCATGATCAGCGCAGAGGAAAGGGCCACGGCGATGGGGATCAGCCCGGGCAGGCCCTTGCGCACATCGGCAAACAGCATGCCCATGAAGGCGGAAATCATGCCCAGGAACAGGCTGCTCATGAAGATATTGCCCCATTTGGGATCCTTGCCCTTTAAGGATACCACACCCTTCTGGATTTTCTTCAGGCCGAAGAGCACCAGGAAAATGCCGGGGATGATGCCCAGCGTCATAACCCAGGCAATGGCAGAATAAGCGGAGGGATCTGTGATGGCCTCGCTCAGGCTCAGGCCCATGGCATTGGCGGTGGTGGTGGCGGCAGGCAGCTCATAGGTGATGGCCCCCAGCACGCTCAGCCGCAGCCAGGGCAGGGGCAGGCCCAGGAATTTGCTCAGGGTGATGACCCCCAGCAAAATGCCCACTGCCGGGGCGATGGAGAACAGGGAAGAGGAAAAAATGGTTTTCCGGATGGTGGCGCCGGTGATGCCCAGGGCCTTGGCCCGACGGGCTGCCCGCACCAGGAAAAAGGCGGATTGGGCCAGCACAAATACGATGACCACAGCGGTGATGGCATACAGAAAGCCGCTGTTCACATTGAATTCTGGCATGTGCATTCGCTCCTTTGTAAAAAGATATTCCCATTATACTCTATTTGCGTCGATTTGGAAAGATCAATACGGAAAACGTCCATTCCGGATGGGCGCAGCCGGAACGAGCTGTGATGCTATATCAGGATCACGCTTTTTTTCTGCCGCTGGGCTTTCAGGAGATACCTGGCTGCGCCGCCCCAGCCATGATCCATGAAGCCGCTCACATAATCTGCCTGCTTCAGCAGCCATTCATTCCGATGAGAAATGGCAAAACGGCGGGGGATGGATTCAATGCCGTCGGGCAGCAGGGTGGGATGGGCAAAGCGAGGAGGATTCCCGCTGCTTGGCAGATAGGCAAGCACCACGGCATAATCGACGGCAGGATATTTCGCTGAGATTTGGGATAGAATATCTGCTGCCATCCGGTCAAAGGCCCCTGATGCCCTACGAAAAAACGATTCACCTGATGATGAAGGATCAGATTTTCAATGGCTTCGTACAGCCTGGGCCCCAGGGATTCCGGGCTGTCCCGATGGCCGAAAAATACGCATGAATACATAATACACCTTCTGAAAGTGGGATATATCGCAATTATTTACCGATTCGAGAAAAATGCGATATATCGCACACGATAAATCGCAGATTTAGCTAAACTAAATCACGATATATCCCAAGGAGGTGTGCCTATGAATGCGAAGGAGGCAGTTGCAAAGCGTATTCTGCAACTATGCGATGAGCATAATATTGCCGTCAATGGCCTGGCTACGGTTTCGGGCGTGTCTCCTTCGACGGTTTATAGCATGCTCAATGAAAAAAGCAAGAATCCTGGGGTGGTATCCATCAAAAAGCTGTGTGATGGATTGGATATAAGCCTGAAAGAATTTTTTGACAGCGAATTATTTGCTGATCTTGAACAGGAAATTCAATAAATAAAGGATGCGTTTGCTATTCAATGCACGTTGATCCAATTGGATGGGACCATTTTAATTATTTTCGCCGTATTTGCCGTTATATACCCCAATGTCAGCATCAAAAAAACAGCACCACAGGAACGGTGCTGTTTTTTGTTATCGTAGTGAATATTATTTTTCCAGCGTATCTTCCTGACCGCGATAGACCACCAACTTGCAAAACAAGAATTCCAATACAAAATTTGCAAGAAGGGTTACGATCAAAATCAAAAAATCATTTATGCCTGCCTTTTCTGCCAAATTGCCAAGATAGGTGGACAGCGGCGTGAAGACCAGATAAAAACCAAACACCTTTGCCATTGCAATGGGCACGTTTGCCGCCGATTTAAAGGTATAGCGGCGGTTCAGCGTAAAATTCCATATAATTGACAGCACCAGGGAAATCAGATAGGGGATCCAATAATCCTGGATAAATATTTCCAGCAAAGCAAACGAGCCGATCTGAATGATTCCTGCAGAAATCGAAAACAGAGTAAACTTAACCGTTTGCCATAATTGTTTCTTCTTATCGTTCATAACATCCTCCGGTGATGTTTGGTTTCGTTAGCATATCATGATTTATTTATATTCCGGCAGCCAGCCTTCATGGGCCACGATCAGATCATCGCAGAGGGAGACGATATCATCAATGGAAAGCTCGCTCTGGCAGTGGGGATCCATCATGGCGGCCTGATAGATATAATCCTTTTTCCTGGTGACGGCGGCCAGAATGGTGAGCAGCTGCACATTGATATTGGTGCGGTTCAGGGCGGCGCACTGCTCCGGCAGATCGCCGATGAAGCAGGGGGTGACGCCGCTGGCATCCACCAGGCAGGGCACTTCCACGCAGGCATTCCGGGGCAGATTGGTGATCAGGCCATTGTTGAGCACGTTGCCGCCGATCTTGTAGGGCTTATTGGTTTCCATGGCCTCCATGATGTAGCTGGCGTATTCATGGGTGCGGGTATGGGAAAGATGGGGATCCTTGGTCAGTTCATCCCTTCTCTTTTCCCAATCGGCAATCTGGTTTATGCAGCGGCGGGGATATTCATCCAGGGGGATATTGAAGCGATCAATCAGCTCGGGATACTTATCCTTGATGAAGAAGGGCAGGTATTCGGCATTATGCTCGCTGGATTCGGTGACGTAATAGCCAAATCGCTTCATCATTTCCAGACGCACCATATCCCCGTGCTTTTCGGTGATCTGCGCCACTTTTTCCTTGATTTCAGGATACAGATCCTTGCCGTTCCTGGTGATTTCCAGCAGCCAGGCCATATGATTGATGCCGGCGATTTTCCACTGGATGGAATCATCATATTCCATTCCGGCATGGCGCAGCAGGGTGGGGGCGCATGCCTGCACGCTGTGGCACAGGCCCACGGTCTTTACCCCGGTATAGCGCAGCATGGCGCCGGTAAGCATGGCCATGGGATTGGTATAATTCAGGAACCAGGCATCCGGGCATACCTCTTCCATATCCCGGGCGAAATCAAACATGACGGGAATGGTGCGCAGGGCGCGGAAAATGCCGCCGATGCCCAGAGTGTCGGCGATGGTCTGGCGCAGGCCGTATTTCTTGGGCACTTCAAAATCGATGATGGTGCAGGGGTCATACAGGCCCACCTGGATGGCATTGACCACATAATTGGCGCCGCGGAGGGCATCTTTACGGTTTTCCACGCCGCAGTAGGTTTCGATCTTTGCCTTGTTGCCCAGGTTATTGTTGATGGCGGTGAGCATCAGGAAGGATTCGGAAAGGCGCTTGGCGTCGATATCGTACAGGGCGATCACGCTATCCTCCAGAGAGGGGGTGACCATGGCATCGCCCAGCACATTTTTTGCAAATACGGTGGATCCGGCGCCCATGAAAGTAATTTTAGGCATATGGCAATCCTCCTTATGAAATATTGTTTCGAATATCTGTATTATAGCAGCATTTCACGCCTGTTTCCAGTCGGATTTACGTGATTATCTGCGGAATACCGAAAAAAGAACCGCTCTGCATAACAAAGCGGTTCATCTTTTGGGGGCTTACAGGCCGGTTTTTTCTGCGATATAGGCCCGGGCCTTCTTGGCATATTCAAAGGGATTGGCCTTGGCGGGATCCTGTTCGGCTTCCACCACTACCCAGCCTTCATAGCCGGATTTTTCCAGAATTTCAAAGATGGGGGCAAAATCCACATCTCCGTCCCCAGGCACTGTGAATACGCCTTCCCGGACGGCCTTAAGGAAGCTCCAGCCCTGCTGCCGGGCCTGATCCCGGATGGCAAGGCGCACATCCTTGAGATGCACGTGCTTGATGCGGTCGATGTATTTTTCCAGCACCGGCACGGGATCGATGCCCGCAAAGGTGAGATGCCCGGAATCGAACAGCAGGAATACCTTTTCCGGATCGATGAGGGACATGAAGGTATCAATTTCTTCCGCGGTCTGCACGCCGGTGCCCATATGATGATGGCAGGTGAGGATCATGCCCTTTTCCTGGGCCAGGGCGCCCATTTCATTATAGCCCTTGGCGATCAGTTCCCACTGCTCTTTGGTGTAGACGGGCTTATCGGCGCCGAAGATATTCAGGGGCTTTCCCTGGATGGAATTGCCCTGCTCGGATGCGCCGATCACCTTGGCGCCAAGGGCATGCAGCCGATCCCGGTGGGCGATGAAATTCTGAATGGTCACTTCGTAGGGCTCAGAGGTGAACAGGGAAGAGAACCAGGCATTGCAGATTTTAAGCCCCCGCACATCCAGCTTGTGCTTGAGCACCGCCACATCCTGGGGATACTTATTGCCGATTTCGCTGCCCTTGAAGCCCGCCAGCGCCATTTCGCTGATGCACTGCTCAAAGGTGTTTTCTGCGCCCAGATCAGGCAGGTCATCATTGGTCCAGCCGATGGGAGCGATGGCCAGTTTTACTTTCTTGGGATCCAGCATGATGATCATCCTCTTTTCTTAAAACTCTCTTGTATCCTTTACGTGGTTCATCAGATCTTCATAGGCGGCCTGCACCCGAGGCTGGGTGGATACCTCCGCCACGCCCACACGCCACCAGTTTTCAAAGCCGGGGGTCATGGTGCCGGGCAGCACCTTGATATCATAGAGCACGGGCAGGGGCTGGCTGCGGCCTTCGGCGAGGGCGGCTTCCAGCTCTTTAGCGGTGCGGATGGTATAGGCCTTCAGGCCGTAAGCCTCTGCATTCTTTGCAAAATCGATGGGCAGGATATCGCCGGTCAGCTCCCCGGTCTTTTCATTCCGGTAACGGAAGACGGTGCCGAAGGTGTCATTGCCCTGATTGTTCTGCAGATTTTCGATGCAGCCCCAGCCGCTGTTATCAAACAGGCAGAAATGAACCCGCAGATGCTCCTGCACGCAGGTGAGCAATTCGGAATGGGCCATCATATAGGTGCCGTCCCCGAAGAAGGTGTATACTTCTTTATCCGGGGCGGCCAGCTTCACCCCCAGGGCGCCGTTGGTTTCATAGCCCATATTGGAAAAGCCGTATTCCATATGATAGGTATCCCGGTTGCCGGCACGGAACAGCCGCTGCATATCCCCGGGAAGGGAGCCGGCGGAGCCCACGGCGATATCGGTTTTTTCCATAAAGCGGTTGATGATGCCAAGGGCCCGGGTCTGGGAAAGGCCCTGGGGCCGATCATCGGCATAGAATTGATCTACGATGCCGTTCCATTCGTTGATGGCTTGCTGCACCTCGGCGCCCCAGCGGGATTGATAGCCGTCCAGCGCTGCGGTCATGGATTCCAGACCGGCTTTGGCATCGCAGATGATGGCCTCGGCGTCCATTTTCATCGCGTCAAAGGGGCAGATATTCAGGCCGATGAATCTGGCGTCCTTTCTGAACAGCCATTTGGAGGAGGTGGTGAAATCGGTGAGGCGGCTGCCCACGGCGATGATCACATCCGCCTGGGGGGCCAGGATATTGGCGGCCTTGCCGCCGGTGACGCCGATGCCGCCCACATTTAAGGGATGCTGCCAGGAAAGGGTGCCCTTGCCTGCCTGGGTTTCGGCAAAGGGAATGCCTGCCTTTTCACAGAAAGCGGAAAGGGCATCCCCGGCTTCGCTGTATCGCACGCCGCCGCCCAGGATCACCAGGGGCTTTTCAGCCTTTTTCAGGATATCCATGGCCCGCTGCAGCTGATTTTCCGTCATGGGCCGGCGATCCATATGCCATACCCGCTTGCGGAAAAATTCCGCCGGATAATCATAGGCCTCGCCCTCCACATCCTGGGGCATGGCCAGGCATACTGCGCCGGTATCGGCAGGATCGGTGAGAACCCGCATGGCATGGATGGCGGCAGTGATCAGCTGTTCCGGTCGCTCGATCCGGTCGAAATAATGGCATACGCCCCGGAAAGCATCGGTGACCGTGCGGCCGAAGGAATCGAAAAATTCCGCCTGCTGGAGCACAGGATCGGGCTGACGGCAGGCAAAGGTATCCCCGGGGAGCAGCAGCAGGGGAATGCGGTTGGCGGTGGCGCAGCCTGCCGCCGTTACCATATTCATGGCGCCGGGGCCGATGGAGGATACGCAGGGGATGATCTCCCGCCGGTTCTTCTGCTTGGCAAAGGCCATGGCGGCCAGGGCCATATTCTGCTCATTCTTGCCCTGGAGGAAGCGGATGCCGTGGCCGCCCTGGGAGAGGGCCTGGCCCACCCCCACCACGCAGCCGTGGCCGAACACGCCGAAAATATTATTGACAAATTTGGTTTCCGCACCATCCAATTCCACATATTGCTGATCCAGGAATTTTACCAGGGCCTGGGCCATGGTCAGACGGATTTTGCTCATGATGCTTACCTCCCGGTGTAGTTGTCGCCCCAGTAGGGTTCATCCTTTTTTTGTACCCACAGATGTTCATCCAGGAAAATGGGATAATCGGGCTGGGCGTAGGGGCAACCATCCAGATGCCGGATGGCCCACAGATACCACAGCGCATAGCCGGGGGGCGTGCACTGGGGATGGGTCATGCCGCCGGGGATGCAAACGGTATCGCCGTTATGAACCTTGTAGACGGTATCGCCCACCTCGGCATAGCCAAAGCCGTTTTCCGGGTTATTCTTGTAGTAATAGATTTCCGGTTGAGGATGATGATGGGGGGGATAGCTGCTCCATTTGCCGGGGAAGCCGATCACCTCGCCCAGAACCAGATTGGCATAGGGGGCGATGGAATAATCGAAGATGGTGCGCACGATGCGGGTGCTGGTTTCATGCATGGTGCCTGCGCCCCGGAATTCATCAGGGGTATCCTTGGGGAGATACAGCCTGGCGGGGAATTCGCGGGCATTATCTGTGCGCAGCACGTTGACCTCGCATTCCTCGCTCAGGCAGATAATGGTCACGCCCTTCGTGCCCTTGCTGACATGCAGAGCCGTTGGCGGCACGTCGAAGCAGTTCTCACGGTACTCGGTGTGCTCCTGGTCATCCCACTTGAAGCAGACCTTGCCATACACCAGCAGGAAGGCGCGTTCCAGCGGGTATTCATCGTGGAAGCTTTCACCGTATTTCAGCCGCAGAATGCCGAAATCCATCAGCATTTCCGCGTTTTTGCCGTTCATTTCCGTGATGGGGGTATAGCCAAAGGCATGGGCACCCTTGGCGCGGATAATTTCTTCCATATGGTTCACTCCTGACTGAGTTTCATCGCATGCCCCGATCCATTAAATCGGTTCATGCTTCGCCGCTTCCATTTCTTGGGCTCCTCTTATTCGCCCCTTCGGGCCGCAATGAGAGTTTCATCGCATGCCCTGCGCTTCGCTTACGCATGTTTCGTCATGCTTGTTATGGGCCGGGACGGGCGACCGCAAGGGTCGCCCCTACATTCGATCCTTCGGGCAGTAGTGAAAAGTCTGGTTTATTTTCGTTCTCAACGCTTCACTGGGAAAACAGTTGATTGTATACATCCAAGAAAAATCCAGGAGCAGTTTTCTTTGGATGGGTGCGGGAAGGCCTTTCTTTTTCAAAAGAAAGGTCTTCCCGCCATAATCCTTACTCCATAACCTCTTCGATCTTCACGGGACGATGTTCGTCCAGGGATTTTTTGGCGGCCTTGGCCAGCACTACGCTCATCAGGCCGGCATGGATACCCACGGGCACATCGGTATCATTGACGATAGCGGCGATGAACTGCTTCATTTCTTCAATAAAGGAGGCCATATAGCGTTCCAGGAAGAAATACTGGGGCTTATCGCCCACAACGCCGGCAGCGGTGGAAACCTTGACCGTGCTGTCGCCGTCGTTCTCACCGGCGGCCATGCCCAGGGATCCGAATACTTCCACCCGCTGGTCATAGCCGTAAGCGGCCCGGCGGCTGTTATCAATGACGCCCAGGGCGCCGTTTTCGAAGGTGAGGGTGACGATAGCGGTATCCACATCCCCGGCCTGACCGATGCGCGGATCCACCAGGGAGGTGCCCATGGCGTATACTTCCTTCACATCGCAGCCTGCCAGGAACATGGCCATATCGAAATCGTGGATCATCATATCGATGTACAGCCCGCCGGAGGAAGCGGCATATTCGGGGGAGGGGGGCTCAGGATCGCGGGAGGTAATTTTGATGATTTCCACATTGCCCAGCACGCCGTCCTTGGCAAGCTGCTGCACTTTGCCGTGATTGTGGTCAAAGCGGCGATTGAAGCCAATCTGCAGCTTACGGCCGGTCTTTTCCGCTACTTCAGCGGTCTTTTTGATCTTTTCAATGGTCAGATCCACCGGCTTTTCGCAGAATACATGCTTGCCCGCTTCCATGGCGGCGATGGAGATATCCGCATGGGTGGGGGTGGGAGAGCAGACCAGCACGGCATCGATTTCAGGATTATTTACAATATCCATGTAATCGGTGGAGTAAGCAGGGATGCCGTATTTTTCGGCCAGGGCCTTGGCGGCGGCTTCCACCACGTCAGTGACCATGACCACTTCTGCTTCCGGAATGTGATAGATGATGGACTGGGCATGTACCTTTCCGATGCGGCCCGCGCCGACAATACCGATCTTCAGCTTTTTCATTTTTTTCGTCTCCTTTTATCCGTTTAATTTATCTTCCGTGTATACGATGCACTGACCGGGGATATCGCTGATGGGATGCTGCAGGCAATCGCCCCCGAAATAATGATAAGGGGTATCCTTTTCCCGCTTGCCGGCAAGCAGATCATCACAGCCCTGCAGCAATTGATCGATCAGCGCTCCATCGGTGTAATCCTGGGCATGGCCCATGAGCAGCCGGTCAAAGCAATGGCCGTATTGGCTTTTCAGGGTGAGGATGGTGCTGCGCAGGGCGGAGATGGGCAGGCTGTGATCCAATTGCATCCAGAGATGGCTGTTCAGCCCGTCCCCGGAGAAGAGCAGGCGGCGCTTGCGGCTCAATAGCCCGATGGAGCCGGGGGTATGCCCCCGGAGAGATATGATTTCAATGATCTCCCCGCCGATATCAATCTCTTCTCCTATGGGCAGGGGATGCAGCGGGCAGGGCTTCAGGCCCCAGGGCGCCATTTCCGGCTCCGCAAAGCCGAAATGCTCCCGGGCGATGGGAAAATCCTCCGGATGCATCCATGCCTCCGGGAAATAGACGTTGCCCAAAATGTGATCGCCATGGCCGTGGGTATTGATCACCATCAGCGGTAGATCGGTGAGGGTGCGGCAGAGATCAAAAAGATTCTCCCGGCCGTTCACGCTGTCAATCACCAGCGCCTTTTGCTCACCGCAGAGCAGATAGCAGGTGCTTTCCCCGGCGTCGTCGATAAGGAATAAGCCGGGCTCCAGCGCCTTGATTTTTGCACGTTGGAAGGGCATAAAATCACCTCGAGTTTCATCGCATGCCCTGCGCTGCGCTGGAGCATGCTTCGCCGATCCTGTTTCAACGAGAAGCTTGGTTTATTTCCGTTTCCCCGTAGCACTGGGAAAACAGATTTTTATTTAAGTTCAAGAATAATCCAGAATCAGTTTTCTTTGGGTGGGTGCGGGAGGGGATTTCTTTTTCAAAAGAAATCCCCTCCCGCCCTTTGCCATTTCTTTTTACAGGGCGCTGCCGTCCCAGGTGTCGACGGTTTTTTTCTGCTTTTCTTCATCGTCGAACCAGCGGGTGGTGACGCACTTGGATTCGGTATAGAAGCGGAAGGCATCCTTGCCGTGGCAATGGAGATCGCCGAAGAAGGATTGCTTATGGCCGCAGAAGGGGAATACGCCGATGGGCACGGGAATGCCAACATTGACGCCCACCATGCCGCCGTCGGTGCGCTTGGCGAATTCCCGGGCGTAATGGCCGGATTGGGTGAAGATCACGGAACCGTTGGCGAAGGGATTGCGATTCATCAGGGCCAGGCCCTCTTCGAAATCCTTCACCCGCTTGATGCACAGCACCGGGCCGAAGACCTCCCGGGTGCCGATGGTCATTTCTTCCGTTACATGATCAAAAATGGTATGGCCGATATAATAGCCGTTTTCGTATCCGGGCACCTTCACATCCCGGCCGTCCAGCACCAGCTGCGCCCCTTCCTGGATGCCCTTTTCGATCCAATCCAGCACAAACTGCTGATGCCCCTTGCTGCCCACCGGGCCCAGATTGGAGGATTTATCATAGGCAGGGCCCACTTTCTGTTCCTTGCACAGGCGAACCAGTTCGGCCACCAGTTCATCGGCAATATCTTCTTCCACCACGACGGCAGGCAGCGCCATGCAGCGCTCCCCGGCGCAGCCGAAGGCACTGTTCATGATGCCGGCGGCGGTGCGGGTGATGGGGGCATCCTTCAGCACCAGGGCATGATTCTTGGCTTCGCACAGGGCCTGAACACGCTTGCCGTGGGCGGCGGCGGTGGAATACACATGCAAGCCCACCTGGGTGGAGCCTACAAAGGTGACGCCCTTGATATCGGGATGGGTGAGGAACAGCTCCGCCTCATTGCGGGAGCAGGGCACGATATTGAATACCCCGTCGGGAATGCCCGCTTCCTTATAGAGGGCGGCCATTTTCATGCAGGTCATGGGGGTGGTGGAGGCAGGCTTCAATACGAAGGTATTGCCGCAGACGATGGCCAGGGGCGCCATCCAGCCCACGGGGATCATGGCGGGGAAATTCCAGGGGGCAATGCCGGCGAATACGCCCAGAGGCTCCCGGTACAGGGTGGTATCATAACCAAAGGAGGTATCCATCAGGCTTTCGCCCATGAGCAGGCTGGGGGCAGAGCAGGCCAGTTCCGTCATTTCCAGGGCCTTGCCCACGTCGCCGGCGGCTTCGGACCAGCATTTGCCGTTTTCGGTGGCGCAGATGCGGGTCAGCTCATCCATATCCCGTTCGATCAGATTGCGCAGCTTCATCATGATGGAGGCACGCTTGCGGACGGGGGTATTTTTCCAGGCAGGATAGGCGGCCTTGGCGCAGGCGATGGCCTGTTCCACTTCGTCCTTGGTGCATTGGGGCACCCGGGCAATGGGATTGCCGGTGGAAGGATCATAAATAGTATTGAATTTTTCAGATTTGCTTTCCACGTATTCGCCGCCGATAAAGGGATGCAGGATGGGAAGATCAGACATAACACATTTCTCCTTAAAAAAATAGTATTAAAGTGCAGTAACGATGTCCCCGCAGGTCTTATGCTGTTCAGCGATAAAATGCATCAGCTGCTCTTCATTGGGCATATCCTGGCTGCAGGCATGGCTGGCCACCAGCATGGCGGCGCTGGCACTGCCCATTTCCAGGGCAGAGGACAGGGATTTGCCGTTCATCAGGCCGCAGAGGAAGGCACTGGCATAGCCGTCCCCGCCCCCAAAGCCCTTGAGGGCATTGACGGGGAAGGGGCGCACCTTGTAGCATTCATCCTTGGAATAGGCACAGCTGCCTTCCTTGCCGTGCTTGATTACCAGCAGCTTTACCCCTTTTTCCATCCAGTAAGCGGCGGATGCCTCATCCGTGCCGTCCAGGGGAAGCAGATGCTCCATCAGGGAAAATTCCTCCCGGCTCCCCAGGATGATATCGCTCTTTTCTGCCACCAGAGAGGTGTAGATGGCAATTTCATCCTTGTTTTTCCAGGTGTAGGCCCGGTAATCGGCATCGAATACCACGGTGACGCCCGCCTGTTTGGCAAAACTCAGGGCCTTCAGGGCGGCTTCGCGGGTTGGAGAGGTGCAAAGGGAGGTGCCGGAAATCAGCAGACACCGGGCGGAGGCGATATATTCCCGGTCCACATCATCGGGATGGAGCATCAGATCCGCTACCCCTTCCCGGTACATCAGGATGCTGCTCTCAGTGGGAGAAAGGATTTCAGTAAAGGTAAGGCCCAGCTTTTCCCCGTTTGTGCAGCGGGTGATATGGCTGATATCGATGCCTTCATGGGCAAAAAAACCGGTGACAAAATCCCCGAACTGATCATCGGATACCTTGCCCAGAAAGCCCACCTGCTTGCCCAGCCTTGCCATGCCCACGGCGATATTGGCAGGGGAGCCGCCCAGGTATTTATTGAAATGCCGGCTTTCGGAAAGGGGCTTGTTGTAATCGGTAGGATTGAAATCAATAGCCACCCGGCCTACCGGGATGATATCCAGGGCGCAGGGGGCGGAGGAAAAAAGTGGGGCCATGGGGGATACCTCCTTCAGGAAAATATGGATTATTGCCGGATGATATTTGATCAGAGAAGAACGGCGGAGTTAAAAATATCAATATGCCGGAGGGCTACCTCTTTGGCCGCCCGGGTCATGCTGCCGCTCATGGCGAAATAATCGGATGCGCCCTGGGCAGCATGGCACACTGCCTGGAAGGTGGCTGTGGCAATATTGATTTTATGCATGCCAAGGGCGATGCAGCGCCTGAAATCCTCTTCGCTGATGCCAGTGCCGCCGTGAAGCACCAGGGGAACAGCGCAATACTTTCTGATTTCTTCCAGAATATCAAAATGCAGCCGGGGCGCACCGCTATAGACCCCATGGGCATTGCCGATGGCTACAGCCAGGGCGTCCACATGACTTTCTTTCGCAAAAAGGATAGCATCCTCCGGAGAAGCGCATTGGGCGGGGGCATCCTGGCCCGATTCCGTTTTGCCTACCCGGCCGATTTCCGCCTCCACTGCGGCATGGAAGGGGCTGGCCAGAGCCATGACCTGCCGGGTGAGGGCAATATTTTCTTCCATAGGCAGGCTGCTTCCGTCAATCATCACGGAGGTAAAGCCCATTTCCAGGGCATCCCGGATGCAGGGAAGGGTAAGCCCGTGATCCAGATGCACCGCAACGGGCACACAAGCGGCCTTTGCCGCGGAGAGCATGGCCGGCCCGATCAGATGCAGGGGAGAGGAGGGCAGGCGGCACTGGGCTACCTGCAGAATCACGGGGGCATTTTTTTCTTCAGCGGCGGCGATCACGCCCCCGATCATATCCAGGCTGGATACGCTGAAGGCGCCCACGGCGCAGCCCTTTTCTTTTGCCTGGGACAGCAAATCCCGCATATTGGCGAGGGGCATTCCGATTCCTCCTTATTTTGACGGCAGGTGCAATCGCACCCCTTCGCTTTGAAGCCACTGCACATATTCATCCGATGGCCTGGCGTCGGTAACCACCGTATGGAAAGCGGAAACGGGGGCGAAGGTCATCAGTCCCGTCACCCCGAACTTTTCCTGATTGACCAGCAGCACCGCCTGTTCACAGCTTTCCACGGCGGTCTGCTTGATTTCATATTCCTGGGAGGAGGAATTGGTGGCCCCGTGGAAGGAAAGGCCGGTGGCGGCCATGAAAGCCAGGCGGATGTTATAATGCTTCAGGAACCGGGAAGCCTCCGCCCCAGTGAAGGAATTGGTTTTCCGTCGCAGCTGACCGGGCAGGGAAATCACATGAATGTGATCATAGGGAAGCGCCCGGATGATGGCCTCCAGATTGTTGGTGATCACCGTCAGCTCCCGGTAATGGGAAAGAAAATCGATCATCTGCAGGGTGGTAGTGCCCGAATCGATGAAGATCACATCCCCGTCCCGCACCAATTCCGCCGCTGCCCGGCCGATGGCAATCTTGGATTCTTCCAGTTTGCTGCGGCGCACTTCATAAGGGGTCAGGGCCTGATCGCTCTTTTTGGCGCAAACCCCACCGTATACTTTTTCCACTGCGCCCCGCCGGAGCAATTCCACCACATCCCGGCGCACGGTATTCATGGATACCTGAAAATATTGACGCAATTCCTCCATGGAAGCGGAGCCTTTTTGGCCCACGTATTGCTCCATTTCCAGAATACGGCTTGCTTTCATATATAGAACCTCCTTATAGGTCTGTTCTTATTGTACAACATTTTCTCATTTTGTAAAGTGATTTTGAGTAACTTTTGGGCGAATTTTTATAATTTTTTTGATGAACCCGTTGAAATCTCCCCCGGCAAATGATATACTGCCATTGATTGAATGGTAATATTTCTGGCGTAAGGGAGGTTTTTTCATGGATTATCAGAAAATAGCCGATCTGGTAATGAGCAAGTTGGTATCCACCCATGAAGGGGGCGGGGACAACGATCATCTGACGCTGGATACCTGGGAATGGCCCCAGGGGGTGGCGGTCTATGCCATGATGAAGATCTATCAGAAAACCGGCAATCCCGATACCCTCAGGGAAATCCGGGATTGGTATATCCGGCATATGGAAAAAGGCCTGCCCATCCGCAATATCAATACCACGGCCCCTATGCTGGGCCTGACCATGCTGTATGAAATCACCGGGGAAACCATTTTCCGGGCGCTGATTGAGGATTGGGCCAATTGGGTGATGCAGGGGCTGCCCCGTACCCAGGAGGGGGGATTCCAGCATATCACCACCCATGATGAAAATCCGGAGCAGCTGTGGGATGATACCCTGTTCATGACGGTGCTGTTCCTGTACCGGGCCGGGGTGGCCCTGGGCCGGAAGGAATGGCGGGAGGAAGCCAAATATCAATTTTTACTTCATATTAAATATCTGCATGCTGCCGAAAACGGCCTTTGGTATCATGGATTTACCTTCCTGGGCCGGCATCATTTCGGCGGCGCCTTCTGGGGCCGGGGTAACAGCTGGTTCACCGCCGGTGCAGTGGATTTTCTGGAATGGATCGGCCAGGAGGAAAAGGACTGCGTTTACCGCATGATCGAAAATGCCTGGAAGGAGCAGTGCGAAGCCCTCAAAAAACTGCAGGATCCCGCAAGCGGCCTGTGGCATACTCTGCTGGATCATCCCGACAGCTATCTGGAAACCTCTGCTTCCGCAGCGATTGCCTATGGTTTGCTCAAGGGGTGTCGGCTGGGGCTGCTGGATAGCGAATATGAAAAAGCCGCCCGGAAGGCAGCGGAAGGGGTGCTTGCCACGGTGGCGGAGGACGGAACGGTACAGGGCGTATCCTACGGCACGCCCATGGGCCATGATCTGGATTTCTACCGCAATGTGCCCATCCAGCCCACTGCCTATGGCCAGGGGCTGACCTTCCTGATGCTGACAGAATTGATGGGATAAACTGCCCGGATTTTGAAAAATAGGCATATTTTGAGTAAGTTTTACCCTGCATTTCGGAAAAGGATATTGCATTCTTCGTGTAAACTTGCTATAATACAGATATAAGCATCCTAAATGTGATAAACTTACTCATTTTCATTCGAAAGTTACTCATTTTCCGGAGAGGCGGGTTTATTATGGCCCATTGGCAGGAAATGCTGAAAATGGAAGATATCCGGCTGGAGGGGCTTTTATCCCGCCAGATTCTGGATGAAACGGATTTTCGGTACGGCGGCTTCTGGACGGATGAATTTCATGTGGAGCCCCGTCACAGCGGCTTCAATCTGGGGGCCATGACGGCGGCCTTTGTAACAAAGGAAAGCAAATGGTATTTCCATCCCCGGATGGAAAAGGGCATCCGGGCGGTGCTGTGCTATATGCAGCGGCATCAGCGGCCGGATGGCTGCTTCGATCTTTCTCCCTGCAATTTTGCCTCCCCGCCGGATACCGCCTTTATGGTAAACGCCATGCTCAACGGCTGGTGGCTGCTGGAAAAATGCGATGATCCCCGGGCGGATTTTATCCGCAGGCCCATGTATGATCTGATCGACCGGTGCGGAAGCGGCATTGCCGCCGGGGGCTTCCATACCCCCAATCACCGCTGGGCCATTGCCTCCTGCCTGCTGAGCATCGAAAAAATCACCGGCAGAAAGGAATTGGGGGACCGGGCCCGGGTCTATCTGGCAGAGGGCCTGGATATCAATGAGGATGGGGAATTTGCAGAGCGCAGCGCCGGCAATTACAATCAGGTCAATGATGATCAGATGATCCGGCTGTTCCTTGCCACCGGGGAAGAGCGTTTCCTGGAGGCGGCAAGGCAGAATCTGCAGATGATGTATTGCTATTTTGATCCGGACGGATCGGTATTCACCAACAATTCCACCCGTCAGGATCTGGGCAAAAAGGTATACGCCGATACCTATTATATCCTGTATCTGCTGGTGGGCTGGCTGCTCTCAGATGAAAGCCTTGGGGCCATGGCGGAATGGATTTATCAGGATTGCAGAAAGCGGGGCACCTATCCCCCCGGCGTGGAATGGCTGCTTTTGTATCCTGAAATGGATGGCTACGGGGCGAAGGATAATTTTGATCCTCCCATTGCCGATTGCAGCCGTCTGTTCCCCGACAGCTGCATTGCCCGGCTGCGCAGGGGAAAATGGAGCGTATCGCTGCTGAAGGGGAAGCCCAATTTTCTCTATTTCCAGCATGGCTCCTTCAGCATGTACATGAACATTTACAGCAACTTGTGCGACCGGCGGAATTTCCTTTCCGATACATTGGAAAAAACGGAAACGGGGTATAAAATGCAGTCCCATGCCGCCGGATGGTATTATCTGCCCTTTGATACGCCCCCTGCAACCAGCGATTGGTGGCAGATGGATAATCCCAATAAACGGCAGAAGATTGAAGGGCTGCCCCTGGATACCACGGTTGAAATCGTGGAAAGGGAAGACGGCATTGATCTGCATCTGAAAACAGAGGGCATTGATCAATTGCCCCTCAGGCTGGAATGCGCCTTCCTGCCCGGCGGATATGTGCGCACGAAGCATTTTATCCAGCATGCCAGGGCGGGGGAGAGCATCAACATTCTGGACGGGGAAGTGGAGGCCGCAGGCCCGAATGGGGAAAAAATCCTGATCGGCCCTGCCTTTGGCGCCCATGACGTCACTGCCCGGATGGGCGGCGCCTATCCCCTGAGCCAGAGCCACTATACCTGCTATTTCACCGCCTACACCCCGGTGGAGCAGGTGATCCACATTCGCGCAGGGGGAATGAATCCCCACCCCTGATGCGTTGATTTACTGAATCCTTCCGCAGATGCGGATGAGATAAAATTTCAAGGAGGAACTTTGCATGAAGAACCTGAAAAAGGCCGTCTCCCTGCTGATGGCGATCGCCATGCTGCTCAGCCTGGTATCCATCGCTTCCGCTGAGACCGTCACCTACACCCAGGCCCCCTATTGGGAAGGCAAGGATCTGCCTGCTGTGGCCGATCGTCTGCCCCTGGAACCCATGGTAGAAGATGCTGAATACCTGGACATCGGTACCTATGGCGGCGAACTGAAGCGTTCCGCCGGCGGCGGCAACTGGGATGCCGGCAAGCCCATCGAAGAGGGCCTGTTCCGCTTCACCACCAAGGGCACTGTGGAACCCAACGTTGCCAAGGGCTTCAAAGTCAATGAAGACGCCACCGTCTACACCATCTATCTGCGCGAAGGCATGAAGTGGTCCGACGGCGCTCCCTTCACCGCTGAAGACTGCGTATGGTTCTACAACGCCGTATGCCTGAACAAGGTGGACTCCAAGGGCGTTCGCAACTGCCATAAGGATGCTGTCACCGGCAATCCTGCCAAGGTAGAAAAGGTAGACGATTACACCTTCACCGTCACCTTCGAAACCCCCAAGTACACCTTCGTTGAAGATCTGACCGTTGATCTCAAGTGGCACTTTGCTCCCAAGCACATCTTCGAAAAGATGGTGCAGGCTGCCATCGACGGCAACACCGAAGTTGCCCTGGCTGAAGCCAAGGCCATCTGCGGCATGGAATTCTCCGATGTTTCCAAGGCCGGCAAGGAACTGCTCTACTACTTCTGGAATTATCAGGGCGTTCCCACCCTCAATCCCTTCGTTCTTTCCACCGAAGAAGGCAAGAACAACATCAAGGGCGAATATTATGAATATGTTCGCAATCCCTACTACTGGAAGGTGGACAAGGCCGGCCAGCAGCTGCCCTACATGGATAAGATCACCTATGTGACCGTATCCAATGTGGATCAGCAGCTGATGCTGCTGCTGGATGGCACCGTGGACCTGCAGACCGTGGCCCTGGAATCCATCCCCACTGTGCTGGAATCTGAAACCGCCATCAACATTTATGAATGGTCCGGCACTGACTGGTCCGATACCCGCACCCAGATTCATTTCAACCTGAATGTGGATAATGCCAACCTGAAGGCCCTGTTCAACAACAAGGATTTCCGTCAGGGCATGTCCATCTGCGTGGATCGTGAAGAATTTGCCGCCCTGTTCTCCGATGGCTGGCAGACCGGCGGCCAGGCCGCTCCTCAGGCTGGCGCTCTGGGCTACAGCGAAGAATGGGCCAACCAGTGGACCGAATACGATGTGGCCAAGGCCAAGGGCCTGTTCGAAGCTGCCGGCCTGGTAATGGGCGCTGATGGCTTCTATGATTTCGCTGACGGCACCGATTTCGTTCTGAATATCGTATCTGTTGCCGATAACGGCGCTGCCGATACCTACAAGATCCTGGATCCCTATTTCCGTGCTGCCGGTATCAAGACCACCTTCAAGGATTCCGACCGCTCCAACATCGATAACGATCTGATGGCCAACGCCGTAGAATGCATGCTCTACCCCGTTACCGCCATTGGCGAGATCTCCATCGCTCTCAAGCCCAACTCCATGGTTCCCGGCCGCGCCACCAACGTTGCCTGGTACGGCACGATGGATAAGGAAACCGCTACCGGCGATCTGCTCAAGCTGATCGAACTGTGCGAAGAACTGGGCAAGACTGCTGATACCGAAAAGCGCACCCAGCTGTCCCTGGATATGCTGAAGCTGCATCAGGAAAATCAGTGGACCATCGCTTACGTTGCTTCTACTCCCCTGTACTGGGCCGTCAACGCCCGCATCCAGAACTTCCTGGAGGACGGCGTATGGTCTGATATCTATCGCGATCTGGGCATCGCCCACTGCCAGTGCTGGTTCATCCAGTAATTCCGCTGGCGCCTGCATCTGATCATGATGCGGAAAAGACCAAATAACCCAATCAAGCGGGGGGCAATCGCTGCAAAGGGGTTGCCCCCCTTCTTCCATCCTATAGTATGTTTCAGAAAGGGTGTGCGGCACAAATGCAAGAGGTGCTCACCGATGCGGCAGCCGTCAGCACGGCCGGCTCATTTTTTCAATTCATTGCCGATAGATGGATCGGCTATTTGCTGGTAGCCCTTGCAGTGGCTGCCTTGTGCATCCTGCGCTTCAAAAAGAAGGAACTGTATCAGAAATTGGAAAGCTGGGGCCTGATTTTTATCACGGCCGTGGCTGTATTTGGCGGACTGGTGGGCAAATTCATCTGGATTCTGCTCATCGGTTTATTGGTATATCTGCTGATGCGCTTGAAAATGCGCAATAAGGAGATGTACCGGTATGTGAAGCAGAGGCTGCTGATGTTCATCCCTACTGTCATCATCATTGCCTTTGTGATTTTCTTCATTATTCAGCTGCCTCCGGGCGACTACGTCACCTCCTATGTGGCGGCAATGAGCGCCGAGGGCGAAATTTTCACCCCGGAGCAGATCGCTGATCTGCGCCTCCAGTATGGCCTGGATGATCCCTGGTACATTCAGTTCTTCAATTGGGTGAAGGATATTGTGCTCCATGGGGATTTCGGCTATTCCTTTGAATACGGCCGGGATGTTTGGGATGTTATTATGGACCGGTTGTATCTGACGCTGGCCATCTCTTTTGTGATTCTGGTGTTCCAGTACGGCGTTTCCCTGCCCATCGGCATTTATTGTGCCAGGCATCAGTATTCTGTTGGGGATTATGCCCTGTCCTTCATTGGCTTCATCGGAACGGCTACCCCCAATTTCCTGCTGGCCATCATCATCATGTATTACCTGTATACGTCAACGGGCCATGTGTACTTAGGGCTATTCTCCACAGAAATGCTGCAGAACGGCATGCGGTGGGAATATGTGCCTGAATTCCTGGGCCGCTGCGCCATTCCTTTGATTGTAATTGGTACCTCCGGCACCTGCGGCATCATCCGTACCGTCCGTGCCCAGATGCTGGATGAGCAGGCCAGGCAATATACCCTGACCGCCCGGGCCAAGGGCTGCTCTGAAAAGACCATCACTTATAAATACTGCCTCCGCGCCGCCATGAACCCGGTGGTATCCGGCATGGCCGGCTCCCTGCGCACCATCTTCTCCGGCTCTACCGTATCGGCGATTGTTATGAATCTGGCCATTCAGGGCCCGGTGCTGCTGGCCGCCCTGAAAGCCCAGGATATGTATCTGGCGGGCACAACGGTGCTGATTCAGGCGATCCTGGTGCTGGTGGGCACCCTGCTTTCCGATATCGCGCTGGCCTGGCTGGATCCCCGGATCCGCTTTTCTGAAAGGGGTTGAGGAAGATGGCATTGTTCAAGAAAAAGACCATGCAGGATGAATCTTATTATCTGGCTGGCCAATGGCAGCTGATGTGGCGGAAGCTGAAAAAGCACAAGCTGGCCAAGCTGAGCCTGGCGGTGTTGGCGATCCTGTATATCACCGCCCTGTTTGCCGATTTCTTTGCACCCTACGGGCTGGAGCAATTTTCTGCCCTGTATAAGAATACTGCCCCCACCAAGGTGTACTGGCAGGATGAAGAGGGCAAGCTTTCCCGGCCCTATGTATATAAACTGAAAAAAGAAAACAAGATGGAAAAGGTGGATGGCAAGATCTCCATGCAGACCATCATCACCGAGGATACCAGCGAAAAGTATTACATTGCTTTCTTTGTGGAGGGGATCGAATACAAAGTGCTGGGCATCAAATCCAATATCCATCTCTACGGATTGGTGAATGAAGCAGGCGAAGTGGATCAGAAGGCCCGCATCAATATTTTCGGCGCCGATTCCACTGGTATGGATATCTTCTCCCGCATCCTGTTCGGCGGCCGGGTATCCCTCACCATTCCCTTCGTATCCGCCGCTATCAGCTTTGTGCTGGGCATTCTGCTGGGCGGTATTTCCGGCTATTTCGGGGGCATGGTGGATAATGTGATCCAGCGCATTATTGAGGTGCTGTCCGCCATTCCTTCCATTCCCTTGTGGATGGCCCTTTCCGCCGCTATTCCCCCCGGTATTCCGGTGGCCAGCATGTATCTGTATATCACAATCATCCTATCCTTTATCGGATGGACGGGCCTGGCCCGGGTGGTTCGCGGCAAATTCATCTCCCTGCGCAAGGAAGATTACGTCATGGCCGCCAAGCTGGCGGGCGTCAGCGATTTCAAGATCATCGTGAAGCATCTGGTGCCCGGCTTCCTCAGCTATCTGATTGTCAATCTCACCCTGGGTATCCCCGGCTCCATTCTGGGCGAAACCTCCATGAGCTATCTGGGCCTGGGCATGAAGGCCCCCGCCACCTCCTGGGGCGTGCTGCTCAAGGAAACGGAAAATCTGGAATCCGTAGCCCAGTGCCCCTGGAAGCTGATTCCTCTGGCATTTGTTGTTATCACTGTGCTGGCCTTTAACTTCCTGGGCGATGGCCTGCGGGACGCCGCCGATCCCTACAAATAAGAACAGAAAGGAGCGGGCAGGATGGAAAACTATACGATGCATCCCGATAACATCATCGAAGTAAGGGATTTGAAAGTAAATATCAAGATTGATGAAGGCACGCTCACCGCTGTTCGTGGGGTGAATTTTGAAATCAAAAAGGGCGAAACCCTGGGCCTGGTGGGTGAATCCGGCTGCGGCAAATCCCTGACCAGCAAGGCCATTCTGGATATCAATACCAAGAATTGCGAAACCACAGGCTCCATCCATTTCCGCACGACGGAAGGGGAGGAAATCGATATCGTCAATATGCCCGTGCCCCCCAAGCGGAATGGCAAGCCCCGGGTAAAGGCGATTCAAAAAATGCGCACGAAGGTGCTCAAGCCCATCCGGGGCAAGCAGATTTCCATGATCTTTCAGGAGCCGATGGTGGCTTTCTCTCCCATGTATACCATTGGCAATCAGATCATGGAAGCCGCCCTGCTGCACATTACCAAGGATAAGGAAGAGGCCCGCCGCCTCTCCATCGATGTGATGACGAAGGTGGGCATCGCCAATGCTGAAAAGCGCTTTGATCAGTATCCTCATGAGTTTTCCGGCGGTATGCTGCAGCGTGCCCTGATCTCCATGGCGCTGGTATGCAATCCCCAGCTGCTGATCGCCGATGAACCCACCACCGCCCTGGACGTGACCATCCAGGCCCAGATTCTGGAGCTGATGAAGGAACTGCAGAAGGATTTCGGCATGTCCATCCTGTTCATCACCCATGACCTTGGCACTGTGGCCAAAATGTGCGACCGGGTTGCGGTCATGTATCTGGGCCGCATTGTGGAATCTGCCCCCGCCATGGAAATCTATAAGAATCCCCAGCATCCCTATACCCAGGGCCTGATCGGTTCCGTGCATAAGATCGGCACCAAATCCCAGGAGCGGCTCTTCTCCATTGAAGGCACCGTGCCCCTGGCCCTCAATCTGCCCGCCGGGTGCGGCTTCTATGAACGGTGCCATAAGCGCATCGAAGGCGTATGCAATGTATACGATCCTGCCCTTGTGGATGTGGGCAATGATCATAAGATTGCCTGCTTTGCCTGTACCGGCTGCCCCAATGCCGTAAATAAGGAGGGAAAGGCCGATGAGTAAGGGCGATAAAATTCTGGATGTGCGTTCCATGCACATGAAATTTCACTCCAAGGGCGTCACCGTCCATGCGGTGAATGATGTATCCTTCAGCGTAAATGAAGGGGAAACCATCGGTATTGTGGGCGAATCCGGATGCGGAAAGACCACTCTGGGCCGCTGCATCGTCCGGGCCTATCAGCCTACTTCCGGCTCCGTCACTTATGTGGCTTCCGACGGCAATGAATTGGATTTCCTGAATATCGATAAGGAAACCATGAAAAAATACCGCAAGGAAATCCAGATGATTTTCCAGGATCCCTATTCCTCTCTGGATCCCCGGATGACGGTGCTGGATATCATCAAGGAGCCCCTCAAGGCCAATTTCCCCAAAATGCCCAAGGCTGAGATGGAAAAGCGGGTCATGGATATTGCCGCCAAGGTGGGATTGAATACCACTTATCTGAAGCGCTATCCCCATGCATTTTCCGGCGGTCAGCGGCAGCGCATCGGTATTGCCCGGGCGCTGGTATTGAATCCCCGGATCATCGTCTGCGATGAGGCCGTATCCGCCCTGGACGTATCCATTCAGGCCCAGGTGATCAATCTGCTTCATGATCTGCAGCAGGAATTTGGCCTTACCTATCTTTTCATCAGCCACGATCTTTCCGTAGTGGAATATATTTCGGATAAAGTGGGGGTTATGTATCTGGGCCGGATGGTGGAATATGCCCCCACCAAGGAATTGTTCCAGCATCCGATGCACCCCTATACAGAAAGCCTGCTTTCCGCCGTGCCGGTGGCCGATCCCGCCATCCAGATTGAGCGGATCCCCCTGGAGGGCGAAATCCCCAATCCTGCCAATCCCCCCTCCGGCTGCCATTTCCATACCCGCTGCCGCTATTGCCAGCAGCGCTGCAAGGAAGAAGTGCCGGAGCTGAAGGATATGAATGGCCATCTGGTGGCCTGTCACAGGGCAGAGGAATTGCAGCTGCGGGGCTTCAATTACGATGAAATGAATCATTGATTCCGGCTGCTTTGCCGGCAAAAGGCGGCGCATGATCGCCGCTTTTTGCATGAAGGAATTTTCCTCTTTTTGGCGAATATAGAATCGGGTGCTCTTTGGCATCATGGGAGGAATAGCATATGGCATTCACCCGTCAGGATTTGGCCATTTCCACCATGTGGAATTTCAGAAAAGCGAATAGCGGCCAGGAATTGCTGGATCAATTGCTGGCCCTGGATTTTTCCCGGGTGGAATTGAATTATCAGGTGAAAAAAGAATGGCTGCCCGGGATTGAGCAATATGTGGGGGATGGGCTGATGAAAGTCAGCAGCGTGCATAATGTATTCCCCAAAGTGCTGGATAGCCGGTTTGATACCGATTCTCTGATGCTGGGCTATCAGGATGAATCCCTTCGCCGCCAGGCGGTGGAACTGAGCAAGGGCAGCATCGAATGGGCGGTGCGTCTGGGCGCCGGTGCAGTGGTATTCCATCCGACAGAAGTGCCCCTGCCCCCTGCACAATATGATGTTCCTTTGAAAAAATTCATTGCCGCCCATCAGACGGCGGATCCTGCCTTCCTGCAGCTGCAGCAGGAAATGATGGCTGCCCGGCAGCCCGGGCCCTATCTTTCCCAGATGCTCAAAAGCATCCATGAACTGGCGGATTTTGTGGTAAAGCATGATCTGCCGGTAAAGCTGGGAATGGAAAACCGGGCCATGTGCCATCAGATTCCCATCTATCCGGAATTCGATCTGATCGTCAGAGAGTTTTCCGGCGGGCCGGTAGGAATCTGGCTGGATACAGGCCACGGCATCATGATGCAGGAAATGGGCCTGCAGGCCTTGCCCCTTTCCCGGGAAGTGAAGCAGGCCATCGTTGGCATGCATATTCATGATGCGGCGGATGGGCTGGATCATTATGCCCCCTGCACCCTGCCCGGAAATGTGCTGGAGCCCTTCCGGGAATGCATTGAGGCCTGCCCCATCCGGGTGCTGGAATTGTCCGGCCGGCTGTCTGCCGAAGAAATCCGGGAAGGAACGGAAAAGTTTTTACAGCAGTATGGTAAAGCCGATCAGGCTTGAAAATAAGGAGGAAAAAAGAGATGGATATCCGGTATTCCTGCAATCAGCGGGATTTTAAGCGCTACACCACGGAAGAAACCCGGAAAGAATTCCTGATTGAAAAATTGTTTAAAGCCGATGAGGTTACCGCCGTCTATTCCCATGTGGACCGGATGGTTACCCTGGGCGTGATGCCTGTCAATGAAAAGGTATCCCTGGATAAGGGCATCGATATCTGGCATAATTTCGGCACCCATTATTTCCTGGAGCGCCGGGAGCTGGGCATGTTCAATGTGGGCGGCGAAGGCACCGTCACCGTGGACGGCGTGGAATACGAACTGGGCTACAAGGATTGCCTGTATATCACCATGGGCGCCAAGGAAGTGCATTTCGCCTCCAAGTGCCCCTGTCATCCCGCCAAGTTCTATATCGTTTCCGCTCCTGCCCATTGCAGCTACGAAACCAGACTGATCAAGATCGCTGATGCTGCCAAGAAGCCCCTGGGCGCCCTGGAAACCAGCAACAAGCGGGTGATCAATCAGTTCATCCATCCCGATGTGCTCAAAACCTGCCAGCTTTCCATGGGCATGACCGTGCTGGAGCCCGGCTCTGTCTGGAATACCATGCCTGCCCATACTCATGAGCGCCGCATGGAAGTGTATTTCTATTTCGAAGTGCCGGAAAATAATGTGGTCTTCCATATGATGGGCGAGGGCCAGGAAACCCGGCATATCGTGATGCTCAATGAACAGGCGGTCATTTCTCCCTCCTGGTCCATCCATGCCGGCGCCGGCACCAGCAATTATACCTTCATCTGGGCTATGGGCGGCGAAAACCAGGCCTTTGACGATATGGATGCAATTCCTACCACGGAGCTGAGGTAATGGGGATCAGTATTGCGAGAGGACTTTTCTTTTGAAAATGAAAAGCCCTCTCGCGCTCTCCCAAAGAAAACTGGCACTGGATTTTTCCTGACGGCAGGAAATCAGCAGATTTCCCAGTACTGCGAGGGGAAAACGGGGTACGGGGGCCGCAGAGGCCCTTGTCTCGTATACATTGTTTGCGATCATCAATCATGAGAGGAGATACACATCATGAATATCAATGCATTCTCCCTGGAAGGCAAGATTGCCTGGATCACCGGCGCTTCCTACGGCATCGGTTTTGCCATTGCGGAAGCGTATGCCGATTGCGGCGCTACCATCGTATTCAATGATATCAATCAGGAGCTGGTGGATAAGGGCCTGGCCGCCTACGCCGAAAAGGGTATCAAGGCCCACGGCTATGTATGCGATGTAACGGATGAGGATGCCGTACAGGCACTGGTTAAGAAGGTAGAGGAAGAAGTGGGCGTTATCGATATTCTGGTAAATAACGCCGGCATCATCCGCCGCATTCCCATGCATGAAATGAGCGCCGCTGATTTCCGCAAGGTGATCGATGTGGATCTGAATGCCCCCTTCATCTGCGCCAAGGCCGTTATCCCCGCCATGATCGAAAAGGGCCATGGCAAGATCATCAATATCTGCTCCATGATGAGCGAACTGGGCCGTGAAACGGTATCCGCTTACGCCGCTGCCAAGGGCGGTCTGAAGATGCTCACCCGTAATATCTGCTCTGAATACGGTGAAAAGAATATCCAGTGCAACGGCATCGGCCCCGGCTATATCGCCACTCCCCAGACGGCGCCCCTGCGTGAGCGTCAGGCGGATGGCAGCCGGCATCCCTTTGATCAGTTCATCGTTTCCAAGACCCCTGCCGGCCGCTGGGGCAATACGGAGGATCTGCAGGGCCCGGCGGTGTTCCTGGCCTCTGACGCCTCTGACTTTGTCAACGGCCACATCCTCTATGTGGACGGCGGCATCCTGGCCTACATCGGTAAGCAGCCGTAATTGAATAAAAGATATTGCGGGAGGGGGATTGTTTTGTAAAAGTATACCCCACCCGCGCCCCCCCCC
>JAFQOD010000035.1 GCA_017395685.1 Clostridia bacterium
ATATAATTTCCGGTGGCAATGGCGAAGGGGTCCCACCTGTTCCCATACCGAACACAGAAGTTAAGCCCTTCAGCGCCGAAAGTACTTGGCTGGACACGGCCCGGGAGGATAGGTCGCCGCCGGATTCCAATAGGAAACGGAGTAAAACCCGTTTCCACTTGCCTCAATAGCTCAATGGCAGAGCATTCGGCTGTTAACCGAAGGGTTGTAGGTTCGAGTCCTTCTTGAGGCGCCAGATGAAGCACTTGCGAAAGCAAGTGCTTTTTTCTATTCCAGAAGAAAAAAATACTGCCGTCCTCAGGATGGAGGATAAGGCAGATAAAGGGCTTCCATCTCTTCAAGAAAGAACCCTGGATGACTGACAGGTGACAGGCTAACGCTAAAAGAGGAAAAACGGTATAAGGCCCACAAAAGATGGATTCCATCCTTCATATATAGAAGACATGATGGAAAAGCAATGAAAAATCTGATCTGCAAGCGGAAAGATGGTATGCTGTGATGAGCGAAGGGAAGAGAAGGAAAGGATCCTGATCTGCTGAAAAAACCATTGCTTTATTCCACCTTTTCAAACCAGCAGCCCCTCAACCTGTGGAAAAAGAATAATGAAAAATGAATGTGCTTGATTTAAAATAGAGATATACCCATGAGGGAGTAATTAATGTAATGAGAAAAATTACGGCGATTCTTTTTGAAACCGAAATAGAATATGATAAGTATGCCAATGCAGTTTGCGAGAAATTGGCCAATATCGAGGACGGAAAAGTATTTTGCGGGATTTGGGGTGAGATCCGTTTTCATCATGGTGAGGTGCTGGCCGCAATCAGCAGCGCCATCAACCATTATATCGATCAAACGGATAAAAGTGAGATCCTCTTTGGCTGCTGCAAAAAGGATTATCCTGCCGTGCTTGCTCAGCTTCATAGGGAGCAATGCCTAACCCACACGGTATCGATCCAGGAGCTATGAGACAAAATGATATTCTGAGAACAAGAAAAAATCCCCTTTCCTCCGGCGGGCTCTGAAGAAACAATTTATCTGACAACGAAAAAGAAAAGGAGCATCCAGCGGATGCTCCTTTGTTTATGTGACTGAATAAACCCAATGCACGGATACCGTGCGTATGATAGCGCCCTCGCCCAATGGGGGAGAAGCGTTATTTGTCGGCCCCACAAATTGGAATTTGTTTTTCCTATTTATCAGTTAAATGATTTTCCCATTCTCCCATTTCGCCTAACTTAGTTCCTATTGAGAAATAATTGTATGGGGCATAAATTACAGGACGTATTTGGGTTAAATCAATCCTTTTCATATTCATACTTTCGAATTCTTTATCTATCTGTATGTTCTTAATTTCAGCTAAGAATAAATGTGCACCATCCAATTCTATTACTCTTGTGACTTCGCATTCATACGACCAATGACATTCGTCAATTATCGGTACATCAACAAGTTTACCCCATTGAAAACTATATGGAACGGCGTTTTTCTTTCCTTCTTTGCCATTCGTATTACCAAAGTAATCTGCAATCCAGAGATTGTCTTCTGTAATCATATTAGCTGAAAATTTTCTTTCACGAAGTATATTTGTTTTTGTCAATTTGGTTCCACCGACTGTCATCATTAGGTGTGGACCTTTGTTAAATGAAAATCCAAGCCATGTAATAATACAGAAATTCGGTGTTCCATCTTCATTTTTTGTGCCGATGATATACATGGGCTGTGGGCTGAATACCCAATCTGGCGAAATACTAAGCTTCTCCATTCTTTACACCTCCATCAAATTCAAGTTTATCGCTTTCATTCTATCACAGCAGTGCATAAAACCGCATGGCAGACAAGGCTTGCGGTTTCGTTGTTCGCATGATGAAAAGTGCGGGATATGTGTATCTGCCGCAGCAAGCATTGACCGGCAAACAGGATCAGAGGCTGCATGCAGGATGGAATGATTTTCAAATGCTTCTTTCCATATTGGCCTTCTGCAGACGATCAAACAGTGCATTCTGGATTTCTGCCATGGCCTGAAAGGCGGAACCGGCGCTTGTATTCACCATACCGGCTGCGCAAAGATCCTCCTTCAGGGAAAATCTCCAGAAGGTAGTGAACCCCTCGTTTACGCTGTAATGAAATGCAGTATCTCCATTGCGGAACAGGCAAAGCCCGCAGCTGCCCAGGACAGGCGCGGCCATCCGCTCTGCGGTCCTTTGCTGAAGCAGCCCTCCGGTGCGGAAGCTCCTTGAAAGGGCGATGCCCACCTGGGCCCACTCCGCCGGGGTGATGCCGCCGGAATACCGGTGCTGCTTTCCATAGGGCTTGATGGCAACCACTTTCCTGGAATTTCCCCGCCCTGTGATTACATCCTCAATGCTTTTTCCACATCAACATCAAAAAATTGCGGCATGGAATTTCTCTCCGTCCTATTCAGATTACGTGTATTCATTCTATCATGGCCGGTGATGAAAAACAAGGCATGCAATCTGATCCGCCTTGCCGATTTGACGGGGGCATGATAGAATAAAGATAGAATGCATGCTTGGCCTTGCCCATTGGCAGAAAGGGAGGCGGAAAAATGAAAAAAGAGGATGCCGTTCAGCTCATGCTGGATTTTTATGGGGCGGAGCCGGAGTATCCCTTTCATTCGGCCCCGGATACCGCCTGCTTCCGCCATCCCAGGAACAAAAAATGGTCTGCCCTGCTGCTGGGCAGCTTATCCAGGCGCTGCCTGGGGATGGAGGCGGAGGGGGAGGCGCCGGTGATCAATCTGAAGTGCGATCCTTTGCTGATCCCCTCCCTGATCGATGGGGAAAAGGTATTCCGGGCCTATCATATGAATAAGGAGCATTGGATTTCCGTGCTGCTGGACAGCCCCATCACCCATGAGGAACTGATCTTTCTTACGGATATCAGCTATCAGCTGGTGGGCGGCAGCAGCAAAGGGAAAAAATAGCGGATGAAGCCGCCTTTTTACGGGATTACCGTGGAAAAGGATATTCTTATTTAAGGAAGAAGCAGGTGAAGAGGATGGGCAGTTGGTTTTCAAATATTCAGATCAAATATAATAAAGAAATTGATACGCTGAATGCAGAGCATATCGCCTCCCTGCTTGCCCGGAAAAGGGGCATGGAAAAAACCGATCAGGCCCATGCGGATATTGAGATTGCCGTATATATTCCGGAAAACAGCGGATGGGCTACGGTTGCTTCCGATCTTATGGACGGCGATGGGGCGGCACTGCTGGCCTGTGCAGGGGAGCTATCCGCCATATTGAAAACGGAGACGATTGCCATCTCATGCATGGATAGCGATTATCTGTTTCTCAATCTGATCGATGCAGAAAAAGGCACGGATGCATGGGCGGCCTGCGGAAGATATCCGGATGGAAAGGCGCCCCGCAGAAGTAATTTTGCCCCATGGCAGCCCTATACGGCGGATTGGGGGGCATTCCGTAAGGCCATGAAGGGGAAATATGTTTTTGCAGAGCAATGCCTGCATGAAATTGAGCCCCTGCTTTCCCTCCCTGCGGAGCAGAGCATGGGTGAGAAAACAGACGGCCCTCATGCCGCACATTTCTATTTCAGATATCTTCAGCAGGAAATGCCCGATCAGCCGCCGTCATTTTTTTGCAGGCTTAAGCCGCTGTATTATCATTCCGGCGGTCAACCCAATATTGTATCCTTTATCAATCAGGGGGAGGCATCCCGGGGTGTGGGGGTATGCCTGACGGGGCCCTGTATCCATGAAAATCAGGTGGATGTAACCTCCCTTCTTCTTCAGGTTCATGATCAGAAAGGGGAATGGGCCCAGATCCCCATGGATTTTCAGATGACGGAATTCTCCGACGGTGTTTCCAGGCTGTATGGGGAGTGCAGGGATATACGCATTCCACCCGCCGTTCCGGGAAAGCTGCCCTGGAAAAAATTAATGGATATGGAATTTCAGCGGGGGATCACTGTACGATTTACCCTTGTCCCCAGGGAAGGGCAGGGGGAAGAAAAGCTGAGGGAAATCCATGTGATCCTGATTCCTCTGAGGAATTTTCCGGGGCAATGTGGCGTTGTCATGAAGCATAGGGAAAACAGGGATGACTGAAATTGACGGAGAATGGAGGGCGCCTGGATGGATGATTCCCTTTTTCATAATATGGAATATGATCTGTTCCTCCGCTGCATGAAGGAGGGAAAAACCACCATTGATGAAACGGAAATCCTGTTCCTGGATGATCTGGAACGGGGGGATTGCATCATGGGCTATTTGCCCTCTATTATTTTCGAGGGGAAACCCCTTCATTTTGATGCGCCCTTCTGGATCGGGGATGGATGCGATGTGCAGGATGGGATGGAATTTTATTCTGCGGAGGAGATGCTCCATGCCCCGGTGTACGGCGGCCGATCCATTGCCCAGGCCTGGGATCAGGTGTGCGTGCTGAATCTGGGGATGATGCCGCTGGATCTGTGGTTTCAATCCTGCCGGTTTCGGGATGAGGTGGTGGAAGAAAAGGGCGTATGGAAGCTGCGGAAAAAGGAAGATCGTCCCGGAGAGGAAAGAGAAGAAAAGTGAGCACTGATAAAATTTTTCCATGCCCTTTTCCCGGGTCTTTCCCTTGTTGATTGCAAAGGCGGAAAAGGAGGACCGCATCCGGGAAGAGGTGTATCAGGTGACAGAATGGCTGACCGGGTATACGGCAGGGCAACTGGATGGGATGCCGGCAGGGGCGGCAAGCTATGGGGATTTCATCGGGAATATGCCCTGCCCCAATGAGAACCGGAAAAAAATCACCGGCTCTGTTTGCGAAGTAAGGCTATCCGAAATTGAGGATCCCATGATGCTGAAGCTGCAGTATCTGGATAAGCTGGTGGATGAGCTGGCAAGGGGCTGGCCTATGGAAAAAATCCTGAGAAGATGAAAGCGGGAACGTACATGCAATATACCGATCTGATCTTTGATTTATACGGCACCCTGGTGGATATCCACACCGAGGAAAGCGACGCAGTATGGGAAAAATGCGCCGTCTTTTTCGGCTTTTACGGGGCCCATTACACCGGGAAGGGGCTGCAGGCCGCTTTTCAGCAGGAAATGCAAAGCCGGGAGGCGATCGTCGGCCAATCCTATGAATGCTTTCCCGATATCCCCTTTGAGCAGGTGATGGAATGCCTTTTGCGGGCAGGGGGCGTGGAGGGGGATTGCAGGGCGCTGGCCGTGCAGGCGGCCCAGCTTTTCCGCATTGCCTCCATGGAATATATCCGGGTGTATCCCGGGGCGAGGGAGGCGCTTGATAGCCTCCGGAAAAAGGGATACCGGCTGTGGCTGCTTTCCAATGCCCAAAGGGTATTCACTGCCTATGAGCTGAGGCATCTTGGGCTGGAGAATGCCTTCCATGGCATCTATCTTTCCTCCGATTTTCAGTGCCGCAAGCCGGACAGCCGCTTTTACCGGGCGCTGCTGGAGGAGCGGGGCCTGCAGGCGGATCGCTGCCTGATGATCGGCAACGACCGGGAAACGGATATCGCCGGGGCGAAAAAGATGGGCCTTGCCACCCTCTATATGCATACCGCCCTCACCCCTGCCCATCAGACGATGGCGGATTGCGCCCTGCGCCCGGATAATGCCCCGCCCGGCTGCCGCCATTTTGAATTTGAGGGGGATCACTGGGCGGAGCTGGTGAAGCTGATTGAAGGGCTGTAACGAAGAGAATCAGAAATGCTGATAGCGATGGGAAACCACCTCATCAGTCACCTCCGGTGACAGCTTTCCTTCAAGGGGAAGCCTTAAGCCTCCCTTGTGAAAGGGAGGTGGCACGAAGTGCCGGAGGGATTGTCGTCTCCATCTCTCAGAGAACGCAATCCCTCCACCGCTATCGCGGTCCCCCTTCCTTTGACAAGGGAGGCTTTGATTGGCCGCATTCGTTGCAATCGGATAGGACAATATAACAAACATGGATGATCAAAAAAAATATGATACACTGTAGGGGCGACCCTGGCGGTCGCCCGTAATGATATGCATGGAAATTGTTTCATCGATGATTTCATATCCATGTTCAATCGTTCCTGGCGGGCGGCCGCAAGGGCCGCCCCTACGGTTGAAGCTGTTGCTTGACTGTTCGAACAAGCTGCATTTTGCGATTGTTAACGTCGGGATGTGGGCATCCCGCCCTACAATTCATGTTATCAAACATGCAATGGAGGAAAAGCTGCCAAAAGCCTCCCTTGTGAAAGGGCGCGACGCGTTAAGAAAATATGCCTGTGGCATATTTTTAGCCAAAGCGTGGAGCAGGCTTTGCCTGCGAGGGGGCCCGCAGGGTGGCCCGAAGGGCGGAGGGATTAATGCCTCCACATCTCAGGGAACGCAATCCCTCCACCGCTATCGCGGTCCCCCTCCCTTTCACAAGGGAGGCTTTTGGTTGGAGGTATCCATTCCATGAATCAATGTGGAAAACAACAGCATAAACCAACCGATGAAAAAATATTCCTTCAGCATGCAAAAAAACCGCCGCTGCTTCGTCAGTATCAGTGAAGGGAGGGGGAAGGCATGGAAGAATCCAGAAGCGCAGAAAATTTCGCCGATGATTTCTTTTCCCGTCTGGTGGAATGCCATCAGCTGCCCCTTCGGCGGATGTGCTGCGTTTGGCTGCGGGATCGGGATCTGGCGGAGGATGCGGTGCAGGAAACCTTCTTCAAGGCGTGGAAGGGGGCGCCCTCCTTCCGGGGGGAATGCAGCGAAAAAACCTGGCTGATGCGCATTGCCGTGAATGTTTGCCGGGATATGAGGCGCAGCGCCTGGCACCGGCATGTGGATGGGCGCACCCCCATCGATCAAATGCCGGAGGCCGCCGTTCCCTTTCAGGAGCGGGATGATACCCTGATCCGGGCCCTGTGCCGGCTGCCGCAAAAGCAGCGGGAGGCGGTGCTGCTCTATTTTTATCAGGATATGACCCTCCAGGAAATCGGGGACGCCCTGGGCCGATCCCCCTCCGCCATATCCCGGCGGATTGAAGGGGCGAAGAAGGCGCTGAGACGGCATCTGAAGGGAGAGGATGAAAATGACTGATCAGCAGCTGAGGCAGCGGATTCATCAGGCCATGGACAATCGGCTTTCCGGGGTGGAAAGGGATCCGTTCCTGGAAAAGAAGGCAAAGGCCTGGGGGGACAAACGAAAAGAAAAGAGCAGAAGACCTTCCCTGCGGGTGATCATTGCGGTGGTAATTGCCTTGCTTTCCATCCTGGGCGTGGGCTATACCGCCATGTATCACTGGAATCTGAAGGAATATTTGCTGAGCAGCGGTTATCAGCTTCCCCAGGATTTTGAAAGCGGCTTTGATCAGGATCTGACCCAGGAATTCATGGGCTTCCGCTTTCATATCCGGGATGCCTACATGAACGGGGATACGGCGGCGGCGCTGGTGGAAATCAGCCGGCTGGATAACGCGCCGGGGGTGTTCCTGTATTATCATACGGATTTCATTGAAATGAATAAATCCATCCGCATGCTGCATGCAGATTACCCGGAAGATATCACCGTGGGGGAATATATCGAAAAAACGGGGCTGCCGGTCTTTGTGGCCAATTCCACGCTCCGGCAAAAGGATCGCTTAACCCGCGGCTCAGGGGATTTCTGGATGGAGGGGGAGCGGATGATGGTGTATTATACCACCACGGAGGATCTGCGCCCCGCGCATGGGGAAATCACCCTGGATTGGGAAGTGAATGTAAGGGATGAGCAGGGGAAGTGGCATACCGCCGTGGAGCAAATCACCCTGCCCGCCCCGGACGCCCAGGCGCAAAGCCTGGTATTGGATGAAATGCTGCCCCTGGAGGATATGATGCTGCAGATGAAAGCTATGCAGATTGCCGATAATCCCCTGGGGCTGGATATCCGCATGGAATATGTGCTGGTGGAAGAAAAGCCGGGGGATAAGGAGCGGGCCAGTCAGTATCGCTTCCAGGCGGTGGATCCGGATACGTATGGGGTGCTGCCCGATATTTCGGGGAATACATTCTTCATTCCATGGCAAAATCCCAACACCGGCATTACGGAATTTACCTGGGATCTGTGCATCGATCCCCAAGCCGTCAAAGGAGAAAGGCTGCAGCTGCAATTGCTGCCCCGGGAGGCGGAAAAGGGGGATCCCAGCGCCCCCACCCTATGGATTGATCTGAAGTAAATAAAATATGGATTTTCCTGGCCGCCGGGGCATTTTATCCCCGGCGGTTTTGCTTCCGTATGCAAAGGAAAATTCCCCGTCCCCTCATTGACAGGAAAAGGAACCCGATGCTACAATGAAGCAAGAAACAATCGATCACGGAACAAACAAATAACGCTGATCTTAGAAAGGCGATCATACGTGAAGGAGGAAATTTCAATGCTGCCAGCCAATTATGCGGAACGGGTATATGCAGGGATCCTGGGCAAGAATATCGGCGTGCGCCTGGGCGCCCCTGTGGAGCCCCTGCAATGGACCTATGAACGGATCCGGGATGTATTCGGCGATTCCATTCACGGCTATCTCAGGCATTACGGCATTTTCGGCGCAGATGATGATTCCACCGGCCCGGCCTATTTTTATCGGGTGCTGGAGGAAAAGGATGATCCCCAGATGGAGGATTTTGCCCGGGCCTGGGTGGATTATGTGCGGGAAGGCAAGGGCTTTTTCTGGTGGGGCGGGGGCGGCATTTCCCCCAGCCACATTTGCTATCGGATGCTGGCCTCCGGCCAGGATGTGAAAGTAACCCGGGATACCATGCTGGGGGATAAAAAATCAGATGAGAGCGTGGGCGGCCAGATTTTTGTGGATTATTTTGGCCTGGCTTATCCCGGCAATGAAAAGCGGGCTGCCGAAATCGGGGGCCGGCTGGCGGCGCTGACCCATGTGAATGAAGGGCTGTGGGGCGGCATGTTTATGGCGGCGGCCAGTGCGGCGGCCTTCGATGCAAAGGATACGGAGGAAATCGTCCGCCGGGCCCTTGCCACCATCCCTAAGGACAGCGATTATGCCCGGGTGACGAAGGCGGTCATGGCCTTCCATAAGGAAAACCCGGATTGCTGGCAGGATTGCCGGGCCATGCTGGAAAAGGAATGGGGATATGATCGCTACAGCGGTATCTGCCCCATGATCCCCAATGCGGGGGTGTGCATCATGGCGCTGCTCTACAGCGGGGGCAATTTCTGCAAGGGCATTGAAATCAGCGCCATGGCGGGCTGGGATACCGATTGCAATGCAGGCAATGTGGGCGTCATCCTGGGGGTATTTGAAGGGCTTCAGGGCATCGATCCCTGCTACCGGGATCCCTTCCATGATGTATCCATCCTTTCCGGCGTCAGCGGGGATATCAATATCTGCGATATGCCCACCCTGGCCTGCCGGATTGCCAAGCGGGGCTATGAGCTGGCCGGGGAGACGGTGCCGGAATGGCTGATCCGGCCGGATCAGGGGCTGTATTTTGATTTTGAATTGCCCGGCGCCACCCATGGCTTCCAGGTGAGCCGGGGATTTGTGCTCCAGATTGCCAATAGCACCGCCCGGCCCTACAAGGGCAAGCGATCCCTGCAGGTGATTTTCAACCGCATTCAGAAGGGGCTGGATACCCGGCTGTATTTCAAAACCTTCTATACCCGCCCGGAATTTGAGGATGGCCGCTACAGCCCCGTCTTTGCCCCCAAGGCATGCCCGGGCCAGATTTTCAGCATGCAGCTTTTTATGGATCAGTGGACCGGCGCCCAGCCCCTGCGCATCCGGCCCTATGTGCGCACTGCATTTGATGAAAAGGATTATGAAGGGGAGGATTTTGTCATCCTCAATCATCAGTGGAATCATCTTTCCTTCCCCCTGCCCCAGGTGGATGGGGGCATCATCAGCGAGGTGGGCCTGAAGGTAATTTCCGATTCTGTCAATACCGGGGAGCCTTCCCGGGATCTGGGGCTGTTTTTCCTGGATGAGGTCAGGGTATCCGGCCCTGCCGCCTATCCCATTGACTTTGGCAAATGCCGCCTGGAGCTGGGCAATCTGACGCCCTTCGCCCATAACCGGGGCCAGTGGAGGGCAGAGGATGGCAAGCTGCATGGAAGCACCAATGAGGATACCACCCAGATTTATACCGGCGCCTATGAGGCCAGGGATCTGATTGTCAGCTGCGATGTGACGCCGGTGAAGGAGGGGGCAGCCCTGATGGTGCGGGCCCTTGGCACCCTGCGCCATGTGCTGGCGGGCTTTACCGCCCCCGGCAAGGCGGGCATCCGGCAGGGCAGCCGCCAGGGCTATGCCACGCTGTGCCAGGTGGATTTTCCCTGGGAGGCAGGCCGCACCTATCGCCTGTCCGCTGCAGCGGAAGGGGAAAATGTGGCCCTGTTCATCGATGGCAAGGAAGTGTGCCGGGCCAAGGTGGGCTATGATCACGGCATGTTCGGCCTGGCCCTGCCGGGGAACGGGGAAGCGGTATTTGAAAAAATGGAAGTGGCGGAGCGATAAGCTCACCGGAACAGAGGGAAAAGCATATGCGGATTTATATCGGCAATGATCACGGCGGCTGGCGGCTGAAAAAGATTCTGGCTGAGCGGCTGCGGGAAATGGGCCATGATATCACCGATGTGGGATCAGACAGCGATCAGATTGTGCGCTATCCCTATTATGCCGCCAAAGTGGCCGGGGCGGTGGCAGAGGGCAGGGCGGATCGGGGCATCCTGATCTGCTCCACCGGCATCGGCATGAGCATGCTGGCCAACCGGTTCAAGGGGGTGCGGGCCGCCCTGTGCACCGACAGCTATATGGCAAAAATGACCCGACGGCATAATGATTCCAATGTTTTGTGCCTGGGGGGCAAAATCACCGGGGAGCTGGCGGCGCTGGATATGATGGAAATCTGGCTTCAGGAGCCCTATGAAGGCGGCCGGCATGATATTTCCCTGGGCCTGATCCGGGAGGCGGAGGCCCGCCTTTGCGCAGATGACATACCGGAATTTGAAAATCTTTTTTCCGATCTGGAAAAATAACTGAAAAAAATCCCTCTTCCTCCCGGGAAAAGCCGGGCCGGAAGGGGGATTTTTCATTCTCTGGGCCAAAATCGATTGCCCCGGGCATGAAAATCATGTATACTGGGTAAAAGCAAAAAAGGAGCCGTGCCATGAATCAGATGGATCGGGTGAAAAGGGCGGCGCTGGCCATGCAGCGCTACAGCTGGGAGCAGGGGGTGCTGGCCCAGGCCTTTTTGGAATGCGGGGAGGAGGAAATGGCCCTCCTGCTGGCGCTGGAGGGGGCTAACCGGCAGACGGCGGACGGCCGCTGCGCCCAGATCGGCTTTCAGGACGCCGCCACCGATCCCTGCGCCGTGGGGGAGGCGCTGATCTTTGCTGCGGAAAAAACGGGGGATCCCTTTGTGCTGAAAGCAAAGGATGCCCTGCTGCAATGGGCGCTGCAGGATGCACCCCGGAATGAAAAGGGAATCGTCTATCACTTGTGCAGCGCCTGGGAATTCTGGGTGGATTCCATGTATATGCTGCCCCCCTTCCTGGCAAGGGCGGGATATTTTGATGCGGCCCTGCATCAGATCCAGGGCTATTGGGACGCTTTGTGGGTTGAGGAAACGGGGCTGCTTGCCCATCGGTATGATGAAGAAAAGGGATCCTTCATCCGCAAAGCCCCCTGGGGCGTGGGCAACGGCTGGGCCTGCGCCGGGATGGCGCGGGTGATGGGGCTGCTTCCTGCGGGGTATGAAAAGGAAAAGGCGGCGCTGGCAGAAAAGATCGGCCTCCTGATGGATCATGCCCTGCCCCTGCAGATGGAAAACGGCATGTTCCACGATGTATTGACCGATCCCGGCACCTTCCCGGAATTGAACGCCGGGCAGATGTTTGCCTATACCATCTACCGGGGGGTAAGGGAAGGCTGGCTGGAACAAAGGTATCTTCCCTATGCAGAAAGGGTGCATGAAAGGGCGGTTCAGTGCGTGGATGCATACGGCCTTGTGCGCCCGGTGTGCGGCATGCCGGAATTTGACCGGCCCGGCATTGCGGCGGAGGGCCAGGCATTTTTCATCCTGATGGAAAGCGCCCGGCAGGCCCTTTTTACGGACGGGGAATGAAAATAAACGGAGGAAAAGGAAATGATCAATCTGAAAGCAGGGCTGGTGATTTTATCCGCCCCTTCCGGCTGCGGCAAGGATACCATTGCAGCCCGGGTGCTGAAAAGAATGCCCGAGGCGGGCCTGGCCGTATCCTGCACCACCCGCGCCCCCCGGCCCAAGAAAAACGGGGAATATGAAAAAGAGGGAGAGGATTATTTCTTCATTTCGGAAAAGGAATTTCTTGCCCGGGCGGCGGCGGGGGATTTTCTGGAATCCGCCTATGTGAAGGGCACCTGGTACGGCACTCCCCTTTCCCATCTGCGCTGCCTGGAGGAAGCGGGAAAGGAATTGATCATCCTGATCATTGAAAATCTGGGCATGATGCAGGTGAAGGCGCTGGATGCATCCATCCCCGCCGTTTTTATTGTGCCCCCCAGCGCAGGGGAGGTCCGCCGCCGACTGATTGCCCGGGAATCGGAGGAAGCGGATGAGGTGGCCCGCCGCATCGAAAAGGGCAGGGAGCAGATGAAATGCAGCTATATTTATGATTATGTGGTGCTCAATGACGATCTTGATCAGGCGGTGGAGGATGTATATCACATCCTGCGGGCCCATCAGCACCGCACCCGGTATCAGAAGGCATTGCTTGATCGGGTGAATGCCACCTATCAGGAGGAGAGGCAGTGATTGCCCTTCGCCCCATGCGCCCGGAAAAGGGGGATTATCTGCTGATGCAGCGCTGGTTTATGGAGCCGGGGCTGCAGAAATGGGTATGGTGCGATACGCCGGGGGAGGGGAAGGTGCCCCTTGCCCGGATTGCGGAAAAATACGGCGCCAGGGCGAAAAATCCCACCCATGTATTCCCCTATTTCATTCAATGGCAGGGCAGGCCCATCGGCTTTATCCAGTATTATCTGCATGACGCCGCATCCATCGGCCTGGATATGTGGATCGGGGAGGCGGCATGCCGGGGTCAGGGCCTGGGCACACAGGCTCTTTCCCAGATGACCAGGCTGATCGCCGGAAAGCATCCCGGGGTTTCCCGGCTGTTTATCGATCCCCATCCGGAAAATGGGGCCGCCATCCGCTGCTATGAAAAGGCGGGCTTCCGCATCACCGGGGAAATGATGGATGACGGGGAAAAATGCCTGCTGATGGAAATGCCGCCGCCCCGGTAATAAAGGCTGAATCAATATGTCCGGGCCTGCAATCTGTGAAATGCAGATTGCGGGCCTTTTTTTCTTGTCGCCAGAGGGGCGACCGGCGGGGCGGGGGGATATGGTATTCTATGATTGCGGAAGGGAAAAGGAAAAAAACCTTCCAAGGAAAATCCCCGGCGGGCTGAGAAGATCATTTCTTCCGGCGGCTCACCGGCGGGGCCTTTCCTCCTCATGGGCTCTGCCGGGCGCCGCCGGATTATCAGAAGAATGAGGAGAAGAAAAAAAGAGATTTTGAGGAGGAAACAAAAATGACGATGCTGATTGCTCTGGGTGCTGCTGCGCTGATGCTGGCCGGCAAGGCCATGGTGATGAAGAAGATGGGCCTGGAAGGCTGGAAGGCCCTGATCCCCGTGTACGGCGATTATGTGCTGTTCGAAAATGTGCAGGAAGGCAAAACCTACATTCTCACAATCGTGTTTTCCGCCCTGAGTATGATATTTGCCTTCCATGGCAATACGGCGATGAGCGTGATCATCAGTCTGCTGGGGCTGTACGGCACCTTCCTGTGCTGCAGGCAAGTGGCTGATTTTTTCCGCAAGGATATGGGCGTGGCCGTGGGCCTGGCGCTGCTGCCCGTGGTATTCTATCCCATCCTGGGCTTTGGGGAAACCGGCGAAAATCGCTATGCCGCCCGTCAAAACGGCTGATCCCATTCTTTCTTGTCGGATTGAAAAAATCGTGATATACTCAATTACAATGATTGGAAAAAAATGATGTACGGAGGATAAAAAAATGTTTTTTATGATTCTGATTGTGCTGCCCGTTCTGATTCTTACCCTCTGCGCCCAGGGCCGTCTGCTTTCCAAGGCCGGTGAAAACGGCGCCAAGATCCTGATCCCCTTCTATGGCAGCTATCTGCTCTACAAGGCCTGCGACGCCACGGGCATGTTCGTCGCCAATATTTGCCTGAGCGTGGTCAGCTTCCTGCTGGGAATGGCCGGCGCCGGGGAAGTGATCAGCCTGCTGATCATGGTGGGATCCCTGCTGATCAATATTTTCTTCAGCCTCAGCATGGCCCGGGCCTATGGCAGGAGCGGCGGCTTCGCAGTGGGCCTGATCTTCCTGCCCCTGATCTTCCAGTGCATCCTGGCCTTCGGCGATTCCGAGCATGTGGCCTATACTTCCCAGTGGAAGGCCACTCATCAGAAGGGCGCTGCAATTGCCACCTGGCGCTGCCCTGTCTGCAATGCGGAAATGCCTGTCAGCCGCCTTTCCTGCACCGAATGCGGTGAAAAGCGTCCCTGAGATCAGTAAATCCTGGACGGGGGGAGAAATCCCTCCGTTTTTTGATTGTCGCCAGATTGTCCACTCCCTGAGGGGCGGAGGATGATATGCTGTTATCAGGGAAGGAGAGATACCCTTCCGGCAAGAAAAAGCATTTTGAGGAGGATAAAAATATGATGATTCTGATGCTGATGATGGCATGGATGCTGGCGGTGCAGTGCGTTCTTTTCCATCGGGCAGGGGAAAAATGGTGGCTGGGGCTGATCCCCGTTTACGGCACATATAAGTATTATGAAATCATCGGCTGCAAAAGGGATTGGCTGATGATGCTGGGGATCAGCGGATTTTATCTGCTGCTGATGCTGCTGATGCGGCAGGGCCGGGGGGATTCGCTGCTTTTTGTGGTGAGCAGCCTGAGCATAGGCTATCTTTCCGGCGTGATCTATTTCAATGTGCATTGCTGCAATCGCCTGGCCCGGGCCTTCGGCAAGGGCAGGGGCTTTGGGACGGGGATCTTCTTCTTCCCCATGATTTTCAAGGCGATGCTGGCCTTCGGCGATGGGAAATACACCGCCCCTGCCGCCCAGGAGGCAGATCAGCCCGCTGCCGCCCCCAGGGAATACAGGCCCGTGAAGCAGGTACGGATTTCCGGCGGCCGCTATGCCAAGGGGCATGAGCCCTGGCACTGCCCCCACTGCGGGATCATGAATCCTTCCAGCGCCCAGCGCTGCATGAATTGCGGTAAATAAAAAAGAGAGGACGGCAAAGCCGTCCCCAGACCGTTGACAAACCAACCATACGCAAAAATACTTGCAGCATAGTAGGCGAAGAAATGCAATCCGCAGCGGCGGCAAAGCCGTCCCTTCATGCTTCTTTGGAATAATGCAGTGGATTACGGATTTTTTTCTTCCGGGAAATGATTGAACCAGGCCCTTTCCTCAAAAGGCTTTTTGGCCTTTTCGGTGACGGGCTCCGCTGCCACCCCGATGGGCAGGAAGCAGACCAGCTCATAATCATCGGGCACGCCCAGCATTTTCTGCATCTGATAGCCGATGCGGTCGGCGTCGGTGACGTGGCCCTCATACCAGCAGCTCTGATAGCCCAGGGCCACGGCGGCCAGCAGCATATTTTCAATGGCGGCGGCATAATCCTGGATCCAGTAGCATTTATCCCGGTAGGCGATGATCCTTTTCCCCAGCACGCAGATCATGGCAGGGGCGGTATTGCCGGCCGGGGGCTGAATTACAGCATGCAGCTTTTCCAGCACGGCGGGATCATCCACCCCGATGAGGGAGGTGGTCTGCTTATTGCAGCCGGAGGGTGCCTGCAGCCCTGCCTGCATAATGGCGGCAAGATGTTCCCTGGGAACAGGGGTGGGCAGATATTTACCCCGGTAGCTATGCCGGGATGCAATCAGGGAAAGCATATCCATTTTCTATTCCTCATTTCATGATGGGATGAAAAAAGTATACCATATTTTCCCCGGGCTGGCAATGCGCCGCCCCTTCCGGTTGACAGAAAAAGAAGGAGATGCTATCATGATAGCATTCAGACAAAGGAGGAAATTTTGCTTTGAATACCACGTTTTATTATGGAAATCCTTATGATTATGGCATGAGCTCCAGCGAAATGGCGGAAATTTTCGTCGTGGTGATGCTGGTGATGGTGCTGCTGGTGGCGCTGCCCATGGCGATCCTTCAGATCATCGGCATGTGCAAGGTATTCAAGAAGGCGGGCAAGCCCGTGGGCTTTGCCTTCATCCCCGTTTACAGCTATTATGTGCAGTGTGAAATTGCATGCTGCAAAAAGCTGTTCTGGGGCTATCTGCCGGCATTGATTGTCAGCTGGATTGTCAGCATGATCCCCGTTTACTCGTCGGAGGCGGCCATCCTGGTGAGCGTGCTTTCCGTGGCCAGCTCCATCGCCATGATCGTATTCAATGTTATCTACTGCATCCGTCTGGCCAAGGCCTTCGGCAAGAGCGGCGGCTTCGCCGTGGGGCTGATCTTCCTGCCCTTCGTATTCTATATGATCCTGGGCTGCGGCAAGGATCCCTATCTGGGCTGCGGCTCCCAGCCCCAGCCCCAGCTTCAGCCTCAGCCCCAGTTCCAGCCCCAGGAAGAAACGGTGGCCTCCGGGGTATGGAAGTGCGAGGATTGCGGCGCCTATAACCTCAATGACAATCGCTTCTGCTTCCATTGCGGCAAGGAAAAGAAATAAATAGATTATGCTGCCTGGATCGGCCTGTTATAATGAATAACAGGCCTTTTTTGCCCCCGTCGGGGGCAAATGCCATCCATTGACAGGGGCAGAAGATGATGATATCATGAAAATGACGGAATACTCATCTTGGAGATGATAGCAAATGCCCAATCGCTGCCCTCACTGCGGCTTTGAACTGATGGAAAATGACCGGTTCTGCGTCCATTGCGGCCAGCCCGTGCCCCCGCCCAGGCAGGAAATGCCCCCGGCCCCCGTGGTGCAGCCTGCCCCGCCCCCCATTCCGGCCCCGGTCAGGGCAAAGCAGGTGAAGTGCCCTGCCTGCGGCAAAAAGAACGCAGGGGATATGGCCTTCTGCATTCATTGCGGCAGCAAAATGATCCTGCCCCCCGCCCCGCCCCCCGGCTGGGCCCCGGAAAAGGGCATCCCCCGGGAAGAGGAAGGGAAAGAGAAAAAGCAAAAAGTGCTGATCCCGCTGCTGATCATCCTTGCGATGCTGCTGGTGACGGCGGCCGGGCTGCTGTTTGCCTTTGGGGTGATCCCCGGCGGCAGCAAGGATACGATCGCCCTGCCCACGGCTACCCCTGCCCCGGTTTATACTGCCGTGCCTACGAAAAAGCCCACGGCTGCCCCCACCGTGAAGCCCACGGCTACCCCGACCCCTGTGCCCACCAAAGCGCCTACCCCCGTTCCCACCGCTACCCCCACCCCTCGGCCCACGGCCACGCCAACCGTGAAGCCCACCGTGAAGCCCACCGCCACCCCCCGGCCTACGGTGAAGCCCACTGCCGTGCCCACGGCGGAGCCTGTCTTTACCACCCGGCTGTCCGCCCCCATCCGGGCCAGGGGCACCGGCGTGAATAAGAATGCGCCTGTCTATTCCGGCCCCGGCACCCAGTATTACCGGGCGGCCAACGGCAAGGCCAGCGTGGATTTCAAGGAAAGCATCCAGATCTGGGGCGAGGAAAACGGCTGGCTGATGATCAGCTATGATGTCACCTCCGGCGTTGACCGGGGGAACGCCCGGGTGGGCTATGTGCAGCTTTCCCAGGTGCCTTCCTCCATGAAAAACGGCTATGCCTACGGCGTCCTGCGTCTGGAAAAGCGCAGCGCCACCCTGACCGTCAGCACCCCCATCCGGGATAGCAGCAATACCGGCATGACCGCCGCCGCCACATTGAAGGCCGGCACGAAGGTGACCTATCTTGCCACCTACGCCACCATGGATTATGTGGAATGCACCCTGAACGGCAAAAAAATGCGGGGCTTCATCCCCACCGGCCTGCTGCAGGCGGATTGATCCCCCTGTTTTATGGTATATAGAAAGGCCCCTTTCAGGGGGCCTTTTTTATGATCCTTTTTTCTTTTTGAATCGGGAGCATAGCCAGATGATGGCCTGCCCCGGCGCCCCCAGCAGCATGATTTCCCAGATCGGGGCGTGAAATTTCCACAGGGTGAGGGTGAGGGCGAAAAGCGCCGTCCACATCAGAAAGGAAATGATGGGATAATTGAACCGGGAGGGGAACCAGAGGGCATTGAGCACCAGCCATACAATGGCCCCCGCCGGCAGGGCATAGAGAAATACCAGCCAGGTGGGGAAAATAATATGGGCGATGATGGCAAGGGCGGCTACCCCGGTGAGGGAAATGGCGGTGATGATCTTGCGGCTGTGCAGATCCTTTTGCCGCAGGGGCGCGGCATCGGGGCGCAGCAGCCGATCCACCGTCACCTGAAACAGATCGGCGATCTTTTTCAGGATCAGGATATCCGGCAGCGATTCCCCCCGCTCCCATTTGGATACCGCTTTATCGGAATAATGCAGAGCATCGGCCAGATCCAATTGGGTCATGCCGGCCCCCTGCCGCAGGGATTGGATGTTATGGGCAATGATGGGCTTCAAATCCTCCATGTGGCATCTCCTTTTCTATTCAATACAGATATAGCATAAAACCGGCAAAAAATCAATGCAGAAGGGGGGAGAGAGGGGCTCTACTGCCGGTAGAGGGGGCTTTTTCCCCCGTAGGTTGCTAAAATGGAGGGCAAATGGATAGAATACAGGAAAAAAGGAGGAGAGAATGAGCATGATGCGCACCAGGCTTCGGGACCGGGATCTGCCCGCATATTCCAGAGGCGAAGAAATTTTCAATATGGTTTCCCATATTGTGGGGGGCGGCCTGGGGCTGATTTTTTCCGTTCTTTGCCTGATCCGTGCCTGGGGGGATCCCTGGGCGGAGGGGGGCAGCCTGCTCTTTGGCCTCAGCTTTATTCTGCTCTATACCATTTCCAGCCTGTATCACGGCTTGCGCCGGGGCACCGCCAAGCGGGTGCTGCAGGTATTGGATCACTGCACCATCTATCTGTTCATTGCCGGCACCTACACCCCCATCATGCTCTGCGCCGTGCGCCCTTTATATCCCTTTCATGCCTGGCTGATTTTTTCCGTGGTATGGGCGCTGGCCATCCTGGCCATCATTTTCAACGGCATCGATCTGAAGAAATATTCCCTCTTTTCCATGATCTGCTATATCGGCATGGGATGGGCGGTGGTGCTGGGGCTGGGCGAGGTGATATCCTCCCTGCCGGGGCTGTGCTTTCCCCTGCTGCTTTCCGGGGGCATCAGCTATACCATCGGGGCGGTATTATATGGCGTGGGCAAGAAAAAGAGGTATTTTCATGGCGTTTTTCATCTTTTCACCCTGCTGGGCAGCCTGCTCCACGGCCTGTGCATCCTGTTTTATGTATTGTAAGGCGCGTTGACAGCCCTATTTTTCTTTGCTATACTCTTGGATGAAAATGTAAATGCATAGGAAAGGCAGGGATGGATATGGATCAGTTCGCCCATCGGAAGGGCCGGGCAATGCTTACCTTAAGGGATGAAAAGGGGCTGCCCATGGCGGGGCGGAAGGTGGAAATCGAATTAAAGCGGCATGCCTTCCTCTTTGGCAGCGGCGCCTTCTGGGTGATGGATTTATTCAATCCCCGGCTGCCGGCGGAAAAAAAGGAAATGCTTCAGAAGGTATGGCAGGATTGGGACGCCCTTCTCAATTACGGCACCCTGCCCTTCTATCAGGGCCGGTATGAATACCGGGAGGGCGTCACCATGGAGGCCCCCACCCTGAAGGCGGCCAAATTCCTGCATGAAAAGGGCAAGGCGGTGAAGGGCCATCCCCTGTGCTGGCATACCGTATCCGCCCGCTGGCTGGATGAACGGCCCTGGGAGCAGGTGCTGGAAAATCAGCTGTTCCGCATCCGCCGGGAAATTTCCGCCTTCAAGGAATATATCCCCTTCTGGGATGTGATCAACGAAGTGGTGATCATGCCCGTATTCAATAATGAAGAAAAAGAAAACGCCATCACCCGCATGTGCCGGGAGATGGGCCGGGTGCCGCTGGTGAAAAAATTATTTGATCAGGCCCATGAGATGGACCCCAATGCCACCCTGCTGCTCAATGATTTCAATACCAGCGACCGATATAAGGAATTGATCCAGGATTGCCTGGAGGCCGGGGTGGGCATTGATGTGATCGGCATTCAATCCCATCAGCATCAGGGCTTCTGGGGGATGGAAAAGCTGCATGAGGTGCTGGATCGCTTCTCCGTATTCGGAAAGACCATCCATTTCACCGAAAATACCTTCGTTTCCGGCGATCTGATGCCCGCCCACATTGTGGATCTGAATGATTTCAAGGTGGATGAATGGCCCTCCACCCCGGAAGGGGAGGATCGCCAGGCCAGGGATATGCTGGCCATGGTGGATACCCTGTTTGCCCATCCCCTGGTGGAGGCCTTCACATCCTGGAATTTCACCGATGACGCATGGCTGAATGCCCCTGCCGGCCTCATCCGCAAGGATGGCAGCCATAAGCCCAGCTATGACGCCCTCTATCAGCGCATCCGCAAGGATTGGCATACCAGGCTGACCCTTATGACCGATGAACAGGGCCGGGTGCAGGCAGAGGGCTTCCGGGGGGATTATATCCTCCGCTGCGATGGCAGGGAAGGGGCCTTTGCCATCGGAAAGGAAGAAACGGAAACGGAAATTACACTGTAATAATGCTACTGAATGGAAGAACATCGAAACCGAAGGCCCTGTGTTCGATTACGATCGCTGGGAACCTGGCTTCACCCAGATCAAGTATCTGAAGGTAGTGAATGCCGGTACGCTTGCTTTCAAATGGAAAAGGTACTGTAATTAAGCAGAACGGTGGCGATATGGTTGTTCGCATGAATACTGCTACTGCCAATAAGCCCATTAATGTAACTGTTGAAATGGCGGTACCTTCAATGGTGAGTTGGGCCGCTATCTTGAAAATGATGGCTGGCAAGATATTGTCAAGCCCTAAAAATCAATTCATTCAAAGAGCGTCTGCGAAAGCAGACGCCTTTTTTTATGGCTTGGGAGGGGCGCATGGAAGGGATGCAGGGGAAAGAAAACGGGCGGCCGTAAAGGCCGCCCTTCCAGGCGTGGATTATGCTTCCAGCGCCTTTTCGGCGCAGCGGACGGCCTCCATGGCGTCACGGGCGTAGGAATCGGCATGGATCCGGGCGGCATATTCCCGATTGAGCACCGCGCCCCCCACGATCACATGGCAGAAGGGGGCCTTTTCATGGAGCAGGGCGATGGTTCTTTCCATGGCGGGCACGGTGGTGGTCATCAGGGCGCTCAGGCCGCACAAGGGGGCCTGATGGGCGATCACCGCATCCAGGATCATTTCCCCAGGGGCGTCCTTCCCCAGATCGATCACCGTGAAGCCGTAATTTTCCATCAGCATTTTCACGATGTTCTTGCCGATATCGTGGATATCCCCTTCCACCGTGGCCAGCACGATTTTGCCCTTGCCCTCCGGCTGCTGCCCCATGGAAGAAAGGGCGGTTTTGATCTCTTCAAAGGCGGCCCCGGCGGCCTCGGCGCTGATCAGCAGCTGGGGAAGATACAGGCTTTTTTCCTCAAATCTCTTGCCTGCCTGATCCAGGGCGGGGATGATTTCCCCGTTCACAATCTCCAGGGGGGATTGGGATTGCAAAAGCTGACGGGCGCATTCCGCCGCCTGATTGCGAAGCCCCTTGAGAATGGCATTCTGCAGGGCGGAGGCGGGATTTTCCTGCGCATTCTGCACCGGCGCGGCAGAGGATACGGCGGCAAAGCCCGATGCTTTTTCGATATAATCCTGGCAATTTTCATCCAGCCCATGGATCAGCCGATAGCCGTAATAGGTTTTCATCATTTCCCCGGAATAGGGATTCATGATGGCGGCGGACAGGCCCTTTTCCAGGGCCAGGGCGAAAAATACCCCGTTCAGCGCATCCCTGACGGGCAGGCCGAAGGAAATATTGCTCACCCCCAGGGAGGCATGGCAGCCCAGATCCCGCCGGATCACCTCAATGGCCTGCAGCGCCGCCGTGCCCGATCCCGGATCGGCGCTCACCGCCATGGCCAGGGGATCAAAGATCAGATCTTTCTTGGCAATGCCGTAGCTTTCCGCCCTCTTCAGGATCTTTCTGGCGATTTCGATGCGGCCCGCTGCGGTTCCGGGGATGCCCTTTTCATCCAGGGTCAGGGCCACGATCAGGCCCCCGTATTTTTTCGCCAGGGGGAAGATGACCTGCATGGATTCTTCCTTCCCGGTGACGGAATTGATCATGGCCTTGCCGTTATAGCGGCGCAGGGCGGCCTCCATGGCGGCGGCGTCCGCCGTATCGATCTGCAGGGGCAGATCGGTGACCGCCTGGATTTCCGTTACCGCCTCCGCCAGCATTTCCTTTTCATCGATGCCCGGCATGCCCACATTCACATCCAGCACATGCACGCCCTTTTCCTGCTGGGAGACGGCCTCATTCAGCAGATAGGAAATATCATGATCGGAGAGGGCCTGCTTCATCCGTTTTTTGCCGGTGGGATTGATCCGCTCCCCGATGAGAATGGGCTGCCCTGAAAATTCCACCGCCCGGGCATAGGAGGAAATGACGGTGACGCCCTTTTCCGTTACAGGAACGGGGGCAAGGCCCCGGATTTTTTCCGCCAGCTTCCGGATATATTCCGGGGTGGTGCCGCAGCAGCCCCCCGCCAAGCGCACCCCTTTTTTCACCATGCCGGCGACAATATCCGCAAATTCATCGGCGGTGATATCAAAGCCGGCAGCGCCATTCCCCTGCCGCCGGGGAAGCCCGGCATTGGGCTTGAATAATACAGGGATGGATGCCTTTTCCAGCATTCTTTCCATCACGGGCAGCAATTGCCCCGGGCCCAGGGAGCAATTGGCCCCAAGGGCCGTCGCGCCCATGCCCTCCAGCAGGGCGATCATGCTTTCCGGACAGGCACCGGTCATAAGCTGCCCCTCCGCCCCGTAGGCATTGGATACGATGACGGGCAGATGGCTGTTTTCCTTTGCGGCCAGCAGGGCGGCCTTGGTTTCCAGGCTGTCATTCATGGTTTCGATCATGATCAGATCGGCCCCGGCGGCAGTGCCCATTGTGATCACCTGGGCAAAGAGGCGCACTGCCTCCTCAAAATCCATCTCCCCCAGGGGCCTGAGCAGCTTGCCCAGGGGCCCCACATCCAGGGCGATGAATTTGGGATGGGGGGCGGCGCTTTTCGCCCTGGCGATTTTGGCATTTTCCATGGCGGCGGGGATGATTTTTTCCAATTCCGCCTGGGAAAAATGCAGCCCGTTGGCCCCAAAGGTATTGGTATTGACCACATGGCTGCCTGCATCAAAATAAGCCCAGTGGATGGATTGGATTTCCTCCGGATGGGAAAGATTCCATCTTTCCGGCTGCTCCCCGGGGCGCAGGCCCTTTGCCTGCAGCAATGTGCCCATGCCGCCATCCAGAATGACGATATTTTCCGCTAAAAATGATTGAAAATTCATTGGTTTCTCCTGTATGCGCAATCCCCGGCAGCGCATGACCGGCAGGGATTGGGGATGGGGTTTGGTTTTTCCCGGGTCAGGCCCATCAGGGCGGTCACCGATTTGGAGGGGGACATGATCAGGCTGCTGTTCAGGGTCAGCCCGATTTTATTTTCCGGGGCCAGAGCGGAAAAGAGATCCCTTTGCAGGGAAAGGGGCAGATCGCCGTAGCCCGGGCTGAACCGGGGAGTGAGATGCAGCCCCCGGGGGGAAAGATCCCCTTCCATTTTTTCGCAGAAGGCATCGCACGTAGATTCAATCCTCTCCGTGCCCAGGGCCTGCAGCATCAGCGCCCGGGCAGGGGAAAGGCGGCCCCAGCGCAGGATCAGCCGATCCAGGGAAATGCCGATGGTGGCCCCCATGACCAGGATGCTTTCGCATCCCATGAGATGCCGGGCAAGGGAAGCCGATTCCGTTTTCGCAAAGCCCAGATCGCAGATATTTCCCCGGATGCACAGGGGAAATTCCCCAAAGCATACCCGGTAGGAAAGGGCGGGGGCGGCCTGATGATATACGCTGTCCAGCAGCGCTGCCATATCCTGATCTGCCGATCGCACCCCGGCATACCGCAGCGCCTCCCTTTGGCAGAAGGGGGGAGGGGGGAGGGAAAGGCAGCGGATCATACGCTTTTCCCCAGGATGGAGGAGAGATTTTCCTGGATTTTCCGTGCCACCTCCGGCTTATTCATGGTATACACATGCACGTTGGTGATGCCGTTGGCATACAGATCGATGATCTGATCGGTGGCATAGGCGATGCCCGCCTGCATCATGGCCCGGGGATCATGGCCGAAGCGATCCACCAGGGATTTGAATCGCTGGGGGATGAAGGAGCCGGATAATTTCACTGCCCGCTCCACCTGCCGGCCGTTGGTGATGGGCATGATGCCGGGAATGACGGGAAGAGAAATCCCCGCCTCCCGGATTTTATAGAGGAAATTATACAGAAGATGATTATCAAAAAACATCTGGGTGGTGAAAAAATGGCATCCCGCTGCCGCTTTTTCCTTCAGATACCGGATATCCCCCTTCTGATCCCGGCTTTCCGGGTGGATTTCCGGATAGCAGGCGCCGCCGATGCAGAAATCCCCTTTCATCCGGGCAAGCTCCTCCATCAGATCGGTGGCATGCTGATAATCCCATCCGCTGCGGTCGGCATGGGCCATCTCCTCCGGGATATCCCCCCGGAGGGCCATGATATTTTCGATGCCCGCCGCCTGGAAGGCCCGGATGCGATGGCGCACCGTTTCCCGGCTGGAGGATACGCAGGTGAGATGGGCCAGGGTGGGCACATTATATTGATGCTTGATTTCCCGGGCCATATCCAGGGTATACTGGCTGGTGCCGCCACCGGCGCCGTAGGTGACGCTCATGAAGGCGGGGTGCAGGGCGGCAATTTCCTCAATGGCGGATTTCACCGAATCGAATACGCTCTCCGTTTTCGGGGGAAAGACCTCAAAGGATAGGGTGAATTTTCCGCTGCTTAAAATATCGGTGATTTTCATGGCCATACCTCGTTTATTTCAGATTCGGAAGGGCGGGAATGCGATGGAATACCCGGTATTCCCCCGGCTTTCCGGTTTCGGATCCGCCGATGAGGAAGGCGTCGGCGGTGATTTTTTCGGGAAGGGGGATATCCCGCAGCGCCTCCTCCATCCTCGAAAGCCTTTCCTGATCATCGGATAAAAACAGGGTGGAATGATAGAAAAACTGCCGGTCAAAGGGATGGGGGGCGGCGCCGTATTTTTCCGCCAGGGCCACCATCCTTTCATGCAGGGCGCGCAGCGGATCATTTTCCTCCATGGCGATCCACAGGATGCTTGGGGTGCGATCCAGCCCTTTCACCCCGATTTCAAAGGCCGGGCAGGCGCGGAAAATTTCCGCTGCCTCCCCGATTGCCTGGGGGCAGATTTCATCAGGCAGGGAAAAGGAAATTTTCAGCGATACATGGGCAGGCAGGGTGAAGGCCACCTCCGTCAGGCCGATTTGCTGATTTTCCCAAAGGGCTTTTTTGCGGATGCCATCCAGCTTGCCGGTCAGATCCACCGCCGTCCACAGATGCATATTCCTTCCCCCTTTCTTTTCCATTTATTATAGCAGATTGCCGGGGCAGGAACAAGGGCCGGATGGGAAGATGCCCCGGAAAGCCGGGCAAATGCCGGGATTTGCTTGACGGTTTGGTAGATAAAGGGTATAATAAAAAGTCCGTGGGGGTATGTATGCGCCCCTGCGCCCAAAAAGGGGATTACAGCAGGCCGGGGGCCTGCCGGGGAGGAAGAAGCATGACCCAGGGAGATAAGCTGCGGCAGGTGTGCGATCTGTTCCTGCTGCCCGGTGAATTTCTTTCCTATGAAGAAATCAAGATGGGCAATGTGAACCGCACCTACCGGGTATTTTACCGCTTGCCCGACGGCACGGAAAAATCCTATATGCTGCAGGCCGTCAATACCTATGTATTCAAAAATCCGGAATACGTGATGGAAAATATCGAACACGTAACCGAATATATCAAGGATAAAAAGCCGGGGCAGGTATCATTGCATTTTCATCATACGCAGGATCGGAAAAATTTCGTCATGGATGAGGATGGCTTCTGGCGCCTGTTCAATTATATCCCCTCCGTCACCTTCAATGCCTGCGATGATCTTTCCGTAGTATGCAGCGCCGGGGCGGCCTTCGGGGAATTCCAGATGCTGCTTTCCGATTTTGATGCAGCCCGGCTGCATGATACCATCCCGGATTTTCATAATACCAAAAAGCGGTATGAAAAGCTGGAAATGGATATCGCCGCCGATCCCTGCGGCCTGGTGGCTGAGGTGAAGGAGGAAATCGATTGGCTGATGGCCGTAAAGGAAAAGGCCTGCGCCCTCACCGATCTGTATGAAAAGGGGCAATTGCCCCTCCGGGTTACCCATAACGATACCAAGATCAATAATGTGCTCTTTGACCGGGAGGATCATCAGGCCCTGGCCGTCATCGATCTGGATACGGTCATGCCCGGGCTGGTGGGCCATGATTTCGGGGACGCCATCCGCTTTGCCGCCAATTTCGTGGAAGAGGATAGCAAGGATGCGGAGAGGGCCGGGGTCAATATGGAGGTATTCACCGCCTTTGCCGATGGCTTCCTTTGCCATACCGCCAATTCCCTGACGGAAAAGGAAATTGAAACCCTGCCCCTGAGCTGCTTTGTGCTGGCTGCGGAATTGGCCACCCGCTTCCTGGATGACTATATCCTGGGCAGCCCCTATTTCAAGATCAATTATCCCGAGCATAATCTGGTGCGTGCCCGCTGCCAGATCGCCTTGGCCAAGGATATGCTGAAAAAAGAGGATCAGATGCTGCAGGCCGTGGTGGACCGGGTGAAAAAATACCGGGCCTGACCGATAAAAATGTAAAAAATGCCCTTGCTTCAGGGCATTTTTTTTATTCCGGCAGGGAAAAGAGGGGAGGCCGCCGAAATCCCTTCCCTGGAATGAATCCGGAAAGGGGGAATTCCCATGCGCAAACGAATGAAGCTGTTCAATCTGATTGTGATCGCCTTTATGATCGTGGCGGGGGGCCTTGTCACCCTCAATCAGCTGGAAAGGGATATTACGGTGCTGCAGGATGTGGCCCGGGAAATCCGGCTGCGGGAAATCAAGGTCACCAGCGTGAACGGGGAATTGAATAAGGAAATCAGCAAAAAGGATGATGAGGCCTATATTATTGAGCTGGCCCGCACCCAGTACGGCTATCTGATGCCGGGGGAAATCCGGTTCAAGGTGGTCAATCCCGAGGCCCTGGGCACGGTGCCCGAAGCCCGGATTGTGGAGGAAAATCCATGATGAAGCGGCGCGGCGCCATCGCCATTGGCTCCAATTCCACAAGGCTGCTGGTGGCGGATGTGGAAAATGGGGCGCTTTTCAATATTCACCGGGGCCGGGAGGAAACCAGGCTGTTCCTGGGATTGGATGAGCAGGGAATGATCGCCCCGGAAAAAATCGAAAGTACTGCCCGGGCGGTTGCCCGCCTGGCCCGGGAGGCCCGGGCGCAGGGGGCGGAGGATACGGCCCTTTTCGCCACCAGCGCCACCCGGGATGCCGGGAACGGAAAGGATCTTGCTGATCGGATCTTTGCCCTGTGCGGCCTGACATTACAGATAATTACCGGGGAAAGGGAGGCGGAATTGGCCTTCCTGGCCGCCGCCGGCATGGAGCGGAAGCTGATTATGGATATCGGCGGCGGATCCACCGAATTCACCATTGGGGAGGGGGGAAAAATCCTTTCCTCCTTCAGCGCCCAGCTGGGGGCGTCCCGGCTGCTGAAGGCATGCCCCATTGCATCGGTGCAGGATGCCCTTGTGGCCAGGGAGCAGGCCCGGGCGATCCTGGAAAAGGAACTGGAAAAAATGCGCCCCTTCTTTCCCGCCCCGGATATGACGGGCCTGGGGGGCACCTGCACCACCGCCGCCGCCATCCGGATGGGCTATGAGGCCCATGGGGAGATGGTGGAAGGGCAGGTGATATCCCTTCAGGAGGCGGAGCGGCAATTGCTGCTCATGGCATCCCTGCCCCTTGAGGCGCGTGAAAAAATCCCCGGCCTGCCCCCATCCCGGGCCGCCCATATGCCCCACGGCCTGTGCATCCTCACCGCCGCCATGCAGCTGTGCGGGAAAAATGAAATCACTGTATCAGGCCGCACCAACCTGGATGGATATTTGATGCAAAGCGAATGAAGAAATAAAAAAATGGACTGTTCCCAGGACAGAGGACAGAGAAAAGAAACACCCTGTTGTAGATAAACAAAGTTTACATGGCCTTGCACCGAATTTCAACTGGTGTGAGGCCATTTTTAAGAGAAATGCGCTCGAAATTGTAGAAATCGA
>JAFQOD010000036.1 GCA_017395685.1 Clostridia bacterium
ATATTTTCTTAACGCGTCGCGCCCTTTCACAAGGGAGGCTTTTGGCAGCTTGTTCGAACAGTCAAGCAACAGCTTCAACCGTAGGGGCGGCCCTTGCGGCCGCCCGCCAGGAACGATTGAACATGGATATGAAATCATCGATGAAACAATTTCCATTCATATCATTACGGGCGACCGCCAGGGTCGCCCCTACAGTGTATCATGTTTTTTTGATCATCCATGTTTGTTGTATTGTCCCATCCGATTGCAATGAATACGGCCAACCAAAAGCCTCCCTTGTGAAAGGGAGGGGGACCGCGATAGCGGTGGAGGGATTGCCGCCCTCTCTTACGAAAGGACGGTGCCCGAAATACCGGAGGCATTGCCGCCCTTCTATATGAAAAGGAAGAATCCGCAGCGGCGCCCCACGGATTGCCCCCTTCTCTTTTCTTGCCAGGAGGAAAATTATCAGCTATAATATATTTTGGAGGGATAGGCATGCAGCGATTATTGGGCGCCCTGAGAAGGGCGGATGAAGGATATCAGTTGATTGAGGCCGGGGATAAAATTGCCGTCGGGGTATCCGGGGGCAAGGATTCCATGGCCCTGCTGATGCTGCTTTCTACCTATCGGAAAATTTCCCCCCGGCCCTTCACCTTGCATGCCTTTTCCATCAAGCTGGGGGATCCTTTCGATTTATCCCCCCTTCAGGCGCTGTGTGAGCAGTGGGAAATCCCCTTCACGGTGGAGGATATCCATCTTCTCCCCGCCCTGGAAAAGGAAAAATCCCCCTGTGCATTATGCGCACGGCTGCGCCGGGGCTATCTTTGCCGCCTGGCCAGGGATGCGGGCTGCAGCAAGCTGGCCCTGGGCCATCATCGTGAGGATGATCTGGAAACCTATCTGATGAGCGGCCTTTCCGAAGGCCGGTTCCATCAATTGCAGCCCAAATCGCAAATGGAGCGGGCGGGGATCACCCTGATCCGCCCCCTGATCGATATCAAAGAAGCGGCCATTGCCGATCTGGCACGGCGGTATCAATTGCCGGTCATCAAAAATCCCTGCCCGGTGGACGGGCGCACCAACCGGCAGGAAACCAGAGAAATTCTGCAGGCGCTGGAAAAAAGGCGCCCCGGCGCGCTGGATCAGTTAAGCCGCGCCCTGATGCGGCAAAGAAAGGAGGATGATCCCCATGAGGCGTGATCCCCTGGCGGACGCCACCCAGATCGAAGCCATCGTGGAGGATACCATCTTCCGCAATGAGGAAAACGGCTATACCGTGATGGAGGCCCGGGTGGGCCGGGAATCCATCACCGTGGTGGGCACGCTGCCCGCCCTGGCGGCGGGGGAGCAGGTGATTTTCCAGGGGACGTGGATTGAGCATCCCCAGTACGGAAAGCAATGGAAGGCCACCGCCTGCGAAATCAAAAAGCCCACCACCCTGCTGGGCATTGAACGATATTTAGGCTCCGGCCTGATCCGGGGCATGGGCCCGGCCACCGCCAAGCTGCTGGTACAGGAATTCGGCAAGCGCACGCTGGATATCCTTTCCGAGCATCCCGATCAGCTCACCCGGGTGCCCGGCATCGGCAGGAAGCGGGCGGCCCAATTGGCCGAATCCTTCCGGGAGCAGTATGCCGCCCGGGAGGCCATGGTGTTTCTGCAATCCTACGGGGTGCCCCCCAATCTGGCGGTGAAGATCAGCAAGCTCTACGGCGCAGACGCCCAGCGGAAGATCCGGGAAAATCCCTACCGGCTCATCGATGATATCGAAGGGGTGGGCTTCGTCACCGCCGACCGCATCGCCCTTTCCCTGGGCATTCCCCAGGATAGCCCCTTCCGGCTGCAGGCGGGGCTGAAATATGCCCTGCAGGAAGCCGCCGGCGGGGAGGGCCATACCTTCCTGCCCAAGGAAATGCTGCTGGAAAGGGCGGCCCGGGCCCTCCGGGTATCCGGGGAATTGCTCACCCATCAATTGGATGTGCTGCTCTTCGCCCGGGAGATCATTTCCCTGGATGTGGCGGGGCAGCATGCCATGCTGCTCTCCCCCTACTTTTATGCGGAAAAGGAAATCGCCCGGTATCTGGGCCTTTTGCTCCGGGGCAAGAAAACGGGCGGCGACAGCGCCGTGGAAAAGAAAATCCGCACCTTCGAACGGGATCATCACATCCAGTTCAGCGAAAATCAGCGCCGGGCGGTATCGGAAGCGGTGCAGCGGGGATTGCTGGTGATCACCGGCGGCCCCGGCACGGGCAAAACCACCATCATCAACTGCATTCTTTCCCTGCTGGGCAAGGGGGTATTCCTGGCCGCCCCCACCGGCCGTGCCGCCAAGCGCATGAGCGAGGCCACCGGCCATGAGGCAAAAACCCTGCACCGCCTGCTGGAATTCGGGGGCGAGGAGGGAAGATTCCAGCGGGATGAGCAAAATCCCCTGGATTGCGACTGCGTCATCGTGGATGAAATGAGCATGGTGGATGTGTTCCTGATGCGCAGCCTGCTCCGGGCCTTGAAGCCCGGTACCCGGCTGATTCTGGTGGGGGACGCCGATCAGCTGCCCTCGGTGGGCGCAGGCAATGTGCTGGGGGATATTCTGAAAAGCGGCGTCATCCCCTCGGTCAGGCTTACCGATATCTTCCGCCAATCGGAGGAAAGCCTGATCGTATTGAACGCCCACCGCATCAATCACGGGGAGGCCCCCATCCTCAATAAAAAGGACAGCGATTTCTTTTTCGAGAGGAAATTCACCCCCGAACAGGCGGCAGAGGCCATTGTGGGCCTGTGCCAGAGGCGGCTGCCCGCCTTCCTGCATTCCGCCGATCCCGCCCGGGATATCCAGGTGCTCTCCCCCACGAAAAAAAGCGGCGCCGGGGTGCATCAATTGAACGGCATGCTGCAGGCCGCCCTCAATCCCCCCGGCCCGGGCAAGCAGGAAATCACCTACGGGGATACCGTTTTCCGCGTGGGGGATAAGGTGATGCACATCAAAAATAATTATCAGCTTCCCTGGCGGGAGGATTCCGGCGCCGAAGGGGAAGGGGTATTCAACGGGGATGTGGGCTTCATCACCCAGGTGGATCCCCAGGATCGGATTGTGACCGTCCGCTTCGATGACGAGCGCACGGTGGAATATGATTATCAGCAGCTGGAAGAGATGGAGCTGGCCTATTGCCTTTCCGTCCATAAAAGCCAGGGCAGCGAATTTCCCTGCGTGGTGATGCCGGTGGTGGGCGGCCCTCCCCGGCTGCTGACCCGCAATCTTTTCTATACCGCCCTCACCAGGGCCAAGAAAATGGTGGTGCTGGTCGGAAAAGAAGAGCATATTGCCGAATTTGTACGCAATAATCATATCGCCGCCCGGTATACCACCCTGCTCCAGCGGCTGCGGGAAGAAATCCGGTAAAAAAATTTTGAAAAATTTTCAAAACCGGAAACAAAACTGGAAATCATTCCGTCTATATCAGTGAAACGACCATCAAGGAAGGGACGTATGATATTATGAAGAAAATGCTTTGCCTGGCCCTGATCCTGGCGCTGCTGCTGCCCGCAGCCTTCACCGCCCAGGCGCTCACCGATCTTTCCACCTATGCATCCGGCAATTTCGGCCGCAGCTATCCCGTCTATTCCGGCCCCGGCACCTATTATTACCGGGCCAATTCCGGCAAGGCCGCCTACGGCGGCGGCAGCGCCCGCATTTACGGCACCACCGGGGATTGGATCATGATCGGATACGGCATGAGCGACGGCGGCTACCGCATCGGCTATATCACCATGGACGCCATGCCCGGCCTTACCAATCAGAAGGGCACCATCCGCAATCTTTCCTTCTCCAATACCACCATGTATGCCATGGAAAAAACCTATCTGACCGATGACCCGGTAATCAACAACAAATCCATCTACACCATCGCCAGGGGCCAGGCGGTCACCGCCCTGGGCCAGATGGGCAGCGAATGGACGTATGTGGAGCTGATGGGCTCCTCCAGCCGGATGCGGGGCTTTGTGCGCAGCCGCAGCCTGTCCGTGGATCCCACCGCTACCCCCACCCCCAAGCCCCGGCCCACTGCCACCCCTTATGTGGCCCCGGTGTATCCTGTCATTACTCCCGTGCCCTCCTATCCTTCCGCATCGGGCAGCGCCCTGCTGAGCAATCTTTCCCATAACTGCCCCAATACCGGGGTGATGGTGCCCAGCTATTTCAATCCCTATCAGACCACCTATCTGCTCACCGTGGCGGATTGGGTATCCCGGGTCACCTTTACCCCCACCGCCCAGGATTATTACGCCACCATCCGGGTGAACGGCCAGACCGTCCGCAGCGGCGGCACCTCCCAGGTGATCAATATGACCGATAAGCCCCAGGCCGTCACCATCCAGGTGCAAAACGGCACCGCATCCACCACCTATACCATCTATCTGCAGCGCCGGCCCAGCGAAAAGCGCACCCGGGTATCCGCCGGCTACATCAATAATATCTACATCAAGGGCAATGACTGGCGCATCGATGCCGATCTGGGCACCCTGAAATATATGGGCGAGGATTACGGCAGCGGCAATTATTCCACCTTCAATAATGTGACGGTAGATCGGGGCGTATATGATTATGTGGTCAGCCCCAACTGCGTATTCTATTACGGCACCAAGGCCAACTGCTTCAGGGCCTATACCATCCAGGAATTCAAGAATAATTATTATATGTATAACAGCAACCTGTATACCTTCATCTATATCGAGGATGAAATCGTGGCCATCTTCCCCTACGGGGCGGATTACTGATACAGGGAAGAAAAGCACCGCAGCAATGCGGTGCTTCAGGTTGTCAAAAAAGTATTTTTGACAACCTGCGAATGAAAATCTGCTGAAGCAGTTTTTCATTCGATCCATCACATTTACTGTAAAAATGGTTTTTCAGCCCCAGATTTGGAGCTGAAAAACCTATTTTTACGGTCGTA
>JAFQOD010000037.1 GCA_017395685.1 Clostridia bacterium
AGAACTGATAGACTACCTGGATTACTACAACAACCGTCGTATCAAAGCAAAGCTTAAGGGCTTGCCGCCTGCTCTTCACAGACAACAAGCCCTATCGGCTGCTTAATCTATTCTTATGTCTAACTTTTTGGGGTCACTTCAATCATGAAAAACCGCATACTGCTTTCAGCAGAAAGGAAGAAAATGATGGATCGGATCACCTATCTGAAACAGGTCATCGAAGCAGGGAAGGCCCACATGGCCCCTTCCCCCGCCCTGGCCCTTGAGGAAAAAAGCTATCACGGGGTGGATTCCTTCCAGGGGCTGTACTGGGATCTGGCCGAAATGGAAATTGCCGCAGCGGAGGGCCGCCCCGCCGTCACCCGGGATTATATCCTCGAAAAAGGGCTGAACCGGCTGGATACCCGGCTGGACTGCGCCGATTTTGTCATTCCCGCCCTGCTCCGGATGCTCTTTGCCCACAAGGGCACCAACCGGCTTTCCGATGAAATGGCGGAAAAGATCCAAAACAGCCTGATCAGCTTCAAATACTGGCTGGATGAGCCGGGGGAAATCCATGCCTGCTTCTTCACCGAAAATCATCAGGTGCTGTTCCACAGCGCGGAATATCTGGCGGGGCAATTATTCCCCGACGCCGTTTTCCCCAATAACGGCATGACGGGCAAAGAGCACAAGGCCCACGGGGAGCAATTCCTCCGCCGGTGGCTCTGCTGGCGGCTGCGGTTCGGCTTTGCCGAATGGCTGACCCAGGGCTATTATATGGATGATATTCTGGGCCTGGTGAATCTGATGATCTATGCAGAGGATCAGGAAATCCGGGAAAAATCCAGGATGCTGATTGATCTGTTGTGCCTGGATCTGGCCCTCCACGGCTTCCGGGGCCATCTGCCCACCACCCATGGCCGGGTATACACCGGCTTCATCATCGATCCCGATCAGGAGGATTGCTCCCATCTGATGCGCTTCCTCTTTGATGAGGGCAGCAATGAGGGGCTGTGCGGCGCGGCGGTGATGCTGGCGGCGGTGGATTACCGGTGCCCCCAGGCCATCCTGAATATCTACAAGGAAAAGGATATCACCATCCGCCAGCGCATGAGCGTGGATGCGGCGGATGCGGCGGCCTTCGGCGTGGATCCCAAGGATTTTGACAATATCATGTTCTTCTGGGGCATGCAGACCTATTCCGACCGGGTGTGCATCGATAATTCCCTGAAGGTATTCCCCCAGTGGAACTGGATGACCAACCGGGTGCGGGCCTATAAGGAGCGCTATGACCTGTGCGATGAGGCGGGCGCCCCCTGCCCCGACGCCCCGGATTTCACCGCCATGACGGAGGTGAATATCTACACCAAAAAGACGGAGGATTATATCCTCTCCTGCGCCCAGGATTTCAGAAAAGGCCGCATGGGCTATCAGCAGCATCCCTGGACGGCCTCCCTGGGGGGCAAAGCGGTGATCTTTACCACCAATCCCGCCTCCCTGGAATATCAGATGCGGCCAAACCGCTGGGCGGGCAATCTGTGCCTGCCCAAGGCGGTACAGCATGAAAATGTGCTTTTCTGCATGTACCGCATCCTTCCTGATTTTGTGGATTTCCTCAACTCCCATCTCTATTTCCCCAAGCATGAAATGGATGAAACCCGGGAGCGGGACGGCTTCATTTTCGGCCGGAAGGGCAAGGCCTACATCGCCGTCACCGCCATCGGCGTGGGCCGGCAATACTGGGAGGAAAAGGATCCCGCCTTCTTCCGCCATGTGTACGGGGAAAAGGGAAATGCCCTCTTTGAAAAAGCCACGGAATATGAATATATGGTGCAGGGCCATGCCACCGTATGGGCCGTGGAAATGGGATCGGAAAAGGAAAACGGCAGCTTTGAAAATTTCATGGCCGGGTTCAGATCCGGCGCCCTCCGGGGGGATACCCACAATTTTGCCTATCAATCCCCCTCCCTGGGGGAAATGCGCTGCGGCTGGGGCAGGCCCCTTTCCGTGGCGGGCCGGGAAATTGCCATCCGGGGCTACGGCCGGTATGACACCCCCTATGTGAAGGCAGATTTTGATGCCAGGAAAATGGAAATTGCCTGCGGCGGCAGCAGCCTTGCCCTGGATTTTGAGGGCTGCGCCCGCCGGGAGAAATGAGGGAAACCATGGGCTGTTATTTTGATGATGCAAAAAGCGCCGCCCGCCGCTGCGGGAATGATCCCCAGGCGGTGATTTCCCTGCTGGCCCATCGCTTCATGCAGGAAAATCCCCCCGCCCCCTACGTCTGGCGCACCTTCGATGAACGGGGCATCCAGGCCGATGAAAAGGGCGGCTATCATTTTGATTTTGATAAGCGCTTCCCGGATGCGGCCGTGGGCCAGATTGCCATCGCCATCGGGGAATTATTCTGCCCCCGGGGAAAGGAATCCCGGTTCCTGCTTCGGTGCAAAAACCCGGTGACCATCCACCTCAACGGGGAAAGGGTATTCACCTCCCAGGGAGGGAAGGAGCGCAGCGGAGAAAATGATCTTTTCCCCGTTTCCCTGAAGGAGGGCTTCAACCGCTTCGTCATCCGGGCAGAAAAGACCAAGATCGGCTTTTCCTGCGTGCTGCAGAATGCCATGCCCCAGTGGGAGCCCTGCTGCTATGTGATGCCCTTCTCCAGCCGGGGGGGAGAGGCCGGCTTCTGCTATGCCCTGTTTGAAAGGGATCAGGAAATTGCAGAGGAAATCCTCTGGGGGGATGAGGAATTGATCCCCTGGCTGCCGGAAAAGGAGTGCATTCCCCTCCAGGAGGAGGGGGAATTTGCCGCCCTGGCCGCCTTCCAATGGGAAAAGGAGGGCGCCGTCCCATGGCAGTGCCCGGAAAGCGTGCATCTTGTGGTGGATGGAGGGGATGCCGCCCTGCCCCTGGAAAAGGGCCGGCATGAAGCCCTGATGCGGGGACCCCTTTCCGCCATTGCAGCGGTATCCGCCCCCGGGGTGCAATTCACGCCCCCCTTCCCCATCCACGGCCGGTGCACCCCCTATCTGGTGCTGGGCCCCCTGGAAAAGGAAAAAATTGTGCCCCCGGGCCAGGTATATGCCTGGAATCTGGCATGGCGGCCCGCCCTTTCCCGGATGGCCCTGCGGCCCTATGTGGAAAGCCATCTTTTCGGCAAATGGACTTATCCCCTGGGGGTGACGCTGTACGGCCTGCTCCGGGCAGGGCAGCAGCTCAATCACCCGGAATGGGTGGATTATGTCTGCCGCCATGTGGATCAGGTATGCCATATCCAGGAATATGCAGAATATGATACGAAGAAATACGGCTTTGCCGGGGTCAATCAGCAGATCTGCTGGCTGGACGCCCTGGATGACTGCGGCTCCTTCGGGGCGCTGATGCTGCGGCGGGATCCGGAGGGGAAGGATGCCGCCATCCGCCGCCTGGCGGAAAAAATCGCCCATTATATGATGGCGGAGCAGCCCCGCACCAAGCAGGGGGCCTTCTGCCGGAGGGATGATACCATCTGGGCGGATGATATGTATATGTCGGTGCCCTTCCTGTGCCGCTACAGCGAAATGACCGGCGATCCCCGCCCCCTTTCCTTCGCTGCCGATCAGATGCTGCATTACCGGGATCTGCTGTTTATGCCGGATGAAGGGGTGATGGCCCACATGCGCTGCCTGATCCACAGGGAAAATAACGGCATCCCCTGGAGCCGGGGCAACGGCTGGGTAATCTTTTCCCTGTCGGAGCTGCTTGAGGTACTGCCCCAGGATCATCCCCGGCGGGAGGCGCTTTTGCAATTCTTCCGGGCACTGACAGAGGGCTATCTGAAACTGCAGGATCCATCCGGCCTGTGGCATCAGATTCTCAATGATCCCGTCAGCTATCTGGAATCCAGCGCCACCGCCATGATGATCTGCGCCTTCGCCCGGGGCTGCAGGCATGGCTGGTATGATGGGGATACGGCCCTGCGCGCCCATGCCGCCGCCCATCGTGCCTGGCAGGGGCTGACAGAGCAGGCTATCGACGCCCAGGGCAATCTTTACGGCGTATGCCGGGGCAGCGGCTTTTCCTTCTCCCGGAATTATTACCGGGCCCTTTCCTGGAATTTCAATGATACCCACGGCATCGGCATCGTGATGCTGGCCGGGGTGGAATTGCATCAGGCTTGACAGGCGGAAAAAATACCATAAAAGCCTATCCGGGGAAGTATGAAAGGGCCGCAACAATCCGCAGCCGCCGGCGTGTACGGCGGCGAGGGCTGGAATTCGCCGCCGCCTGTGGCGGAAACAGGCGAATGCAGGCCCAATGAGGCACAGAGTGCAGCAAGAGAAAGCGCCGCTGCACGACAATGCCGAATTGCGAGGTTCGGAAGAATTCCGCTTCCCATATCAATTTACGACCATAAAGATGGGTTTTCAGCATTTTCTGATGCTGAAAACCCATTTTTACAGTAAATGTGATGTGATCGAATAAAAATCAGCTTTAGCTCTGCGTGTTGACAAAGTCAACACGCTCGAAAAAAATGAAGGATCATTTTTTCGACATGCAGATTTTCTTGTGCTGCTTCGCAGCACGGGCAGAAAATCTGATAGGAATGAAAAATTCTTCCCGAATCATAAATGATTCTCCAGAATTTTTCTCCTCGCGGCGTACATGCCGCCGCTGCGGATTGCA
>JAFQOD010000038.1 GCA_017395685.1 Clostridia bacterium
AGTCCTTCACTTAACATCGTTTCCACCACGTGTTTCTTGAATTCCGCTGTGTATCTCTTGTTCGGTACTCCCTTGGGCATAAAATCACTCCCCATTCGTTATTCAGTATACCATACTGTCTAACAAATGGGGAGCAGTTCAGATCAACGGGAGCTTTTTTTCTATTATAGCAATGAAAGTATGCATTTTCTGCGTAAAAACTGCTTGAAAATGTGCGGATCCTGCATTATAATGAGGAGGAGACAACAAAATTGGATCAAATGAAATGCGGGGTATCCATATGAGCAATGTTGATCGGGAGCAGGCTATGCCCTACACCAGCATGCCCAATATCCTTTATGGATTTGAGGCCTTTTATGCCTGCAGCAATAAGATGGAATCCTCGGAATTTCACTGCCATGATTTCTACGAATTCTATTTTTATTATAAGGGCGGCCAGTATTACGGGATAGAGGATGATCTGTTCCGGCTGGAGCCGGGGCTGATGTTCATCATTCCCCCCTTCTGCATGCACGGTGTTTCCGGCGTGGGGGAAATGATTGATTATGAAAGGGCGTATTTGAATGTAAGCCCCCAGACGCTGCGGCTGTTGGGCTGTGAGCAGATTGATCTGGATCAGTTTTTCCATGCCCGTGTGAAAAAGGGGCTGAATCATTTTCAGCTGAATGGGGAGGATGCGGATCATGTGCGCCGCCTGATGCAGCGGCTGCAGGCCAATCAGCGTACCGACCGGCAATTGGATCGCTTCCAGAATTATGCGCTTTTGCAGCAATTGATTGCCCTGATCTGCCGGGTGGTGGATCAATCCCAGGCGGCTACGGGCACAGTGGTATCCAGCGGCATCATGCAGCAGGTGCTGGCCTATATCAACAGCCATTACACCCAGCCCATGAAAATTGCCGATCTGGCCAGACAGTTCAATGTGAGCGTATCCTATCTCTCCCATGAATTTGTCAAATATACCAATCGCTCCATCTATGATTATGTTCTCTATCGCCGGGTGATGCTGGCCAAGGAAATGATCCATTCCAATGAATCGCTGAATATCATCGCCTATCAGTGCGGCTTCAATGATTATTCCAATTTCCTCAGGATGTTCAATAAAGTGGTGGGCATTTCCCCCCGGGAATACCGCAATGAACTGCGCCGGCAGCTTGCCGGGCCGTGAAAGCCCCTAAAGCGCCCCTTTTCAAGGGGCCTTTTTTCTGATAGAATAAAAAGGGCTGAAAAGCCTTCCTTGGGAAGAAATAACAGGATTGTATCGTTTGGATGAACGGAGGGAATGCTATGCAGGCGATGGAAGCGGCAAAACAGCTGGCCCAGGCCATCCAGGATAGCCCGGAATATCAGGAATTTGCCCGGTATAAGGCAGAAATCGACGCCGACAGCGGCATCAAAGGCCTGGTGCAGGAATATCACAGGATGCAGACCGGCCTGCAGATGCGCATGCTGTCCGGCCAGGGCATGGATGGGGAGGAAAACCAGCGCTTCCAGCAATTGAGCATGCTGCTGTTTGCCGATTCCCGCACATCCGCATTTTTGATGGCCGAAATGCGGATGCAGAAGCTGATGGCCGATATCTTTGAATCACTGACCCGGGCGTCGGGGCTGGATCTGCCCACGCCCATGTAACGGGAGGGCCTCTTGAAAAAATACAAGCCTGAAAAGGATTATACCCCGGAAAGCCTGCATGAGGAAAGGGAATACGGATTATTCTGGTACAGCTGGCTGTGGCATCTGATAAGGCCGGTGGCCATTGCCTTATGCGTGCTGATTGTGGTGGCGGGGGTGGTGATGGCCGCCGTCAACTGGGTGGACCGCAGCTTCTTCGCCCCGGTGGATGCCCAGGATACCACCATGCGCACCTTCGTGGTGGAATCGGGCAACAGCCTTACCCGGGTATCCAACAATCTGGAAAGCCAGGGGCTGATCCGCAATCGCAATGTATTCAAGTATTACGCCGATTTTCTGGGCTACGGCCAGAAGATCCAGGCAGGGGAATATCAGGTGAGCCGCTCCATGCCCATGCGGGATATCATGGAATTGCTCACCACCGGCGACGGCAACCCCATCACCCGGAATATCACCATCATCCCCGGCTGGACCATCCAGGATATGGCGGATTATTTCGTATCCCAGGGCATCATTTCCGATGCCGCCCAGTTCCTTTCCCTGTGCCGCAGCGGGCAGGATTTTGCCGCCTATTATTATATTGCCGATGTGCTCAAGGAAAAGGATGTATCCGATCGGCTGTATGTGCTGGAGGGATACCTGGCCCCTGATACCTATGAGATTTATACCGATGCTTCCATCCAGGATATTGTGAAAAAGCTGCTTTCCCAGACGGAAGCGGTATTCAAATCGGAATATCACGATCGGGCGGCGGAGCTGGGGATGACCATGGATGAAATCATCACCCTGGCCTCCATGATCGAAAAGGAAGCCAAGACCGGGGATTTTGCAAGGGTTTCCGCCGTATTCCATAACCGGCTGAAAACCAATATGGCCCTGGGCAGCGACGTCACCATCAAATACGCCACCGGCGTTCGCAGGATGAGCCTGACAAACGCCGATCTCAATGCCGATACCCCCTTCAATTCCTATACCCATAAGGGATTGCCTCCCGGGCCGGTATGCTCCCCTTCGGCGAATGCCATCCGGGCGGCCTTGTATCCCGATGAGCAGTTCATCCGGGATCAGTATCTCTATTTCTGTTCCAAGGATCCGGGCACAGGGGAGCTGCATTTCAGCAAAACCCTGCAGGAGCATGAACTGGCCGTCAGCATCTATGCCCCCCTGTGGCAGGCCTATGACAGGGAACAGGGATTGTAAAGTGGGGATGAAGTGAGAAATTCGGAATGCGGAATGCGGAATTAAATTTCACCGCATGCGCCGGCCATCAGGCGCAGGGCATGTGATGCGATAACACATGCGATATGCAAGCGGCGAAGCATGAACCGGTTTTTATGGCCGGGATATGCGTTGAAACTCTGTAGGGCCGGCCCTGTGCAGGCCCTTTTTTGCTGCAAAAAATATGCATTATTATGGAAAAAACGGGCCCCCTCATTCGTTTCTATCATGAACCCGGCAGGGAGAAAAATCATGAAGATCCTGTAAATATTGCGGAAGTTTTACGCAATTATGTCGTTTTCTGTTGCAAATCCCGGGCCGGATTGGTATACTATAAGCAGTATGGGGCATGCTGAATAGTGGCCCCTGCCGAGAAAAAAATGATCGCCGTTCCCGCCCCGGCGGGAGAAAGGAAATATGCCATGCAGCCCATGCAGCCCCATTCCATCCCCGCCGCGCCGGCCCAGCCCCGGCCCATCGTATTTGCCCTGCAGCAGAATATCCGCAGGGCCATCGTGGGCAAGGATGAGGCCATTGAACTGCTGCTGATCGCCCTGATCTGCCGGGGCCATGTGCTGATTGAGGATGTGCCCGGCGTGGGCAAGACCACCATGGCCGCCGCCCTGGCAAAATCCTTGCAGTGCAGCTTCAAGCGCATCCAGTTCACCCCCGACGTCACCCCCTCCGATGTGACGGGCTTCACCATGGTGAATCTGCAGACCGGGGAAATGGAATTCAAGCCCGGCGCCGTGATGAGCCAGATCGTGCTGGCGGATGAAATCAACCGCACCTCCCCCAAGACCCAATCCTCCCTGCTGGAGGTGATGGAGGAGGGCCAGGTGACGGTGGATGGCGTCACCCATCGCCTGCCCCGGCCTTTCATGGTCATGGCCACCCAGAATCCGGTGGATTTTGTGGGCACCTATCCCCTGCCGGAGGCCCAGATGGACCGGTTTTTCCTGCGTATTGCCATCGGCTATCCCTCCATTGAAGAAGAGATGGATGTGCTGGAAAGGTATTCCGGCCGGGTGACCCCCATGCAGACGCTGGCCCCCGTATGCGGCGCGGATGAAATCATCGCCATGCAGGAGCAGCTGGGCACCGTCTATGCCAGCCGGGACGCCCGCAGCTATGTGGCCACCATCGTGGCCATGACCCGCACCCACGGCGCGCTGCAATTGGGGGCCTCCCCCCGGGGGGCCATCGCCCTGCTTCGGGCGGCCCAGGCCTGTGCATTGCTTGCCGGGCGGGATTATGTATTGCCCGATGATATCCGGCGCATGGCCCTGCCCGTGCTTTCCCACCGCCTTATCCTCACCCCCGAAGCCCGGATGAAGGGCGTATCGGCCCAGCAGGTATTATCCCAGCTGATTGATACCGTGCCGGTGCCCGCCAGCCGCACATGACCAGGCGGGGCTGGGCGGTTTTCTGCGCATTATTGACGGCCGGCGCCTGTGCGCTGTCCGTAGGCGGCACGCTGTATGCTTATATCAGCCTGCTGCTTCTTTTGCTGCTTTCCTTCAGTCTGATCAGCTGCCTGTGGGCCCGGGCCACCCTGCGCCTGACCCAGTCGGTGAGCGTGCCCACCCTGTTCCGGGGGGAGAATGCCCAGCTGTTTCTGCGCATCCGCCATCGCTGCCCCTTGCCCGTTTCCCAGGTGCGGGGGGATTATCTGTGGGCGGATAAGGCGGATAGCTGCCTGTTCCCCGCCTCTCCCTTCCGCGCCCATGACCGGCGGCTGCCCCTGCCCGCCCGGCATGTGGGCCAGTATGGGGCAAAGGTGATAGGGCTTACGGTTGGGGATATTTTCGGCCTGTTTGAAATGAAAATGCGGCCCCGGGGGGAAGCGGCGCTGCTGACCGTGCTGCCCCGGCCCTTTGAAATTGACAAGCCCCGGGTGGTGATCGGGGATGACGGCCGGGCCGCCCTTTCCCGCACCCAGGAGGATTATAATGCCCCGGAGGATGTGCGCTCCTATATCCCCGGGGATGCCATGAAGCGCATCCATTGGAAATTATCCTCCCGGAAGCGGGAATTATTGGTGCGCCGGTTTGAAATGCCTGCGCCGCCGGATACCCTGATCCTGCTGGATTGCGGCACGCCGGCGGGGGGCGAGGGCATTCCGGAGGGGAAAGAAAATCTCCGGGACGCCCTGTGCGAAACGGCGGTGGCGGTGGCCCAGATGCAGATGCAGGATGGCAGCCCCGTGCGTTTGCCCATCTATGGGGAGCGGGCCAATGAATTTGCCTCCGATCATGCCCAGAATCTATCCCTTCTCCAGGAAATGCTGGCCTGCCAGCCCTTCCGCCAGGGGGAGGATTTTGCCCGGGTGCTGCATATGGAATTGCGCCGTATGCGCCGCACCGGCGCCACCATCATCATTACCACATCCCTCAATCCTCCCATTGTGGAGGCGGTGAGCCGCATTCGCCGCATGGGCCCCAGCGCCCGGCTGTATCTGGTCACTTATACCCCCGATTCTCCCGCCTATCAGCCCTATGTATCCCGGCTGCAGCATCATCTGGTGGAGGTATGCTATGTCACGCCTGCGTGAAAAACCATGGGGGGATATGGCCCTGCATGCCCTGGCGGCGGCGCTGCTGAGCATGGGGCTTTCCCTGACGGCGCTGTCGGCGCTGCTGCCCGGCCAGGCGGTTTTGCCTGCCGTGGGTTGGTGCGCCCTTTTTTCCATGGCTTTTTACGGGCTTTTTTCCATCCGGCTGAAATTCAAATGGCTGCTGCCCCTGCTGATCATCGGCGCCCTGGGCCTGTGGGCAGCTGCCGGGGGCGGGCCGGTTTTCACCCTGATCCAATTGGTGAAGGCGGGCTTTCTCACCTTCCGGGGCATTCCGGAGGCCATCGCCCCCTATGGGGACGCCGCCCGGCTTTCCCTGTGCCTGATTTTTTCCCTGCTGGCCGCCATGGTGGTATGGGATTCGGCGCTGCCCTTTTCCATTTTCCTGCTCACCTCGGTTACCGCCCTTTCCTTCATTCTGGGGGGCAGCGAGCGGGCCATCCTGTATGCCCTGCCCGGGGCGGCGGCCCTGCTGATGCTGGCCCCGCCGGATCGAAAGCGGCGGCCCATTGCCCTGCCGGTTGCCTGCGTGCTGGTGATTGCCGCCTTTCTCCTTACCCCCGGCAATCCTGCCACCTCCCCGGAAATGGAAAAGATGGCCCAGGATATCCGCCATCTTGCGGAAGATTATCTGATGTATGATGATCAGCGCACCTCCTTTTCCCTGCATCAGGCGGGATACCAGCCCATGGAAACCAGGCTGGGCGGCCCTGCGGAGCCGGAGGATTTTCCGGTGATGGAGGTTTATACCGATCAGAAGGCGCTGCTGCGGGGCAAAAGCTATGATACCTATACCGGCCTCAACTGGCTGGATACCCTTTCCTACCGGCGGTATCTGTATATTTCCCCCCGGTTTGAATCCATGCGCAATGAAATTCTGGATCTGAACCGGCCCCTGGCCGGGGCGAATCAGGCAGGGCTGAAAACCATGCAGGTGCATCTGCTCAATCCCGGCTCCACCACCCTGTTTGCCCCCCAGCGCACCCGCACATTGCAGATGGAAAGCGATCGGATGGTGCTCTATTATAACAGCGCCGCCGAATTATTCATCACCCGGGATGTGGATGCGGGGGATCGCTATACCCTTACCTATCTGCCCCTTTCCCCGGAGGATGAAAAAACCGAGGCCATGATCCGGGCCAGCGCCCGGGCATATGATGATAATTATCTGCAGGTGCTTTCCCAGTATCTGGTGTTGCCCGGCCATATCCAGCAGGAAATCAAGGATCTGGCGGCCATGATCACCTACGACCTGGAGGATCCCTATCAGAAGGCGCTGGCCATCGAAAAATACCTGAGCACCCATTACACCTATGCCCTGGATGTGCCCCAGCCCCCGGAGGATGTGGATTTCGTGGCCTGGTTTCTCATCGGCCAGCGCCGGGGATACTGCACCTATTTCGCCACCGCCATGACGGTGCTGTGCCGACTTTCCGGGGTGCCCGCCCGGTATGTGACCGGGTATCTGGCCGCCCCGGATGAAAATGGGATGGCCTACGTCACCGGGGAACATGCCCATGCCTGGACGGAGGTATACTTAAACGGCTTTGGCTGGCTTTCCTTTGACGCCACCCCCCGGCAGGATAACGGCAGGGACGGAAACGGGGAAACCCCGCCCTCTGACGGCAATCAGCAGGGGGATATCCCCACGCCTTCTCCTATGCCCTCCCCGTCCCCTGATCCTTCCCCCTCCCCCGATCCGGAAAATGAGGAAGAAGAGCAGGATCAGCCCACTCAGACGCCCCTTCAGTCCCCCACCCCCCAGCCGATTGCCACCCCCACCCCGCCGCCGGAGGCAATGCCCCTCCCCCAGCCTGAAAAGGAGGAGCAGGGAGGAAGCCGGCCCTGGTGGCTGCTGATTGTGCTGGCGACGCTTTTGATCGCAGGGCTGATCATCTGGCGGTATCTTGCCACGGAGCCTGTGCGAAGGGCGGATCGCCATCCCCGGCAGGCAGTGCATATCTATTTTGAGGGCATCTGCGCCCTGCTTGCCCGAAAGGGCGTCCATCGCCTGCCCCAGCAGACGCTGCATGATTTCGCCCGGCAGGGAGAGGCGGCGCTGCCCGGCATTGCGGCGCTGACGGAGACTTACGCCGCCCAGGTTTACGGCCCCTATTTAGCCGATTGCGCCCCCTTCCGGGAAATGTATCTGGCCCTGCGGGATGATGCAGGGATCTGGGGCCGGATGATGCTGGCGCTGAAGCGGATGGCGAAGAAGTAATTCTTAATTCTTAATTCTCAATGAATAAGGGGTGTTGTTTTTATGTATTTTCCCTATTTTGATCCCACGTATCTATTGGTAATCCCCGGGCTGATTTTGGGCCTGTGGGCCCAGGCGAAGGTGAAATCCACCTATCATAAATACAGCCGCATCCCTACCGGCCGGGGGCAGAGCGCCGCCCAGGTGGTGGGCCGGCTGCTGGCCCAGGAAGGGGCCGGGCATGTGCAGATCAGCCGCACCAGGGGCACCCTCACCGATCATTATGATCCCCGCACCAATACTCTCCGTTTATCCGAAGGGGTCTATGATTCCGCCAGTGTGGCGGCCCTGGGCATTGCCGCCCATGAGGCCGGCCACGCCCTGCAGAAGCAGGAAAATTATCCCTTCCTGGCGCTGCGGTCCATGATGGTGCCGGTGGTGAATATCGGCTCCCATCTGGCATGGCCCATTTTTGTGCTGGGCATCATCGTTTCCTGGCCGCCGCTGATGACGGCGGGCATCGTGCTCTTCGGCCTGGTGGTGCTCTTTTCCCTGATCACCCTGCCTGTGGAATTCAATGCCAGCCGCCGGGCCATGCAGATGCTCACCTCCTGCGGTCATCTCACCCAGGCGGAGGAGGAGGGGGCACGCAAGGTGCTCAATGCCGCCGCCATGACCTATGTGGCATCCTTCGTTTCCGCTGCGCTGCAGCTGCTGCGGCTGGTGGCCCTGGCCAATCGCCGCCGGGATTGACAAAGGGATTGAATGGGCATATACTACATCTGTCCGGTTTTTTGAATTTATAGAGAGAGAGGAAATACAAAATGAAAAAGCTGATCGCCCTGGTTATCGCCCTGATGCTGTTCACCGTTCCCGCCCTGGCGGAAGATACTGATTTTATTGCTGCTCTGGAATGGATGCATGACGATGTTCCCGCCCTGGCGGAAGATACCCTGACCTATACCCACCCCACCCATGGCTATTCCCTGGAATATCCCGCTGCCTGGCTGGCCGTTGATGCCACCAATATTGATCAGTACATCGAATTGTTTAACAACAATGAAATTTCCTTCACCGGCACCAATGCCCCCACCCTGACGAATATGAAGGACCAGATCGTCGGCCAGGATATCGTGGTGCTGGTGGATCCCCATGCCAATAACTTGCTGGTGGTTTGTGCCGATATGGGCATGGAACTGACCAACGAAATGTTCCAGATGGTCATGGTGCCCATGGTGGTAGAATCGGTAAAGGCCCAGGCCCCCGGCATCGAAATCACCGCTGACGGCACCATTCAGGAAATGGGCGACCGTTCCTTCATCGCAGTGGGCGGCAATGTGAACATTTCCGGCATTCCCGCTGAAATCATGCAGATGTATTATCTGGAAGGCACCATGATGTATTGTTTCACTGTTACGCTGACCGGCGCTTTCGGCGCTGAAGCCGCTGAACAATTCGCCATGGAGGCCGCTGAAGTGATGTTCAGCTTCACGACCGGTAAATAAGCAATTTTCCATATACAAGAGCGGCAGATGCAGAATCTGCCGCTCTTTATTGAAAAAAAGTTGAAATATATTGAAAATATGCTATAATGGAAGCAAATATACAGAGGAGATGAGCTTATGAAGCAGGAAAACACCGATCTTTTGCGCCTGGAAAATCAATTGTGTTTTCCCCTCTATGCCGCATCCCGTGAAGTGATCAAGCAATATCATCCCTATCTGGATGAGCTGGGGCTTACCTATACCCAGTATATCGCCATGATGGTCTTCTGGGAAAAAAAGACCACCAATGTAAAGGAATTGGGCAACAGCCTGTTTCTGGATTCGGGCACGCTGACCCCGGTGCTCAAAAGCCTGGAGGGCAAGGGCCTGGTGCGCCGCCGCCGCAGCGAATTGGATGAGCGGATGCTGGTGGTGGAAATTACCCCGGAGGGGGAAGCGCTGAAGGAAAAGGCCAAGGATGTTCCCATTATGATGATGCAGCATTTTAATCTGCCCGTGGAAGACGCCATGGAATTATACCGGCTGCTGTATAAGCTGCTGGGCCGGGAAAAAGAATAATCGGTTTCCCTTCCCTGGGAAATAAAAATGGTGTATAATGGGCCTGCATCGCCCTGATCACCGCCGTCTATGAGCGCAGCGGCCGCATCTCCATCCCGGATGCTGCCGTCCAGGTGACGCTGCCCATGGCCCCGGAGGGGGCCTGCACCCTGATGCATGTGACCGCAGATGAAAAGACCGGGGAGCAGATCCTTACCCCGGTGGAATTTGCCATCGAAAACGGCTGCATGATTTTCACCGCCGGTCAGCCGGGCCTGTTCCTGCTGATTTCAGAATAAGCAGAAAAATTCCCCGGACGTTATGTCCGGGGAATTCTTTTATTTCTTCAGATATACATCACCGCTGAAAATGAAGGCATCTTCGCCCAGGCATTCAAAATACCATCCGCCGGTGGAGCCGTAGGGGGAAAGGAAGATGCCCTGCTCTCCGTTCCGCCTTTCGCCATGGTATTTTCCTGCATCCGTTTCGCCCCAGCAGTGGATCCATTCAAAATTACCGTTCCTGTGCAGCACCAGCGTTTCCCATGAGCCGGGGGCCACTGCATGCCGCCATACCCCCTCATACCGGGGGGTGCAGCCACAGAGAGCAAGGGCCAGGATGACAATGAATGCGAGCAGCAATGCTTTTTTGAATAATTCTTTCATAATGCTCTCCTGTAAAATAAATATGCTTTTGGATGCGGAATTATAGCATATCTGCCTGAATCTGTCAAATGCAAGGGTTGAAATACCGGGCAAATTCTGGTATATTGATAAGTAACAGGCAAGGAATCGTTTTTTTGTTGCCGAAGGAGGAGAAAAAATGAAAAAACTGCTGATGGTATTGCTTTTGCTGGCGCTTCCTTTTGCGGCGGCTGCCGATGATTATGATGAATATATTCAAATTGATTTTCCGGCCACTTTCTCCGGCTATTGGTACGATTCGGAGAAAGAGGATGTTTCCGCCTACATGATCATGGATGTTTATATTTCCGGCTCTGAGGAGGAAAGCACCTTTATTCTGGATATCCGCCCGGATGGCACCGGCTATAAGGTGAATTATTACCGTTATGAGACGGATTATTCAAAAGAAGAATATATCACCAGTCAGCCCCTCACCTGGGAGCCTTCCTATGATGATATCATGATCACCAGCAGCGATGGGGCCAGCGGCGTATTTGAACTGGATCATGATCAGACCTTTGGTAAATATAAGCCCACCAAAGCACTTTTGCACAGGGGCACCCGGCCGGATCATATGATCAGCCGGGTCAGCGGCGAATGGCGGCTGGCCCAGGTGGAAAAGGGCGGCGCGGCCCTTGCCACGGCCGGCTATCCCCAAAAACTGTATATTGGCGAGGATTATACCTTTTCCCTGATGGGGGGCGCCGCAGACCGGAAGGGATGCTATATGGTGCGGGACGGCATGATCATGATGGATATGGGCAATCAGCTGGCCCTGCTGAAGATCAGCGAGGATTTTTCCACCGTTTCCCTGGTGATCGACGGCAGCACCCACATCTATTCCCGGGATGGGGTATCTTATTCCGATGTGAAAAAAACAACCGGCCTGGCGGGCACCTACTGGGCCTGGGAGGAAAGGGAATTCGGCGATGAAATCCGCCGGGGCCTGTATTTCAAGGCGGATGGCACCGCTGTGCTGCACGAACAGGAATATAATCCCAATTATAATACCTACGTCAGCCGCATCGACGCCACCTGGCAGGGCAATGATGAAGAGGTGAAGGTATATTACCGGGATCCCTATTTCGGCAACGATGAAACGCTGACCCTCCGGCGGATCAACGGCCCGGTATTCTATCTGGAATGGGGCAGCAAGCAGGTTTTCCTGGTGCGCCAGGATCTGGATGGCATCATGCCCCGCATCATGGGCCAGTGGGAAATGACCGGCCGCAAGGCATACGGGGCGGATAACATCGTTTCCGTGGATGAATTTGCCGCCTATAATGAATTCCGGGGTTACTACAGCATGTATAAGGAAGATCTGGTCATCAATGATCAGCTTCAGGCCATCAGCAGCTATGTGGATCAGGAGGGCGCCCCCCGGGAAAGCACCGCCAATATTTTTATCTATGCCGGTCAGTGCACCCTCAGCGGCGAATCCATCCTGCTGAGTGATGGAGATACTGCCATGGAGGTGCCCAGCTTTAACAGCGCCCGCTACTTCAGCCGGGTATCCCTGGGGGAATGGGCCGTCAAGCCCATGGAAAAGATCCGGGCCCAGTATACCCAGTTTACCGGGGAGGAGCCCCCGGCCGTTTCGGGTGCGGATATCCCTGCATCCATCCCTGAGCCCACTGCCACGCCCAATCCCGATGCGGCGTATTTCCAATATAAATTGCTGGATGACGGCACGGCGGCCATCACCAAATATACAGGCTTCAATACCCATGTCAGGGTGCCCGCTGAGATGGACGGCCATGCTGTTACCAGGATTGAGGATTTCTTGTTCTCCGGCAGCGGCGGCCTTGTTTCCGTCACCCTGCCTGATGGGATCACCGCCATCGGCCGGTATGCATTCCAAGGCTGTTCCTCGCTCACAGAGGTGAATATCCCCGATACCGTCACCCAGATCGGCAGCCGGGCATTCTATGGCTGCTCCAGCCTGGAAAGCATTTATATCCCCGCCAGCGTTACGGATATGGCCGGGGATGCATTCGGCGAATGCAAAAAGCTGACGGCGATTGTGGTGCCCGGCTCCCAGGCGGAAGGGGATTGCCGGTGGGATGGTGTGAAATATACCTATGCCGTTACCGTCAGCGATAACGAAGGGGATTTCGAATATGAACTCACCTACAGCGGCGATAAGGCGGAAATCACCAATTATAAGGGCCAGGATCCCCATATGGTGATCCCTCATCACATGGATGGGTATCTGGTAACCCAGCTGAACTTCTGGAAAGTTTATGACAGCGGTAATAGGGAGATCACCGGCGTCACCCTGCCCAGCGGCATTACCTCCCTTTCATCCAATCCTTTTTATAATTTCCCGAACCTTCAGGAAATTCATACCGCCCGAATGAACATGCGCTTTAAGGTGATGGATCAGGTGCTCTTCCATGACGGGCAATCGAAGGATCCCGGAAAGATTGATTGCGTTGGGCGGGTTCTGGTTTGCTATCCCCGGGGGCTGAATGCTGATAGCTATACTGTGCCGAAGGAAACATTTTCTGTTGCCAGATTTGCCTTTGCCAACTGCGATCAGCTGCGCAGCGTGGTTATTTCCGATAATGTATATAATATCGGGAGTTTTGTTTTTTCCGGGTGCAAAAATCTGGAGGAGGTTGAGCTGTCCTACAGGCTGGAAACCATTCCTTCCTATACCTTTTCGGGCTGCAGCAGCCTGAAAAAGGTCATTCTCCCCGGTAATCTGAAAGAGATTGATTATAGTGCCTTTGAATATTGCACCAGTCTGGAAACTTTGTTCATCCCTGCCAGTGTGACGGAAATCGATGAATATGCCTTTTATGGCTGCGAGAAGCTGACCCTTTATGTGGCAGAGGGCAGCTATGCGGAATCCTTCTGCAAGGAAAATGGGGCCAGGCATATTGTCTACCGCCCTGACAGCAGCCTGGCGGCATCCACCGCATCGGATGAATATGCCTATCAGGTGCTGCATGACGGCACCATCGCCATCACCCAATATACCGGCACGGCGGCTGATCTGGTTATTCCCTCCGTCATCGATGGCTGGAAGGTTTCCGCCATCGGCGATCAGGCCTTTATGAACAATAAAACCATAAAAAGCGTGTCGATCCCGGAAGGCGTGACGAGCATTGGCAGAAATGCCTTCACCGGCAGCAGCGTACAGCAGGTGCGGCTGCCCTCCACCATGCGTATTTTACATGAAAGCGCATTCAGGAACGCCGAAAAGCTGCAGAGCATCAATCTGCCCCAGGGGCTGGAGGTGCTGAGCGATAGTGTATTCAATAATGCGAACCTGTCCGAAATCACCATCCCCGGAAGCGTGAAGGAAATTGGCTCCTATGCCTTCTATTCGTGCGGCGCGCTGAAGGAAGTGACGGTGGAGGAGGGAGTGCAGTTCATCGGGGAATGTGCATTCGCCAGCTGTGAAAAGCTGAAAACGGTCGTCCTTCCTGCCAGCGTCACGGAGATGGAGAAGAACGTTTTTTCCTATAACAAGCAGCACAGCATCACCGTTCCCAAGGATTCCTATGCCCAGCAGTATTGCAAGGATAACGAGCTGAAATATAAGACCGTGGCCAATGCCGGCCCGGTCTATGTAGCCCCCACCCAGGCCCCGGTGGCCCAGCCCACCCCTGCGCCCCAGAGCCAATCCAATGTATCCGTGGTCCGGCCCACCCAGGTGCCCCAGACGAAAGCCCCGGTCACCCAGGCCCCGGCATTGCCGCAGCCCGTCCAGGTAACCCAGGCCCCGGCAGTACAGCAGCCCGTCCAGGCAACCCAGGCCCCGGCGGTGTCCCAGCCCGTTCAGCCTGCCCAGGTGCCCCAGCCCACCGCCGTACCCATCCGCCAGCCCATGGCAGGGACGGAAAATGCCTATGAGATCCCGGCCCGGTTTGCCGCCGCCAATTCCTATATCGCCAGCACCAAGAATGATTTCAGGGGAGGCTCGGTGCTGGACGGCAATCCGGAAACCTGCTGGCAGTTCTCCACCAAGAAGATCAAGCTGGGGGATGCGGCGCTGGAAATCACCCTGCAGCAGGGCGGCACCGTGGATGAACTGTGGATCAAAAACGGCTTCTGGAAATATACCGACGGCAATGATCAGTATACCCGCAACTGCCGGCCCAAGAAAATCGGGGTCAGCTTCCGGTATGAGGGGGAAAGCGGCTACAGGGATGAAATCCAGCTGACCCTCAAGGATGATAAGCAGCGCATGGATTGGCAGATCGTGCCCCTGGGCCGGCATGAACAGGTGGCCGCCGTGCGCATCCGGGTGATCAGCATCTATTCCGGCACCAAATATAAGACCGACGTGGCCATCTCCGAAGTGAAATTTGTGGAGCGTGAAGGGGCATCTGCTGCCGCTGCGCCCGCCCCCCAGGCCCCTGCCGCCGCTTATCAGACGCTGAAGCGGGGCAATAAGGGGGATGAGGTGCTGGCCATGAAGATGAGAATGCAGGAGCTGGGCTATTTCACCCCCGGCGCCCAGCTGAGCAATTCCTATAACGATACCTGCGTGGAAAGAGTAAAGCAGTTCCAGAAGCGCAACGGCCTGCCCAGGACCGGCATCGCCGATGAACAGACCCTGGCCCTGCTCTATTCCGACGCCGCCCTGCCCAAAGAATAAAGAGTAATTGCTGCTGTTTTGAGAAGGGGCCTCCGCGGCCCCTGTACCCCGCGCCAGGGATTTTATCCCTGGATCCATTTTCCGGAAAATTCACTTGAAAGAAACAAAGAATTTCCCGGTGGAATGAGAAAATATTTTCTTCTTCCACGGGCTAAGCGAAAACGAGAAAACGCCGTGAGAGAAGGCAAGCTTTCTCCCCCGGCGTTTTTCGTTTTCTCCGGATGCTGCGCATCCGGTGGGCGGCAGTATGCCGCCTGTCCGTGGAAGCAGGAAAAACAAATATCTTTTCCGCTTCGTACGCACTCAAGTTGATTGAAAGAAGTACCGGCAATATCGTGTAATGCGGCGTGCAGGGGGATCATCCCCCTGCACACCGGAGATGGTGGTCCTTATTTTACTACGATATTCAGCAGCCGTCCGGGAACGAAGATGACCTTCACGATCTGCTTATCGCCCACGATGGCCTGCACCTGGGGCAGCTTGGGCAGCTCTTCCTGGGCGGATTCACGGGTGGTGGCGGTGGGGATCATCAGCTTGCCCCGCACCTTGCCGTTCACCTGCACTGCGATTTCCACTTCATCCCGGGTAAGGGAATTTTCATCATACTGGGGCCAGCTCTGCTGATAGACGGCGCCGCCGAAGCCCTGATTTTCCCAGATTTCTTCGCAGATATGGGGGGCCACGGGGCTGAGCAGCAGCAGCAGCGCCTTATATTCGCCCACCGTTACGCTGCCCTTCTGATAGAATTCATTCACCAGGCTCATCATCTGGGCGATGGCGGTATTGAATTTCATGGCCTCGAAATCGTCGGATACCTTCTTGATGGTCTGGTGCATGGATACCTTCAGATCCTGGCTGAAGGCGTCCCCGCAATCGCCCTGCACCAGCATTTCCTGCACGCGCCATACGCGGTCCAGGAATTTGCGGCAGCCACGGGCGCCGTTGGTGCTCCACGGAATGGCCTGATCGAAAGCACCCATGAACATTTCATACATGCGGAAGGCGTCGGCGCCGATTTCGGCAATGATTTCATCGGGGTTTTCCACGTTGCCGCGGCTCTTGCTCATCTTTTCCCCGTCGGCGCCCAGGATCATGCCCTGAGCAGTGCGCTTCATATAGGGTTCGGGGCAGCTGACTTCGCCGATATCATAGAGGAACTGATGCCAGAAGCGGCTGTACAGAAGATGGCGGGTAACATGCTCCATGCCGCCGTTGTACCAATCCACGGGCATCCAGTAATCCAGGGCTTCCTTGCTGGCGAAGGCCTCTGCATTATGGGGATCGCAGTAGCGCAGGAAATACCAGGAAGAGCCGGCCCACTGGGGCATGGTATCGGTTTCCCGCTGGGCGGGGGCGCCGCACTTGGGGCAAACGCAATTGACGAAGGATTCGATCCGGGCCAGGGGGGATTTGCCGTCGGTACCGGGCTGGAAATCCTCCACCTCGGGCAGCCTCAGGGGCAGTTCCTCATAGGGAACGGGCACCACGCCGCAATGGGGGCAATGGATCAGCGGGATGGGCTCGCCCCAGTAGCGCTGGCGGTTGAAGGCCCAATCCTTCATCTTATACTGGACGCCGGCCTTGCCGATGCCCTTCTTTTCGATTTCTTCCAGCACCCGGGCGATGGAATCCTTCTTATTGGTATAGCCGTTGAGGAAATCGGAATTGACCATTTCGCCGTCGCCGGTATAGGCTTCCTTTTCGATATCGCCGCCCTTGATGACCTCCACGATATCGATGCCGAATTTCTTTGCAAATTCCCAGTCACGCTGGTCATGGGCGGGCACGGCCATGATGGCACCGGTGCCGTAGCCCATCATCACGTAGTCGGAAATGAAAATGGGCACATTCTTGCCGGTGAGGGGGTTCACGGCGGAAATGCCTTCGATCTTCAGGCCGGTCTTTTCCTTGACCAGCTGGGTGCGCTCAAATTCGGTCTTCTTGGCGCATTCTTCCCGATAGGCAAGGATGGCGTCCATATTGCCGATCTGCTGGGCATATTTATCGATCAGGGGATGTTCGGGGGCCATGACCATGAAGGTGACGCCGAACAGGGTATCCGGCCGGGTGGTATAGATTTCCACCTTTTCATCCACGCAGTTCAACTGGAAATTGACGAAGGCGCCGGTGGATTTTCCGATCCAGTTCACCTGCTGCTGCTTGATATTTTCGGGATATTCCACCTTCTCCAGGCCCTGGAGCAGCTTATCGGCATACTTGGTGATGCGTAAGTACCATACATCCTTGGGCAGCTGCACCACATCCCCGTGGCAGATATCGCATTTGCCGCCCTGGCTGTCTTCATTGGAGAGGACCACCTTGCAGCTGGGGCAGTAGTTTACCAGGGTCTTATCCCGGAAAACCATGCCGTGCTCAAAGAGCTTTAAGAAGATCCACTGGGTCCACTTATAATAGTTGGGATCGGTGGTATCCACTTCACGGCTGTAATCGAAGGAGAAGCCGATCTTCTTGAGCTGTTCCCGGAAATGATCCACATTTTTCTTGGTGACCACGGCGGGATGCACGTTATTTTTGATGGCGAAGTTTTCGGTGGGCAGGCCGAAGGCGTCCCAGCCGATGGGGAAGAGCACATTATAGCCCTGCATCCTACGCTTGCGGGAAATGATATCCATGGCGGTGTTGGAGCGGGGATGGCCCACGTGGAGCCCTGCACCGGAGGGATAGGGGAATTCGATCAGGGCGAAAAACTTCGGCTTGCTGTGATCGTCGGATGCGGCAAAGGCCTGCTTTTCTTCCCAGAATTTTTGCCATTTGGGCTCGATTTGCGCCGGGTTATAGGCTTTCAGTTCCATGGGGCGGATCCTCCTTTTTTTCAGGGAAAATGATGGTGGCATTTGCGGGAACAAAAAAACTTCGCCCCTGCAAAACATGCAAAGACGAAGTGAAATCACTACTTCGCGGTACCACTCTGCTTGCCCGGAAGCCGGGCCACTTTTGCGCGTAACGTGCGCCAATCGCCGGAAAACCGGTATCGCTCCCGGGCGAGCGGCCATTCCATCCCGTCCGCGCTTTCACCAGCCGCGCGGCTCTCTGCATCGGGAAAGGGGAAGGGCGTTCCCATTCATCACGATGAAAGAAATTATATCATGTTTCCCCCGGAATGTAAAGCGGGAAAATTGGGGCATGGCATGAGAAAGAGGGGGAGGAACATCCCTCCGTCTGGATTTTCACTTGTCGCCAGCCTGTCGACCGGGGCGGGGAAATATCTGTTAAGATATCCTTGCAAGGCGGGAACGCCGGATATGAAAAAGAAGAAGAAAAAGAAAGAGGGAACGAAAAATGAGTACTACAAAATTTCTTGTGATTGTATTGGCTGCTGCTGTTGCTATTGGTTTTGCGGTAGGTGCCCTGGGCGGCGGGAATGATGATTTCAATCTGGAGTATGTATGCACCAGCGCCATGTTTTTCAGGGATACCCTCTATGTGGAGGGCTATATCCGCAATACCTCCAGCGATGAATATATCACCGGCATCAAGCAGGGATCGGTGGATCTGTATGATGATTACGGGCATCTGATGGTCAGCGCCAATATCCCCGCCTCCGTCCGCAATCAATCCATCCCCGCCGGTGGCAGAATCAAGTTCAATTTCAATATCCCCTCCGGCAAATCCTATTTCACCAGCGTTCACGATATCAATTACGGCGTCAGCGGCGAATACAATTATACGGATTATTGATGGCCGATGGCACGGCCTTTGATCCGGAAGATTGTTTCAGCAAAGAATTGAGGAAAAATAATTTGCATGGAAAAAAGGACTGTCACAGCTTGAAATGCTGTCACAGTCCTTTCTTTGATTGTGTTTCGATGATTTATTCTCCCGCCTGTGGGAGGCGGTGATTTTATGCCAGCAGGGCCTTGGCGGCTTCGGCCATCTGGGCGTTGAAGGCATCGTTTTCTTCCGGGGTGGCGGCGCGGGTGGCCACATACAGCTTGATTTTGGGCTCGGTGCCGCTGGGACGGATGCATACCCAGTTGCCGCCCTCGATTTCAAAATAGAGCACGTTGGCCTTGGGGAAATCCATGGGCGCTTCCTTGCCGTCGGCAATGCGGATGGCGCGGGTGAAATCCCTGACGGCCAGCACCTTCTTGCCGCCCAGGCAGCAGGGAGGATTCTTCTGCAGATCAGCCATGATGGCCTTGATCTTATCGGCGCCGTCCTTGCCGGGCATGGTGACGGAGATGCCGGTTTCCTTGAAATAGCCGTATTTCTTATACAGCCGCTGCAGGGCGTCATAGAGGGTTTCGCCCCGATCCATGCAGGCGCAGGCGGCCTCGCACAGCAGCAGGGATGCATTCACCCCATCCTTATCCCGTACCCGGGTGCCGGAAAGATAGCCGAAGGATTCTTCAAAGCCGAACAGGAAGGTGTGATCGCCCGTTTCTTCAAACTGCTGGATCTTTTCACCGATGAATTTGAAGCCGGTGAGCACATCATACAGCTTCACCCCGTAATCATCGCAGATGGCCCGGGCAAGTTCGGTGGATACCACGGATTTGACCACGGCGCCGTTTGCAGGAAGATTTCCCTTTTCCTTCAGGGTGGAAAGGATATGATCCAGCATCAGGCAGGCAATCTGATTGCCGGTGAGGGAGCGGAATACGCCCTCCCCATCCTTGACCACGGTGCCAAGCCGGTCGCAGTCCGGATCGGTGCCGAAGCATACGGTGGCGCCCACCTGCTCAGCCAGCGGGATGGCCAGCTTGAAGGCGGCGGGATCCTCGGGATTGGGGGCGGTAACGGTGGGGAAGCGGCCGTCGGGCTTTTCCTGCTCTTTAACGATCGTTACATTGGTGATGCCCAGCTCCTTGAGCAGGCGGCGCACCGGCACATTGCCGCTGCCGTGGAGGGGCGTATAGACGATATTCAGATCGCCGCCCCGCTTTTCCAGCAGCTCCGGCCGCAGGGACAGGCCCTTGACCATTTCGATGTAAGCGTCATCCACTTCCTTATTGCCCACATACTGAAGCAGGCCCTTTTCCAGGGCTTCCTTTTCATCCATGGGCAGGGCTTCTCCGTACTGGGTGGAGGCGATGAAGCCGGTGACGGCATCGGCGGTTTCGGGGGCAATCTGGGCGCCGTCGGCGCCGTAGACCTTGTAGCCGTTATACTGGGGGGGATTGTGACTGGCGGTGATGATGACGCCGGCGGCAGTGCCCAGATGGCGCACCGCAAAGGAAAGCACGGGCACGGGGCGCAAGGATTCAAACAGGTATGCCTTGATGCCGGCGGCGGCCAGGGTGAGGGCGGTTTCCTTGGCGAAAACATCGCTCTTGATGCGGCTGTCATAGGCAACCACAACGCCCTTTTCCTGCAGGCCCTGAGAAAGGATATACTTGGCCAGGCCCATGGTGGCACGGCGGATGACGTAGATATTCATCCGGTTCCTTCCCATGCCCAGCACGCCCCTCAGGCCGCCGGTGCCGAAGGCCAGATCCATGTAGAAACGATCCTCGATCTCTTTTTCGTCGCCCTGAATGGCGGTCAGCTCTGCCACGGCCTCTTCATCAGCGGCGAAGCGGGAAAGCCAAAGCTTGTATTCTTCCATATAGCCCATGATAAAAACCCCCTTATGGTGTTATTGATTTTTTCAGTGCCTTTATTATACCGCAGCGGCCTTTTTTGCGCAAGAGCAACCAAGCCAAAGATATGCACAAATTGCCGCAATATAGACCAGATACAACCAAAGATCCCCGATGGAGGCCCTGTCCAGGGCGAATTCCAGGCCAATCACCGCACCGGACAGCAGCACGGATGCGCCCAGTGCCGGAATGATGCGCTTTGCCTTCCGGGCAAGATAAAGAAGGGCGGGCAGGGCAATGGCCATATCCAGCATCATTTCCACATGCACAAACCCCAGCAGCATATGCCCGTCCCGGCGCAGGCTTTCCATCAGGATCATGCCGCTGCCGTAGAGGAAGGCGGTAAGGGCAAAGGCGTGGCCCTGGGGCCGGCCCTTTTTCAGCAGCCGGGCGTGGAGGATCAGCAGGGATACCACAAACAGCATGAACAGCAGGGGCGTATTCAGCCGGCTGATATCATCCGCCTGCAGAGTGAGCAGGGGGATGGCGGCATCCATTTCCGGGCCAAAACCCATGCCGATTTCCTTGAGGGCAAAGGCGGTGAAGAAGGCAAAAATCAGCATGGGGCCGGCCAGCAGATCCAGCATTTTGCCGATGGAGGCCTTGCCGATCTTCGCCCCGATTACGCCGGCCAAGGCAACGGAGAAAAGGGCGCCGGTGAGGGCCAGGCCCCCTTCCCAGATTTTCAGCATGGCGGCGGGATTGCCGATATCCTTAAGGAAGAAAACAATGGCGGAAAGGCAGTATACCAGCCGGGCGCCCAGCATCCCCAGGGGCAGGGAAAGGCCGGCCGTCCACAGCAGGGCAGGCCGCAGGGCGGGATGGAATTTTGCCTGGGCCGCAAGCAATCCTGCGCCCAGCACAGCGCCGATCAGCAGATACAGGCCGTAAACAGAGAAGGAAAGGCCCTCTTCCGTTTCCGCAGGGGCTTCCTCCACCACGGGGGCAGGAACGCCGCCGCCCAGCAGCAGGGCCATCAGCTGGGCATCTGCGCCGGTGGCGGTCTGGGCCTGATCCTGGGCCTTCAGTTCGTAATATTCCGTCACCTTTTCCGGCAGCATCTCCGAATGGGTGAACAGGAAGGGCATGGCGATCAGGCATGCCAGCGATACCAGGCACAAAAGGAGGAACAGGATTTTTTTCATGGGAGTTCAACCTCACTCTTAAAATCGTATGGCGAAAAATAATTCGGAATGCGAAATTCGGAACTACAGTTTGTCAATCCATGTGATTCATTTTCTTTATTGCTTTACAGAAAGAGCAATAAAGAAAACATATCACAAAGCACGCTATAATTTCGAATTCCGCATTCCGAATGCTGCACTTATTTACTTATCGGGCACTGCCGTGGCAATATAGACGATATCGCTCTGCCCCCGCTCGGCGGAGGAATAATTGGAATCGTAATATTTGCCGTTGAAGAGCATGATGCAGGAATTGCCCCCGTCCAGGCAGTAGGCGGTCTGCACCCCTAATTCCTCCATAAACTTACCCATCTGATCGGTGGTGACGCCCTTGGAATGCTGCACCCGGCCTTCCGCCTCCACAAAGACGTATTCCAGGGGGCCCTTCTGGGCGATTACCATGCGGGGGGAACGCTCTGCGCTGTCAAAGCGGGTAAGATAGGTATCCGGGAGGGGCAGGGCCTTGCCGTCCTTGACGATGGCGGGGCCGAAGGTGAAGGCGTTTACGATGGTGCGGCCGGACTGCAGGAAATCCACCAGCTCCTGGGATTGGGTTTCACTGCCCAGGAATACATTCAGATTGCCCAGATCATCAATGACCAGCACATCCTTTTCCGGATTCAGGATGTAACGGAATACCTGGCCCTGACGGCAGATCAGGCCGTCCTTGCGCTGGGTATAGAAATCCCCGTTGATGGCCACCACCGCGTTCATCTTGCGGGCCATGCGGCCGGGCTTTTCGGCCACCACCTGATTGGGCTTGCCGGCGATGGCGGTGCGCAGCTGGGTGGGGGAGGCCACCTTGATCCAGGCGATATCATAGCGCACGCCGTCGATATCCCGCTTTTCCATCTTTACGGAAAGGCTGGCGTCTTCATAGGAATCCTTGGTGAAGCCGTCAGGATTGGGCTTGTAGCCCCCGGAAAAATCGATGGGCAGGGAATATTCCGGGGCGGCGTCCTCCGCAAAGGCGAAGGGGATGATGGCTGACAGACACAGCAGCAGACAAAGTAATTTTTTCATATCAATACCTACTGTGAAATTCGGAATTCGGAATGCGGAATTCGGAATTAAGAGTGCAGAATTTGTTGGAGGGTACTTATACCTCTCTTGTGTAAAAGGAGGTGGCATGAAGCGCCGGAGGGATTGTATACCTTGCGATTTGATGCTGTTTTTCAGGCATCGCTGGGAAAACAGTTGATTTCCTGCTGCCAAGAAAAATCCAGAATCAGCTTTCTTGGAAGGGGTCTGGGGAAACCGTTCTTTGGCTACAAAGAATGGTTTCCCCAGTATCTCCTCTCCGGTCTTCTCCCGTCAGTAGCTTCCGCCGGTGGTTTCCACGGGGGCCAGGGGCTCTTCAGAGAGGATGCCCTGGGCAAAGCGTGCCTTGGCCTCTTCCATGATCTTCTGGGTGGCGGATACGCCGCAGCGGACGGCGCCGGCCTTGCGGCAGGCAAGCACCATATCCAGGGTGCGGATGCCGCCGGAGGCCTTCACCCGGACAGCGGGGGATACGGCGGCGCGCATCAGGGCCACATCATGGATGGTGGCGCCGGCGGAGCCGTAGCCGGTGGAGGTCTTCACAAAATCAGCGCCGGCAGCCTCGGACAGGCGGCAGGCCAGCTTCTTCTGTTCATCATTGAGATAGCAGGTTTCCAGGATGACCTTCAGGATGGCGTCCCGGTCATGGGCGGCCTTGGCCAGCTTGGCGATTTCATCCTGCACATAAGTCTCATTGCCCTTGAGCATTTCGCCGATATTCAGCACCATATCCAGCTCCCGGCAGCCGTCATCCAGGGCACGCTGAGCCTCAAATACCTTGACGGAGGTGTGATGGGCGCCGTGGGGGAAGCCGATGACCGTGCAGGGGAGCACATCGCTGCCCTTCAGGCACTTCACCACCAGGGGCATATCATAGGGCCGGGCGCAGACGGTGGCCGCGCCGTATTCCAGGGCGATATCGCAGCCTTTCTTGATATCATCGGGGGTGAGGAAGGGCTGCAGGGTGGAATGATCCAGCATCTTGGCGATGTCGCGGAGCGTGATGGACATGGAAATGGCCTCCTTTTGTTGTGGTGTGTTGCAGTATTCAGGGATGATTCGGAAACTGAGTAAATGCGGAATTCGGAATGCGGAATTCGGAATTGTATAGTGTCAAACATATTTCGATGCCGAATGATGTGTGACGTTTTGTTTCTTGCAATGGAAGGAATCTGTAATAGCTATCGGGCAATCCATTACGATTCATCATTCATCAAACGATAATTCTGAATTCCGAATTCCGCATTCCGAATGAATTGATTATTTCCCCTTGCAGTGCTTTTTTACCATGGCGTCTGCCAGATCGTATTCTTCCGGGGGCAGACGAAGAATCATGGGGGCGCAGTGGGGGGTGTGATAGAGCAGGATGCAGGCCTTGCCGGGCTGATATTTCACCGATTGCACATCCTGCCAGAGCATATGCCGCTCCTGGGAAAGATGCATCACATTGCCGTCGGGCTGCAGAATATCCTTATGCCTGTCCCGGCACTGCAGCCGGGCCCAGCTGCGGATGAGCCCGGGCTGATGCCAGGTCTGCAGATGGCAGCCCTGGGCGTCCATCACATAGACGATCACTTCCCGGCCCTGCGCTGTGAGGGCAAGGAAGGCAAGCAGGATGCCCACGGGCAGCAGGGCAATGATCAATTGGGGCAGGCCGCTGTTCCATAGCTGGGTCACCTTGATATTGCCGGAAAGCATGGCCTCCAGCCCGAAGATCAGGATCATCAGCAGCGCCGCAACGGTGGCCAGTGTGCACAGAATGCCCCGCCAGGCCCTGCCGTCGGATACGGGCACGGCGGCAATGCTCCAGATATTGCGCTGGGCCCCGGCGGAGGCACGCTTGCCGCACTGGGGGCAGGTATCGCCGGGGCTTTCCAGCTTGCATTTTTTACAGTACGAATAAATCATTCTTCAATCAGGGATTTGCCGGTCATTTCGCCGGGGATTTCGATGCCCATGCTGTGCAGCATGGTGGGGGCAATATCGGCCAGCCGCCCGCCCTGGCGCAGGCTCTTCCCGATCAGCTCGGGGGCGCAGGCGATGAAGGGCACGGGGAAGGTGGTATGGGCGGTGAAGGCTTCGCCGGTCTGGGGATCCACCATCTGATCGGCATTGCCGTGATCGGCGGTGACAAAGGCACGGCCGCCCTTTTCCAGGATGGCGTTTACCAGCCTGCCCACATCCTGATCCACTTCCTTGACGGCGGCAACGGCTGCATCCATCACGCCGGTGTGGCCCACCATATCGCAATTGGCGAAATTGAGGATCATTACATCATATTTGCCGGATTCGATCAGCTCCAGCGCCTTTTCGGTCACTTCGGGGGCGCTCATTTCCGGCTTCATATCGAAGGTGGCAATCTTGGGGGAATCGATGAGGAAGCGATCTTCGCCCTCATTGGGGGCTTCCACGCCGCCGTTGAAGAAGAAGGTGACGTGGGCATATTTCTGGGTTTCGGCGATGTGGGCCTGGGTGAGATTCAGGGAAGAAAGATATTCGCCCAGGGTATTCTTCATGGAGGCGGGGGGATTGACCACCTTAAGGCCGGTGAAGGTGGCGTCATACTGGGTCATGGAAACGAACTGCACGGGGATGAAGCCCTTCTTGCGTTCGAATCCGTTGAAATCGGGCATGATGAAGGTGCGGGTCAGCTGACGGGCACGGTCGGGACGGAAATTGAAGAAGATGACGGAGTCATTTTCATTCACGGTGGCGATGGGCTTGCCCTCTTCCACGATGACGGTGGGGATCATGAATTCATCGGTCTTGCCGTTTTCGTAGCTGTTGAGCACGGCCTGCACGGGGCAGGTTTCTTCGATGCCTTCGCCAAGCACGATGGCGTTGTAGCCCTTTTCCACACGATCCCAGATGTTATCCCGGTCCATGCCCCAGAAGCGGCCCTGGATGGAGGCAACACGGCCCACGCCGATTTGATGCATCTTTTCCACCAGTTGCTTCATATATTCGGCAGCGGAGGAGGGGGGCACGTCACGGCCGTCCAGCAGGCAATGGACGAATACCTTCTTCAGGCCCCGCATTTTCGCCATTTCCAGGAGGGCATACAGATGGGTGTTGTGGCTGTGCACGCCGCCGTCAGAAAGCAGGCCCATCAGATGCAGATTGCCGCCGTTTTCCTTGACGGTATCCATGGCCCAGATGAGGGGCTCCTTTTCGAAGAAGGCGCCGTCCTGGATATCCTTGGTGATCCGGGTCAGCTCCTGATAGACGATGCGGCCGGCGCCGATATTGAGATGGCCCACTTCGCTGTTGCCCATCTGGCCGTCGGGCAGGCCCACATCCATGCCACTGGCGCCCAGCTGGCAGGTGGGGAACTTCTGCATCAGGGCATCCAGATTGGGGGTGCCGGCAGCCTTGATGGCATTGCCGGATACTTCAGGATTGAGGCCGAAGCCATCCATAATAATAAGGGCGGTCATTTTCTTATCCATTTGAACCAGTCTCCTTTAACAGAATCAATCATGTGCGCCTTTTTGCGCACCTTATATTATAATGGAAAGAGCGCAAACTATCAAGTCCCCTGGCGGCCAGAACCTTCATTTCTTTCCGGCATAAAATGGAAAAGAAGGGGGCGAGGGGCATGGAAATCTGGGCGGCGGACGGGGAAAAGGGGCTGATGCGGGGGCGCAACGGGGAATTTGAAAAAATCGGCCCGGCGGGGGAGGCCGTCTGCGCCTTCCGGGGCTGCGTATACTGCGCCGGGGGCGGGCGGGGGCATTGCTACCGGGGAGCGACGGGGGAAGAAATTTTTGATCTTTCCCTGCCCACGGGGGTGTGCGCCCTGTGCCCGCTGGGGGATCATATCTGCGCCCTTTCCCAGGATGCGGATTGCATCCTGGCCTTCTGCCCCGGCACGGGGGAGATGCGTTTTTCCGTTCCGGCAGGGGTGTATCCCCGGGATTTATGCCCCAGCCCCTGCGGCAGATTTCTGGCGGCGGCAGGGGGGCTGGCCGGGGAGATCGGAATCTATGATGAGAATTTTGAATGCCGGATACAATATAAGGTGCCGGGGGCGGCCTGCGCCGTATGCTTCCTGCCCCGGGGCATGCTGGCCCTGTGCGCGGTTGGGGAGGGGGAATTGAGCAGCCGGCTGATGAAAATCAGTCCCCGGGGGGTGATGGAGGAAATGCATTCCTTCCCCGATCCCCCCTGCTGCCTGTGCGCCCTGCCGGGGGGCCGGTGCCTGGTGGGCTGCCATAATCAGGTGATCTTTCTCCGGGCGGACGGAAGAATATCCCGGCGCATTCCCTGCCCCTGCCCGGTGCGGATCCGTTATCTGAAGGGGAAGCCCGCCATCTGCGATATCTGCCGGGGGGAGATTTTCACCCCGGAGGGGCAAGTGATATACCGGGGCAGTGCGCCGGGGGATGGGGCGGAATGCTGAAAAATGGAAAGAAACTGTGAATTTTTGTCAGGAGTATCTTGACAAGCGCCCTCCCTCCCCTTATAATTTTCGCTGAATGACCATTCAGTAAAGGAGGCGCCCATGCAGGAACAACGGCCTAACCGCCGGCAGGAACAGGCCCAGGAAAGCCGGCAAAAGCTGATGGACGCCGCCCTTGAGCTATTCGCCAGGCGGGGCTATGCGGAAACATCGGTGCATGCCCTCTGCGCCAGCCTTGGCGTGGCGGACAGCCTTTTATATCATTATTTTCCCGGCGGAAAGAAAGAATTGATCCAGGCCATCGTGCTGGAAAATCTGATGGAGGTGATGGGGGAACTCAATTCCCTCAACGCCATGGTATCCGATCTGCCCCTGGAGGAAATGATCGAATCCTTGTATCAGGTGATCCGGCGTGCGGTGCTGGGGCACGGGGATCTGTTCCGGCTGCTGCTGCACCAGAAGGAGATCCGGGATCTGATCGCATACGAGCAGTTTTTCCAATCGGTTTCTGCCCGGCAGCATTGGTTTTTGCAGCTGCTCAAATCCCGGGCGGAGATGGGGGAAATTCAGCCCATGGATTTTGAGGCGGCGGCGGAAACCCTGGATTCCCTGATGATTTACCATCTGGGCACGGAATTGCTGGGGCTGCCCGGATCCCCCATCGGCCGGGAGGCCAACCGGAAACGGCTGATTGCTCATCAGGTTGGCCTGTGGAAAAGAAAAACGGATTTTGAAGCATAAAGATCACAACCAATGAAGGAGGCGCCATCCCCATGAATGATTACATCCTCAGCTGCTGCTCCACTGCCGATTTAAGCGCAGCGCATTTTGCATCCCGGAATATTTCCTATATCTGCTTCCATTTCTCCCTGAATGATATGGATTATGCCGATGATCTGGGCAAATCCATTTCCTTCCCGGATTTTTATCAGGCCATGCGGGATGGGGCGGATACCCGCACCTCCCAGATCAATGAAGCGGAATACAGGGATTATTTTGAATCCTTCCTGAAGGAAGGCAAGGATGTATTGCATGTCAGCCTTTCCTCCGGCATCTCCGGATCCTTTAATTCCGCAAGGCTTGCCAAGGAAGCGCTGGAAAAGAAATATCCGGAACGGAAGATTTATGTGGTGGATTCCCTGGGCGCCTCCTCCGGCTACGGGCTGCTGATGGATACCCTGGCCGATCTGAAGGAAAAGGGCATGGGCATTGATGAATTGTATCAGTGGGCCATGGAAAACCGGCTGAAGATGCATCATTGGTTCTTCTCCACCGATCTTACCTTCTTTGTCAAGGGCGGCCGCATTTCCAGAACTGCCGGCCTCCTTGGCACCATGCTGCGGCTGTGCCCCCTGATGAATATGGATCATGAGGGCCATCTCATCCCCCGGGAAAAGATCCGCACCAAGAAAAAGGCCATCTCCCGCAGCGTGGAAATGATGAAGGCGCATGCAAAGAACGGCCTCAATTATGCCGGCAAGTGCTTCCTTTCCCATTCCGATTGCCTGGAAGACGCCCAGGCCGTGGCCGCTCTGGTGGAAGAGGCCTTCCCCAGGCTGCAGGGCAAGGTGCTCATCAATAATATCGGCACCACCATCGGCAGCCATACCGGCCCCGGCACCGTGGCCCTGTTCTTCTGGGGCGATGAGCGGCAGGATTAACGGCATCATTATAAATAAAAAAACGCTGGTAAACGCCAGCGTTTTTCTTATTTTGTTTTTACAGCAGCTCCGCTCCGTTGATTCTCAGATGAAACTGCAATCCCAGCTTTTCTGCTGCCTTGCTGCACAGCACCATCCGGGGCAGGAAGGCCTGGAAAAATTCTACCACCGAAGAAACGCTCAGATCCGTTTTACAATCCAGGGTGATGCGCTTATTTTCCATATCGATAAGGGTTTGTGCTTCCTCCACGGAATAATTGACCCGGTCATGCATATCAAATTCGGGATCGGTGAGCATCTGGCGAACCCGGCTGCGGCGCACATCCATTTTATCTCCCAGGATTACGGCGGCGGCGATGGGGGATACCAGGGCGGCGGTGCTTTCATCATGATGGCCGATGGCGGATAGAATTTCCGCCGTTTCGGCAGGATCGGCCCCCAGCCTGCGCAGGATGGGCGCAGCCAGCAGCGCCCCGTGATGGGCGTGGTTCACCCGGTTGACGATATTGCCGATATCGTGGAGGAAGGCGGCGATCTTGGCCAATTCAATGGTTCTTTCGTCATAGCCCAGGGCGGCCAGGATCATTTCCGCCGTCACGGCCACCTTGGTCACATGGGCGTAGGAATGCTCGGTATATCCGATGGCGATCATCACCTGATCCGCCTTTTCAATGAAGGTGCGCACTTCCTGATCTTTGCGCACTTTTTCAAATGTGATTCTGTTCATAATGCCTCCGTATGGGAAGAAATTTGCTATGATTATTATACCCAAATTTTTCTGCCCTGGCAAGCATCCCCCTCCCCACGGGAAACGATAAAAATACACGAAACGGATTGACAAAAAAATGCATCCTTGCTATCCTTCTTTTGTCAGATCAATACCGGGAGGCGCCAATCATGAGCCATGTGATCGTTCCGGCAGGCTATAAGCCCTGCCTTTCCCTTTATGAAACCCAGGAAGCCATTTCCCTGATCAAAAAAACCTTCCAGAGCCATCTTTCCCATGCCCTGCATCTCAAGCGGGTTTCCGCCCCTCTGTTTGTGGATGGGGCCTCCGGCCTCAATGATGATCTGAGCGGCGTGGAGCGGCCTGTATCCTTTGATGTGCTGGAAACGGGGGATGAGGCCCAGGTGGTGCATTCCCTGGCCAAATGGAAGCGCTATGCCCTGAAAAGGTATCATTTCCCTGTGGGCGAGGGCATCTATACCGATATGAACGCCATCCGCAGGGATGAAACGCTGGATAATCTGCATTCCGTCTATGTGGATCAGTGGGACTGGGAAAAGGTGATTGCGGAGGAAGATCGCACCCTGGATACCCTCAAGGACGCCATGCAGCGCATCGTCACCGCCATCTGTGTGACGCTGGATCTGCTCAAATGGGAATATCCCCAGGTGCCCGTCACCCTCTGCCGGGATATCACCTTCGTCACCACCCAGGAGCTGGAGGATCTCTATCCCGATATGACGGGCAAGGAAAGGGAAAATCTTTTCGTCAAAGAGCATAAGACCGTGGGCATCCTGAAAATCGGGGGCAAGCTGAAATCCGGCAAGCCCCATGACGGCCGTGCCCCCGACTATGACGATTGGGAAATGAACGGGGATATCATGTTCTGGGATGATGTGCTGGGCTGCGCCATGGAAATTTCCTCCATGGGCGTGCGTGTATCCCCCCAATCCCTGGAAAAGCAGCTGATGCTCTCCGGCAAGGAGGAAAGAAGGAATCTGCCCTTCCATCAGGCCCTGCTCAGGGGGGAACTGCCCTTCACCATCGGCGGCGGCATCGGCCAGAGCCGGATGTGCATGCTGCTGCTGGGCAAGGCCCATATCGGCGAGGTGCAATCCTCCTACTGGGATCCCCATACCCACGAAATCTGCGAAAATGCAGGGATTGTGCTATTGTGAAAAATTGCGGAAGGGGCTTTCTTTTGAAAAAGAAAGCCCCTTCCGCACCATCCAAAGAAAACTGATACTGGATAAATCTTGGATTTGAGAGATTATGGCCTTTCCCAGTGAAAAGGGAAAGGGAAATTTTATTCTTATTGATAAATGAGGAAAGGCAAGCAGAAAATAAGCATTGCGACCTTCCTTTTTTTATGCTAAAATAGAGAACAAACGTTCTTAAAGGAGGAAGCGATCATGTGTCCCATTGAACGATACGATGTGCATCAGGATTGGGCCCACAGTGGGATCATCCGGGCGGGGGATTTTTGTTTCATCGGCTATTGTGCAGGCAATGTGGGAAAGGATGTGGAAAGCCAGATCCGGGGCGCCATTGATCAATTGGAGAGGCGGCTGGCCATGGCAGGGCTGACGCTGGAGCATGTGGTGCAGATGGATTGCCTGTTCAGGGATGTGTGGAATATCCCCATCATGGAACGGGTGATCAAGGAGCGGTTCAAGGGCAAATATCCGGTCCGAAAATCCATCGAAACCAATTTCGCCCATGTGGGCGGCCCGGACGGACTCCATTTCCAATTGGATGCTGTGGCCTACGCCGGGGAATGAAAGCATATTCATTTTTTCGCATAGTTGGGCCGCAACGAGAAGTATATTTATTCCCAAGCATCACTGGGAAAAAGTTGATTTCTTGCGTTCAAGAAAAATCCAGTAAAAGTTTTTCTTGGGGTGGGTGCGGGAGGGGTGTTCTTTTTTCAAAAAGAACATTCCTCCCGCATAAATCCTCTTCAAGAGCGCGAGGGCCGTAATTCGCCGCCGCCTGTGGCGGATGCAGGCGAATGCAGGCCCAATGAGGCACAGAGCGCAGCAAGCGGTAGCGCGGCTGGGCGACAATGCCGAATTGTGAGCGAAGAGGGCCTTTCTTTTTCAAAAGAAAGGCCCTCTCGCAATATCTTTCCCTCCTCACACAACCCATCCCGCGGCCAGACTGCTGACCAGCCAGGCGATGAGGGCGCAGGGGATGGCATGCCGGGATTTTTTCACCCCGGCGGCGGCGAGATACACGCCGCAGGTATAGAAAATGGTCTCGGTGGAGCCCATCATCACGCTGGCGGCCATGCCGATGGGGCTGTCGGGGCCGTATTCGATGAGGATGGATTGCAGCACGGCCAGGGCAGCGGAGCCGGACAGCGGCCGCAGCAGCATCAGCGGCAGCGTTTCCCGCGGTAGCCCTGCCCAGGAAAACAGGGGGGCACATAGATCGCATAGCCCATCCAGCAGCCCCGATGCCTCAAAGCCCCGGATGGCCGAGAGCATGGCCACCAGGGCGGGAAGAATGGCCTTTGCAGTGGCAAGGCCCTCTTTGGCCCCCTCCAGAAAGGCATCGTACAGGGCTACTTTGCGGAAGGCCCCGATGCAGATGCAAAGCAGCAGAAAAAGGGGCAGGATCAGCATGCTTTTTTCTCCATGATTTTGCAGCTGAGGATGCCGAAAAAGGCGGAAAGCACCGTCACCAGCAATGTGGGCAGGGTGATCGCGCCGGGATTTGCCGATCCTGCCGCCGCCCGCAGGGAAATGACGCTGGTGGGCAGGATTTCAATGGAGGCGGCATTCATCACCAGAAACAGGCACAGGGCATTGCCGGCCTGCTCTCCCCTGGCCAGGCGGCGTGCGGCCTCCATGCCAAGGGGAGTGGCGGCATTTCCCATGCCCAGAAGATTGGCGCATAGATTGCCGGCCACGTATTCCAGTGCATCCGACGGCACATCCCTTCCCATCAGTATTTTCAGCATCGGCGCCGCTTTCCCGGCCAGCCATTCCATGGCCCCCGCCCGGCGCAGAATGCCGATCATTCCGCAGAAAAATGCAAATCCCCCCGCCATGGAGAGAGCCGTCTTCACCCCCTCCCCGGCGGCGGAAAGCATGGCCCCGGCCACCGCCTCCCCCTGCCCCCGGATCATCCCGTACAGCAGCGATGCCCCCATCAGCACCCCGAAAATGATCTGCAGCATGCCCTCTTTATCCTCCCTGAAAAAGGAAATAAATTGAATTAAATGTTAAATTTTATGAATCAGTTATTTTATTGACCAAAATGGGGTTGACATCCATTGTCTTTAATTGTAGAATAAATACGACTTAAAACCCGGATTTTTACAATGGAGGAAAAAACCATGAAGTCTACTGGTGTTGTTCGCAAACTGGATGATCTGGGCCGTATTGTAATTCCCATTGAGCTGCGCAGGACCATGGATATCGCCCTTCGCGATACCCTGGAAATCTTCGTGGAAGATGATAAGATTATCCTCAAGAAATATCATCCCGCCTGCATTTTCTGCAATGACGCCCGGGATGTGATCCACTATAAGGATAAGCTGATCTGCAAGCGCTGCCTGGAACAGATGAAAAAGGATCTGTAATTGATGGTTTAAGAAAGCCGTGCCTGGATGGGGCACGGTTTTTTTATTTGCCTGTATCAGCCTACGCATGCCGCCGGGGGAATATGCCCGATGGCGGGCGGCGGGCTTTTTTTCTGCAATTTTTTCATTTTCATTCGACGGATGCCGCTGCCGCCCCTCCGTATACTTTTTTCAGGAGGGGATGGGCATGCGCATCCAGGGCGAGGCATATCTATTCATGAATGTGTGGATGAATTTTTTCTCCCTGATGCTGGCCTTCCGCCTGGCCCGGCGGCCGCTGCGGATGAAAAGGGGGCTGGCTGCAGCCCTGCTGGGGGCATGCTATGGGGCGGCGGCGGCCCTGTGGCCATCCCTCCGGGGGCCCGTTTGCCTTGCGGCTGCAGCCCTTGGAATGGGATTGGGGGCAGGGGGCGGATTTGGCGTGTGCCCCTTGATTTTCGCAGGGGGATGGATGCTCTCCGGACTGATGGATTTTTTCCTGGGCCGGGGCATGGGCCCTTGGGGGGCGATGCTGCTGGCGGGGATGGGGGCCTTTGCATTCTGCCGGCTGCTGGAGAGGCTGATCCCCCGGGGCGGGGGCGCCTTCCGCCTGGTGATCCGCATCCGGGGGCAAAGCATGATGCTGCCCGCCCTTCGGGACAGCGGCAATCTGCTGACGGATCCGGTGACGGGGCTGCCGGTGATCGTGGCGCCTAAGGGGCTGCTGCCCGGCCTTGCCCCGGAATGGGCAGCGGGATGGGGGCCGGGATGCAGGCTGCTGCCCATCCGGACGGCCTCGGGCCGGGGCATGGCCTGTTGCCTGCACCCGGAGGAAATATGGATTTGCAGGGGGACAAAGCGATGGCGGACGGACGCCATCCTGGCCCTATCGGATTTTCAGGGGCCCGGGGCGCTGCTGCCGGGCAGGCTGTTCATGCAGACAGAGGAGGGATTGGATGCAGGCCTTTGATATGCGCAAATGGATGATCATGTTCTTCAGCCGGCTGAGAAAGGGCGGGGTGTATTATATCGGCGGGGCGGATCCCCTGCCCCAGCCCCTGGAATATGAGGAGGAATTGCGGCTGGTGGCGGGGCTGCATCAGGATAACGGGGAAATCCGCTCCATCCTGATCGAAAGGAACCTCAGGCTGGTGGTGTTCATCGCCCGGAAATTTGAAAATACCGGGGTGGGCATGGAGGATCTGATCTCCATCGGCACCATCGGGCTGATCAAGGCGGTGAATACCTTCAATCCGGAAAAGAAAATCAAGCTGGCCACCTATGCCTCCCGGTGCATTGAAAATGAGGTGCTGATGTATCTGAGGCATAACAGCCGGCTGAAGCTGGAGGTATCCCTGGATGAGCCCCTCCGCACCGATTGGGACGGCAATGAATTATTGCTTTCCGATGTGCTGGGCACGGAGGGGGATATGGTCTACCGCAGCATTGAAGAGGATGTGGAAAAGCAATTGCTGACCCATGCCCTTTCCCATCTGTCGGCAAGGGAGCAGCGGATCATGCATATGCGCTTTGGCCTGGGCGGGGGCCGGGAAATGACCCAGAAGGAGGTGGCAGATGAGCTGGGCATCTCCCAATCCTATATCTCCCGGCTGGAAAAGCGGATCCTTTCCCGGCTGCAGTCGGAGCTGATCCGGGTATCCTCCTGAAAAAAGACAGGAAAAGGGAGGAAATCCTCTACAAAAAAAATCGAAATTTTTTTCAAAAAACCTATTGACAAAAGTGCCGCAATTGTGTAGAATACATATCGTCGCTTGTGTGAAACGGCGATAAAAACCTTCGGGGTGTAGCGCAGTCTGGTAGCGCACGTGCTTTGGGAGCATGGGGCCGGGGGTTCAAATCCCTTCACCCCGACCAATTTTCCCAAACGGCGAAGGGTAATTCAAAAGATGTGGCCCCGTGGTCAAGCGGCCTAAGACACCGCCCTTTCACGGCGGTAACCCGGGTTCGAGTCCCGGCGGGGTCACCATTTTCTCTCTTCATCCGGCAAGGTGGTATTCCGGATTATCCCACGGGCCTTTAGCTCAGTTGGTCAGAGCGGCCGGCTCATAACCGGTTGGTCCCGGGTTCAAGTCCCTGAAGGCCCACCATAACACGGCCCGGTAGTTCAGTCGGTTTAGAATGCCAGCCTGTCACGCTGGAGGTCGAGGGTTCGAGCCCCTTCCGGGTCGCCATTTTTTTCTCCTGCGATTGGGCAAAATGCTGGTGTAGCTCAATTGGCAGAGCA
>JAFQOD010000039.1 GCA_017395685.1 Clostridia bacterium
AGAATCATTTATGATTCGGGAAGAATTTTTCATTCCTATCAGATTTTCTGCCCGTGCTGCGAAGCAGCACAAGAAAATCTGCATGTCGAAAAAAATGATCCTTCATTTTTTTCGAGCGTGTTGACTTTGTCAACACGCAGAGGACGGCGATTCAAGCCGTCCTTTTTTTCTATTCTTCCTTCCCTGCAGCGGCGAAGGCCCTGACCCGGGGATCATCGAATACCGCTTCCGGCGTGCCCTCGGCGATGATTTCCCCTTCCTCCATATAGATCACCCGATCCGCCACTTCCCGGGCGAAATTCATTTCATGGGTGACCACCACCATGGTGCGCTTTTCCTGGGAGAGGGAGCGGATGACGGAGAGCACCTCCTGGGTGAGCAGGGGATCCAGGGCGGAGGTGGGCTCATCAAAGCATAAGATTTCCGGATCCAGGGCCAGGGCCCGGGCGATGGCCACCCGCTGCTGCTGGCCGCCGGAAAGCTGGAAGGGATAGGCCTTTTCCTTATCGGAAAGCCCCACCTTTTTCAGCAACTCCCGGGCGTAATTTTCCGCCTGTTCCTTTTCCCGGCCCAGTACGCAGCGCTGGGCCTCGGTCAGATTTTTCATAACATTCATATGGGGAAACAGATTGAAATTCTGGAATACATACCCCATCTTCAGGCATACCGTCCGCTGCATTTTGGCAGGGATATAGGCCCCCTTTTCCACCAGGGGCTGGCCATCGATGAAGATGCTGCCGTCATTGACCTTTTCCAGATTATTCATGCAGCGCAGCAGGGTGCTCTTGCCCGATCCGCTGCGGCCGATGATGGCCACCACTTCCCCCTGCTTCACTTCCAGGGAAACGCCCTTGAGCACGGAGAGGGCGCCGAAATTTTTGACGATATTTTCTGCACGAAGCATCCTTCGCCCCTCCTTACTGATAATAATTCAGCTTCTTTTCCAGCTTGCCCAGCAGCAGCGACAAAAGCCCGCTGAACACCAGATAATAAATCGCCGTAAAGAACAGCGGCCAGATGGCGCCGGAAATGCCCCGGCTGCCCTTCATAAAGGCCTGGCCTGCCCAGATGATTTCCTGCAGGGCGATGATCCGGGAAAGGGAGGTATCCTTCACCAGGGTGATGATTTCATTGCTCATGGGGGGCACAATGGCCTTGATCACCTGGAGCAGCTTCACCCGGAAAAAGATCTGCATCTTCGTCATGCCCAGCACAAAGCCCGCCTCATCCTGGCCCTTGGGGATGCCCTGAATGCCGCCCCGGTAAATTTCCGCAAAATAGCAGGCATAATTGAAAATAAATGCCACGGATGCGGCCAGGAATCTTCCCGCCTCGCCGCTGCCCCAGATATTCTTCCCAAGCACCAGCCCGGGAAAATAATAAATGATCAGCAGCTGAATCATCAGCGGGGATCCCCGGACGATCCAGATCACCGTGCGGGTAAGCAGGCTGACGGGCTTAAAGCGGCTCATGGATCCAAAGGCGATCACCAGCCCCAGGGGGATGGCCCCCAGCAATGTGACGGCAAATAAGCGCAGCGTCTGCAGAAAGCCGGTATTGAGGGAATCCACCACGATGGGCAATTGCTTCAGGAATAATTCCATATTTCTTTCCCCTGTTCATAACAACAGGACAGCCGGGGCCAGCACCATGGCAAGCCCGGCTGTCGTTGTTTTATTATCCGCCTGATGGATTGCAGGCCGGATTTTATTGAGCGGCAGTCTGGGGGATGATGGCGGCCTGCACACCGTAGGTTTCAGCGATCTTGAGCATGGTGCCATCCTCCCAGGCCTTCACCATGAAGGCATTCAGCTCAGCGGCCAGATCGGATCCCTTGCGGAAGCCCACGCCGTATTCTTCGCTGTTGAGGCCGAAGGTGTAGACAAGATTGGGATAGCCGGTGCCCTCGCCCACCATGGCGGCGGCCATCAGGGAATCGATCACGGCGGCGTCGGAGGTGCCGGCGGCCACTTCCATCAGGGCGTCAGCCTGGGCGGTAACGGCGGTCTTTTCATAGCCCAGCTTATCGATTTCTCCTTCACCGGCACTGCCCGCTTCCACGGCGAAGACCAGCTTGCTCATGGCGGCCACATCCGCAAATTCAGCGGCCTTATCGGCAGGCAGGATCACCACCTGGGCGTTATTGGCATAGGGATTGGCGGTTTCCATGGCTTCCTTCACGGCGTCGGTGAGGGTCATGCCGTTCCATACACAGTCAATGGATTTGGCGTTCAGTTCCAGGATTTTGTTATCCCATTCGATTTCCACAAATTCAACCTTCAGGCCCAGATAATCGGCAAAGGCCTTGGCCAGATCAGCATCGAAGCCGATCCATTCCCCGTTTTCATCCCGATAATCCATGGGGGCGAAATCGGTGATGCCCACCACCAGCGTGCCCTTATTCTTTACATATTCCATATCCGTTTCGGCAAAGGCGGGGGCGCAGCACAGCATCAGGGCGATCAGGGCAGTGAAGATGCGGATCATGGTCTTTTTCATGGTTGGTTTCCTCTTTTCTTTCAATTTCTTGGGCGTTGCCCAGGATTGTCATTTTGACGTTTCAGCGTTTTATCACTTTAGCTCGCTGAACTGATGCTATATTAACACGCAGAAGTTATCCTGTCAACCCCTTTTTCAAAAAAATTTTATTTTATTTTCGATGCATTTTCCCTCTGCATTTTCCCTGTTCATTTCCGAAAAAAAGACGGCCCGGCAATTGACAAATTTCATGATATCAGGTATAATGGATCGAATTGTGCGTAAAGGGGGGAGATGCCTCATGCGGTGCTTGCTGAAGGGCGGGCAGGTGTATCAGGGCGGCTCCTTTTTTTCTGCGGATGTGGCCGTGGAAGGGGGCCGGGTGGCCGATATTTCTTCCGTTATTGCCCCTCGTGAAGGGGATCGTGTTTTTGATTTTTCCCATTGTTTTCTTGTTCCCGGTTTCGTCGATGTTCACGTTCATCTTCGAGAACCGGGTTTTATTTATAAGGAAACGGTGGAAACGGGCTGCCGGGCCGCTGCCCGGGGGGGATATACCACCATCTGCCCCATGCCCAATCTGAATCCTGCGCCGGATACTCCGGATCATCTGCAGCTGCAGCTTACCGCCATCGAAAAGGGCGCCTGCATTGAGGCGCTGCCCTACGGCTGCATCACCCTGGGCCAGAAGGGCAGGGGGGAGCTGGTGGATTTTGAGGCGCTGGCCCCCCACGTATGCGGCTTTTCTGATGACGGAAAGGGCGTTCAGGAAGAAGGCCTGATGGAAGAGGCCATGAAAAGGATCCAAAAAACCGGCAAAATCCTTGCCGCCCACTGCGAGGATGAATCCCTGCTCCGGGGCGGCTACATCCATGACGGCCCCTACGCCAGGGCCCACGGCCACAGGGGCATCTGCTCGGAAAGCGAAACCGCCCAGGTGAAGCGGGATCTGGAGCTGGTGAAAAAGACGGGCTGCCGCTATCACGTATGCCACGTATCCGCCAAGGAAACGGTGTGGGCCATCCGGGAGGCCAAGCGGCAGGGGGTGGACGTCACCTGCGAAACGGCGCCCCATTATCTTTTGATGACGGATATGGATCTGAAGGAAGAGGGGCGGTTCAAAATGAATCCTCCCATCCGGGAGGAAGCGGACCGGGATGCCCTCCTCCAGGGCATTCTGGACGGCACCATCGATATGATCGCCACCGATCACGCCCCCCACTCCCTGGAAGAAAAGGGCCGGGGCCTGGAAAAGAGCCTGATGGGCGTGGTGGGCCTGGAATGCGCCTTCCAGATGCTGTACACTCATCTGGTGCAGGAAAAAAAGATGCTGACCCTGGAAAAGCTGGTGCAGCTGATGGCCATCGCCCCCCGGCAGCGGTTTTCCATCCAGGGCGGCCTGGAAAAGGGCATGCGGGCGGATATCGCCGTCATCGATCCCCGCATCCGGGGCACGGTGCAGCCCGATACCTTCCTTTCCATGGGCCGGGCCACTCCTTTTGAGGGCTGGCACTATCAGGGGGATATTGTTCTTACCCTGGCCAACGGCGAAATCGTATACCAGAAGGAATTAATCTAAAGCAGCAGTTTACGATATAGAGGAGGATGAAAACCCATGGCAAAGCGCACGGATTTGAAAAAGATTCTGATCATCGGCTCCGGCCCCATCGTGATCGGCCAGGCAGCGGAATTTGACTATGCGGGCACCCAGGCCTGTCTGGCCCTGAAGGAAGAGGGCTATGAAGTGGTGCTGTGCAATTCCAACCCTGCCACCATCATGACCGATACCGCCATCGCCGATAAAGTATATATGGAGCCCCTCACCCTGGAATACATGGGCAAAATCCTGCGCTATGAGCGGCCCGACGCCATCCTGCCCGGCATCGGCGGCCAGACTGGGCTGAATCTGGCCATGCAGCTGGAAAAAAAGGGCGTGCTGAAGGAATGCCGGGTGGAGCTGCTTGGCACCTCCTCCGAATCCATTGAGCGAGCCGAGGACCGGGAGCTGTTCAAGGAACTGTGCCAGTCTATCGGCGAGCCCACCATCCCCTCCGAAATCACCTATTCCCTGGAGGAAGCCAGGGAAGCGGCCAAGCGCATCGGCTATCCCGTGGTGCTGCGCCCTGCCTTTACCCTGGGGGGCACCGGCGGCGGATTTGCAGATAATGAAGAAGAATTGATCGATATCGGCCTCAATGCCTTCAAGCTCTCCCCCGTGCATCAGGTGCTTATCGAAAAGAGCGTCAAGGGCTATAAGGAAATCGAATTCGAAGTGATGCGGGATTCCGCCGATCATGCCATCACCATCTGCGGCATGGAAAATCTGGATCCCGTGGGCGTGCACACCGGCGACTCCATCGTGGTGGCCCCGGTGATGACCCTCAATGATCACGATCTGAACATGCTGAAAAACAGCGCCCTGAAGCTGATCCGGGAGCTGAAGATCGCCGGCGGCTGCAATGTGCAATTTGCCCTCAATCCCCACAGCAGCGAATACTATCTCATCGAGGTCAACCCCCGGGTATCCCGCTCCTCCGCCCTGGCCTCCAAAGCCAGCGGCTATCCCATCGCCCGGGTCACCGCCAAGATCGCCGTGGGCATGACCCTGGAAGAGATCGCCATCGCCAATACCAATGCCGCCTTCGAGCCCCAGCTGGATTACATGATCGCCAAGCTGCCCCGCTTCCCCTTCGATAAATTTACCTCCGCCCCCAACACCCTGGGCACCCAGATGAAGGCTACCGGCGAAGTAATGGGCATTGGCTCCACTTTGGAAGAATGCCTGCTCAAGGGCATTCGTTCCCTGGAAAACGGCGCCCATCATATCTATCACAGCAAATTTGACAATATGACTGTGGAAGAGCTGAAGGAATATATCAGCGTTTTCCGCGCCGATAACATCTTCGCCATCGCCGAACTGGTCTATCACGGCGTATCCGTGGAGGAAATCCATCAGATCACCCAAATCACCCCCTTCTTCCTGGAGGCCATCCGCCGCATCGTGGATATGGAAGAATTGCTGAAGGTAAAGGTACGGGATCTTTCCACCCTCACCGCCGCCAAGAAGATGGGCTTTTCCGATAAATACGTGGCCAAGCTGTGGAAATGCACGGAAATGGATGTATACAATTTCCGCAAGGCCCACAATCTTTTCCCCGTCTTCCGCATGGTGGATACCTGCCACACCGGCGCCTATATCCCCTATTTCTATTCCTCCTACACCGGGGAAAACGCCTCCATCCTCACCGATAAGAAAAAGATCGTGGTGCTGGGGGCCGGCCCCATCCGCATCGGCCAGGGCGTGGAATTTGACTATTCCACCGTGCACGCCGTCATGACCATCAAGAATGCAGGCTACGAGGCCATCATCATCAATAACAACCCCGAAACCGTATCCACAGATTATACCACCGCCGATAAGCTGTATTTTGAACCCCTCACCCCCGAAGATGTGATGAACATCATCGAATTTGAAAAGCCCATCGGGGTGGTGGCTTCCCTGGGCGGCCAGACTGCCATCAATCTGGCCCAGCCCCTTACCGACCGGGGGGTGAAAATCATCGGCACCGACTGCGCCGCCATCGATAAGGCGGAGGACCGCAATGCCTTTGAAAATCTGCTGAACGAACTGAATATCCCCCGGGCCAAGGGCCAGGCAGTCACCCGGATCGAAGACGGCCTTGCCGCCGCCGCGGAAATCGGCTATCCCGTGCTGGTGCGCCCCAGTTTCGTCCTGGGCGGCCGGGCCATGCAGATCGTGGCCAATGAGGATCAGCTGCGCCATTATCTCAAAACTGCCGTAGAAATTGACGAAGATAAGCCGGTGCTGGTGGATAAATACATTGAAGGCCGGGAAGTGGAAGTGGATGCCATCTGCGACGGCCACGATGTATTCGTGCCCGGCATTATGGAATTGGTAGAGCGCACCGGCGTGCATTCCGGCGACTCCATTTCCGTCTATCCCTCCTTCTCCATCTCCGATAAGGTGAAGGGCACCATCCTGCAGTATGCTAAAAAGCTGGGCCTGGGCATCGGCATTGTGGGGCTGTATAATATCCAGTTTATCGTGGATAAGGATGATCAGGTATTCATCATCGAGGTGAATCCCCGCTCCTCCCGCACGGTGCCCTTCCTGTCCAAATCCACCGGCTACTCCCTGGCGGATATCGCCACCGAAGTGATCCTGGGCAAATCCCTCAAGGAGCAGGGCATCTTCGGCATCTATCCCGATGAAAAGCAGCGCTGGTACGTCAAGGCCCCCGTATTTTCCTTCAATAAGATCCGGGGCCTGGATGCCTACCTTTCCCCCGAAATGAAATCCACCGGTGAAGCCATCGGCTATGACAGGACGCTGAACCGCGCCCTGTTCAAGGCCCTTCAGGCCGCCGGCATGCATCTGCAGAATTACGGCACCGTCTTTGCCACCATCGCCGATAAGGATAAGGAAGAGGCCCTGCCCCTGATCCGCAGATTCTATAACCTAGGCTTCAATATCGAAGCCACCCTGGGTACTGCCAAGTTCCTCAAGGAAAATGGCGTGCGCACCCATGTGCTCAAAAAGCTGAATGAGGGCAGTGATGAAATCGCCGACGCCCTGCGCCAGGGCCATATCGCCTACGTGCTCAACACCAAGGATATCGCCTCTGCCAATAATACCTCCGACGGCTTTGAAATCCGCCGCCTGGCCACCGAAAATAACGTGACCATGTTTACTTCCCTGGATACGGTGCGGGTGCTGCTGGATGTATTGGAGGAAACCACCATTACCATCTCTACCATTGATGCGTAAGGGCGGAACCGCGGTGAATGCGGAATTCAGAATTCGGAATTAAAGCTTGTCAGTCAATCAGTCGCCTCCCTTCATTGCTTTCAAAAATGAGCAGCAAGGGAAACGATAGCGTAAAATCATTATATCATTCCGAATTCCGCATTACGAATTCCAAATTACCTTAACTACACATATGAAGGGAAAATGAATCCATGAAACAATCCCTTTTCACCATCCTGGAAAACAGGGCGCTGACCAAGGACGTATTCAAAATGATGCTGTCCGGCGATACATCCGATATCCGCGCCACCGGCCAGTTTGTCAATATCCGCCTCACCGGTAAATTCCTGCGCCGGCCCATCTCCGTCTGCGACTGGGATGAAAAAACCCTCACCCTGATTTACAAGGTGGTGGGCGAAGGAACGGAGCAGATGAAGAATATGCAGCCCGGGGAGCAATTGGATATCCTCACCGGCCTCGGCAATGGGTATGATCTTTCCAAATCCGGCGAAAAGCCCCTGCTGCTGGGGGGCGGCGTGGGTGTTCCTCCCCTGTATGCCCTGTGCAAGGCGCTGATCCGGAAAGGCGCTGCGCCCACCGTCATCCTGGGCTTCAATACCAGGGATGAAATCTTCTATGAGGATGAATTCCGGGCCCTGGGCGCAAAGGTGCTGGTCACCACCGTGGATGGCAGCCATGGCATCAAGGGCTTCGTCACCGACGGTATGAAGGATGCAGATTATTCCTTCTTCTACACCTGCGGCCCCGAGCCCATGCTTCGGGCCATCGGCAAAGCGGCAAAGACCCGCGGCCAATACAGCTTTGAAGAGCGGATGGGCTGCGGCTTTGGCGCCTGCATGGGCTGCAGCTGCAAAACCCTCACCGGCAACAAGCGCATCTGCAAGGAAGGCCCGGTCATGGAAAGCGAGGAGATCATCTGGTGAATACGAAAGTAAATCTTTGCGGCATCCAGCTGGATAACCCCGTCATCCCCGCCAGCGGCACCTTCGGCTTCGGCTATGAATTTGCCGAAATTTATGATATCAATGTGCTGGGCACCTTCTCCTTCAAGGGCACCACCCTTGCCCCCCGCTTCGGCAATCCCACTCCCCGCATCGCCGAATGCACCGCCGGCATGATCAATGCCGTGGGCCTGCAGAATCCCGGAGTGGAAAAGGTGATTGCAGAAGAGCTGCCCAAGCTGAAAAAATGCTTCCATAAGCCGGTCATGGCCAATGTGAGCGGCTTTTCCGTGGAAGAATATGTGGAAACCTGCCGCCTGCTGGATCAGGAAGATCAGGTGGGCTGGCTGGAAGTAAACGTCAGCTGCCCCAATGTGCACGGAGGCGGCATGAGCTTTGGCACCAGCCCCGCCGCAGCTGCGGAAGTAACGGCAGCGGTGAAGAAGGTGACCACGAAACCCGTGATCATCAAGCTTTCCCCCAATGTGACCGATATCGTATCCATCGCCAAAGCCTGTGAGGATGCAGGGGCGGACGGCATCAGCCTGATCAATACACTGCTTGGCATGCGCATTGATATGAAGCGCAGAAAGCCCATCATCGCCAATACCATGGGCGGCTTTTCCGGCCCTGCCATCTTCCCGGTGGCGGTGCGGATGGTATATCAGGTATCCGGCGCGGTGAAAATCCCCGTTATCGGCATGGGCGGCGTCAGCTCCGCCAAGGATGTCATCGAAATGATGATGGCCGGGGCCACCGCCGTGCAGGTGGGCGCCATGAATCTGGTGAATCCCTTCGCCTGCAAGGAAATTATTGAGCAGCTGCCTGTGGAAATGGCAAAGCTGGGCATTGAAAATTTAAGCGATATCAAACGGGTATGATTGCTTTCATTCCCAATGATCCACAATGATACGAAAGGAAGGATCCCATGAAAAGCAAGATCCTAAGCAGCAGCCTGGCAGTAAAATTGATCCTGGGCCTGGCCGCCTTCATGGTATGCCTGATCCCCCTGGAGATTGTGAAGCTCCTTGTGCCCCTGAACCGGTGGATCGCCCTGGGGCTGAAGCTGGCCTGCGGCCATGTGGGGGTCATCGTATTATTCAAATGGCTGCGGAAAAACCCCGCCGATCAGCGGCCCCGGTGGTTCCCCGGCCTGGTAATGGGCGCATTGGCAGGGGATATTATCTATCTGGTGCTGACGGCATGCAAATTTATCCTGCCCCTGTTTATGGATCTTTCCGCCTGGGAAGGCGTCATCAATCTGGTACGTGTGCTGTGCCCGGCATGCTTTGCCGCAATCGGCGCATGGCTGCATAAAGCGCAAAATTGAAGGAGGAGAACAAAAATGGCTAAGGACGTCATCATTGCTCTGGACTTTGAAAATAAGGAAAAGACCCTTTCTTTCCTGGATCAGTTCACCGGCCGCAAGCCCTTTGTGAAGATCGGGATGGAGCTGTATTATTCCGAAGGCCCCCAGATCGTCAGGGAAATCAAGGCCCGGGGCCACAAGATCTTTCTGGATCTGAAGCTGCATGATATCCCCAACACCGTCAAAAAGGCCATGAAGGTGCTCTCCCATCTGGATGTGGATATGACCAACCTGCATGCCAGCGGCACCATCGCCATGATGGAAGCCGCCAAGGAAGGATTGACCCGCGAAGACGGCACCTGCGGGGTGCTCCTGGCCGTCACTCAGCTCACCTCCACTTCCGAAGAGCGTATGCAGCAGGAACTGCTCATCAATGAAACCATGGAAAACACTGTAAAGAAGTATGCCCAGAATGCCAAGGCTGCGGGGCTCCCCGGCGTGGTATGCAGCCCCTTGGAAGCCAAGCTGGTCAAGGAAGCCTGCGGCCAGGATTTCCTCACCATCACCCCCGGCATCCGCTTTGCTGACGGCGACGCCGGCGATCAGGTGCGCATCATGACCCCCGAAAAGGCCAAGGCCGCCAGCGATTACATCGTGGTGGGCCGCCCCATCACCGCTGCTGCGGACCCCGTGGCCGCCTACGAACGCTGCGTGAAGGAATTTTTAGGGTGAGATTTTGCGGGAGAACCTTTCTTTTGAAAAAGAAAGGCCCTCCCGCACCCTCCCAAAGAAAACTGCTACTGGACTTTTCTTAAACTTAAGAAATTAACCATTTTCCCAGTGATGCTTCGGGATGGGAGAATACAAATCTTCTCGTTGCGGCCCGGAGGGACGCATAAGAGGGACATAAGAATTAAAAGCAGCGAAGCATGCGCCAGCCGTCAGGCGCAGGGCATGCGATGAAACACCCAAAGAAAACTGATACTGGATTTTTCTTAAACTTAAGAAATCATCTGTTTTCCCAGTGCCAATAAAGGACGAAATATGGAGAGGAGAAGAAAAATGGAAGCTTACAAGCATGAATTTATCGAATTTCTCGAGGGTGCGGGCGTTTTGAAGTTCGGCGATTTCACCGCCAAATCCGGCCGCAAGATTCCTTATTTCATCAATGCCGGCGATATCAAGACCGGGAATCAGATCGCTAAATTGGGCGAATTCTATGCCAAGGCTTATCTGGAAAAGGTGGGCAATAAGCGCACCGTGCTCTACGGCCCCGCCTACAAGGGCATTTCCATCGCCGTTTCTTCCTCCATCGCCCTTTCCAAGGAAGGGCTGGATGTGCCTTTCTTCTTCAACCGCAAGGAAGCCAAGGATCACGGCGAGGGCGGCGTATTCGTGGGCTATGTGCCAAAATCCGGTGAAGAAGTGGTCATCGTGGAAGATGTGATCACCGCCGGCACCGCCATCCGGGAAAGCATGGCCATCCTGGGCGGGCTGGAAAATGTGAAGGTGGCCGCCACCTTCGTCATGGTGGATCGCAAGGAAAAGGGCAAGACCGAAAAGAGCGCCATGAGCGAAGTGGAAGCAGAATTTGGCTTCCCCGTCTATTCCGTGGTGGATGTGTACGACATCATCGAATACCTGGAAGAGGATGAAAAGAACGCTGAAAATGTAGCCCGCATCAAGAATTACCTTTCTGTGAATGGAGCGAAGGCATGAGGCATTTATTGAATATCACGGATCTGACCGTGGAAGAGATCAATGAGCTGCTGGCCCTGGGCAACGATATTCTGGATCATCCCGAAAAATATGCCCATCGCCTGGAAGGCAAAAAGCTGGCCACCCTGTTTTTTGAGCCCTCCACCCGCACCCGGCTTTCCTTTGAAGCCGCCATGTATGAGCTGGGCGGCCACGTCATCGGCTTTGCCGGGGCCAATTCCTCCTCCGCCGCCAAGGGCGAAAGCGTGAAGGATACCATCCGCACCGTGGCCTGCTATGCGGATATCATCGCCATGCGCCATCCTCTGGAGGGCGCGCCGGTGGCCGCCGCCCAGGTGGCTACGGTGCCCATCGTAAACGCCGGGGACGGGGGCCATCATCACCCCACCCAGACCCTGGCGGATCTGATGACCCTGAACCGGGAAAAGGGAAGGCTTTCCAATCTGAAAATGGGCCTGTGCGGCGATCTGAAGTTCGGCCGCACGGTGCATTCCCTGATCGGCGCCCTCAGCCGGTATGACAATGTTGAATTCATTCTCATCTCTCCGGAGGAACTGAAGGTGCCCTCCCCCATCCTCAGGGAGCTGGATGAAAAGGGCATCCCCTATCGGGAAGCCACCTCCCTGGAAAAGGAAATCAGCAATCTGGATGCCTTGTATATGACCCGTGTGCAGCGTGAACGCTTCTTCAATGAAGAGGATTATGTGCGCCTCAAGGATACCTACATCCTGGATGCTGCCAAGATGGCCCTGGCCAAGGATGATATGATTGTGATGCATCCCCTGCCCCGTGTGAATGAAATTTCCACCCAGGTGGATGATGATCCCCGGGCCTGCTATTTCAAGCAGGTGAATTATGGCAAGATCATGCGCAAGGCGCTGATGCTGAAGCTGCTGGAGGAATAAGATATGAATATTGACGGTATTACTTCCGGCGTGGTCATCGATCATATCACTGCGGGCAAGGCCATGCAGGTATATCGCTATCTGCATCTGGATCAGCTGGAATGCCCCGTGGCCATCATCAAGAATGTGAAATCCACCCGCATGGGCAAGAAGGATATCATCAAGATTGACGATGCCACCTTCGATATCGATCTGGACGCCCTGGGCTATCTGGATCCCGGCGCCACGGTGAATATTATCCGGGATGGCGTGATCGTGGAAAAAAAGCATGTGGAGCTGCCCGAACGGCTCACCAACGTGATCCGCTGCAAAAATCCCCGGTGCATTACCACCGTGGAGCCCGGCATCGATCAGATTTTCCTGCTCACCAGCAAGGAAGAGCGGCTGTATAGCTGCGCCTACTGCGATACGGAGCGGAAATAAGCAATTGCATTCATACAAAAATGGCTGCCATTCCGGCAGCTTTTTTCTGGTCATCTAATGCATAATAGAATGATTGACTGGTATTCAAAATGCAAGTATTCATAATTCCTGCCTTTCTTATGAATAAATATCCAACAATCAAAATTAATGATTGACAGCTGTGGGAAGAGGATATATTATTTATTGTAAATAAATACAAATAATTACATGCTGATACAGGAGGGAGAAAAAGGATATGAAAAAATGGATAGCAATGGTGCTGGCGCTGTGCATGCTGTGCGGAATCGTGAATGTAACGTATGCTGAAGCATCGAAATTCCAGACGATCAGCACGTCTGTTTTGGATTTTGATATTCCAGCAGGGGTGGAGTATGAAATAATAGATCCCTCAGATGATCGTTTTGTTATCGAATGGGTTTGCGAAGGCGCATATGGTATTGCGATTACTGTCGATACGAATAATGCTGAGTATTATTGGTATCAGGATAATCCTCAAATGGCATTTTGTAAGGAAGGATTTAGTTATTTTTCATTGCCGATGACCGATTGTCAGTATCTTGACAATTGGAATATGCCCAATCATCAGCCGGTAATTGCCGTAGCGGATCGTGGTGCAAGCTTCCGTGATGACTATGCTTTCTATCATCATTATGGCCCGTTTGGCATTCAGGTGGCCGTCAACTTTTGGGATAAACAGCCCATGGAAGCAGCAATTGAAATGGCAAAGCCGATTCTCCAATCTGTGAGAAAGCCTGGTGAATCTCGCCCGGTGAATGCAGAAAACGCGAAGCAGGATACATCTGCTCCCGTTGGTAAGCAGTCCCTTACCATTGGTCGTGCCAGCTTTGAATTGGACGCTGATCTGGAAATTGCGCAGGTGGACGGTCATAGATGGATGCTGATGAACGATCAGTATGCCGTTGTTTTCTATTATTATGAGTATGGAGAAGATGATATCGATTTTACTGATGGGGATATGCAAATTGATAATTGCTTCTTCATAAATTCTATGGCTACCGGCGATCAGCAGACTGCATTGAATGTATGCAATTTGGTTCAGCGCACGGATATCGGCATGCCAGGCGGGGATGATGTGCTGTATATTGCTATCGATGGCATGGTCATGCTATGCCATTATTATCCCAACATGGGCTTCATGATGATGGCCCAGTGCCAGGATGGATCCCTTTCCGATGATAAGCTGCTGGCCATCGTGGAGGAAATCGCCCTTTCCTTCCAGGTGGACGGCATGACCGCCGAGGAAATGGCCGAATACAAGGCCCAGGCGGAAGCTGAATTGGCCGCCATCTTCGCCACTTCCGTACAGGCCCCTGATACGGAAGCCGCCGCTGAAGAAACCCCTGCTGAAGAGGATACTGCCCAGAAATATGTGGTGATCACCAATTCCAGCGCCAATATCCGCTCCGGCCCGGACGCCGGCACCGCCAAGGTGAAGACCGGCCTGAAGGGCGATCGCTTCCCTCTGCTGGGCGAAGAAAACAACTGGTACAAGATCGATGTGGACGGTAAAACCGCCTATGTAAGTAAGGGCCTGACCACCGTGGAATAATCCCGGAAATTATCTTCAGAAAATCTGAAAAAGCCCCCTGGCGCAGAAAAGCATCTGCATCAGGGGGCCATTTTTTTCATCAGGGATTATTCCTGCCGCTTCCTAGCGGCGATATGCCATCTTTCATCCTGGGGCATGGGATCATCCAGCCGGTATTCCCCGAAAAAGGCAATATCCTCAAATCCCGCTGCCTCCAGCCAGGCGGTCAGCTCCTCCCGGCTGTGGGCACGCTGGATCTGCCCTTCCTCAAAGCGGAGATAGCGGCCGTCCTCCTGCCGCTCGAAGATGGAAAGATTCATTTCCACCAGCTGCCCTTCCTCATCCCAGGCATTCTGCCAGATATAGGCGATTTCCTCTTCATCGGAAAAGAGGGTGTTATTGCCCAAGGTATGGGCCAGCTTTTCCGGGGTGGAAAGATCAAAGATCAGGGCGCCGCCGGGCTTGAGCGCCTGGAAAGCAGCGGAAAAGAAGGCCCGGGCCTGATGGGGCTCCGTCAGATAATTGACCCCATCACAGGTGGCCAGCACGCAATCCACCCGCCGGGGCACCTGCAATTTAGCCATATCCTGGCGCACAAAGGGGATCATCAGCCCCTGGCTGCGGGCACGCTCCATGGCCCTTTCCAGCATATCCTCGGAAAGATCCACCCCCGTCATCTGATAGCCCGCCTTTTTCAGGGGCAGGGTGATGCTGCCGGTGCCGCAGGCGCATTCCACGCAGCGGCCGCCCCGGGGCACGCCGTATTTTTCCATCAGGGCCTGATAATGCCTGGCCCAGGCCCCGTAATCCACCTGATCCATAAGCGCATCATACACCCTGGCAAATGCAGTATACATGAATTAATCCTTTCGTTTTTCCCGGCGGCGGGCCCCCACCATGCCCCCGATACGGCCGCTTTCCGCCGTGGAGAGGCCGGCCCAGCCCACCTGCAGTAATTTTTCCGTCAGGCCCAGCTCCCGGGCCACTTCATATTTCAATCTTTCCTCATGAGACAGCATGCGCATACCATTTCCCTCCCCTGCCAGATGCAGCGATGGAAATAGTATGCGCATGTTTCAAGCTTTTACCCTTTTTTATGCTTCCAGATTGGCGCCGTCCTGGGGCTGATCTTCCTCATCATCGTCATCCTCATCCTCTTCGGTGGCGATGCCCCGGTTGATCTTGGCGCCCTCGATGCGGGAATTGATATATTTATCAAAGATGCCGTTGGTATAGCTGGCGAAAATGAAGCGGCTCATGGAAAAACCGATCATCACATAATAGGCCAGCAAGGCCAGCAGGGCATAGATGGTGCCGGTGAACCAGAAGATCACGGCGCACAGCAGGGCGGGAATCAGCGCCGCCAGGCGGATCCCCACGGTATGGGGCAGCCGGGCGATGGCCAGCATCAGGCCATTTTTCACCAGCGTCTTGAATTTCACCTCATAGGATACCATCAAAGGATACATGAAGGTGCAGCCCAGATACCATACCGCGCCCAGGATAATGATCAGCATCTGGGGCACCATGAACAGCAGATTCTGCGCCGCCATATCCCCATAGAAAGTAAAGCAGGTATAAAGCAGGATGGGCATCACGGAAGAAATGGCGGAAATGCCCAGGCCCTGCTTCCAATTGCCCTTCACCGCATCCTTGAAATCGCTCCAGATGAAGGCATGCTCATCCCGGGACCAGTTGCGGGTCACATAGGCCAGGCCGGCCTGGATGGGGCCTGTGATCAGGATGGCGGGAATCATCCACAAAAGGGAAGAATTGATGGACTGGAAAAATACCGATACCGTAAAGCCGGAAATGCTGGCCTCATCCACAATCCCCTGGGCGGCCAGATTATTGGCCATTTCCTGGGTGAAGGTTTCGGTCACCGTGCCGCTGGTAAGATAATGATGATATTCGGTGGTCACCATCATCACGTTGAAGATGGTGCTGATAAAATTGATCAGCACGATCAGCAAGGGCAGCCAAGCCACGATGGTCATCAGATTCAGCCGGCAAAGGGAGGAAAGGCGCACCCGCAGCATCTCCCAGAAAAGCTGCCAGCGATTCTTGGGCAGATCCTCTTTCCGGTAATCCCCCTTCCCGCTTTTGCCATAATAAAAATTATTCATCATTCTGCCAAACATGAAAAAACAATCCTCCAGTCTTTCTGCGTCAATATGCACAGTATAGCATATTTTCCGCAGAATGAAAACACTTATTCCGCAATGGACAGACAGGAATTTTCTGCATTTCTGACGATAAAGGAAAATTCGCTGCCTTTTTCGGGCTGACTATCCACCTGAATGGAAATATCCATCTTCTGCAGAATTTCCTGGGCGATGGAAAGGCCCAGGCCGCTGCCCTTATCGCTTCTTCCCCTTTCCGCCTGATGGAAGCGGTCAAAGGCCAGGCGCTTGGTTTCCTCATCCATGCCAATGCCCGTATCCCGGACGAAAAAGCGCACCCCACTTTCCACCCGCTCCGCCCCGATCCATACCTGCCCCTGGGGCCTGGTATATTTTCTGGCATTATCCAGGAAGATGGTGAGCACCTGGGAAAGCCGATCCTCATTGGAGCAGATATCGGGCAGGGGTTCCTCCGGCAGCAGCCGCTCAAAGGCAATCTCCTTTTCTTCAAAGAGCCTGCCGTTCAAATCATGCAGCTCATAGATCAGTTCGTTGGGATCGATCCTTTCCATTTCGAAGGCGGCAGGATTGGATTGCAGGGAGGAAAGCTCCAGCAGATCATTCACCAGCCGGGAAAGGCGGGTCACCTCATCCACGATGATGCTGTAATACCGCTGCTTATCCTTTTCCTCGGTAACCAGTTCATCCCGCAGGCCCTCCCCCAGGCCCCGGATGGAGGCCAGGGGCGTGCGCAATTCATGGGAAATATTGGCCACATAATCGTGGCGGGTGCGCTCCAGCCGCTCCTGCTGGGTGATATCCCGGATCAGGGCCACTCTGCCGCTGAATTTTCCCGCCTCCTGGGCAGGCAGATGGGTAACGGAATAGCTGAGGATCGTGCCGTCCCGGGTGATTTTGCCCTCCCGCTGCATTTCTTCCCCGTCATCCCGGAGAGCGGAGAGCACAGCCTGCCGGGCAGGAGAGGCCTCATCCCCCAGCAGCTTCCTGGCCGCAGCATTTTCATGCAGGATTTCCCCTTCCATATCCACCGCTACCACCCCTTCATTCAGGCCCTCCAGGGTCAGGGTGGTAATATCCCTTTCATAGCGCAGCTCCTGAAAAGCTGTGGAAACTGAACGGGACATATGATTCATGGCCTTGGCAATTTCCTGCATTTCCTGGCCGGGCAGATTTTCCGGCAGCATCACCTGTTCCCCCTGGATCATCCGGGCGGACATTTCGGTGATCATCTGGGCAGGCTTGCCCGCCTTGCGGAAGGAAAAGGTGGCCAGCAGCAGCACCAGGATCAGCCCCAGGCCCATGGAAATCAGCAGCCGGCTATAAAAGGAATAGGAGCCGCTGTTGGATACCAGCCACATGGGCAGCCCGGTAAGCACGTATCCGGAGGGTACCCTTTCCCCCATCATCATGGTCATGCTGCCAGGCAGGGGATTGCGCACGGTGACAGAATTGCTTTCCTGCAAGGAATTGATCAGCTGATCCACGATCTCATCCGCCAGATAGGCGGTGGATTGATCGGTATAGGCCAGCACCTCATTATTTTCGCTGACCAGCATGTAAAAGATATCATCCGGGTTGATTTCGGGATTGACGGCGTCCCACAGTTCCTCCAGGGTAATTTCCCCGTTCTGATACCGGGCGAGCAGCCGCCCCGCTTCCTTCACTTCCTGCTTGAGAGCAGAATACTTGGATGAATTGTAAAATTCATTGAAAAAATAGCTGCTCAGGCCGTAGAAAAGCACGCTCATGCCCAATATGCACAAGCCCATCAGCAGAATAAACCGGGTCACATAGGAGGATCGCTTAGGCATCCCCGCGCACCTCCGTTTTATAGCCCACCCCGTATACCGACCGCAGCAGAATATCCGTATTCTCCGGCAGCTTTTTGCGGATCCGCTTGATGCTGGTATCCACTACCCGCGGATCCCCGTTGAAATCAAAGCCCCAGATATTATCCAGCAGCTGCTCCCGGGTGAATACCTGCCGGGGATGGCTGGCCATCAGATGCAGGATTTCCACTTCCTTGGGGGAGAGCAGCACTCTTTCCCCCTCCACCCGCACTTCATAGCATTTCAGATCGATGGTGGTATTGCCGATATGCAGCTTCCCCTGCTCCGGGGCGGATTGCATCTGATTCATCCGGCGGAAGATCACCTGGATGCGGGATACCACCTCCCGGGGGGAGAAGGGCTTGACCATATAATCATCGGCGCCCAGGGCGAAGCCCAGCAGCTTATCCACCTCTTCCCCCTTGGCGGTGAGGATGATGATGGGGGTGGTGGATACCGCCCGGATATCGGCGCACACCTGGGTGCCCGTGCGGCCGGGCATCATGATATCCAGAATCACCAGATCGGGGCGCATGCGATGGAATGCCTCCATCACATCATCCCCCCGGAAAACGGAATAGACCTCGTAGCCCTCCCGGGTGAGATAGAGGCGCAGCGATTCATGAATGCCGATTTCATCATCAGCAATGAGGATCAGTTTCTTTTTATTCATAACACATATTCCTTCCTGTGCAATATGCCGTCATTATTATACCATGGGCCGGCAAACCCAGGCAAGCCCTGTCACATCTGCGCCCCAATTGAAAGAGGGGCAGGCAATGCCTGCCCCCCCGGAAAGGAAGGAAGAATTAAATGCTTATTTTACATAGAAGCCTTCATCGGGCACCTTGCCGCCCACGGAGGCGGGATTGGCCCCATGGAGGATTTCATACAGGGCGGAAGCCTGGGATTGCATATCGGCGCCGGGAATGAATACCAGCTGGCAATTGGGCAGCGCCTTCTGGGCCACGGCGGCAGCGGGGATGATGCCATGGGCGGCAATTTCCTGGGCGGCCGCTTCCACATTTTCCACGGTATAGGCGATGGAGCCCTCCAGATCGGCAAGGAATTTCTGCACGGCTTCCGGATTCTTTTCCATAAATTCCGTGCGCACGATCACCACGCTCATGGAAAGCTGGGCATTTTCATAGCCCTTCAGCTGAGCGGCTGCAGCAAATTCCTTGGTGACGTCCAGGGCGATACGGAAGGAAGGATCCTTGGTGAGCACGGTGGTGACGTGGGGCTCGGGCACCAGGATGATATCCGCCAGGCCGCTGATGGCCAGGGTGGTCACTTCCGCATGCTCGCTCTTGAATTCCACATTGGCCTTTACATTGTTGGCCTCCAGGATGAAATTGGTCACATATTCGGGGGTGCTTCCCTGGCCGGCGGCAATCACATTCTTGCCCTCCAGATCGGCAACCGTCTGAATGCTATCCCCCTTTTCCAGCACATACAGCATGCCCCGGGTGATCAGGGACAGGGCCTTCACGCCGCCCTTGGTCTTATTATACAGCACGGAGCCCAGATTGATGGGCACAGCGGCGATATCCACATCCCCCTTGATGATCAGATCGGTGATTTCGGTGGGGGCTCCCGCCAGGGTGAATTGATAGCTGCCGTCATTTTCCGTCATCATATGGGCCAGGGCCATGCCGGTGGGGCCCTTCAGGCCGCCCACCCGGGTGACAGGGACGGGCTCTTCCGCGGATACATATACATAGGGCAGGGATACGATCAGCAGGGCGATGGCCAGCAGTTTCATCATTTTTTTCATGATTATTCTTTCCTTTCAGTTTTTGTCATGGCGCTTTTCACCTGCACTCCGGGCACATTGCCCAGCTTGCCGGTAAAGGCGCCCACCTTCATGGCGTCCCCCCGGATCAGCAGGCCGATCACCGCCATATTCCTCTCATGATCCGGCACCCCGATGCGGCCGGTGATCATCTCCTGATACTGGGAAATGATCTGATTGACCCGGGCCGTCTGGGTCAGATCCTCGATGACGATGCCGATAAAGCCGATTCTTTCTTCCATGGGAACGCCTCCTCGGAGTGAAATAAAAGAAGCATAGGGCAAAGAAGGCCTTATGCTCCGTCAAAATATGTACGCATAGCGGCTGCCTCCTTTCGCTTTCGGGCCCGGAATGCTCCTGCCCTCAAGGGAAACATATCTATCCCGCAGCACCCGCCCCCTCATGGCATCCACTCGGGCTTGGCCGTCCGCGTTCATTACTATTATACACCTTTTTCTGCAAATTGAAACAGTTTTTTTGCCGGTTTATTCTGCCATCAGCCGCAGGGTGCGGATTTCAAAGGGCCGAAGATGCAGCTTTATGTGATTCCCCGTTTCCATTTCCGCCGTGCCTTCTTCATTCATGCCGCAATCGGTGATGGAAAAGCGCCCGGGCAGGGAAAGCTGCATTTCACCCTGCATGCCCAGCGCCTCATAAAAGCGCAGAATGACGCCCCGGCCATCCTCTGCCGGTTTTACGGTTTCCAGGATGACGCTGTCCGATTGCAGCTGCAGGCCGGGAAGCATCCTTCCCTCCCCTGCCAAAGGCTGCAAGGGCTGATTGAAGGCATAGCCCGCCTGGATGACCTTGCTTTCCGCAAAGGGCGTATCAAAAATCCGCAGTGCCCAGCGGATGCGGTGATCCCCCCGATCCGCCGTGTCATCGGGCACCAGAGGCGCACGCAGCAGCGTCAGCGCAATTTCGCCCCGGCCCGTGCTCACCCCATAGCTGCCGTCATTGATCAACGCCATGCCCCGGTTTCCCTCACAAAGGGCGGTATACCGGTGATTACATACCTCGTACCGGTCGGCAGCATGGGCATGGGAGCGATGGGCAGGCCGGGAAACATAGCCGAACTGCATTTCATGCAGGGCATTTTCGCACAGAATGTTGCTTTCGAAATGATTTTTCAGCATCTGATGATATCCCTGCCAGTGAATCTGATAATCAAATTCCACCTGGCTGGCCCCGGCAAAGAGCCGGATGATCCCCACGGCGCTGCTCTCCCCGAAGGTATAGCGGGCGGTCACCTGGCACAGGGCGGGGGTATTTTCCGTCAATTCGCAATGGACGGTAAATGCATCCTCCAGCCGGCGGCTTTCCCAATCCCGGGAAAGCTCCCAGCCATCATAGACGCATTCGATATTCTGATACAGTCTGAGATCATTGAGATACTGCCCCTCCGCCAGCAGGGAAAGGCCGTTCCGCTTATCCAGGCACTGGCAAATGCGGCCCTTTTCATCCACCAGGATGCGCAGGCAATCATTTTCCATCAGGATGCCCTGCGCCGTGATTTGCCCACGGGCGTCCCCGGGGCCCTCCTTGGAAAGAGGGGCAATGCCCAGGGCCGGGGCCTTTGCAAAGCGCCATTCCCCATCCGGCAGCCGCACCCATTCCTGCCGCTCAAAGGGCAAGGGATTAAAGGCGGTCCAGGCTCCCTGATTCTCTTTGATCTGATAAATCTGCCTTTGCCAAGCGGCGATCTGATCCCGGAGCATTTCAATCGCCCGGGAAAGGGCGTTTTCCGCCTCCTTGTGCACCCGCCTGATGCCCACGCCCCCGGCGATATCATGGAACTGATGGATCAAAAGCGTTTCCCAGGCCTGATGCATCATGCCGGCATGGGCGGATCGATCCTTTTCCGGCAAGGCGCACAGCAGCATTTCAGCATCGTGCAGCTTTTCCTGCAGCCTGCGGATCAGCGCCTTGGTTTTCCTTTGGGCGGTATAGGTGCCACGGTGCCAGGGCAGATAAAGCTCCCCTGTCCACTGATTGCGGATGGGGCGCAGGGCCCGGTTTTCGAAATATTCCCTCAGGCCCCCGTATTGCGCCCGGGGCGCCCCCTCCAGATCCTGCAGCCGGCGGGCATTTTCCACCATATCCCGGGTGGCGCCGCCGCCCCCATCCCCAAAGCCGAAGGGATAGAGCAGGGTATCGATATCCTCCTGCTGGGTGCGATGCTGCTCCCAGCGCAGATTGAATTCCGCCGGGGAAACCTGGGCGTTATTTTTGAAGAAGGAAAGGGCCTGCACTTTGGTTCCGTCCATACCCTCCCACCAGAAATCCTGATAGGGGAAGCGTTCGCATTCCGGATCCGCCCGCAACAGCTTCTGGGTGGCAAAGAAGGGCACATCAAATCCCTTCAGCAGCTGGGGCAGCACCGGCGAAAAGCCGAAGGTATCCGGCTGCCAGGCCACTTTGGATTCCATCTGAAAATGATCCCGATACCACCTTTTCCCCCACATCAGCTGGCGGATCAGGCTTTCGCCGGAAGGAATATTGGTATCGCATTCCACATAGAATGCCCCTTCCGGAAGGATCTGGCCCCGGGCATGGGCCAGCAGCACCCGCTCCCACAGATCAGGATGCTGGATGCGCAGCATTTCCATCAGCGCCGGTTCACACAAAAGGAAATTGTATTCCGGGTATTCCTCCATCAGCTGCAATTGATTGGCATAGGTGCGGGCCACCTTGTGCCAGCTTTCCTCCAGGGGCCACAGCCAGGCAAGATCAATATGGCTCTGGCCCAGCAGCCACATCAGCGGCGCCGTGGAGCCGTTTTTGCAGCCCATGGCATCCCGAAGGGCATTCCGGGCATTTTCAAAAGAGGCGGTGCGCTGGGGCTCATCCCCTTCGAAATCGGCAATATGGGTAAAATCATCCAAGGCCTTTTGCACCCGCTGCAGCCGCAGGCTCTTTTCCGGCAGGATGGTAGCCAGGCTGCAAAGGGCCTCCACATCCAGATGCAGCTGATAGGCGCTTTCATTCCACAGGGCCAGCCAGCTTTTTTTCACCGTGCACTGGCTTTCCGGGATGGGAGGAATGGCAGGCCGTTCCTTGGGCCAGGGGCCCAGATTTTCCAGCCGCGCCCCGTGGCCGGCATAGCTTTCGATCAGCAGGGAAATTTCCTCTCCGGGGAGGGCGCTGCGGCGCAGGGTGACATAGGCATGCTTGTGATCGATGGATCCCAGGGCATGGCCGTTTACATATACCAGCTGCTCCCCGCCCAGGCCGGACAGGAAAACAACCCTTCGTCCCCGGCAGCATTCCGGCAGGATAATCTTCCCCCGGAACCAGCCGTATTCCCATGCGCCGCCCCATTTGGTGCCTTCCGGGCAGGGGAAATAATCCCCTTCCGCCGCCCCATCAGGGGTGAGGCGATCCATGGTGGTCATCATGGAAAAGGAGACGGGGGCAACGGGCGTATACAGATGGCGCTTCAGTTCCTCCCGGAAAAAAGAAACGCGCTGGGCAAACTGCCGGCCGCGATCAAACATGGCAGGGGCCTCCTTGGTGATGAATATTATTCCTCTCCGGTCAGCCAGCGGAGCGGATTTTCATCAATGTATTTTATCGTTTCCGTGAAATCCATTTCGTTGCGAATGATATGTTCGTAATAGTTCCGTTGCCATACAACGCCCATTTTCACCCGGTTGTCGTTACATATTCCGCGCCATTGATGAACTACCAGAGACTTATATGCGCCGATAATCTGCCCAACTGTAGGGGCGACCTTTGCGGTCGCCCGTTCATCATCGGATTGCAGATACATCAGGAAATGGATATGATTGGGCATAATGACATATCCCATCAATTCGATGGGAAATCTTTCTTCCAACTTGACATAAAATTTTTTCTGCAACCCTGCCTAGATGTGAATAAATGATCTGCGGGCGACCGCAAGGGTCGCCCCTACAGATGGTGCATAACGTATGCGCTTTTTCATATGTACACAGGGTTACGAAATAACATCCGCCCTGGCTGTAATCATAACCGGACAATCGGATATCTTTACGCTTCGGCAGCGGATTCCTTCCGCCCTCATTCTCCATCCTTGAATCCCAGTGCATCCGCCACGATATACAGGGGGCGGCCCCGGGTTTCATCATAAATCCGGGCGATATATTCGCCCACCACGCCAAGGGCGGAAAGGATAACGCCGGTAAGGCCCACCATCAGATCAGCCAGCCACCAATTGCCCCCCGCTACCCCGCAGATCAGCAGGATCAAAAGGGTCAGCAGCATAAGCCCCGCCAGGAAAATCAGGCCCATGCCCATCCAGGTGATGAATTTCAGGGGCTTGACAGAGAAGGAAAAGATGCCGTCCGCCGCCAGCTTCAGCATTTTCTTCAGGGGATAATGGGTTTCCCCTGCAAAGCGCTTATCCCGGTCATAGAGCAGCGCCTCCTGCTTGAAGCCTACCCAGGCAAACATGCCCCGGAGGAACCGGGCATGCTCCGGCATGCCGCGGATGACATCCGCCACCTTTTTATCCACCAGACGGAAATCCCCGGTATCCCGGGGCACCATGCCGCCGGTCATCCAGGAAAGGATTTTGTAATAGACGCTGGCAGTGATCTTTTTGAAGGCGGATTCCCCATCCCGCTTCTTGCGCTGGCCGTAGACGATCTGGCTGCCTGCCTTCCATTTTTCGGCCATTTCCGGGATCACTTCCGGGGGATCCTGCAGATCCGCATCGATGATAACAATGGCGTCCCCGGCGGCATAATCCAGCCCGGCGGTCACCGCCATCTGATGGCCCGCATTCCGGGCAAACATGATGGCCCGCACATGACAATCGGAGGCGGCCAATTCCCGGAGAATCTGGGGGGTCTTATCCCGGGATCCATCGTTTACATAAATGATCTCATAGCTGCCATCCATCCGGGAAAGCACCTGGGTCAGGCGCTTGTGGGTCTCATGCAGAACGGCCTCTTCATTGTAGCAGGGCACGATGACAGAATAAAGCGGATACATGGGCATGCCTCCTTATGTAGATTCATCAATTAAACGGAAGAAAGCGGAAAAAGCATCCAATGATTTGAATTCGGAATGCGAAATTCAGAATGATAGATCGTTTTCCATTTTTTCATACAGCACTGGGAAAGAAGCAGATTGCTTAAGCCCAAGAAAAATCCAGTGGCAGTTATCTTTGGGAGAGCGCAAGTGGGGCTTTCAGGAGCAAACCCCTTGTGGGTTTGCGACGCAAAATACGCCGTGATATGGAAGCGGTGAGAGCATACCCAGCTATCGGTGCAGGGTATGCGATGAAACTCAAAAGAACATTCCTCCCGCCATCCTTCGCCCCATCCCCGTCACAGCATCTTCACCAGCATGTTGCGCTGGTTATCCATTTCCAGCTTGAGCAGGGATTCTTTTTCCATTTGCTTGAGGATATCGGAAAAGCGCTTGAAGCCGATGGCGCGCTCGGAAAAATCGGGATAGGCGGCCTGGATATCTGCCTTCAGGATGGAAGGATTGATGCGCTCAAAGCCGTCATCCTTGTAATGCTGCAATTGCTCCACAAATGCGGCGCGCCAGGTATCCTGGGCGAGGGATTTTTTGCCGTTCCCTTCCTCCGGCGCATCGGAATTGAGGGAAACCAGCACATTGTAATTATCATTCTTCACCCGGATGGTGCCGAATTTTGTGGAAAGCTTATTCAGCAATTTGCCGAAGGAGGCACAGCCGAAGGCCTTTTCATTGAAATCAGGCCGCAGACGGAGCAATACACCCTTCAGCTCGCTGGCATACATTTCATCCTCATCCGTCTGCTCAGAAAGGATGCCCTCCAGCAGCTTATTCAGCCCGGCGTCATCCAAGGGCTCATCCTTGGATTTATTCTGCTTGCTGCGTTTATCCCGGCTGACAGAGGATACGGATTCCAGAAACTGAAATTCATTGCAGGCATTGATGAAAATATTGCTGGCCACTTCGCTGCGGCTGATGCCCAGCACAAACTTGCCCATGCTCTTCAACCGGCCCACCAGCGGCGTGTAATCGCTGTCGCCGGATACAATGCAGAAGGAATCAATGAGGGGATTGGTGTAGGCCACCTCCAGGGCGTCCAATACCAATAGAATATCCGCATTGTTTTTCTGGGCTACCCCGTGGCGCAGGGAGGGCACCACCGTAAACGTATTGGAAAGCAGAATTTCCTTCAGATCGCTGAACCGGTCGGTGTAGCCGTATACCTTGCCCAGCAGGATGTCGCCGCGGATTTTTACCTTTTCCAGAATGTTATTCAGCGTGGCCACCTTGGCCCCGCAGTTTTCCAAATCAACAAATAATGCAAAACGAGACGTACTCATACTTACCTCAAATATGATAGATTTTGCAGGGAAACCGCTTTTGAGCCAAAAGCGATTTCCCCGCACCCCTTCCGAAAAACGATCCGGGATTTTTCTTGAAAAATTTTCAAGCTGATTGGATGCCCGTACAGCAAGAAAAAATTTTTCCCCTTCCCCCAGCTTCACTGGGGAACTGTTGATTTTTCAAGTCTTGATATATCCAGAATCAGTTTTCTTGGGGTGGGTGCGGGAGGGGATTTCTTTTTCAAAAGAAATCCCCTCCCGCCATACTCCTACACATCCCTTTCCGGATGGGCCCAGGTGTAGACGGCCCGGGCGGCAGGGGCAGAAACGCCGGGGACGGCCTTCAGTTCCTCCAGGGATGCTTCCCGGATGGCCTTCACGGTCTTGAAATGCTGCAGCAGCGCCCGCCTCCGTGCCGGGCCCACCCCGGGGATATCCTCCAGGGCGGAATGGACGGATTGCTTGGTTCGCAGTCCCCGGTGATGGGTAATGGCGAAGCGGTGGGCCTCATCCCGGATGCGCTGAATGAGATGCAGGGCGGGGGAATGGCGATCCAGCAGGATGGATTGCTCCTGCCCGGGCAGGAAAATTTCCTCCAATCGCTCCGCCAGGCCGAACATGGGCACATCTGCCCCCGTTTCCAGCATGGCCTCCCTTGCAAACTGCAATTGCACCGGGCCGCCGTCAATGAGCACCAGATCGGGCATGGGCCATTTTTCCTTGGGATCATCGCTCATGGCCCGGCGGAAGCGGCGGGAGAGCACCTCATTCATGGAGGCGAAATCATTGGCCCCTTCCACCGTCTTGATGCGGTAATGGCGATATTCCTTGGGCGCAGGCCGGCCATCAATGAACACCACCATGGAGGCAACCGACAGCGCCCCCTGGGTGTTGCTGATATCAAAGCCCTCAATGCGCCGGGGAACGCCATCGATCCCCAGTTCCTTGGCCAATTGCTCCGCGGCGCCGATGGTGCGCTCATGCTGAATCTGCTTTTTCGCATTGCGCTTTTCCAGGGCGTCCCGGGCATTCTTTTCGGCCAGCAGCGTCAGCGCCCGCTTGTCCCCCCGCTGAGGGATGGTGAAGGTGCAGGCGCCCCCCCGCTTCTGGCGCAGCCAGCCCTCCATATCCGCCCCGATTTCCCCGGGCAGAGAAGGGCAGAGCACCTCCCGTGCGGGCCTGCGCTCATCATAATACTGGATGATGAAATCAAAGAGCACCTCGCCGGGATGCTCCCTTCCTTCGCCGGGCAGGGGGAAGGAATCGCCCCCCACCATCTTGCCGCCCCGGATATAGAGCACCTGGGCCATGGCATCCAGATCATCCTGGGCAAGGGCGAATACATCCTGCTCCGCCCCGCTGACCTGGATGGCCTGCTGCCGCTGCATTAGCCCTTCAATATCCCGCAGCTGATCCCGCAGCTTGGCCGCCCGTTCAAACTGCAGATTTTTCGCCGCCTCCATCATTTCCTTCTGCAGGGAGGCGGTGATATCCTGATATTTCCCGCTGAGGAAGGAAAGCACCTTCTGCACCACCTGCCGGTATTCCCCCTCTGTGCATTTGCCGCCGCAGGGGCCCAGGCACCGGCCGATTTCATAATTGACGCAGGGGCGTTTTTTGCTTTTCAGGGGAAAAGTAAGATTGCAGGTGCGAAGGGGGAATAATTTGCGCAGCGTTTCCAGCACTTCCCTTACGGCGGTGGCGCCGATGAAGGGGCCGAAATACCGGGCCCCATCCTGCTGCTGCCGCCGGGCCAGGGTGACATGGGGGAAGGGATCGGAAAGATCCAGCCGGATATAGGGATAATGCTTGTCATCCTTGAGGAGGATGTTGTAATGGGGCTGGTGCAGCTTGATTAAATTGCATTCCAATATCAGTGCCTCCAGATTGGTGCGGCACAGCATGATATCGAAATCATCCACATGCGAAACCATGGCCGCGACTTTCGGGGTATGGTCACGGCCATGGAAATAGCTTCGCACGCGATTTTTTAAATTGACCGCCTTGCCTACATAGATGATCTGCCCCTGCTCCTTCATCAGATAGCAGCCGGGGGAATCGGGCAGCAGGCTCAGCTTCTGGGCAATGGTTTCATTCATGGAAGATGGGATTATTCTTCTTCGCTGTCAAAGGTGGCTTCCACTACCTGGATCAGCTGCTCCATCAGATCCTCATCCACGGGCACGAATTCTTCCATTTCTTCCCCGTCTTCATCAGGCAGGGGCTGCACCTTCATCACGTAATGGGAAATCTCTTCCCCGTCATTCTGGCCGCAATCATCGCTGAGCAATACATATTCATCGCCATTGTAGAAGAAATAGCGCTCCACACACAATTTGAGTACCGCGCCGTCTTCGCCTTCCAGTTCGATGATATCCAGTTCTTCCCGTTCAGACATGATTGATCGCTCCTTTCTTGCGCTTGAAACGCATTTCTATTATATCCGAAATACTGGAAAAGCACAAGCAAAAGCGGAAAAGGAGGATGAATTGTTACAAAATCTTTACGATTGCCCAGCAAATCCCGAAGCTGACGGCTCCATGCAGGCAGCGCAGGGCAAAAAGCTGCCCCATCTTTACTCCCGCCCCCTGCCAGAAGGCGGCATTCTGCATCAGAATGGAGAGCCCGCCAAAGGAACAGGCACCGCAGATCAGGGGGAAAAGAGCAGGGGGATGAAGCTGGATCAGCGCCTGCACGCCCCCCGTCACCTCCAAAGCGCATTGAAGGATTACCGCCGCCCAGGGGGGCAGCCCCGGCAGGGCACAGGCGACCATCTTCGCCCCGATGCCGCCCAGCATCATGCACAAGGCAATCACCAGCAGGGCATTGGCCCCTTGGGAAAGGGCCCCTGAAAAGGATAGCGGCGCAGGCGGCACGGCATTCCTCTCCCTATCCCCCGGCAGCATCAGCCCGGTGACCAGCGCCCCAGCCAGATGACTGAAAAAAATGATTGCCCCGGCCCTTGGATCCCCCGTCCACCGGCTGATCGTGCCCAGAAAGAACATGGGGCTCATGGTGCCGCTGAGGGCGGCAAAGCGGCGGGCAGCGCGTTTGCCCAGCCCCATGCCCCCCAGCAGACGGGCCCCGCCGGGGGAGCCGCACAGCCAGCCCATCATAAGCCGCAGCCAGGGCCCGCCCCCCATCCTGCCGGAAAGCATTAGCATGCAGATCATGAAGGGCCCCAATACCGGCATAATCCCCTGTGCCCACAAGGCCAAGGCCTGCAGGGCAGCATCCGCCGCTTGCATGGGAAATACCAGCATGGCCCCCGCCAGCGCCCCAAAGACTGCCGCTGAAAAATGAACGGAAAGGGCGGAGAGGCGCCCGCCGGAAAAAATGAAGGCCTTTCCTTCTTCCAAAGGTGTTGCTTTCCGGGCGATTGCGCATCACCATCCCTTCATCCAGTTTCCCCGAAACAGGCCCGTTTTCCATCCCCGATCACCCATCTATATGCAGCCAACGCCGTTTACATGTGTAAACAATAGGGAATATCATCCCATTTGTTACATCTCACCCCTTGACCGGCAGAATTTCCCATGCTTTAATTATTACGAAAGTTTAAACTTTTGTAATAATTTCTCTTTTTAGGAGGGCTGCAAATGAACAAAAAATGTATGATGACCCTGAGCAGAGCCATCCTGGCATTGGCGCTGATGCTGGCGCTGGGAGGCGGCAGCGCATGGGCGGCTGAGACCATCTGGCTGCCCGATCAATCCTACACCCTCACCCTCGGCGCCACCGCAGCAGTGCAGCGGCAGCCGGGCACAGAGATCAGCAGCTTCGAAATGGATCAGAACCGCATCGTATGGACCACCATGGTAGGGGAAATCAGCGGCGATAAAACGGGCAGCGCCACCCTCTATCTGGAGGAATACGATACCGAAAAGGAAATCACCTACAAAACCAAAATCCATGTGACGGTAAAGCCCCGGAACACCCGTATCCAATGGGCCTGGGATCAATCCGGCATAACCGCTCAGGACAAGGCCTGGACCCAGAAATACGGCAACACCTTCCCGGTGGGCAAAACCTACAGCATCCGCCACACCGCAAAGCAGGATGGCAAGGAGCTGCAGGTAATCTATTATTCCAATCAGCCCTCCGTAGCCTCGGTGGATGCAAACGGCCTGGTCACCATGAAAAGCCCCGGCACCGCCTGCGTATCCTGCAAAACGGCGGAGGGGGATCCGGGCTACAGCACCTATTTCATCGTCTATGATGCGGCCAGCACCGGCGTGGCAGTGGGCGGCTATGAGCCCGCCGATCCCGGTGCCCGGGCCAATATCTATCAAAAGGCGGATGAAAGCAGCAAAATCCTCACCACCATCGGCAATTTTGAGAGCCTGGATCATTTCTATCTGCTTTCCCGGGGGGATCAGTGGTGCCGTGTCACCTTCCGGGGCTATACCGGCTATATGAAAACCAGCGATCTCACCTTCTACGGCGGAGAAGCCGCCAGGAAGGAGGAGCGGAAAATCCCCACCCCCTGCAATCTGTATGTACAGGCTGCCAGCCTGGGCACCCTGGAATTGCGATCACAGCCCAATTTCCGCAGCGCCGTGCTGGGCGCATATCCCACCAATACCAAGGTATACGCCCTGGAGGCAGATGAAAGCTGGGCCAAAGTGCAGGTGGATGGCAAGACAGGATATATGAATGTGCTCTTCCTTTCCGCCATTGAGCCGGATTACGTCATCGATACCCCCTCCGCCCTGGGGGATTACCGGGCCATGATGGTGGAAACGGGCAATTCCGGCAAGCTGTATCTGCGCAAATCGGGCAGTACCGATTCCGCCGTGCTGGGGGAATATGCCAACGGCACCCTGGTGCAGGCATCCTATACCCAGTACGGAGATTGGCTGAAGGTGAAGGTGGGGGGCAAGGAAGGCTATATGATGGCCAAATTCCTCACCACGCCCCAGACCTGGCAGGCCCCCGATCCCCAGGAGCATACAGCCTCCGGAAAAACCATGGTGATCCGCACCGGCAATCCCCAGCGGCTGCACCTGCGGAAGGAAAAAAGCACCGCCAGCCCCTCCCTGGGCCTGTTTGAAAACGGCACCAGGGTGCAGGTGCACAGCCTTTCCGGGGAATGGGCGAAGGTGACGGTGCTGGAAAAGCAGGGGTATATGATGCTGAAATTCCTCGCCGATCAGCAGTCCGCCCCGGAAGCGGAAGCCCCCGGGGAAGAAACGCCCAAGGCCGAATCCACTGAAGGAGCCGCGCCTTCCGGGGAAACCATGATCGTAAAAACAGGAAATTCCGGGGGGCTGTACCTGCGCAGGAAAATGAAGGCCAGCGGCACCCCCCTGGGCCTGTACGAAAACGGCACCAAAGTGCAGGTGCTTTCCCGCTCCGGCGCCTGGGCCCAGGTGAAGGTAGGGGATCAGCAGGGCTTCATGATGCTGAAATTCCTCGCCGCCCCGGGCAGTGCATCCGCCGTCCTGGAAAAGAAAGATACTCCCCTTCAGCAGCCGGATACCGGTGTAAAAGAAGCGGCAAGCGCTACTCCCTCCGCCCGGATCACCCATCCCAGGGGCAGCTTCGTCAATCTGCGCACAGGCCCCCATACCGATTACCGGGTGCTGGCCCAGATGCCCCACGGCGCCCAGGTGCAGATTCTTTCCCGGGGGGAATACTGGTCCCGGATTCTGTATCAGGGCCAGGAGGGCTATGCGGTCACCCGCTATCTTCAGTAAAAATCAAGCCGGGCTGAGAGGGCCTTCCCCTTCATCCGGGCAAAAAAACTGCTGCAGCATGCTTTCCGGCATACTGCAGCAGTTGCTTTTTTATTCCTCCAGGGGCGTTCTGCCCACCGCCTCCCGCCAGGCATTGAGAAAAGCCCGCAGGGTGGGATACCGCTTTTCCCGCTTCATCTGGGTGGCCTTCCGGGCCACCTCATACAGCGCAGGGGGGCCAATCCAGCTTTCCCTGCCGCGGTCGTTGTTATCCCCATAGAATTCAAAGGCCAGCGCCCCCATGGCAAAAACATTGGTGCATTCATCCAGCACCGCGCCCATTTCATATTCCTCCGGCGCCAGGAACCGGGAGGAGCCGGGCATCCTGCCCCGGTCATTGACCGCAGGCTTTTTCCGGTACAGATCGATATCGCATACGATGGCCTGGCTGCGAAGAAAATCGATCAGGATATTGCCGTCCCAGAAATCCACGGCAATGTATCCATCCCCCGCCAATTGCACATGCAGATCATACACCCCATCCAGCATCTTCAGCGTATCCCGGAAGGGAAGCTGCCGCACCTGCCGACGGATACGGTCGCTGGGGGGATAGGTGCGCAGGGCAGGCAGATCCTGCCAGGCAAAAATGGCGGCATAGCCATCCCGGGTGGGCCCATGGCCCCTGAGGGCCGTCAGCGCCGGATGGGTGCGGTCATAAAGGGGCATGGCATTTTTCAATGTGAGGATGGCGTCCTCCCTTTTGCCCATATAGCGCACCGTCCGTGCCCCGGCATATTTGATAAAGAGCCTGCCGTAAGGCCCCTCCACCCCGAAGCACAGATTGCCCGAGGTCTGCTGATCGAATACATAAAATACCTTGCCGTAGGGCTCAAGCCAGTTCAGATCCGGCTGCTCCCTGGCGGTATAGGCCACCCCGTCGATAAAAAAGGTCAGGCCCTGGTCACGTTCTTGATCCATTTTTTCCCCCGTAATCTGAAAAAGGCAATGATCCATTTGAAGCATTGGTCAATCCGGGTGCACAGGAAGATAACAGGCAGCGGCCAATGGAATACAAAGGCCCCCAGATACGTCAGCGGCAGCACCACCAGCCAGCCGCAGATGATATCCACCCCCATTACAAACCGGTTATCCCCCGCCCCCCGGTTGATGCCCACAAAGCAGGAGGCATGATAGGAGGTGCCAAGGATGGTGAGGGCGCCGATGAAAATCATCTGCCCGGCCAGCTGCTCCACCGCCTCGGTCTGGCCATAGAGGCTGATAAAGGGGAAGCGAACCAGCATGACCACCCCGGCCATCAGAATGCCGATCAAGGCAAACATCACCTGAATGGTGCGGGAATAGCAGCGCACCTTTTCCATATCCCCCTGGCCCACCGCCTTGCCCACCAGCACGCAGGCGCCCCCGGCCAGGGCAAAGGTGAACATGGTGCCCAGATCCATCATCGTATCGGTCAGATTCATGGCGCTCATCATTTCCTTGCCCAGATGGCCGATGGCCGCCATTTTCATCAGGCCCACCAGCGCCCATTGGGCGTCGGTAAAGCCCACCGGTGCGCCGAAACGAAAATAATCCTTCCAGGCCCATTTTTCCTGATGCAGCATATCCCGGGGCCGGATTTCAATGGCCTTCTGCACACGGAAGCAATAGATCCATACCACCGCCGCTTCGATCACCCGGGCGATAACGGTGGCCAGGGCCGCCCCTTCCACCCCCATCCGGGGAAAACCCAGATGGCCGAAGATCAGAAGATCATTGAGCACCACATTGGAAAGCAGGCTGATCACGGTGGCATACAGCGTCACCTTCACCACCTCCACCCCCTTGAGGGCGCCGGAAAGGGCGCTGGAAATACCCAGGGGCAGATAGGCAAAGCAGCTGATCATCAGATAGGAAAGGGCGATGGGGGTCAGTTCCTGCTGGGCCCCATCCAATACCAGGGAAAGAATGGCCCGGGGAAAAAGCAGGATCAGGGCAATAAACAGCATGGAAAGCCCGGCGCAGGCCGCCAGCGCCACGGAAAAAAACTGGCGCGCAGACCGATGATCCTTCTTCCCCCAGTACTGGGCGATCATCACCACTGCGCCGCTGCCCAGGCCGCTAAGGGCCGCTGTTACGAAAGTGCTGATGGAATTGGCCTGGGATACCGGGGCCAGGGCGGATTCACTGTACCGGGATACCATCACATTATCCGCCATCAGCACCAGAAAAGAAAGCAGCGAACGGAACGCCGCCGGCAGGGAAAGCCGCACCATGGCGGCATAAAAGCCTTTTTCACGGGTAAAAAATTGTTTTCCCATCTTTGCTCACCTTTTGTATTTCATCCTGCCTCCATTATAAGCCGGAATTGCCCCCAAGGCAAGGGCGAACAGGAAAATCATGGGATATACCCAGTGAAAAAAACGCCCGCCAAAAAGAAAAAAACCCGCCATAAGAGCGGGTTGTGGTCAGCGAGCGAATTAAGCGTTCACGCTGGCCTTCTGCAGGGCCTTGGCCAGGCGCGCCTTTTTGCGGTTGGCAGTATTCTTGTGCATAATGCCCTTGGATACCGCTTTATCGATAGCGGAGGTGGTGGCGCTCAGTTGCGCACTGGCGGGGGCGACGCCCTCATTCAGAGCGATCTGATACTTCTTGATGGCAGTCTTAACGCCCGTCTTCACCATACGATTCCGCAGGTTCTTCTTCTTGCTCACCTTCACACGCTTCATGGCGGACTTGATGTTCGGCAACTTCCTTCACCTCCCAAATAAATCTCTTTGCTGTAATCAGCATTGGTTATTTTATCATAAGCCCGAGAAAAATGCAAGGGTTTTTTCCAAGGATTTTTCTTCTTTTTTTAAAAAAGATGTAAAAAAACATCACTGAAACAGGCCCCTGCGCTTCTTGTAATAGAATCTGACCAGGAAAAACATCACGATCATACCAATCATGGAGGTAAAAAGCTGGGTCACCAGGGTGAGATGATCAAAATTTGTCATATCCGCCCCCATTCTGAAATAAAGGGCCAGGGCCGCGGCGGCATACACCGCCTGGAACAGATAAATGAACAGCACCGCCTTCACCCCGCGCCACCGCATTTTCAGCAGATGAATTTCCGCCAGGATAAAGGAAGGAATCAATACCGCCATGCTGATCACATCCAGATACATCATGATCTGCACTGCCTGCACGGCATCCGGCCGGTAAAGGGCGGGATCAAAGCCCAGCAGGGTGGTAACGGCGGTATAGAGGCTGATCAGGCCGCTCAGGCCCCCCAGGGGCAGGGAAACCCAGGTGAGAAATTTATGCCACTTCAGGGGCAAAAGAATCTGAGTGCGCTGTTTTCTTTCCTCCCGGATGCGATAGGCGTCTGGATTCATGGGTGCGCCGCAGGCGGGGCAGAATTCCGATTCGATGGTGGCCTGACGCTGGCAGCTGGGGCAGATTCCGGGCATCGGGGATTCTCCTTCCGGTAATGAATGTATTCCATATTATACTGAAAAAGGGAAAAAAGATCAATCCTTGCAGGGCCGAAAGCGCCATGCTATAATAATAAAAAAAGGAGGCGGAGAAATGGATATAGCGGCCCTGATGGAAGGCGAGGCCCTCTTTCCCGGCAAAGAAGACCGGGCGCTGCTGGGCGCCTTTTACCGCTGGATCCTGGCACGCTTTCCCGATGCCCGGGCCATCCCCCAGAAAAGCCAGATATCCTTTGCCTGCAAAGGGCCTTTCTGCGTCGTCACACCCCCGGGGCGCTGGGGCAAAAAATCCGGTATAGGGCTGAGTATCTTTCTGGATGAACGGCTGGAAAGCCCCCGTTTTCTTCACATTGCCAATCCTTATCCCAACCGTTTTTCCCACCACATGGTGCTTTCTTCCCCCGATCAGCTGGATGAGGAGCTGGCGACCATGCTGGCAAAGGCCCGTCAATTCAAAATGCGTACAGGAAGGGGTATCAGGCCATGATCTTATTCATCTGTACCGGCAATACCTGCCGCAGCCCCATGGCTCAGGCCCTGGCCTGCAGCCGGGGGCATCAGGCGCAATCCGCAGGGCTGCAGGTGCCCTTTCCCTCCCCTGCCTCCCCGGAGGCCCGGAAAGCCGCAGAAAGAAGGGGCCTTTCCCTGGAAAATCATATCGCCCGGCAGGTGACCGGGGAAATGCTGGCCCGGGCAGAAAAAATCTATCCCATGACCTGCGCCCACGCTCGGATGATCCAGGCATATTTCCCCGAATATGCGGAAAAAATTCATCCCCTCTCCCCGGAAATTCCCGATCCCTTCGGCGGGGATGAAATGATATACGAAAGCTGCATCCAAAGGATTGAAGCGGCGCTGATTGCCGCAGGATTATGAGCCGCTCACAAAAAATGCCGCCTGGAAAAGGCGGCATTTTTCTATGCTCCGGCAGCGGCCGGAAAAGGCATGATCTTATTTTACGCGGGTGAATTCCAGGCTGGCGCCCATGGATTCTTCCTGCATGGTCAGCTTGCCGGCCTCATAGGTGAGCACCAGATCATCCACCGTAACCTGATCCCCATCCTGGGACCATACGCTGTTGGTATCCTCTTCTCCGGCGGCCTGGATCAGGCAGGTGCCGTCTTCCTTCAGCTCCATCTTTATGGAAACGTCCATCACAGCAGGATTCATGCTGAAGCCTTCCATGGAAACCAGGGTCAGTTCCCACTTGCCCACAACGCCTTCATCCTCTTCTTCCACAGGGAGGACGACAACGGCAGCCTCTTCCTTGGCAGCGGCAATGGCAGCCTCGGCTTCCGCCTTGACGGCAGCGATGGCGGTTTCTGCTTCAGCCTTGGCAGCGGCAACAGCAGCTTCGCCTTCAGCCTTGGCAGCGGCAACAGCAGCTTCCTTATCGGCGGCAGCGGCTTCAGCAGCGGCGGTGGCGGCGGCAGCGGCCTCTTCCTTGGCGGCAGCAACAGTGGCTTCGCCTTCAGCCTTGGCAGCGGCTACAGCGGCTTCCTTATCGGCAGCAGCGGCTTCAGCAGCAGCGGTGGCGGCGGCAGCGGCCTCTTCCTTGGCGGCAGCAACAGCGGCTTCACCCTCAGCCTTGGCAGCGGCAACAGCAGCTTCGCCCTCAGCCTTGGCAGCGGCAACAGCAGCTTCGCCTTCAGCCTTGGCAGCGGCTACAGCGGCTTCGCCCTCAGCCTTGGCAGCGGCAACAGCAGCTTCCTTATCAGCAGCAGCGGCTTCAGCAGCAGCGGTGGCAGCGGCAGCGGCTTCTTCCTTGGCGGCAGCGACGGCAGCTTCGCCTTCAGCCTTGGCGACAGCAACAGCAGCTTCGCCTTCAGCCTTGGCAGCGGCTACGGCAGCTTCGCCTTCGGCCTTCGCGGCAGCAACGGCGGCTTCCTTATCGGCAGCAGCGGCTTCAGCAGCGGCGGTGGCGGCGGCAGCAGCTTCTTCCTTGGCAGCGGCTACGGCAGCTTCGCCTTCGGCCTTCACGGCAGCAACGGCGGCTTCCTTATCGGCAGCAGCGGCTTCAGCAGCAGCGGCTTCAGCAGCAGCGGTGGCAGCGGCAGCAGCTTCTTCCTTGGCAGCGGCTACGGCAGCTTCGCCTTCGGCCTTCACGGCAGCAACGGCGGCTTCCTTATCGGCAGCAGCGGCTTGAGCAGCGGCAGTGGCAGCGGCAGCGGCTTCTTCCTTGGCGGCAGCAACAGCGGCTTCACCCTCAGCCTTGGCGGCGGCTACAGCAGCTTCGCCTTCGGCCTTCACGGCAGCAACGGCAGCTTCGCCTTCAGACTTCACGGCAGCAACGGCAGCTTCCTTATCAGCAGCAGCAGCTTGAGCAGCAGCGGTGGCAGCGGCAGCGGCTTCTTCCTTGGCGGCAGTAACAGCAGCCTCGCCCTCAGCCTTGGCGGCGGCTACAGCGGCTTCCCCCTCAGCCTTGGCAGCGGCTACAGCAGCTTCGCCTTCGGCCTTCACGGCAGCGACGGCAGCTTCCTTATCAGCGGCAGCGGCTTGAGCAGCAGCAGTAGCGGCAGCAGCGGCTTCTTCCTTGGCGGCGGCTACGGCGGCCTCGCCCTCAGCCTTTACAACAGCAACAACGGCGGCCTTATCTGCAGCAGCAGCTTCCGCAGCGGCCTGGGCGGCTTCTTCCGCTTCAGCCTTGGCAGCGGCAACAGCAGCCTCGCCTTCGGCCTTCACGGCAGCAACAGCAGCTTCCTTATCGGCGGCTGCGGCTTCCGCAGCGGCCTGGGCGGCTTCTTCCGCCTCCGCCTTGGCGGCGGCAACAGCGGCTTCACCTTCGGCCTTCACGGCAGCAACGGCAGCTTCCTTATCAGCGGCAGCGGCCTCAGCGGCGGCTGCGGCCTCAGCAGCGGCAGTTTCGGCATCGGATTGAGCGGTGGCCTGCTGGATTTCCAGCTGCTGGGCCAGCACCTCATTGGTGTACTTGGCTTCATTCAGATCATCGGCCAGCTGGGTTTTCTGATTGGCGAAAACCACCGACAGAACAATCGCCAGTACGGCAACCACAACAGCGATTAACAGGGGCTTTTTCATAACGAACATCCTCCTACCTGTTTTGGTGGAAAAAGGGGGCCTTCCACCCAAATTTAACATGTTTATTCTGCACAAACCTATGATTTCCTGCCATTATCGGGAAAAACAATAAAAATTCTTTCTTTTTTTCAAAATTCCGCATCAAAAAAGCCGCCCCGGAGGGCGGCGCATCCTTGAATGATTATTCGGCAACCTTTTCGAAGAGAATATTCATAGCCATGCCTTCTTCTTCCATGGCAAGTACCATCTTGCCATCAGAGCGCAGCTGCAGGGGCATATCTTCCATGCCTTCGGGCATTACAACGGTCAGCACGCCGTCAGCCAGGCTGCAGGTGGTGGGAAATTCAACGGTTTCCATGGTGCCGTCTTCAGCAGCTTCAGAGAAAGCAGCCGTGACCTGGGTATCATTGATTTCCACTGCGATGCCAATGCCCATCATGGCCATAGGCATTTCCATACCCATCATTTCCATCACGGTGGCATTCCAGGCGCCGTTGAAATCGGCCAGGGTCACATCGGTGAGCAGCACGGGGGCGGCGGGAGCTTCCGCAGCCGCATCACTGCGGACGAAATACATCGCAGCGCCCATGGAAGGCTCTTCAGCGGTCAGCTTTCCATCCACATAGGTGAAGGCATCGCCATCCACGAGCAGCTTATCCCCATCCTGGGTCCAGGTGCTCTGTTCCTGTTCGCCGTTGCTGTCCAGCACGATGGTGCCGTTGGCATTCACGGTCAGGGTCATGGTCAGGCCCATCATAGAGGGGCTGATGGTCTTTTCGCCGGCCACGATGGAATCCAGGGTCCATACGCCGGTGAGATCGGGGGCGGTGGCTTCGGCCTGGGCGCAAACGCCGCAGCATACCATGACCAGGCACATCAAAATCGCAATCAGGTTCCGTTTCATATCCGTTTTCCTCCTTCAGTCTGCCCGCAGGCATTTCGCTTTCCATTTTCCATGGGAAGGGATTTTCTTTCTTACATTATACCTTGTATGCATGACTTTCGTAAAGTATAATCCTTGTTTTTTTACAATTGATATTTCTCCGACCCCCTATTCTATACCGGAGGCATGCAAAAAATCCCCTTCCGGAAAAGCGGAAAGGGATTTTCATAGTCATTCTTTTCCCCGGTTCAATTCTTCCTCCGTAAGCCGGGCCATCTCATAAATGAACCTGGCGCAGGGGCGCACGCGGTAATATTCCTCCGTCCGGGGAGAAGGCACAGGAGAGAGAGGGGCATTTTCCAGAATGCCCAGCAGCTCCCGGCAGCAAAGGGTGCCGTAGGTTTCCTTGAATTGCTTCATCACCCTTTGCCCCCTGGCATAAAGGGCCATCTTCACTTCATCATCGCCGGGGATACCATATCCCTCCAGCGTACCCAGGGCCAGCATGCCGCCGCTGACGGCGCCGCAGGTTTCCCGCATACGGCACAGCCCGCCCCCCAATGCGGAGGCCATCCTGGCCGCCGTTTCCAGGGGAATACCTGCCCGCTCCGCAAAAGCGCCAAATACCGCCTGGGCGCAGTTATAGCCATTCACAAATAAATGGGCGGCTCTTTCCGGGATCGTCATGGGTGTATCCATTCTGCATCCTTCTTTCCGGGCGATTACGCCTTATGATTGCCGTGGAAGGTATCTTCAAAGGCGGCGGAGGCAAATACCTCCTCCGGGCTGCCGGTGCACAGCACCTTCTGATGCAGCAAAATCACATGATCCGCATACCGGCGCACCAGATCCCAATCGTGGGACACCATCAGGATGCCCATATGATGGGATTGACGCAGGGCCGATACCGTCTGCAAAAAAAGAGAAAGGCCATTCTGATCCACGCCGGATACCGGCTCATCCAATACCAACAGATCGGGCAGCGGACACAGCGCCATGGCCAGCAGCACCCGCTGCAATTCCCCGCCGCTGAGGGCGCCCAGCCGCTTTTCCATCAGGCCCTCGGCCTGGGTTTCGGAAAGAGCCTTTTTCACCTGCTCCCGGGTCTTTTTGCCAATGCCTGCCCAGACGGGGCGCTTTTGCAATGTGGCTGCCATCAGATCCATTACCGTCAGGGGCATTTCCCGGTCAAAGGGCAATTGCTGGGGCACATAGCCGATGCGGGGGGCAGGAAAATCATGGCCGTGGGCATCCACATGGCGGATGCGGCCGGTATAAGGGGTCTGGCCCAGCAGGGCACGGATCAAGGTGGTTTTTCCGGCGCCGTTGGGGCCCACCAGGGCAGTCAGCTGCCCGCAGTGGATATGAAATCCAATATCGGAAATCAGCGTATCGCCCCCGGCGGTCACCCCTACATTTTCCAGTTCAATGCGGCAAAGGCTGCAGCCGGCGTGGCCATGCTCATGCTCATGCTTCATCGCCATCATCCATCATATCCGGATCCATTTCGGGGATATCATCGGGATCGGCAGCAGGAACGGCGGCCTGGGCCAGCAGCTTGCGCAGGGCAGCCTCGATTTCAGCAGAAATTTCGGGATGATCCTTGAGGAACTGGCGGGTATTATCCCGGCCCTGGCCGATGCGCTGATCGCCGTAAGAGAACCAGGCGCCGCTCTTCTGAATAATATCCTTGGATACCGCCAGATCCAGAAGAGAGCCTTCCTTGCTGATGCCCTGGCCGTAGATCAGATCGAATTCGCAGGCACGGAAGGGCGGGGCCACCTTATTTTTAACCACCTTCACCTTGGTGCGGTTGCCCACCACTTCGGAGCCGTTCTTGAGCTGTTCGCCCCTTCTTACATCCAGACGGACGGAGGCATAGAATTTCAGCGCCCGGCCGCCGGGGGTGGTTTCGGGATTGCCGTACATCACGCCCACCTTTTCACGGATCTGATTGATGAACAGGGCGATGGCATTGGTTTTCGCCACCACGCCGGTGAGCTTGCGCATGGCCTGGCTCATCAGCCTTGCCTGCACGCCCACAAAGGAATCGCCCATTTCGCCGTCGATTTCCGCCCGGGGCACCAGTGCGGCCACAGAGTCGATAACCACGATATCGATGGCGCCGGAGCGCAGCAGCGCCTCCGCGATTTCCAGGGCGTCTTCGCCGCAGTTGGGCTGGGATACATACAATTCATCAATATTGACGCCCAGATTCTTGGCATAGGCAGGATCCAGGGCATGCTCCGCATCGATAAAGGCCGCAGCGCCGCCCATTTTCTGCACTTCCGCCACCACATGCAGGGCAACGGTGGTTTTACCGGAGGATTCGGGCCCGAAAACCTCCACAATGCGTCCCCGGGGAATGCCGCCCACGCCCAGCGCCACATCCAGGTCCAGGCAGCCGGTGGGCACGGCCTCCACCTGCATGGCGGTCTTATCCCCCAGCTTCATCACGGTGCCCTTGCCGAATTCCTTTTCCAGGGAGGAAAGGGTCTGCTCCAGCGCCCGCAGCTTTTCCTGCTGGGAAGCATCCAGATTCTTCATGTCCTTCTTGTCGGTTGCTTTCTTAGCCATTTTTTTCTATCTCCTTTTGCAATATATGCAGTGCAATTTGTACCGTCATTTTCCGGATGCCCTGCCGGCTTCCCTGCAGCCGCAGCCGGTATGCCCTGGCCCCATCCTTTGACGCCAGGCCGATATAGACCAGCCCCACATTTTCCCCCGTAGGGCCGGCATAGCCCGTGGTGGAAAGGGCATAATCCGCGCCGAATTTTTCCCGGGCACCTTTGGCCATCTGCCGGGCGCAGGGGGCGCTGACCGCCGAATATTTTTCCAGCGTTTCCGGGAAAACAGAAAGCATGTTCGCCTTTATATGATCCTGGTAAGCACAAAGGCCTCCCAGGAAGCATTGGCTGGCCCCCGAAACATTGCATATTTCGGCGGAGAGCAGCCCGGCGGTCAGGCTTTCGGCGGTGGACAGGGTGACGCCCTTTTCAATCAGGCGGGGCACCAGATCCTCAGCCCTCATTTCTGATCCTCCTTGAAGATATGGCGTGCGGCCCAGAAATACTGCACCCCGCTGATCACCGTCATCACCGCCATGGCGACGGCCAGGATCAGGGTGGCCAGATGGCCCTTTTCCAGCAGCATCCCGGAAAGCACGCAGAAAAACTGCAGATTGGTTTTGATCTTGCCCAGCCATCCGGCGGCGATCACATTGCCCTTGCCGGAGGCCACCAGCCGAAGGCCATCCACCATCAATTCCCTTGCCGCCACAATGCATACCGCCCAGGCGGGCAGGATCCCATCGGCGGTGAGGAAAATCATGGCCGTCAGCACCAGGATCTTATCCGCTACCGGATCGGCAAATTTGCCGAAGGTGGTAACGATATTTTGCTTTCTTGCGATATAGCCGTCCAGAAAATCCGTGATAGCCGCCAGGGCAAATACGATGGCCGCAGGCACGGGCATCCCCAGCCCCCATAAAACCAGGCATACGGGGATCATAATAATCCGAAGGACGGTCAGTTGATTGGGTAAATTCATGATCCGTTCCTTTCTTTTCATTGACAGTGAGGGGAAAAGCAGGAAAAGAAAAAATTATATCTTTTTCCGGGGGTGGAATAATCCTTCCGCCCAATCGGCCACCCGATAGGGCAGCTTCTGATGCTTTTTCATGGTGACGGCGGCATCCAGGGCCAGGGCACGGTATTCCCTGTTTTCCGGATCCCGGCGCACCGCCTCCCGGAAGGATTGATGGGCGGAGGCATATTGCTTCATCTTCATCAGCAATTGCCCTTGAAGGGCATACCAGCCATCATCCTTTTCATCCGCACGGGCAAGCTGCAGCAGCGCCGATTCATACCGGCCCTGATCCATCAGCTTCCGGGCGATGGCGCAGGCCTGCTCCACCGGCATGGCACGATAACCCACCCGGGGGGCGGAGGCCATTTTCAGGGCCTCTTCATAGGCCAGATTCAATTCAATCAATTGCTCCTGGGCCTTTTTCTGCTGCTCCCGATCCCCAAACTGATCAGGATGGCAGGCCTTTACCCGGGTACGGTAGGCCTGATGCACCTGCTGCTGATCAGCATTGATATTCAGGCCCAATACTTCAAAGGCGTTCAAGGAATCATTCCTTTCTCAGGATACAGCCTTCCGGCCGGTAACAGGCAGGGCATTCCGCCTCAGCCCGCGCAGGGATCGGTATGATCGCACACAGGCTCCCGCCAGATTTTGGCCCCCAGGGCCCGCAGCTTTTCTTCGATATGCTCATATCCCCGCTCGATAAAGCCAGGCTCATAAATCTCCGTGGTGCCCTTGGCCATCAGCCCAGCCACCACCAGCGCCGCACCGGCGCGAAGATCGGTGGCGGTGACGGGAGCGCCGTACAATTCGGTAACGCCCTCAATCAGCGCGGTCTGATCCACAATCTGCACCCGGGCGCCCATGCGGCGCATTTCCATCAGGTGCTTGAGCCGAGATTCAAAGATGGTTTCAATCACGATAGAATCCCCGCTGGCCCGGGTGAGCAGGGCGCTCATGGGCTGCTGCAGATCGGTGGGGAAGCCGGGATATTCCTGGGTTTTGATGTTCACCGCCCGGTGGCCCCGGAGGGTGCGCACCCGGATGGCGTCATCCATATCGGATACCTGCACGCCCATTTCCAGCAGCTTGGCCGTCAGCGCCTCCATATGGGTAGGGATGCAGCCCCGGATGGTCACATCGCCCCGGGTAGCGGCGGCGGCGATCATCAGGGTGCCCGTTTCGATCTGATCGGGAATGACGGAATAGGTGCTGCCGTGAAGGAAGCTCTGCCCCGTGATACGGATGGTATCGGTACCGGCGCCCTTCACCCTTGCGCCCATGGAGTTCAAGAAGTTGGCCAGGTCCACGATATGGGGCTCTTTGGCGGCATTATGCAGAATGGTGATGCCGTCCGCCCGGGCCGCCGCCAGCATGGCATTGATGGTGCCGCCCACGGTGATCTTATCAAAGAAAACATCGCCGCCCAGCATGCGGCCGTTGGCATAAATAACGCCGCCCTTATCTTCCACCTCTGCGCCCAGGGCACGGAAGGCCTTCAGATGCTGTTCCATGGGCCGGTTACCGATAGCGCAGCCCCCGGGATAGCCCACCTCCGCATGGCCGCAGCGGCCAAGCAGGGCGCCGATCAGGTAATAGCTGGCCCGCATCCGCTGGCTTTGCTTGAAAGGCACCTTGAAGCTGTTCACCGTCCGGGGATCCACATACATCTGCCGGGCCGCAGGATCAAAATTCACCTGGGCGCCCAGGGCGGTAAGAATATCCACCAGCACCCGCACATCCTCAATATCCGGCAGGTTTTCAATGGTACAGGGCTCATCGGAAAGCAAAGCCGCAGGGATAACCGCCACCGATGTATTTTTACCGCCGGATACATAGGTCTCCCCCACCAGCGGAATGCCGCCTGTAATCAGCAGCTTATAATTGTCCATCTGGCAATTTCCTCCTCGCAGGCGAAATAATTGCATAGTTTACCATTTACATTATAGCATATGTAAGGCGGTTTGTTAAGAACTTTTTCAAAATTCATCGCATGCCCTGCGCTTCGCTTGCGCATGCTCTCCCCTCCCATGCTTCCCGGCTCTTTCCGCGTCACAATCCCGCAAGGGATCCATCGCATCAAGGCCAAGTAAAAAAGGCTTGCCGCCTGCTATTCACAGGCAACAAGCCTCCCGGCTGCTTAATTCCATTCCTTGTCTAATTATTTAGGCACTTCAGAACAAACTGGATGGTTTTTTCGGGTATGATTCGTTTTTCAGTTCTCACTGAGGAACCACAGGGAATCTGGTCTGATCTTCATTCTCACTCAGCCCTCTGCAATGACGATGCGGCCTTTGTTCAGATCCGATTTCGTTTTTACATAAACCACACCCTGTTCCTCATCGTAATCAGGGCCAGGGAATCACTTTCATGATTCAGCTGGATGGCTGTCAGCAATCCGATTGGCGCCGGCTGTGCCCATCCCTTTGGACAGCATCAGGACGACCACCAGCATACCACGGCCAAATCTCCACACGGTCTTGTAGAATACATCCTTTCCCATTTTCCCTTTTCCAATTATGTCATAAACAAATAAAGACAAGAATATATTTACTATTTATTTCCATGCAAAAAGGGCCTGTCTTTTCAGACGGGCCCTTATTTTTTGTTACCGGACCAGGAAGAAATACCCGGCTGCACAGATGGCCAGCAGGAACAGCAGCGCCACCGGCACGATCGTAATCAATGCGGAAATGATCATGGCCAGCGTATCATGCTTTTCCAGCATGCCCTGGATGTTTTCCTCATCCACGGTGCGTTTTTTGCCCTCATTCTGCTTTTTGATGTTTGCCATCTGCTTTTCATAACGCCGTTGGAAAAGCATTTCTTCTTATTCCTCCGCTTTGCCCAGATAGTGATGGCAGGCCACGAAATGATCGGGCTCCACTTCTTCCCACTGAGGCACCATGTGCTTGCAGATTTCCGTGCAATACTTGCAGCGGGTATGGAATTTGCAGCCCTGGGGAGGACGCACGGGGCTGGGAATATCCCTTTCCAGCACCTGCATTTCCCGTTCGCTGTCCACATCGGTGGTGGGGATAGCGTTCATCAGGGCTTCGGTGTAGGGATGCAGGGGATGATCAAACAGCGTCTGGGAATTGGCCAATTCCACGATATTGCCCAGATACATAACGCCGATGCGATCGGAAATGTACTTCACCACGGAAAGATCGTGGGTGATGAACATATAGGTCAGATTCTGCTGTTCCTTCAGATCCTTCAGCAGGTTGATGATCTGGCTCTGGATGGAAACGTCCAGGGCGGATACGGCTTCGTCACACACCACGAACTTGGGCTGCACAGCCAGGGAACGGGCGATGCCGATACGCTGGCGCTGACCGCCGGAGAACTGATGGGGATAGCGATGGATGAAGTAGGCCTGTAGGCCGGCATCTTCCATGACCTTGATAACCGCATCCTGCAGCCGCTCGTCGCTGCGCTTGAACATCTTATGGGCCTTCATGCCCTCAGAGATGATCTGGCCCACGGTCATGCGGGGATTGAGGGAGGAATAAGGATCCTGGAAGATCATCTGCAGGTCAGCGCGCAGCAGACGGATTTCAGGATAGGTGAGCCTTGCCAGGTCCACGCCGTCATCCCGATAGGATTCCAGCTTCTGGAATTCTTCGTCATCGGCATAGGGCTTGCGCAGGGCGTCAATTTCCTGATGCACGGCATCCAGTTCCGCCTGGAAAGCATCGATCCGCTTCTGAATCTGATCGATCTTATTCTGGCATTTGGCTGCCTTCTTTTCCTCTGCAGCGGCATTCTCATCCGCCTTTTTCTTGGTTTCCACCTGGAAAGTGGCGTCAGCCAGATCCAGCCGGGCGCTGGCCATCTTCTGGGCTTCCTTATATTTCTTGGCAGCGATATTATAGCTCTTGATATAGAGCGTCTTCACGGCGGATACATCCTCCACCTTGAAGAAACCGCCGATCAGATTGACCAGATCCAGGAAAGCATCATCCGCATCCTTGCGGGCATGCTCGGCATCATTCTGCTTGGCATACTTGGCGGCGCCGTCTGCCAGGGCATCGGCCTCTGCCTTCAGGGCCTTATACTTGGCCCGCAGCTGCTTTTGCTGCTTGATGCGCTTTTCCAGGGTTTTATAGGTCTTGCCCACATATTTGGGGGCCAGTTCTTCCAGAGAGCGGCCGTAATACATGGTGCGGCCATCGGTCTGGCGATAGAGCTGCAGCAGGGTACGGCCCAGGGTGGATTTACCGCAGCCGGATTCCCCTACCAGGCCCAGGGTTTCACCCTCATAGATATCCAGGGTGATGCCGTCATTGGCCTTTACATACAGGCCCTTGGCCTTCAGGGGGAAATACTGCTTCAGATTGCTGATACGCAGAAGGGGCTTTTTACTTGCTGAGGTTTGCATGACGCTCCTCCTTTCTGGCGTAGAAGCAACGCACCTGCTGGCCGGGGGCCACTTCGGTCAGTTCGGGCTCCTCTTCCAGGCACTTCTGGGTGCAATATTTGCAGCGGGGGGCGAATTTGCATCCCTTGGGCAGATCCAGCGGATGGGGCACCGCGCCGGGGATGGCATCCAGCCGTTCATTGGCGGGGGTATCCAGCCGGGGGATGGAAACCATCAGGCCCTCGGTATAGGGATGGGAAAATTCGGATTTGGTGAAGATGGTACGGGCGGGGGCATGCTCCACCACCTGGCCGCAGTACATGACGGCCACGTCATCCGCCATCTGGCAGATAACGCCAAGGTCATGGGTGATGAAGAGGATGGAGGTGCCCTTTTCCTTCTTCAGTTCGTTCATCAGCTTCAGGATCTGGGCCTGAATGGTTACGTCCAGGGCGGTGGTGGGCTCGTCAGCGATGAGCAGCTTGGGCTGGCAGGCCAGGGCCATGGCGATCATCACGCGCTGCCGCATACCGCCGGACAGCTGATGGGGATATTGCTTGGCAACGGTTTCCGGATTGGGGATTTTCACGTCCTTGAGCATTTCGATCACCTTGGCCCGGGCTTCCTTCTTGCTCATGCCCTGGTGAATGATGAAAGGCTCGCTGACCTGCTTTTCCACGGTGAAAACCGGGTTCAGGGAGGTCATGGGTTCCTGGAAAATCACGGAAATATCATTGCCGCGGATTTTGCACATGTCGTTCTTGGAAAGCTCGGTGAGGTTCTTTCCATCGAAGAGAATTTCACCGGAATCGATGTAACCGTTGCCGTCAAGGAGCTGCAGGATGCTCATGGCGGAAACGCTCTTACCAGAGCCGGATTCCCCCACAACGCCCAGGGTGCGCCCGGGCTCAACCTGGTAGGAAACGCCGTTGACAGCCTTCACGATTCCGCGCTTGGTCGTAAAATAGGTATGCAGATCTTTCAGTTCCAGCAATGCCATTGCCGCTCCACCTCCTTACCGTTCATTGCTCTTGGGGTCAACGGCGTCGCGCAGGCCGTCGCCGATCATATTGATGCAGACGGTGCACAGGCCGAAGATAGCGGCGGGGAATACCCAGCGCCACCAGTACTGCTGAATAACCACGGAGTTATTGGCGCCGTCCAGCAGGTTGCCCCAGGTGGGCTGGGGCAGCGGGATACCAAAGCCCAGGTAAGACAGGGTGGATTCGGTGAGCATGCAGGTGGCGAAATCCAGCGTCATGCTGACCAGCAGCAAGGAGAATACATTGGGCAGGATATGGCGGAATACGATCACCTTTTCCTTGATACCCATGGCCTTGGCAGCCGTTACATATTCCATTTCGCGCTGGGCCAGAATCTGGGCACGAACCAGGCGGCAGGTGCCGGTCCAGCTGAGCACGCCCAATACCACCATGATCAGATACATCTTCTGGTTGGCATCCAGACGGGAGCCGATAACAGCGGAGAGGATCATGGCAAAGGGAATGAAGGGCAGGCCGCCCACGATTTCCGAAATACGCATGATCAGCAGGTCCACCTTACCGCCGAAGTAACCGGCCAGGCCGCCCAGCAGCACGCCGATGACGGTGGCGATCACAACGGAGATGGCGCCGACGGTCATGGTGACCTGGCCGCCGTTTACGATACGGGTAAGCATATCGCGGCCCAGATCATCAGTGCCCAGCAGGAAGCCCTTCAGGCCCCAGGTGTGCACATCGCCGTCGGTAGTGATGGCATAATTCTGATGGTTGCCGACGTATACGCTGGCAATTTCTTCTTCACCCTGAAGCAGTTTTTCCGGCACATTGGTCTGGCCGTACTTGTTGTTGCCCCAGGAAACGACGGAGTTATCTTCCAGCAGAGCGGTAAAATGATACCGGCCGCCGTAGATGCCCTTGACAGGAACAGAGAATTCAGGAACTTCCCCTTCACCGCGGACGGTGGTGCCCCATACGTACACTTCGCCGTTATCGGTGAGTGCGGCCACAGCGGAGGAGGTGGCGGCGATATCCACCACAGTCTTGCCCTTGAGGGCCTTGGGAACAGAGGCCAGGGGATTGCCCTTGCCCTTGCTGCCGGTATAAACCACGGTGCCATCCTTCATCAGGCTGACGTAATGGTTGGCAGTCAGGGCCACCTTGGCGATCTTGCCCTGGTATTTCTTGGTTACGTTAATATCATTCTGGTTCTTGTTGCCCCAGAGATACAGATTGCCTTCATCAGTAACGATGGCGGAGAACTGGGTAGAGGCTTCCAGCTGAATGATGTTCCAGCCGTCCTTCTGATCTTTCTTCATATCACTGGTGAAGTTGCCCTGCTGCAGACGGGTATTGCCCCATACATACAGCTGGCCGTCATCGCCCAGGGCCACCATGTGGTCAAAACCGGCAGCGATCTTGGTGATCTTGGCGTTCAGCACTTCCTCAGGGATATCCGCCACGTCGATCTTTTCGGTGATGCGGGTGGTGCCCCAGGAATGAATCTTGCCGTTGCCGTCGATGCCGAAACCGAAGGTGCCGCCGGGAGCGATATCCACGGCATTGCCCTTCATTTCCTTGGGAACGGCCATCATATTATAGCCCGGAGGCAGATTGGTCAGAGTGGAATCCTGCTCGCTCAGATCCAGCTTCCAGTAGTAGGGGCCGATGAGAACGAAGGCAAAGATCAGCACGAAAACGGTCAGCGCAAAGATAACCGTCTTTTTCTTGAGGAATTTCTTGGCCATGGTCTTGAAGGGGGTTTGCATCTGCTCTTCCTGCAGCAGATCAACCACTTCATTGTGATTGCCAAGGAACATACGCTTGATCCACCGGAAGAGGAAGAAGCCTTTTTTCTTGGATGCCATAATTCTTTTTCCTCCTTCCTTACTTATCTACGCGTACGCGCGGGTCAACCAGGCCGTAGCTGATGTCGATGAGCAGCGCGCCGACCAGGGATACGATGGAATAGAACATCTGGATGGCCAGCACCAGTTCGAAGTCGTTATTGTTCAGACCGATCCAGTACAGCCGGCCCATGCCGGAAAGACCGAAGGTATTTTCAATAACCACGGAACCGGAGAAAATGCTCAGGAACCAGCCCAGAATGCTGGTGATGATGGGAAGCAATGCATTCCGCCAGGCATGGGAGTAGATAACCACCTTTTCCCGGAGGCCCTTGGCCCGGGCAGTGCGGATATAATCCATGGACAGGGATTCGATCATGGCGGAACGGACATAGCGGGTCATGCCGCCCAGGGAGCCAAAGGTCATAACAATGACGGGCAGGGTAATGTGGTACAGTTTATCCACAAATTCATCCCAGCCGCTGGCATATGTGGCGCCGGCTGTTTTGATGCCCATAACGGGGAAAATACGGAACACGATACAGAAAATGAACATAAAGACCAGGGCGATAATATACACAGGGATACTATAGCCCAACATGGTGACCACCTGGGTGGTCTGGTCGAATTTTCCGTTTTTACGTACTGCGCAGAAGATACCCAGGGGGATCGTAATGCCCAGTGCGGCAATGGTGGAGAAAATATTGATGAAAATTGTGTTGCTCATCGGATCGACGATAACGTCGATTACATTGCGCTTATAATAATTGGAATAACCAAAATTACCTTCCAACAGGCCGTTGAAGGATTTTCCGTCTGTATCCGTCCACAGGCCCATCCATCTCAGATAGCGAACCACCAGCGGATCATTCAAGCCCATTTCTTCCCGCAAGGCCTGATAACGTGCTTCATATTCCGCAGGATTTTTGAAGCTCTGGCGCATGGGTTCCAATTCCGCTCGCGCCGGATCACTCGGGATCAGATTATAGAGCGAGAACATCAGAAATGATACAATCATAAATACCAATACGATGTACCCGCAGCGTTTCAGTATATATTTGCCCATCCGGCGTCGCCCCTTTTGCTGCTATTTTTTCCGAAAAAGGGTATTATCCCCCCTTTTCCGGCACATGCACGTGAAAATCTGGCTTTCTTTTTCAAGAATGCAAGGGGACGGGCGTTTGGTGCCCGCCCCCTTGCGAAACGAGTCAGGTTTGAATAAAATTATTCAGCAACAGTGGCGTACACGATGGCCTGCTGGAAATCCCAGAAGGAATCCTGCTGATAATTTTCGAGCCAATCGGGATACATGGTGATGTAGATGTTGCTGTAGAGGGGAACCTGGGGCATGAGTTCGTTCCAGCGCTGGATGAACAGACGCCACAGAGTCAGATAAGCTTCGGTATCGTCAGCGTCTACACCGTACACCATCTTCATGGTCAGCCAATCCAGCACGTCGTCGAACAGGTAGTTCAGGTTGTAGCCCAGAGCCACGTATTCGGGATCGGAGGTGAAGGAGTAGGACTGGTCATACAGGGGGGTGAAGTTGGTGGCCAGGTTGAACATGCCGTAGGTGGGAACACCGTACTTGTCGCCCTGGGAAGCATCGCGATAGTAGAAGTTGAGCAGTTCGGTGAAGGTCATCACGTTCTGGTTGATCTGAACGCCGGCAGCCTTGGTGGCTTCGGATTCAGCCAGCATAACCTTCAGCAGGTCGGATACGGAGTTGCCTTCGGAGGAGGACCATTCGATGATCAGGGGCATCAGGACGGTGCCGTCTTCCAGGGTTACATTGTGCAGGTAGGTGCCGGCTTCTTCAGCGGTAACCTTCTTGTAGCGGATGCCTTCGGTCCAGGCTTCGCCCTTTTCGTTCAGGACCCAGCCATCTTCAACCAGCAGCTCAACAGCGCCAGCGGGATCATAGGTGTAGGGGTTCAGGTTTTCTTCCAGCCATTCTTCGGAATCCTTGAACTGCCACAGAGCGGTGCCATAGGGGCCGTTTACAACGCCGCCCCAGCCCTGACAGAAGGTGTTGGCGAATTCGTTACGATCCAGCAGCTTGATGATGGCCTGACGTACGGGCAGGAACTGGGTGGGACCAAAGTCGCAAGCGAAGTTGATCATGCCGTAGCCGGGACGGTCGAACTGTACATACTGGAAGCCGCCTTCTTCGATGATGTCCAGAGCGGTGTTAACCTGTTCACCGTCGGTGATGGTGTCATAGAAGTTGAAAGCGCCGGTCTTGATAGCGTCGGCCCAAGTAGCGTCTTCAGCCTTCACAACAACGATCTTTTCGATGGAGGGCTTCACGCCTTCGAAGTTGCCGTTGTAGTTCTTGTTGATGGTCAGGGTAGCCTGCTTGGCGGACTGATCATAAGCAACCAGGTTGTAGGGGCCAGCGGATACGCGGTCTTCACCAGCGTAGAAGCGAACCTTTTCAACATGATCCTTCAGAGCGGCAGAGGTGAAATCGCCGGTGATGTAGGCGCCTTCGCCGTCGTCAGCCACGTCGTAGCCTTCGCCCAGCCAGTACTTGATGCTTTCAGCGCCGAAGGAGGCGTAGGAAAGATCATAGAAGTAGGGCAGATATTCGGCTTCGATGGTTACAGAGAAGGTGTATTCGTCGATCAGACGAACGCCGGAAACGTAGGGCACTTCGCCGTTGTAGTATTCCATGCCGCCCACGATCTGAGCATTAGCGGTAGACTTTACGCCCAGTTCAGCAGCGGTCTTGGAGCAAGCGAAGATGGTGGACCATACGAAGTCCTTAGCGGTGATGGCTTCGCCGTTGTTGTAGATCAGGCCTTCGTTCACGGTGATGGTGAAGGTCTTGGAGCCATCCACGTTTTCTTCGGTGGTCAGGTCAGCGGTTACGGTGGGGTTCACAACCAGGGCGCCGCCCTGATCGGTAACAACCGTAGCAGTAGCGCTGGACAGTTCGCGCAGCATCATGTCGGTGGCGCCGTTAGTCCAGTGAGAGGTGAACCAGAAGTCGCCGCCGATTTCGGTGGTGGAACCGTAAACGACAGTGCCCTTCTCAGAGGTGGATTCCGCCATAGCGGCAGTCATGGACAGAACCATGGTCAGCGCCAGCAGAACAGCCAGAAGCTTCTTCATAGAGGTTTCCTCCTTATTTTTTGTCAGGCATAGGTAGCCCGTTGTTTTAGTATCGCACATTTATATTAAAATTGCAAGCATAATTTTTCATTCTGCCGTACATTTTGCCCTCTCTTTTCAATTTTTGTTCCGTTTTCTCCCATTTCGCAAAAAAATCGTAACCTTTTCCGGAGGGAAATGCATAATTTTTTCCCGAAAAATGCAAATTCGCCTCCAGCCCACCCAAATGATTACATTGTATTTTTATTGTATTTTGGTCCGCATTTCCCATCAAAAAAGGGCGGAATGTCCCTTCTCCGGCGGGAAGCGGCCATCCCCCTTTCCGCCCCCGATCCGGGATGGATTTCTTCCTATATAATACAAGGCATTTATAAATAGAAAAACTGCGCCTTTCCAAAGGCGCAGCCCCATTGAATTACAGTTCCATTTTCAGTTCCATAAAATCTTCATAGATCCTCTCCAGCTTGAATCCGACATTCAGATACAGCCGCTGGGCGGGGGTATTGAAGCGGTTGACCCCAATCTCCAGTTTCTTTGCCCCGGCGGCCTTCAGAATATCGATGCCGTGGGCGAGCAGGATACGGCCGTAGCCCCGGCCCTGCAGCCGATGATCCACCTGCAGAAAATCCACATGATATTCCTTTTTCTTTTCATTGATGGTCAGGGCGATGATGCCCACCGCCAGCCCATGATCCTTGAGCATATACACCGGGTGCCGCCGGGCCAGGGAAACGGCCACGCAGGTCTTGGCGTCGGGCACATAGGAATACTGGGCCTGGGTGATTTCCACCCCCATGGCGTCCCATACGTTTTTGCCGGTAATCTTTACCAGCTCCGGCTGATCCGGATAGGCCCGGGTGTACTGCCAGAAGCGGCGCAGCTCCATAGGGAAAGCACACCAGCCCGTCTGGGGCTCCCGGCGCATGGTGAAATCCCGGTTGCACAGGATCACCCAGCTCATCTTCTCATCAAAATTGAAATAGATCCTCAGCCAGTTGCCCAGCATGCCGGGAAATACATCCGCATGATAGATTTCCCCCATCCGGCAAAAGCCCAGGCCGTTGTAATCCCGCTTCACCCTGAGGGCCAATTGCAGCACCCGCCGGGATAAGAGCCGTCCCTCCGCAAGGGCCCGGGCCAGCTTATGCATATCCGAAAGGGTGGTGGTAAAGGCATGGGCGGGGGCCAGATTGGGCACCGATACCAGGGTGGTTTCCCCCATGCAGGCAAATAAATCCACAGTGGCGTCATTCCCCGGCCGGGTATCGGCAAGGGAAAGGGGGGCAAAGATACGCTCCATCAGGTATTCCAGGGGCGTCATCCCCTGATGCCTTCTGAGGATTTCTGCAAGGAACCAGACGGCAGTTACATTGCCGTCCTCCTCCTGGCCAGGGGTGTGGATCAGCGGCAGGCCGGCCACATGCCGGTATACATCCGAAAATGCCGCATCCCGGGCCTTTTCCTCATATTCCCTGCGGTATTTTTCTTCATCGGAAAGGGCGGCATGATGGGGATCCTGCTGCAGGGCAGGCATGCGCACCTGATACAATTCGTCCGGAATGCCCGATTCCATCCTGAGAAGCTGGGCGATGGTGATCCTTTTCCCTTCCGGGTATTCGGGAATGAATTCACTGATTTTGTCGCTCAGGCGCAGCTTGCCCTGCTGAAAAAGATGCAGGAAGCACAGCGCCAGGAAAAATAAATCATGGGCGGACAGGCAGAACCGATCGGAAAACCGCAAGGGGCGCTGCTTTCCCGCATCCGCAAAGCCGTAGGCCTTTTCTGCGATGGGCCCCTCCCCATCCTCCATGCGGATCAGGGCGGATATATCCCATTTTTCCGCCAGCCGATCCATTTCTTTGATAAAATCCGGCTGATTTTTCATATTATCTCCTTAAATCAATGTTTTGAATCATAATAAGACAGGGATTGCCGGGATCCCACAATTCGGGAATGCATTCCAGGGGCTGAAAGCCCTGGGAGAGATAAAATGCCCTTGTTCGGTCATATTGGGGATATCCAGCAGATGCATCCAAAGTTTTCACCTGTAGATAGCGGATGCCGCAAGCCCGGCCATATTCCTTCATGGCATCCATCAGCTGCCGTCCAAGGCCCATTCCATGATATTCGGGACGAAGGCCCATAACATAAATCTCGGCACTTTTCTCGAAATGCTGTTTTATCACCCCAAAGCCCAGGGCCTTTTCCCCGGAAAAAAGGGCAAAGAGGGGCATCTGCCTGGATTTTTCGATGTAATCCCGGGTGGCTTCCTCTATGCCGAACCAATCCGGCAGGGTGCGCAGCACAGCCTCCGCGATCATAGCCCGCTCATCCGGGCAGGATACCTCCCGGCATTCCGGCCGGAAAAGAATATACTGCATTTCTTCCACCTGATCAGTGGTATATTTCAATTGGAACATATCCTTCTGGCAGAAGGCAAAGCCGCATTTTTCGATCACCCGCCGGGATTGAGGATTATTCACAAAATGGCATACGGTGACGGCATCCAGACGCAGCTGCTCAAAGCAGAAGCGGATCATCCGCCGCACCGCCTCGGGCATCAGGCCCTTTCCCCAATGCTCCCTGGAAAGCACATACCCGATTTCGCAGATGGCCAGATGCTGATACCGCTCATCCTTGTTGGCCCAGGAGCCGTGCAGACCGATCGAGCCAATCACCCTGCCCGTTTCCTTCAGCGTAAGGGCCAGCACATTCCTTTCCTCCATGAACATGCGGATCACCTCACGGGTATCCTGAAGGGACTTGTGATGGGGCCATCCCGCCATCTCCCCCACTCCGGGAACGGAGGCATAGGCATACATATCCTGCTCATCGCTTTCCTGAAAGGGGCGCAGGATCAGCCGGTCTGTTTCCAGGATGGTATGGGATAAATCAATTTGCATCTTCATTTAGGTTCATCCTCCGGGGTTAATTCGGAATTCGGAATGCGAAATTCGGAATTTTTCATCAATTCTTTTCTCCTGCCATCCTCGGGGAAACCCTCCGACAGGATGATGATCAGTATCGTCCCGAACAGGCTTTCTTGGAGGGGGACGGGGGAACCGTTCTTTGGTCTCCAAAGAATGGTTCCCCCGCATTTTTCTTAATCGTTCCCTGCCAGGATTTCCATGGCCTGTTCTTCCTGGAACTGGTTGGTATAGAGATTGTAGTAGGCGCCCCGCAGCCGGAGCAGCTCCTGATGGGTGCCCATTTCCTTGATTTTTCCGTCATCGATCACCAGGATGCGATCGGCAGTGCGGATGGTGGAAAGGCGATGGGCAATGATGAAGGAGGTGCGCCCGGTGAGCACCTTCGATATGGCATGCTGGATGATCTGCTCGGTCTGGGTATCCACAGAGGAGGTTGCCTCATCCAATACGAAGATCCGGGGATCCGCCAGAATGGCCCGGGCAAAGGAAATTAGCTGCTTTTCACCGGTGGACAGGCGGTTTCCACCCTCGCCCACATCGGTATCATATCCCTTCTCCATTTTCAGGATGAAGGGCTCTGCATTGACCATGCGGGCCGCATTTTCGATTTCTTCATCGGTGGCATCCAGCCGTGCATAGCGGATGTTATCCCGAATGGTGCCGGAAAAGAGCCGGGGCTCCTGCAGCACATAGCCAAGATTGGATTGCAGCCACAGCTGGCTGCGCTTTTTGTAATCCACGCCGTCGATGAGGATTTCCCCGGCAGTGGGCTCATAAAAGCGGCATACCAGATTGACCACCGTGGATTTGCCGGCGCCGGTGGGGCCAACCAGGGCAATGGTTTCCCCGGCCTTGACGGTAAGGTTGAAATCGGAGAGCACCTTTTCCCCCTCTTTATACTGGAAATCCACATGGGAAAATTCAATATCCCCGTGGAGTGCAGGCCAGTTTTCCTTCTTGGGATGGAAATTATCGCCGAATTCCGCCTCCACTTCGGGGGAATCGATGATATCCGGCTCCGTTTCCAGCAGGGTCATTACCCTCTCGGCAGCGGCCTGGGCGGATTGCATTTCGGCAAACACATTGGCGATATTCCGGATGGGCTCAAAAAACTGCACGGTGTAATTGACAAATACCTGCAATACGCCCAGCGTCATGCCGCCGATGAGCACCTCATTGCCCCCCTTCCACAGGGCATAGGCCGTGGCAATGGAGCCGACGGCCACCACGATGGGCAGATATACAGCAGAAAGGGAGGCCGCCCGGACGGAGGAGCGCTTCATGGAATGGGTAAGGGCGGTGAATTCTTCCATGTTCATCTCTTCCCGCACCAGGGTCTTGGTGGTCTTGGCGCCCATGATGCCTTCATTGAAGGCGCCGGTAATCTTGCTGTTGGTTTTGCGCACGGCGCGGTAGGATTTGAGGATCTTCTGCTGGAACCACCAGGAGATAACCCCCAGGGGCGGCACCACCAGAATGACCACCAGCGCCATCTTCCAATTGAGCAGGAACATGGTAATGCTGCTGGCCACGATCATCACCGCGCCCCATACCAGATCCAATAGCGACCAGCCAATGGTTTCCGCCAGGCGCTGGGTATCGGAGGTCATGCGGCTCATCAGATAGCCCACCGGCATCCGGTCATAATAGGAAAAGGGCAGCTCCTGCAATTTGCGGAAGGCCTTTTTGCGGATGGTGTAGCATACCCCCACCTCAATCTTGCCCCCCAGATACAGGAAGCGGAAAATGGTGAATACCTGCACCGCCAGGATCAGCAGATAGACCCCGATGAATACGGGCAGCCCGTCGGTGCCGCCGGGATGATTGAGATTGGGGATGAAATTGTCAATGGCATAGCTGGTCATCAGCGGGAAGATTACATCGCAGCCCGCAGATAAGGCCATATAGCCAAATAGCCGGTATAAATCAATATGATATTCCTTGGCATGGCGCAGAATCTTTTTCCAGAGCGAAAGATCAAATCGTTTGGTATAATCCTGCTCTTCAAACTGTTGCATAGCCGGATTTTTCCTCCTTGAATTCTTCTTCCAGGGCGGATTGAATGTTGAAAATCTTGCTGTACAGGCCGTCGGAACGGATCAGTTCCTCATGGGTGCCCTGCTGGGAAATGCGGCCGTCCTCGATCACCAGGATCAGATCGGCCTGGGAAAGGGTGACTACCCGATGGCTGATGATGATGGTGGTGGTATCCTGGCTGCGCTTTTTCAAGGCAGCCCGGATCTGGGCGTCGGTTTCCGTATCCACGGCGGAAAGGCTGTCATCAAAGACCAGGATATCATTCTCCTTCATCAGGGTGCGGGCAATGGCCACCCGCTGCTTCTGGCCGCCGGAGAGGGTGACGCCCCGCTCACCCACCACGGTATCAAAGCCCTTATCGCTTTCCAGGATGAACTGCTTGGCGGCGGCGTCGGATACCGCCTGATCGATGGCCTCCTCGGAGGGATTGCGCACGGCAATGCCCACATTTTCCTTCAGCGTCTTGGAATAGAGGAAGGGCTCCTGCAGGACCAGGCCCACCCGGGAGCGCAGATAGCTTCGGTCAATTTTGTTGATGGGGGTATCCCCGATGCGGATTTCCCCCGCATTGGGCTCAAACAAGCGCTGGATCAGATGCACCAGAGAGGATTTGCCGCTGCCGGTGGCGCCCAGGATGGCCACGGTTTTGCCGGCAGGGATGGTAAAATGCATATCCTTCAGCACATCCCGGCCCGATTCATAGCCGAATGTGACGTGATCAAATACGATATCCCCCTTGAGGGAGGGGCGAATGGCGTCCGGCTCTTCCGGCTCCGCAGGCTGGCGCAGAATTTCATCAATACGATCCAGCGCCACGGCAGATTTGCCCGCATCGGACAGGATGCGGCCCAGCTGCCGGATGGGCCAGAGCAGCTTCCAGATATAAGAGGTGAAAATGATCATAGTGCCGATGGTGATCTCCCCCCGGATGGCGAAGAACACACAGGCCAGCAGCGTCAGCATGGATTGGATCATGCTCAGCGCATCGGAGGTGGACCAATATACCGCCAGCAGATTGCACAGCTTGAAGGTCTTTTTCCGGTAATCGAAGCTTACCTTTTCAAACTTTTCCACTTCGTATTCCTGCTGGCCGAAGGCGCGCACTACCCTCACGCCCGTGAGATTTTCCTGCAGCACGGCGCTCATCTTGCCCTCCGCTTCATCGGAGAGGCGGAAATTCTTGATCACCCATTTGAAGAAAAGATAGGCGAACAGGAAAAGCCCGGGGATCATGATCATGCTGATCAGGGTGATTTTCACATTTTCCCGGAACAGATAGAAAAGGGCAAAGCTGATCATCATCACCGCATTGACGATGGACATCATCTGCATGGCCAGAAATCTTCTCACCGTTTCCACGTCGGATGTGCACCGCTGCACCAGATCCCCCGTTTCCGCCTTCACATGATAGGCAAAGGGCAGCTTCTGGATATGGGAATAGAGCCTTTCCCGCAGCGTCAGGGATACATTTTCCCCGGCCACGGATTGGGCCCGGCCCTTGCAGAAGGCGAATACGCCGTTGATCAGATTGAGCGCCACCAGGGCGATGCCCACAATCCACAGATTGCGGGCCATAAATTCCGGCCCGCCCAGCTGATCCACCCAGGCATTGATAAAATCGGGCATGCGGCTTTCCTTGCCCTGCAGATAATAATCCAGCGTTTCCGCCAGCACAATGGGCGTGATAAAATCAATAATGACGGTAAAGACGGTGCACAAAAGCGCCGCCAGGAAGAACCACTTATTGGCCCCCAACAGCTTCCCCAACAGGCGAAGCTTGCGATTATGCATTGGTTTTTTCCTCCTTAACAATACGGTCGAAAGGTGCACAGATTGCTTTTTTCCCGCTTCCCCGGCCCCCCTCCGGGAAATAGGGATATATGCAAAAAGGCCACCGGCGTCTGCAGCCGGTGACCTGAAGAACCATAGCGAAAAAAATTTATGCCAATTCAGGCACTGCTATATTCAGGCGGCCGCAAGCAAACAAAGAAACGGTATTTTTTCCATACCCCTGGCATGCATTACGATTGAAGTTTACGATGGTCATTGCTGCGGCCTCCTTTCTTTGTTAATTTTTGATACCTTTGCCAGTATACCTGCATTCCGGCAGGTTGTCAACCATTTTTTTCAAATTTCTTTATCCCATGAAGGGCAGGGAAACGGGGGGCAGCCCGCCCCATCCCGTCAGCTGCAGGGCAATCACCACGGCCCCCAGAATGAATACATACAGGGCGAACCAGCGGAAGGAAATGCGGTTGATCAATTTCAGCATATACCGGATGGCCAGATAGCCGCTGACGGCGGAAAGCACCACGCCCACCAGGACGGGCAAAAGATTTTCGGACAGGAATTGGAAGGCCCCTGCTTCGTAGGCGCTCTTTCCCTCCATCAGCAGGCTTCCCAGAATAGCCGGGGCACTCATCATGAAGGAAAATTTTGCCGCTGTTTTCCTGGAAAGGCCGCTGGCCACGCCGCCAAGGAGGGTGGATCCGCTGCGGCTCACCCCGGGCATCAGCGCCACCGCCTGCATGGCCCCCATGGAAAGGGCATGGCGCAGCCCCGCCTGATCGCCGCCCCGGGCATGCCGGCCCCGGGCGCTGAGATGCTCCGCAATCATAAGGAAAATGCCGGTGATAATGAAGGCAATGCCCAGGAAGCCGCTGCCGAAAAAGGCATCCACATCCGCCACCAGCGCCACAAAAAGCGCCGGCAGAGAGGCCAGGAAAAGCAGCCCCAGGGTCTTGGATTTAAAGGGGTTTTTCAGAATGCCCCACCAATCCTCCCAGAAAACCACGATAACGGCAATCAGCGTGCCCGCATGCAGCAGCACGGAAAGCAGCAGCATTTCGCTGCCCTCCCCGGAAAGGCCCATCAGATGCTGGCAAAGTTCCAGATGCCCGCTGGAGGAAATGGGCAGAAATTCCGCCAGGCCCTGAAGAATGCCCAGCACGGCCGCCTGAAATACATTCATAAATGATTGATTTCCTTTCTGCAGGCGAAATGCGCCCGCATTATTCCCCGGTCAGATTGGAAAATCCCTCGCCCAGTGTTTCATGGGTATCGGTGATGAAAACGAAGGCCTTTTCATCCTCTTCCCGGACAATGCGCTTCACCGGCACCACTTCCGTACGGGATACCACGCTGATCAGCACGCCCCGCTTTTCCCCGCTGTAGGCGCCGATGCCGGAAAGGATGGTGGCCCCCCGCTCCAGTTCATCCATGATGCGGCGGGCAATTTTTTCATGATGATTGGAAATGATGAAGCAGGCCTTGGCAGAGCCCATGCCCGCCAGCACCAGATCCACCGCCTTGGCGGAAACGAAAATGCAGATCAAGGCATACAGGGCGGCCCTTGCGCTCATGGTGAAGGCCGCCGCCAGAATGACGATGCAGTCCACAATAAACAGGAAAGTGCCCACCGTGATAAAGGGGATGCGCTTATTCACCATCCGTGCGATCATATCCGATCCGCCGGTGGTGGCGCCGCCCCTGAGAATCAGCCCCAGGCCCACGCCCAGCACCACCGCACCATACACAGAACCCAGCAGCACTCCATCCGGATCTTCGGGATTGGCCAGCGGGGGCAATTTAATCAGGTCAATGGCCAGGGAGAAAAGCACCATAGCTACAAAGGAGCGGATCACAAAGGTGCGCCCCATGGCCCTGTAGCCAATCAGAAACAGGGGCAGATTCAGCAGCAGGCTGGTCACGCCCACCGGCACCCCGAACAGATAATTGAGGATAGTGGCAACGCCGGTCAATCCCCCCGGCGCAATATTATTGGGCACCAGAAATAAAGGATAGGCGGCGCCGCCGATAATGCTTCCCAGCACGATCAGGGTATAGGCCCGGAGCGGTTCATGCTGCTTAAAGGGCTTCATCAAGGCTTGGAACACAGGAAATTCCCCTTTCCCCCGGATTTTTATATCTAAGGTAATTTCGCTTATTTGATGGAATTTTCCTTCCTTCAGCACCTCTTTTTTTCATTTTTTCCTACCCGGAACAGCATTGGACTTTTGCCCCGGTGATATGCTATAATATTTTTCCGGGCGATATGCCGCCCCAATGAAAAAAGCGAGGATCTACACATGAATAAAAAGGATATTGGCCGCATCAAGCGGCGGCTGAATCTGGAAAAGCATAATATCACCTGCATCCGGGCCTGTTATGTGAATGGCCAGGGGGATATCATTTCCTCCTTCACCCGGTCGCTGCAGGGCATGCATCAGGAAGAGGGAGAAAAATATCTTTCCCTGTTCAAAAAGGTATTATCGGGCAATGAAGGCCAGAATCTGCTGGATATGGATTTCACCCCGGAGCAAGTGATGGAAAGCCGGGAGCATCAATTGCTCTCCGCCCTGCGGGACAGCGCCCTGAGGGATGAGGATATCGTGCAGTATTTTTTCCAGCAGGTATGTGCATCCTTCCATCCCGAGGATCATTATCTGATCCTGATGCTTCACGATGGCTATGATCTGCCCCCCGCTCAGCAGGAAGAGGGCAATGCCGCCGATGAAATTTCCACCGAGGTATTCCATTATATCCTGTGCGCCATCTGCCCCGTGAAGCTGACCCGGCCTTCCCTGTGCTATGACGCCGCCCAGAATGCCTTCCGCAGCAAGGAGGCCGATTGGGTGGTAGGCCCGCCGGATGTGGGCTTCCTCTTCCCCGCCTTTGAGGAGCGGGCGGCCAATATCTACCGCTGCCTCTATTACACCCGGGATACCGCCGTTCATCAGGAGGATCTGATCGCTACCCTTTTCAATATCCCCCTGCCCATGCCCGCCGATACCCAGAAGGAAATGTTCCAATCCATCCTCCAGGATACCTTGCAGGAGGATTGCAGCTATGAAGTGCTGCAGGCGGTGCACGATCAGGTATTGGAAAAGATGGAAGAGCACAAGGCTGAAAAAATCCAGGAGCCGCTGACCATCAATAAATGGGAAGTGACCGACGTGCTCAAGGAATGCGGCGTGCCCGAAGAAAAGGCCCAGGCCTTCCAGGAAAAATATGATGAGCATTTCGGCAGCCAGGCCCAGCTTTCCGCCGCCGCCGTCATTCCCCCCAGGCAATTCCAGCTGCGCACCCCCAATGTGGTGATCCGGGTATCCCCCGACCGCAGCGATCTGGTGGAAACCCGCATCATCGACGGCCATCCCTACATCCTGATCCGGGCCGAAGAGGGCGTGGAGGTCAATGGGGTGAATGTGAATATCACCCAGTAATCCCCCTCCTCTACGGAGCGTTGGTTGCCTGCCGGAAAGGAAGATGCTATACTTTTTTCCAGGGAGGCGAATTTCATGAATCCGGAAAGCATCGGCGGTCTGATCCGCCGCATCCGCAGGGAAAAAGGCATGACCCAGCTGCAGTTGGCAGAAAAGCTGCATATCAGTGACCGCACCATATCCAAATGGGAGCGGGGCGCAGGCTGCCCGGATATTTCCCTGCTGCCGCCATTGTGCCAGGCCCTGGATATCCCCACAGATACCCTGCTTTCCGGAGGGCTGCCCCCCATTTCCAAGGAGGCCGGTCATATGAAAAAGACAAAATTCTTCGTATGCCCCCAGTGCGGCAATATCCTCACCGCCGCTGGGGACGCAAGGATCATCTGCTGCGGCATGGCCCTCTCCCCTCTGGAGGCGAAAAAGCCGGAGGGGCAGGAGGATCTGATCATCGAACAGGTGGAGGATGAATATTATATCACCTCCCCCCATGAAATGACCAAGAATCATTTCATCACCTTCCTGGCCCATCTGACAGGGGAGAGGCTGATTCTGCTGCGCCAGTACCCGGAATGGGATCTGGGGGCACGGCTGCCCAGAAGGGGCCGGGGCATGCTCTACTGGTATTGCAGCCGGCATGGATTATTCCGCAAACTTTGCGAATGAAAGTCAGCTAAAGCGGCCTTTCATTCGGAAACATCACATTTACTGAAAAATAGGGTTTTCAGCCCCACAGATCGTGCTGAAAACCCTATTTTTTTCGGTCGTAAATTGATATAGGAAGCGCCATAGGCGAACCTCACAATTCGGCATTGTCGCCCAGCGGCGCTGCCGCTTGCCGGGCTCTGTGCCTCATTGGGCCTTCTCCCGCCTGTATCTGCCGCAGGCAGCAGCGGGATACGGCCCTCAGGGCGGCAAAGCCACCCCTGCAGATTATTCATGAAGGGGCCAGCCCCTTCATACTTCCCCAAATACTTCTTTGACGCTCTGAGCCCGGATCATAAAACATCATCCGGGTTTTTTATTGCCGTATCCGGCGGTTTTTTTCTTTTAGCCCTTGACCGCGCCGGCCATCACGCCGGAAACGATATACTTCTGGCAGCACAGATACAATACAATGATGGGCACGATCGCCAGCACCAGCATGGCCATCATGGCGCCCATATCCACAGAGCCGTAGCCGCCCTTGAGATACTGCACGGCGATGGGGATGGTCTTATACTTTTTCAGATCCAGCACCAGATAGGGCAGCAGATAGTCATTCCAGATCCACATGGCTTCCAGAATGGCGGTGGATACATAGGTGGGCTGCAGGACGGGCAGCACGATGGAGAAGAAGGTGCGCACCGGATTGCAGCCGTCGATCATGGCGCTTTCCTCAATGGCGATGGGGCAGCTCTTCATATATCCTGCGAACATGAATACCGCCAGCCCTGCGCCAAAGCCCAGATAAATCACCACAATGCCCAGGGGGGTATTGAGATGCAGCACATTGGCGATCTTGCTCAGGGTGAACATAACCATCTGGAAGGGCACCACCATGGAGAACAGGCACAGGGCATACACGCCCTTGGACAGCTTGGAATGCACCCGGTTGATATACCAGGCGGTCATGGAGCAGCACAGCAGAATGACGAATACGCTGAGCACCGTGATCACCAGGCTGTACACAAACGCCATGGGGAATTCCGTCTTCTGGATACCTGTGGCATAGTTATCCGTGCCCACAAACATCCTCGTCCAGTTGGCGTCCCCGGGCAGGGGAATGGTGAAGGGAGCGCGGCTGATATAGGCCTTCTTTTTGAAGCTGTTCACCAGCATGATGAACAGAGGATACACATAGGCCAGGGAAATCACGGAAAAGACCACGGACAGAATGCCGTTTGCCACACGGGTGCTGCGTTTGAGATTGCTCTTTTCGTTTGCCATTACTGCTGCACCTCCCTGGAATGGGTCAGTTTCTGCTGGATGAGGGCGATGGCCACCACAATGATGCAGAATACCACGGCCTTGGCCTGGCCGGCGCCGGCCCAGCCGGTACGGCCGTAGAAGGTATTATAAATATCCAGGGCCATCAGCTGGGAATTGGGGCTGTTCTGGCCTACCAGGGCCAGGTTCTGGTCAAAGAGCTTGAAGCCGTTGGTGATGGTCAGGAAGGTGCAGATGGTGATGGAGGGCATCAGCATGGGCAGCTTCACATGGCGCAGGGTCTGCCAGGCGTTGGCGCCGTCGATGGAGGCAGCCTCGGAAAGCTCTTCGGGGATGGACTGCAGGCCGCTGATATAGATGATCATCATATAGCCCAGCTGCTGCCAGGTCATCACCAGAATCAGGGACCAGAAGCCGTACCATTCATTGGTAACGATGGTAACGCCGTATTTTTCCAATACGCCGTTGATCAGCACCTGCCACAGCCAGCCCAGCACGATGCCGCCGATCAGATTGGGCATGAAAAACACCGTGCGGAAGATATTGGTGCCCCGGATGCCCCGGACCAGCAAAATGGCTACCGTCAGGCTGAGCAGATTGATGATCACCGTGGACAGGGCGGAAAACAGCGCCGTATACCACAGCGCATGGGTAAATACGCTGCTGGGATCAGTGAAGGCCATAACGTAATTTTCCAATCCGGTGAACACCGCATCATTGATGGTGGTGAAATTACAGAAGGAAAGATACAGGCCCCAGACGAAGGGCACCAGAAAACCAATGGCGAAAGCCGCCATGGTGGGCAGCACGAAAAGCGGCCACCATTTTTTGATTGCTTTTTCCATAACAGATCCTCCCGCAAAGGATATATGCCTTGATGCATGCCCATCCGGGATCACAGCTGAAGAGAGGCCTGCGATCACATCGCCTCAGCTGTGATTCCGGCAGGAACAGGGGAAGGGCGCGGCGGGAAAGAAGCCTCCCGCCGCGCCCGGAAAACCCATGGGGAAAAATTACTTGGCAGCAGCAGCTTCAGCAGCCCAGCCATCCACGAAAGCGGTGACCACGGCGTCCCAGTTGCCAGTGCCCTGAGCATAGTTCAGCAGAGCCACGCCCACGCCGTTCTTCCAGGTTTCGGAAGGCATGGTGGGGAAGTTCCAGGAAACGGAGGTCTTGCCGCCGGCGATATATTCATCAGCGGCAGCGATCAGGGCGTTGTTGGCCACATAACCGTCGTCGAAGCTCTTGAAGGGGGTGAGGAAGCCCATCTTGTTGGCGATGGCGTCACGGCCGGTATCGGAGGTGATGCACCATTCCAGGAAAGCGATGGTGGCAGCCTTGTCTTCTTCAGAAGCGTTCTTATTCACGCACCAGTAGTTTTCGGAACCAGTGCACAGGCCCTGGTTTTCTTCGCCTTCAACACCGATGAAGATGGGCAGCATGCCCAGCTGTTCGTCGGTCATGCCTTCGTTGATGCAATCGCCGTAGGCCCAGGTGCCGTTCTGATAGAACACGGCTTCGCCCAGCACGAAATCAGCCAGAGCGTCGGAGCCGGTCTTGGCGCCGATGAGGGAGGGAGCGCAGGTGGCGTTGTTGATGTACAGATCCCAGATCATCTTGTAGTTGTCCAGGTAGGTGCCCTTGATGGCAGCGGTATCGCCGATGCCGTCGGCCTTGTACTCATAATAGATGGGCATGTTGGCCAGGTGGGTCTTGAAGCGCCAGTCGGAGGAAGAATCCATGCCGGCGGAGGTGAAAGCGCCCACGATGCCCAGTTCGTCCTTGCGGGCCTGCATATCTTCAACAACGGCCTTGAAGGTATCGAAGGTGTTGATTTCGGCAACATCCTTGATCTTGGCATTTTCCAGAGCGATGTACTTGGCCATCAGGTCCTTGTTGTAGATGATGCCGTAGGTTTCGATAACATAGGCAATACCCACAACTTCTTCACCCTGCTTGAGCACGAAGTCGTCAGACTTTACGTTTTCATACAGCTTGGTGGCGGACAGATCAGCGCAGTATTCCTTCCAGGTGGCCAGGCCCTTGGGGCCGTTTACCTGGAACAGGGTGGGGGCGTCTTCCTTCACGATTTCAGACTGCAGGGTCTGTTCGTAGGTGCCGGAAGCAGCGGTAACCACGGTTACGGGCACGCCGGTTTCCTTGGTGTACTGGGCAGCCAGTTCTTCCCACTGCTGGGCCTGTTCGGGCTTGAAGTTCAGGTAGTACACGGAACCGGTTTCGGCGGAGGCGAAGCTCACACAGGTCAGAGCCAGGGCCAGAGCCAGAATGAGGGCAGAGATCTTCTTCATAGTGTTCTCTCCTTTAAAAATATTATGTAAAGCGCAGGGCGCTTTGCACCAGATTTACAGGGCCGCTTCCCCTTCTTCCTTTTCGGGATACTGGAAGCGTCCGTAGCGGCGGGAAATATCCCCGATTTCCCCATGCAGCTCATCAGAAAGCTGATCCTTTTTCACCCGCCAGGCCCAGTTGGCCCCGGTGGTGGAGGGATGATTGATCCGGGCGCTGTTATCCAGCCCCAGATAATCCTGCAGAGGGATGATGCAGTACTTGGCCTTGGAGCGCATAGCCATGGCGATCATGGATTTGTGCAGCAGCTTCACCGGGGTATGCTGATCGCACAGATAATCCCGCACCATCTGCCGCTCCTTGGGGGTGATGGTTTTCAGCCAGCTGACCAGCGTTTCATTATCATGGGTGCCGGTATAGGCCACGCAGTTTTCGGGATAATTATGGGGCAGGTAATCGCTGGCGGCGCCGGTATCCCGGGCGTCGAAGGCAAATTCCAGCACCTTCATGCCGGGGAAGCCGCTGTCCTTCACCAATTGCCGCACGGAATCGGTCATATAGCCCAGATCCTCTGCGATCACTTCATGCTTGCCCAGCTGGTATTCGATGCTGCCGAACAGATCCATGCCCGGGCCCTTTTCCCAGTGGCCGGTGGCGGCGGTTTCGGCGCCGTAGGGGATGGCATAATATTCATCAAATCCCCGGAAATGATCGATGCGGGTGACGTCATACAGCTGGAAGGCATACCACATCCGGGTCACCCACCACTGATAATCGGTATCCTTATGATAATCCCAGCGGTAGAGGGGATTTCCCCACAATTGGCCGGTGGCGGAAAATCCATCCGGGGGGCAGCCGGCCACGGCCTCGGGCACATTTTCTTCATCCAGGCGGAAAAGCTCGGGGTGGGACCAGGTATCGGCGCTGTCCATGGCCACATAGATGGGAATATCCCCCACCAGGCGGATGCCCTTTTCATTGGCATAATTTTTCAGCGCATGATACTGTTCAAAGAATTTGAACTGCATATACTGCTGGAATTCGATATCGAAATACAGCTCCCTGCGGTAATAATCCAAAGAGTAGCCGTAGCGCAGGCGGATATCCTGGGGCCACTGGCTCCAGTTCTGGCCGCCGAAGAAATTCTTCACCGCCATGAACAGGGCGTAATCGGAAAGCCACCAGCCGTTTTCATGGATGAAATGCTGATAGGCGGCATTTTCGCTGATATTGCTGCGCTCATAGGCCTTCCGCAGCAGGGGATAGCGGCCCACATACAGCTTGCCGTAATCGATTTTGCCCTCATCGGATCCGAAATCAACGGCGTCCACTTCCTCCTGGGTCAGCACGCCCTCTTCCACCAGCGCATCCAGGCTGATGAAATAGGGGTTGCCCGCGAAGGTGGAAAAGGATTGATAGGGCGAATCCCCAAAGCCGGTGGGGCAGATGGGCAGAATCTGCCAGAAGGTCTGGCCGGCGTCCCGCAGCCAATCCACAAAATCATAGGCTTCCTTTGAAAAACAGCCGATGCCGTACTTGGAAGACAGGCTGAAAATCGGCAAAAGTACGCCGGATGCCCGGTTCATGATGCGTCTCTCCTTTAATCAATGATGATTCCGCCAGAGAATTATATATTATTTGTGCAAAAAATGCAATATCCAAATCGATATTTGGGTAAAATTTTGTAATATCGTTTGCACTAATTGCACCATTTGCTGGCCCGCATGGCCTGGATGGTGCGCTCCATGAGCAGATCCAGCTCCCACCCCAGCATGTCCGCCCCCTGCTGGATGATTTCCCGGGAGCAGCCGGCGGCAAAGCGCTTATCCTTGAATTTCTTTTTCAGGGATTTCACTTCCAGATCATCCACGCTTTTCGAGGGCCGCATGGCCGCCGCAGCGCCGATCAGCCCCGTCAGTTCATCGCAGGCAAACAGTACCTTTTCCATTTCGTGGGCAGGCTCAATATCCACATGAATGCCGTAGCAATGGCTGGCAGTGGAGCGGATGATCCGTTCATCCATGCCCATTTCCCGCATCATTTCCTGGCTTTTCAGGCAATGCTCCTCCGGAAATTTTTCATAATCCAGATCATGCAGGATGCCCACGGCCTGCCAATAATCCTTTTCTTCGCCGTAGCCCAGCGTTTCCGCAAACCAACCCATCACATCCCCTACGATGCGGCCATGACTGCGCAGAAATTCGCCTTCATTGTGTTCATCCAGAATGGCAATCGCCTGTTCAGGGGTAGGAATCATGGTTCTTTTCCTCCATTCATATTGATTCGATGATTTATTTGTTAACGAATACAGGATTCAATATCTTATGCATCAAACAGCCCCGTGGAAAGATACCTTTCCCCCGTATCGGGCAGCAGGGCCACGATGGTTTTGCCGGCATTTTCCGGCCTTTGCCCCAGGATCAGGGCGGCATGCAGCGCCGCACCGGAGGAAATGCCGCACAGCAGCCCCTCCGTTCTTCCCAGCAGCCGGGCGGCGGCAAAGGCGTCCTCCGTCCGGATGGGGATCACTTCATCCACCACCTGCAGATCCAGCACCCCGGGCACAAATCCTGCACCGATGCCCTGAATGTCGTGGGGGCCGGCCTTGCCCCCGGAGAGCACCGGGGATTCCTGGGGCTCCGCCGCTATGATGCGGATGGCAGGGCATTGCTCCTTCAGATAGCGGCCCACGCCGGTCACCGTGCCGCCGGTGCCCGCCCCTGCCACAAACAGATCCACCTGCCCTGCCGTATCCTGCCAGATTTCCGGGCCGGTGGTGCGGTAATGGGCCAGGGCATTGGCGGCATTATTGAATTGATCGGGGATGAAGCTGCCGGGGATCTGCCGGGCCAGCTCCTCCGCTTTTTCGATGGCCCCCTTCATGCCCAAGGCCCCGGGGGTGAGCACCAGCTCCGCCCCGTAGGCGGTCATCAAAAGCTGCCTCTCCCGGCTCATGGAATCGGGCATCACGATGACGGCCCTGTATCCCCGCAGTGCTCCTATCAGGGCCAGCCCCACCCCGGTATTGCCGGATGTGGGCTCAATGATCACGCTGCCCTTTTTTAATATACCCTGTTTTTCCGCCTCTGAAATCATGAAAAGGGCGGCCCGATCCTTCACCGATCCCCCGGGATTCATCCGCTCCAGCTTCACCAGAATGCGGGCGGGCAGGGATAGCTTTTCTGCTATTCGTTTGATCTCCATCAGCGGCGTGCCGCCGATCAGCGCCTCCGCCGAATCAAAAATCCGTCCCTGTGCTTCCTTCACGGGTATCCCTCCCTGTGCCGTTTTTCTTTCTGGATTATATGTCAGCGGGGGATTGATTGTCAATTGCATCAAAACAAAAACACCCCTGCAGATGCAGGGGCGAAAAGAGCTATTTCTAATGTTTAGTTCAAAGTAATTTCAGTACCGTCAATCACCAGCTTGCCGGTGGTGCCGGGCACGAAGCGGCCATACAGGCTTCTCTGGCCATCGGGGGCAGTCTTGCCGGTCTGGGTCAGGGTATTGCCGGATTCGGTGATGCCTTCGATGGTCATTTCGCCAACATTGGCAGTACCAACCACAACGCCTACACGCCAATCGTCTTTATCAGAAGAATTGAACTCACAATCCTTGACGATACAATCCTTAACAGTTGTAAACGTCCAGGCATTGCCGCCGGAATGGCCGATAATGCCGCCGATAGAACCGGCGCAGCTCAAGTTACATTTTACAACAGAGCATTTCTCAATAGTAACATAGCTCTTTACAGGGCCATCATTCTGGTTATTATATCCAGCAGTCCAGCCAACCAAGCCACCCATACGAGATTCATTGTTGGCAGTATTGGCCGTCAGAGTGGAATCGATCAGATGGCAATTGATCAAGGTGATTACATCCATGGAATCTGCGCATTCGATAAATGCACCAGCGCCCTGAGAATTCGTAGTAACGATCTGAGAATCAGCGATGGTCAGATTCTTGATGACAATCCCGGAGCCACCGGCAAAACCACCGGCGAACAGGGGAGCCTTCAGACCTTTGATTACATGGCCGTTGCCTTCCACGGTGATGATATCAGCGCCGTGATAGCCGTCAACCTTGATGGGGGTCCATTCGATATTGGAAAGATCCATATCCTTGGCCAGATGGATGGTGTTGCTGCCGGAACCGGCATCCGTCAGATCTTTCAGCGCAGCTTTGAATTCTTCCTCAGAATCAATAATGATGGGCTTGTTCTTTTCCACATCGCCCGCTTTCCAGGGCAGATTATTAACGCTGACAGCACCGAAAGCGGCATCAAGAGCGATCGTAGCTTTTTCAAGATCGGTCTTACCTTCGATATCCTTGAAGTTTTCAGTCTGCACAGCCTGGGTGAACGCAAGGATTTCATAGGTATCGCCCAGCAGTTCCATATCTTCGTTGGTGGCATTGTGGGTCATAACCACCTGCAGCAGAGAGGGATGGGACTGAGCACCGGCGGGAAGAGCCCGCTGATAAGTGGCGCAGGTTACAGCATACTGCACATCATCAATAGTAATATATCCAACGTCTTCCCAATTATACGTTTCGCCACCATTGACATTGTTCATGAATTCCTTATCGGGGCCCTCGCTATATTCCATGCCTTCGGGGCATTCGAAAGCGATCCAGGTACGGAAATAGCAATCAGATTTGCCGGTATTCTTGACGAAGACCATCTTATCCAGGGCGCCCTTCAGCTTGGCATCATTCCACAGGCCGTTACCAGCGGTGCCGGTGTAAACATAATCGCCCCAGTAGAACAGATCAGTAGCTTCGGCAGAATAATCGGTGACTTCGTTGTTAACAGGATAAGCAGGATACAGCTTTTTGCCCTGCTGGAAAGGCACCAGATCGCCTTCCTCTACGCCATTGCCAGCACCAGCTTCGCCAGCATTATGGGGTACGCCTTCAGCGCGCTGCAGTTCCACCTGTTCGATCTTCACATTACCCAGGGTCATCACGTTGACATCGCTATCGGTATCGGACAGATAGGCGATGCTGCCGGTGATGGCCATGCTCAGGGCGAGCACCATCACGATCGACAGAAGTACCGTCTTTTTCATGTTTTTTCCTTCCTTTCCTTCTGTTTCCAATCTCATTTGGAGAGATCAACAGATAGAAATATTATACCTGATCTGGCATATTTTTTCAAGCCTTTCCTTCCCTTTTTACAACATTTTATCCCTCGCCGGAACAGAGCGGCAGGAAGGGCAGGGAAATCATGGACAAAATCGATAATCAAGGAATTTTTTTGTCTTTTCCTTGCAGGAAATAGGGGATACATGGAGAATAGGAGAAGTTGGGTTAGGATGAAGGTTCTCTTATTTTATAGAAAACCTTCCATATAATAATCAATCCTTTATCACCGGAAAATATGAAGAATGGGGGAAAAGGAAATGGATATGTCCGAACGGTTGCAGGCCCTGGCCAAGGAAAAAACCGCCATCCTGCATGGGGACGCTGAACGCGTTGCCAAACAGCACGCCGATGGCAAGTGCACCGCCCGGGAGAGGATCGGCAAGCTGCTGGATGCAGGCAGCTTCTTGGAAATGGATGCCCTGCGCAAGGGCGGCAATGTGGTCTGCGGCAGCGGCACGGTTGCCGGCCAGGCCGTCTATTGCTTCGCCCAGGATTATGCCTCCATGGGCGGCGCCATGACCAAGGAACAGGCCGAAAAGATCCTGAAGGTGCTGGGGATGGCCCGCAAGACCGGGGCCCCCGTAGTGGCCCTTATGGACAGCGCCGGTGTCAAGATCACCGAAGGCGCCTCCGCCATGCCCTATTATGCTGAAATCGTGGCCGCCATGGCCCGGCTCTCCGGCGTATGCCCCATGATCGCCTGTGTGGTGGGCCCCTGCACCGGCCTTTCCACCCTGCTCACCCAGGTGTGCGATATCACCATCCAGGTGAAAAAGACCGGCGAAATCGCCCTGAACACCGCCCTGGTGATGAACACCGAAAAGGGCAAGGAAAAGACCAGCCAGCAGCTCTTTGGCGCTGAAGTGATGGCCAAGCAGGGCGCCTGTGCGCTGACCGCTGAAAATGAAGATGAGGCCCTGGCCTTCGTATCCGCCCTCATCGATCTGCTGCCCGCCTCCAATATGGAAGACGCCATGATCAATCTGGATGCCGATCTGAACCGGCTGATGGTTTGCGAAAATCCCGATGACGTATCCTCCCTGATGGCGGATCTTTGCGATGACAACCGGCTGATTGAGCTGTACAAGGAATTCGGAACTGCCGTGAAGGTGGCCCTGTGCCGCATCGGCGGCCGCAGCTGCGGCGTGATCGCCACCAATCCCCAGGAAGAAGGCGGCCGCCTCACCGCCGATGCCTGCCGCAAGGCCGCCCGTTTTGTGCGCCTGTGCGATTGCTATCACCTGCCTGTGATTTCTCTGGTCAATACTGAGGGCCTTGCCGTTCCCTGCGTATGCGGCCAGGGCAATCTGATCAAGGCCGCCGCCGAGCTGACCTACGCCTATGCCGAAGCCACCGCCCCCAAGATCGCCCTGATGACCGGCAACGCCGTAGGCGCGGCTTATGTGGCCATGGGCGGCAAGAATATTGCCGACGTCAGCTACGCCTGGCCCACCGCCATGATTGCCCCCCTGACCAAGGAAGTGGCCGTGCAGACCATGGATGCCGATCTGCTGCTCAAGGGCGAAAAGCGGGCCGATCTGGAAGAAAAATATATGGAAGCCTGCGGCGCCCTGAACGCTGCCGCCCAAGGCATTGTGGATGATGTGATTGAGCCCCGGGAATCCCGGAAATACATCATCGCCGCCATGGAGCTGCTGGCCTCCAAGCATGATGTAAACCTGCCCAAGAAGCACGGCAATCTGCCGCTGTAAGGGGAGGGAATGAAATGAATGCAATGACGCTGGGCCTTTCCACCACGGCAGTGGGCATGCTGGTGGTTTTTTCAGGGCTGATCATTCTGATCATCTGTATTTACGGAATGACCTGCCTGACCGGCAAGAATGCCAAAAAGCCCGCCGCCCCCAAGAAAGATGCCGCCCCTGTTCAGGCGGAAGCCGCCCCCGCGCCGCTGGCCGCCGCGGAAGAAACCGATGAACAACTGATCGCCGTCATTTCCGCTGCCATCGCAGCCGTATGGCAGGGCCAGGGAAGCAGCTTCGTGGTGCGCCGGGTCACCCGGATCCAGAATGCTTCCCCCCGCGCCCGGGCCGCCCGTACCGAGCAGATCTATAGCCGGATGTAAATAGAAGGGAGATAAATATCATGCGTAAATTCAATATCACCGTCAATGGCGTTTCTTACGAAGTAGAAGTAGAAGAAGTGGGCGCTGTGCCCGCTGCCGTTCCCTCTGCCCCCGTGGCCGCTGCCCCTGTAGCCGCTGCTCCTGTAGCTGCTCCCGTGGCCGCCGCTCCCGCTGCTGCCCCCAAGGCTGCCGCCCCTGCCCCCGCCCCCAAGGCTGCCCCCGTGGCCGGCGGCGTGAAGGTGAACGCCCCCATGCCCGGCACCATCCTGGATGTGAAGGTCGCCCAGGGCGCTTCCGTCAAGAAGGGCGATGTGCTGGTCATCCTGGAAGCCATGAAGATGGAAAATGAAATCCTGGCCGCTCAGGATGGCACGGTGGCCCAGGTGCTGGTTGCCAAGGGCGCTTCCGTCAATTCCGGCGATGTGCTGTGCGTGTTGAACTGATCCATCGGTAACAGATTCCAACCGAAAGGAGAAGATTTGCATGCCTGCACCCTCTGTTGACATAATGCAGACCATTCTGGATCTGGCCAACAAATCGGGGATTGCCCAGTTTCTGCAAAATCCCCTGGCCCTGGTCATGGTCGGCATTTCCTGCGTATTGATTTATCTGGCCATCGTAAAGAAATTTGAGCCCCTGCTGCTCCTCCCCATCGCCTTTGGTATGCTGCTGACCAACCTGCTGGGCGCAGAGGTATACCATGAAGAGCTGTTCGCCGGCGGCCATGCCAATTGGTCCCTCTTTGGCGGGGCCATCCTGGTGGAATCCAAGGATCTGGCCCATCTGGGCGAATATTTCGTCAATAATGCCGGCGCCATTCTGCATAACAATGTGGTGATCGGCCAGATCACCGAAAATTTCAGCGTGGGCGCCTATCTGAATGAGGCAGGCGCGCTGATGGCCGAAAGCGGCGAAATGCTGGCCGAATCCGTGGCCGTGATCATCAAGGATTCCGCCGCCTATCTGTCCGACGGCAAGGTATATTCCAATCTGGGCACCCTGCTGGCAAGCACCGGCCGCTCCATCACCCCCGGCCTGCTGGATTACCTGTATCTGGGGGTTAAGCTGGGTATCTATCCCTGCCTGATCTTCATCGGCGTGGGCGCGGGCACCGATTTTGGCCCCCTCATCGCCAATCCCAAGACGCTGCTGCTGGGCGCTGCCGCACAGCTGGGCATCTTTATCGTATTCATCGGCGCTTCCCTGATGGGTTTTTCCCCTTCCGAGGCGGGCGCCATCGGCATCATCGGCGGCGCAGACGGCCCCACTGCCATCTGGCTCACCGGTAAACTGGCCCCCCATCTGCTGGGCCCCATCGCCGTGGCCGCCTACAGCTATATGGCGCTGGTTCCTGTGATCCAGCCCCCCATCATGAAGGCGCTCACCACCAAGAAGGAACGCCAGATCGTGATGGAACAGCTGCGCCCCGTATCCAAGAAGGAAAAAATCCTCTTCCCCATCGTGGTCACCATCCTGGTTTCCCTGCTGCTGCCCAGCGCCACGCCCCTGGTGGGGTGCCTGATGCTGGGTAACCTGATGCGGGAATGCGGCGTGGTGGAACGCCTGAACAAGACCGTCCAGAACGAGCTGATGAATATCGTCACCATCTTCCTGGGCGTGACCGTGGGCGCCACCGCCACCGCCGAAACCTTCCTCACCACGGATACCATCAAGATCATCGCCCTGGGCGTATTCGCCTTCGGCTGCGGCACTGCCGGCGGCCTCCTGCTTGCCAAACTGATGAACAAGCTCACCGGCGGCAAGATCAATCCCCTCATCGGCTCCGCCGGCGTATCCGCCGTGCCCATGGCCGCCCGGGTATCCCAGTCCGTGGGCCAGAAGGAAAACCCCGGCAATTTCCTGCTCATGCATGCCATGGGCCCCAATGTGGCGGGCGTTATCGGCTCTGCCATTGCGGCAGGCGTGCTGCTGAGCATGTTTGGCTGAGGATAATCAGAACCAGGCAGGGGCCTCCCCGGCCCCTGTACCCCGGGCCAGAGGATTTCATCCTCTGGACTCCGGCAGCGGATGGAGAAAACGCTTCTCACGATAAGTCCTTCCCGCTGGAACAGGGGAATTAATCGGCTTCATCATTTTCGGGCCGGGCGATGAAATCGCCCAACCCGGATGTGCCTGCACATCCGGGGAGAAATGGAGTAAATGCCCGCGGAGAGAATTCATTCTCTCCCGGTCATTTCCACCATTTCTCTTTGGCCCGAAACTATCACACATTCGTATCCTCGTGCCGCAGGCGGAAAAAAGTTTGTTTTCTCAAATAAACAATATCGCCTGCCGGGATGCAAGGGATTGATCCCTTGCCGGGGAGGTACAGGAGGGCGAGCAGCCCTCCTGCTCCGGACATAACTCCATCGAACAATATTCTCAACGATAAAAAGGAGAATCATGATGGCGAAAGTAAAAATTACCGATACCATTCTGCGCGATGCGCATCAGTCCCAGGCGGCCACCCGGATGCGGCTGGATGAAATGCTGCCCGCCTGTGAAATGCTGGATAAGGCTGGTTATTTTTCTCTGGAATGCTGGGGCGGCGCCACCTTTGACAGCTGCCTGCGCTTCCTGAATGAAGATCCCTGGGAACGGCTGCGTGCCCTTCGCAAGGCGCTGCCCAATACCAAGCTGCAGATGCTGCTCCGCGGCCAGAATATTCTGGGCTACAAGCATTATGCCGATGACGTGGTGGATTATTTCGTCAAGAAATCCATCGATAACGGCATCGATATCATCCGCACCTTCGACGCCCTGAACGACCTGCGGAACATGGAAAAGGCCGTGAAGGCCACCAAGCAGTATAACGGCCTGGCCGAAGTGGCCATGAGCTATACCACTTCTCCCGTGCATACCGAAGAATACTTTGTCAAGCTGGCCAAGGATATCGAATCCATGGGCGCTGACCTGATCTGCATCAAGGATATGGCGGGATTGCTTCTGCCCTTCAATGCCTATTCCCTGATCAAGAAGCTGAAGCAGAATACCAAGCTGCCCATCGTGCTGCACACCCATAACACCGCCGGCACCGGCGCCATGACCCTGATCAAGGCCGTGGAAGCGGGCGTTGACGTAATCGATACCGCCCTTTCTCCCCTGGGCGGCGGCACCAGCCAGCCTGCCACCGAATCCATGGTGGCGGTGCTCAAGGGCACTGAATACGATACCGGCCTGGATGAAGAGCTGCTTGCCAAGATTGCCGAGCATTTCCGCACCGTGGCCGATCGTCTGGGCCAGGATAAGTGGCGTGACGCCGGCAAGGTGCTGGCCGTGGATGCCAAGGCGCTGCAGTATCAGGTGCCCGGCGGCATGCTGTCCAATCTGATCGGCCAGCTCAAGCAGGCCGGCGCCATGGATAAGTATTATCAGGTGCTGGAAGAAGTGCCCCGTGTGCGTGAAGATTTCGGCTTCCCGCCCCTGGTCACCCCCACCTCCCAGATCGTGGGCACCCAGGCCGTGATGAACGTACTGGGCGGCGAACGCTATAAGATGGTGCCCAAGGAAAGCAAGGGCCTGCTTCGCGGCGAATACGGCCGGCTGCCCGCCAAGGTGAATGAAGAAGTGCGCAAAAAGTGCATTGGTGACGCCAAGGTGATCACCCATCGCCCCGCCGATGATATCAAGCCCGAGCTGGAAGGCTACCGCAAGGAAATCGCCCAGTACAGCCAGCAGGATGAGGATGTGCTCTCCTACGCCCTCTTCCCCCAGGTGGCCACGAAATTCTTCCAGTGGCGCCAGGCCCAGCAGCTCAAGGCCGATCCCACCTCCTTCAACAAAGAAGACGGCACCATGCCTGTGTAAGGATACGAATTGAATAAATAGCGGGAAGGGGGCTCTTTTAGAAAAAAGAGCCCCCTTCCCGTACCCATCCCCAGAAAACCTGCTCTGGATATATCCTGCACGTAAGAAATCAACTGTTTCCCGGTGTTTTTTCCATCTTCTGCAATATTTCATCATTAATTTCCGTTCTATATGTGATGATATTTTTCCGGGAGGGAATGCCATGAAAAGAATGCTGATCTGGCTGCTTTTGCTGGTGCCCTTATGCGCCCGGGGTGAAGAATTGCTTTTCCCCGCTCGGGTGGATGGAAAGTGGGGCTATATCAACGGAGCGGGGGAAATGGTGATCGCTCCGCAATGGCAGATGGCGGAAGGATTTTCCAACGGTTTCGCCCTGGTGGAAGGGGAAAATGGGAAAGGAGTCATTGATCGGCAGGGAAACGCGATGCTGGAGCTTGTTTATGGTGATATTGCCCCTTATTCCTGGATTTACCGCATCCGGGGTGAAAATGAAGCGGGCAAAACAAAATACTCTTATTTTGATCCTATCAGCGGATATCTTTCTCCCTTTGTTTATGATGCTGTAGAGGATTTTTTCCGGGATGATCCCGCCGCGCCCCTGACCGTATGGATTGAGAATCCGTCCAGGGTGACCTATATTCTCCCTGCCACTGGCGAAAAAGCATTCGAAAATGAATACGACCTGTTGCATGATGATAACGAATTCTGCGAAGGCTACACCCTGGCAGCCAATGAGTGCGTCGAATATGACTCGGAGGGAAATATCTGGACATGGTATCCGGAATTCCATCTGATTGATACCACCGGCAAGGAAACCATCTTCCCCGAAGGCATTTTTCCGGACAGCCAGGTGCAGGAGGGATACCTTCGCATCGGCCGCAATCTGACGGAGGAGGAATGGGCTGCCAGGGAATCCGGATGGGGCGTGGCCTATGGCCTGGCAAAGCCCAGCGGAGAAATCATTGTGGAGCCCCAATACGATTATCTGTATCCCCCGGCGGAAGGCTGCGTCGTTATCATGCAGAATTACCGATTGGGGCATATCGATCTGGAAACGGGCCTTGTGGTAGAGCCCCGCTTTGAATTCATCACGGACTCACTTCCCAGCTACACCTTTTCCAACGGGTATGCCCTTCTGTATCCCGTGCAGCAGGGGGATAAGGAATGGGGGCAGCTGCTCATCGACCGGCAGGGCCGGGAAATCTTTTCTGCCTGGGAAGAGGATGAAATTCGCCTGGAAAGCCATGTATTCACCCCCGGCGGGCTATGCGTCTATGAAAAGAATGATCAATATGGGCTGATGAAAATTTCAGAAGGGAATGCTGTCCTTCTGACAGAAGCAATCTATGAAAAAATCAACTATTGGGATTCCTGGCATGATATGGAACACCCATTGGAAAGCGGCTGGCTGCCGGTGAAAATGAAAGGGCTGTGGGGATATGTCAATGAACATGCTGAATTGATCATCCCCCCGCAGTGGGAAGAAGCGGATATCTTCTGCCAGGGTCTGGCACGGGTTGAAAAGAACGGAAAAATGGCCTATATCAATCTGCTGGGGGATATCATCTGGCAGGAACCGTGACGGATAAGGGGAAGGAAATGCGGGAGGGGCTTTCTTTTAAAAAAGAAAGCCCCTCCCGCGCTGTGAACAGAACCAGTAAAAACGAACAATAGACAAAAAGCCCCCTGAAGTAGGATAATAGAACTACGTCAGGGGGTAACTTTATGGAGAAACGAAAATGGACAGATATCTCAAAGTATAGCGAAGTTATAGAGCAGTTGCGC
>JAFQOD010000040.1 GCA_017395685.1 Clostridia bacterium
AGAACAGCTCGACACCACCACAGCCACAGGGAAAATGATGCTGACCATGTTATCCGCTCTCAGCCAATTTGAACGGGATATCATCGCAGAACGCACCCTGGACGGCCTGAAAGCCGCACGGGCAAGAGGACGGCAGGGAGGACGCCCCAAGGCCGGGAGCGACAAGGCCAAGGCGCAAGCCCTCGCCCTGTATGACGCAAACGCCATGACCAACCGGGAAATAGCGGAAACGGTGAAGGTATCCACTGCCACCCTCAGCCGATGGATCAAGGAACGGAAAGAAAAACAGCAAGCGGAAGCGCTGGAGGAATAACCCTCCAGCCTTTTTTATTGCCTTGCTTTACGTCTCATCCCTTAGTAACAGAGGAAAAAACCCTATGCCTGATGCATGAAAAAAATTTTCCGACGAACGGAAAAAAATTTTTCAAAACGTGAAAAATAATCCAAAAAATGTTCCCAATGTAATAGGTTGGAAGTGATGCTTTTTTTCTCATTAAACTATGAATTATAAAAAATTATTATATCATATTCCTACCAAATATACAAGTGGTTATTTTTGCCACAGAGAGGAGTCAAAACAATGCTAAAAACAAAAGAAAACCATTAGATGATTAACAGAAGAATCAGGAAAGCCCTGATGAAAAACAAAAAAATGGAGGAATAATGAATGATTGAAAAATCTCACTTGGCCGGCAAACCACCCCGAATACAACACAGTGAACCCCGCCCACAGCATTACCGGGCAATGATACGGGATGCGGCAAAGAATATTCATCTGCGCCAGCAATCCACCGACTTGATTCTGTGCTATGCAAGCCATGCTGATAATTTTCGGCCAGCCTTGAAGCTGATTACAGCACAAACAGGCATTCCCGAAAATAAGGTATCAGAAATCAGAAAACGCCTGGTTGCACATGGATTAATCGCCTATGATCACCAAGGGGAAATAATCCGCATTGACTGGCACCGAATAAGGGCTTTTGCTCTTCTGGAAAAACCGTTGCGGTTACCCCGTGGAAAAAGATATTTCTTTGCTCCTGTCCGTCAGGTGCACCATACCGAAAAAACGCTTTCACAGCTGGGAAGAAAATACCGCATCAGAAATCCCCGGAAATTAACCGATACGGAAAAACATTTCTACAGCCGCCTGGAGGAAATGACGGAAAAGGAATTTCAGGAGGCTCTGCACTGGATTCCAGACAGGCTTGCTTCATAAAACGGGGGTACATAACTATTCTATCCCTACTATCATCTCAATCCAATATAAATATAAAGGAGTTCAACATGAATAATCGAAGCTTCTATCCATCAGATTTGACCTTTGGAAAAAAGGGTGAAGATTTTTTTAAGAAACACCTGTGCATCCCCATGTTTGGGATAAGAGTAACTGACCGAACCGCAGATAACATGGAAGGAGAGTTTACTTCTCCAAATGGAATGCTCATCGAAGTGAAATCTGATTCCTACTGCATTCGCGAAGGCGCACCAACGCTAAACATCCCCATCGAGATTACACATAGCGGCCACGCTCTGGATAAAGGTTGGTATTATCATCTCAAAAAAAATGGGGTAACACATCTTGTATTCTGCCTTTTTCGTAGACGGGACAAGGAATACCCTGCCATCTCAATCAAAATTCCATTCTCTAATCTGGAAAAATATATGGATGAAAAATTGATGGATGCTACCTATGTGCAAGAGCATTATCATACAACGTATAATGGGCAGACAGGTAACCTTCTCATTCCGGTAAAAGAAATCATGGAAAATTGTGCCGCTGAGGAATGGGACTCTGTATTTCCCAAAAAAGCGGATGAAATATTAAGACCAATAGCATTGAAGGCTCTTAAAAAAGCAAATATTGAAGGGGAAATCGGTAAACCTTTCGTATTATTCCATCCCGAAAAAGAAGGAGATTGATTGCCATGTGCGAAAATAAAATTCTCTAGACCGCAAACCAGCTTCAAGCACTCATGACTCAGGCGGTTGAACAAGGCGTTGCAAAATACGCCGTGACCCTTGAAAATTCCACAGAAAACAGCATCACCATGCCGGAAGGAGAAAACGGCATGGCTAAATACAGAATCCGGGTACAGATTGCGGTCAATGATGACGGAACTCCCGTCTATAAACAGATACAGGCAGACAGCCAGAATGCACTGAATGACCGCATCGTAAAAACGTATATCGAAAGCGGAAGGATATGGGAATTTATGAATCACCCTGAAATCAGCACCGACAAGGAAACTATCACGTTTGGCGAATATGTGGAAAATTGGCTGAACGTCTATAAGGCAAATCAATTAAAACCAGCTACCATGGCAACCTATAAAAAACATCTTCATGCCCATGTGCTTCCTGCCTTTGGAAAACGAGATATCACCAGCATTACCACTGAGGATATTCAGCTTTTCCTGAACGAAAGAAAGCACCTTGCAAAGAAAACACTTTCTTCTATGCGGCATTTCATGGGCGGTATCTTCAAGGATGCTGTGGAAGATGGATTGATAGAAAGCGATCCCACCGCAAGCAGAAGAATATCCATTCCTTCCACCAAAGCGTTTGAACGGGAAGCCCTTCCTTTGGAAGTATTCAAAGAAATCATGGGAAATCTTGACCTCCTCCAGCCCCATGACAAACGTATGCTTGTGCTGATGATGTTCACAGGTATGCGCAGGGGGGAAGTGCTGGGCTTACGCTGGGAAGATATTGATATGGATCATGGTTTGATTCATATTCAGCGCAACGTAACCCATTCACAGGGTAACAAGCCAATCATCGGCACTACAAAATCGAAAAGCGGAAAAAGAGATATTCCCCTTGATGGTTATGTGATAGAATGCCTGACGCCTATGGAAAGCAAAGGATTCATCTTTGGCGGTAACGAACCCATCACCATGACCACCTATAACAATACCATGAAGCGTATTAGAAAAACCATTGACCTTCATGGGGCAACGGCACATGTATTCCGTCACAGCTATCTGACTTATATGGCAGGTGAAGAAACGGATATGAAAACCCTGCAATCCATCGCAGGGCATTCCACCATCAGCATGACCATGGATAGATACGCACACGCCCAGCCGCAAAAGATCATCGCCGCCGGAAAAAAGATGCATGCCCTTCTGGCAGGGTGATGTGCGGGAAATGTGCAGCAGTCAAAAGCCTTGAAACCCTTGTAATATAAGGCTTTCACAGCAATTCAAAATTGTTTTTTGTGCAGAAAATGTGCGTACAGCCCTGAAACGGAGGCATAGAATAAAAAATCCCCCGCTTCAGGCGGGGGAAAATCCTTCTCACAGGATGATTTTTGCACAAAAAAATCACCATCCGGTATATGTAAACACCGTGATGGTGATGTGGTGGAGCATAGGAGACTCGAACTCCTGACCCCCACACTGCCAGTGTGGTGCGCTACCAGCTGCGCTAATGCCCCGCGAACAGGATATAGTATAGCACGGGTTTTTCCATTTGTAAAGGGGTAAAATCAAAAAAATTCGATTTTTTTGAAAATTTTTTTCCGCCCTCCGCCCCCCGGAAACCGGGCTTTTCAAAACCGGCTTTTCACGGTATACTGTAGGATGGAGAATCAGGCAAAGGATGATGGGATCATGAAGTACGTACTGGGATATTTCCGAAAATATCTGAAAGAGAGCATTCTGGCCCCGCTGTTTAAAATGCTGGAGGCCATCTTTGATCTGATGGTGCCCCTGGTGGTGGCGGGCATCATCAATGAGGGCATCGGGAAAAATAACCCCGCCCTGATTTGGCGGAATGCAGGGCAAATGGTGGTGATGGCGCTGGTGGGATTGCTGTGCAGCTTCACCGCCCAGTATTTCGCCGCCCGGGCCGCCACCGGCACCGCCAGGGGGCTGAGGAAAAAATTATTTGCCCATATTCAGGATTTCAGCTTTACCGAGATGGACGTTATCGGCAAAAGCACCCTGATCACCCGCATGACCAGCGATATCAATCAGGTGCAGAACGGGGTGAATATGTTCCTGCGCCTGTTTTTGCGCTCCCCCTTTATTGTATTCGGCTCCATGGTGATGGCCTTTACCATCGACAGCAAAATCGCCCTGATTTTTGCCGTCTCCATTCCGGTGCTTTCCCTGATCGTATTCGGCATCATGAAATGGACCAATCCCCTTTACAAGCGCATCCAGGCCCGGCTGGATCAGGTGACCGGCGCCGCCAGGGAGAATTTTTCCGGCGTGCGGGTGATCAGGGCCTTCGGAAGGGAGGAGGCGGAGGTGGATGCCTTCCAATCCGCCAATGAGCATCTGGTGCGGCTGCAGCTGCCGGTGGGCAAAATCTCCGCACTGATGAATCCCCTCACCTTTGTGGTGGTAAATCTCGGCATCATCCTGATTCTGTGGCTGGGGGGCAAGCAGACGGATGGGGGCCTTCTGCTCAGCGGCGATGTGATCGCCCTGGTGAATTTTATGAGCCAGATCCTGGTGGAGCTGGTGAAGCTGGCCAATCTGATCGTCACCCTCAGCAAGGCCATGGCCAGCGCCCAGCGGGTGGGCCAGATCCTGGATACCCCCTCCTCCATGATCTTTCCGGAAAACGGCATCCGGGAAAGCGAAAGCCGGGAGGCCGTCCGTTTTTCCCATGTATCCCTTGCCTATGCAGGGGGCGGCGATGAAAGCATCACCGATATTTCCTTCATCGCCATGCGGGGCCAGACCATCGGCATCATCGGCGGCACCGGCAGCGGCAAATCCAGCCTGGTGCATCTGATCCCCCGGTTTTATGACGCCACCAGGGGGCAGGTATCCCTGATGGGCCATGATATCCGGGATTGGGATAAGCAGGCCCTGCGTGAGAAGGTGGGCATTGTGCCCCAGAAGGCCCAGCTATTCAAGGGCACCATCCGCTCCAATCTGCTCTGGGGCAATGAACAGGCATCCCAGGAGGATCTGTGGCAGGCCCTGCGCCTTGCCCAGGCGGAGGATTTCGTCAAAGAAAAGCCCCTTTCCCTGGATGACCCGGTGGAGCAGGGGGGCCGCAATCTATCCGGCGGCCAGCGGCAGCGGCTGACCATCGCCAGGGCGCTGGTGAAAAAGCCGGAAATCCTGATCCTGGATGACGCCGCCTCCGCCCTGGATTATGCCACGGATGCTGCCCTTCGCAAGGCGCTGAAAACGCTGCCCGGCGATATCACCGTTTTCATCGTATCCCAGCGCACCTCCAGCCTGCAGCATGCCGATCAGATCATCGTACTGGAGGATGGGGAAACGGCAGGCATAGGCACCCATGAGCAGCTGATGGAAAGCTGCCAGGTCTATCAGGAAATTTACGATAGCCAGTTCCAGAAGGGAGGGGAAAAGGCATGAACAAGCATCCCGAAAAGGCCGCCCAGCGGCAGCAAAATGCCATCGCCCTCCGCCGGGTGCTGCGCTATATCGCCGCCCAGCGGAAATATGTGGCCCTCAGCCTTTTCTGCGCCCTGGTGCAGGTGGCAGCAGCGCTTCTGATCCCCGTTCTGTGCGGCGACGCCATCGATTATATGATCGGCATCGGCCAGGTGGATTTTGCCGCCATCCTGAAATATCTTTCCCTCATCGCCGGAATCGTGGGCCTTTCCGCCATCGCCCAGTGGGTGCTTTCCGCCAGCAATCATCATATCACCTTCCTGGTCTCCCGGGATCTGAGAAATGACGCCATGAAAAAAATCCAGCGCCTGCCCCTTTCCTATCTGGACGGGCATGCCGCCGGCGATCTGGTGAGCCGGCTGATTGCCGATGTGGATACCTTCGGGGACGGGCTGCTGATGGGCTTTACCCAGCTCTTTACCGGTCTTCTCACCATCGGGGGCACCCTGGGCATCATGATCGCCCTCAATTTCACCATTGCCATGATCGTGGTGGTATTGACCCCCCTTTCCCTGTTTGTGGCCTCCTTCATCGCCCGCAGCACCTATCGCTATTTCCAGAAGCAGACGGTGGTGCGGGGGCAGCAGACCGCCCTGATCAATGAAATGATCGAGGGGCACAGCGTGGTGCAGGCCTTCTCCCATGAGGATGAAAGCCAGCAGCAATTTGATCAGATCAATGATGAGCTCAGGGGCGTATCCCTAAAGGCCGTCTTTTTCTCCAGCCTCACCAATCCCTCCACCCGGCTGGTGAATAATATCGTCTATGCCGCCGTGGGCCTGTGCAGCGCCCTGTTTGCCCTGAAGGGGCATGTGAGCATCGGGGAGCTGAGCATCTTCCTCAGCTATGCCAGCCAGTATGCCAAGCCCTTCAATGAAATTTCCGGGGTGGTGACGGAGCTGCAGAATGCCCTGGCCTGTGCCGGCCGCATTTTTGAACTGATGGATGAAAAGGAAGAGCCCTCCGACGCCCAGGGGGCAGAAATCGAAAGCGACGGCCATGTGCAATTGGAAAATGTATCCTTCCGCTATGTGGAGGATCGGCCGCTGATCGAAAATTTCAGCCTGGATGTGAAGAGCGGCCAGCGCATCGCCATCGTGGGCCCCACCGGCTGCGGAAAAACCACCCTGATCAATCTGCTGATGCGCTTTTATGATGTGAATGAGGGCAGCATCCGTGTAAGCGGAAAGGATATCCGGAATCTTAGGCGCCATTCCCTCCGGGGCAATTTTGGCATGGTGCTGCAGGATACCTGGCTGAAAAAAGGCACCATCCGGGAAAATATCGCCTATGGCAGGCCCGATGCCACGGAGGAGGAAATCATTTCAGCCGCCAGGGCCGCCCATGCCCATTCCTTCATCCGCCGCCTGCCCAAGGGATATGATACGGAAATCACCGAAAACGGCGGCAATCTGAGCCAGGGCCAGCGGCAGCTATTGTGCATTGCCAGGGTGATGCTTTCCCTGCCCCCCATGCTGATCCTGGATGAAGCCACCAGCAGCATCGATACCCGCACGGAAATCCGCATCCAGGCGGCCTTCCATGCCATGATGCAGGGCAGAACCAGCTTCATCGTGGCCCACCGGCTTTCCACCATCCGCCAGGCGGATATCATCCTGGTGATGAAGAGCGGCAATATCGTGGAAAAGGGCAGCCATGAGCAATTGATGGAAAAGAACGGCTTCTACGCCCATTTGTATAACAGCCAGTACGCAGGCGTGGAATAAATCCGGAATGGGGAATTGCCGTTTGATCAGAAAAAGCCTTTCCATGGAAGGAAAGGCTCTGCGTGTTGACAAAGTCAACACGCCCGAAAAAAATGAAGGATCATTTTTTTCGACATGCAGATTTTCTTGTGCTGCTTCGCAGCACGGGCAGAAAATCTGATAGGAATGAAAAATTCTTCCCGAATCATAAATGATTCT
>JAFQOD010000041.1 GCA_017395685.1 Clostridia bacterium
ATAATACATTTGTAAATTGGGATAGTGTATTTTGACGGGAGACACGGATATCGAAAAAGGAGACATGAAAAAGCCCAAAGCCTTATGTTACAAGGGCTTTGGGCTGGTGCCTGAGCTGTTCAAGTCCTGTTTCCCGCACCAAAAGCCGAATGTTGAAAAACATTCGGTTTTTTGTTTTTTGGATCATTGGATGAAATATTAAACTTAAGATAGGGGATAAAGGTTCGGAATTTCAGACGTAAAAACGCACCATAAGACGCCGGGAGACACGAAGGAGACATGTGGGAGACATGGAAGACCTTGCTTTGCAGGGTGTTCAGGTGCATAAGGAAACATATGGTTTCCTCCCTATCTCTGACTATTATTTTTTTACAATGTGGATTGGGCTCATATAAATATCCGGAAAACAGTTTACTTCATCCTGATTGACGATGAAATAATGATCCAAAATAATATCCGGATGCTCTTTTTTCATCTTCTCCTGCCATATAGCGCGCTTCTGGGCATATTCTTCCTCCAGTTTCCAAGGGTGTTCAAGCAACTCGAAATGATGTTTCCTTGCCCAGCATTCCATGACGCATTCAGCCCACTGCTCAGAATAGTCATACCAGATTTCTTCTGCCAGCAATACATTGTCAACGTATGAGAAAAAATCAAAAAGCATGGATGATCGTTCACGATGGTATGAATTGTCATAGGCAAGGTGCGGCGGAAGGAAGATGGGCTCAAGTACCGACGGAATCAATTGCAATCCCTTTTGAAAAAGGGGAGTAAAATCAAAAATCCCACCATTACAGATTTCCAGTTCCATACGCAAAGGATTCAATCGGGGAACCTGAATTTTATTTTCCGGAGAGGAATAAGCCGCGTCAGGATAGTGAAGGGGCACTGTGTCATAGTCAATCGGCAGGATCATTTCGCCCGTTTGCAAATCCAATACCGAATTAATGAAGAAACTGAGTACATCAAAGGGTTTTTCAACTTTCAGCATACTTAATCACCTGTGATTGAGAGATTCGCAGATGGAGGAATGTACTATAAGAATATTTTACTACTGCGCTGCTGAGGGTGTCAATGATACTGACGATGTCGCCTTGTAAATTCTGGAGATAACCATTCTTGACGCTATTGTATTCCACGAGGGCAGGCTTACCGGATGCGCTATATTATCGTGCGCTGCATGCTGAATCGTTCTTCTTAAAAATATGAAACGATTTCTTGCAATTTATTTTCTTTTCCCACATAAGATGATATACTATTTCATAATCAGCTGTTAAGTTAAACCGCAGATGGAAGAAAACGGGCGGATGTATCGTTTATCAGGTATCAGAGAATGGGAATTTTGAAATGCAGGCTTTGCTCTTCAGGCGTTTCGTTTCCTTGAGGGTCGTTTCATCATCCCATGAAAGCGAGGGACTTCCATGAAAAAGATGATTTTCATTTGCTGTTTGCTGGTGCTCTTTTTCGCTGTTTTGGGCCTGAAGACGGTAGTGGACCAGGAAAAAATAAGCATGAATGATGAGCGGATTTTGAGCCAGAGTACCGCTTCGGATCAGGATATTGAAAATGTAAACAGTGCCCGGGAGGCCGCTGCGCAGGATCAATCTACATCTGAAAATACCAATGATAGCTATCTCGTCAATCTGGAAGTAGACGGTGGTTATCTGAGCCTCCGTATTCCCAATGGATACCAACTCCAGGAATATCAGCTTTCAGATCTTGAGAAATATCCTGATAATTATGCATTTTTTAATGAAGTAGCTCGGGCAAAATTCGTTGTGAGAAGTAGCCTGAAAGACGAAAAGAACCAAAGTATTTGGCTGCGAAAACTCTACGACAAGGGCAACAAGTTTATTGTTTTTGATGATGTCCTGATTGGTGAGCATTCATATATTGTCTATACAAATGAACAAGCTACTTTTGATTATGGTTTTCTTGTTCAAGCAGGGAATGGATACAGCTATCAGTTTTTTTATCAGCTTCCGTACGATACCATTCAGAACGAAATACCGGCAGAAGCCATCTCCATTTTATCAACTTTGGAAATACAAGAATTTCAAGCAAAAACAAATGACAGCTATCTCGTCAATCTGGAGGTCGACGGCGGTTATCTGTGCCTCTGTATTCCCAATGGATACCAACTCCAGGAATATCAGCTTTCAGATCTTGAGAAATATCCTGATAATTATGTATTTTTTAATGAAGCAGCTCAGGCGAAATTCATTGTGTACAGTAAACTAGACGACGAAAAGAATCAGAGTATTGGGTTGGGAAAACTTTATGACAAGAGCAACAAATTTATTATTTTTGATGACGTTCTGATTGGTGAGTATTCATACATTGTCCATACAAAGGAACAAGCTACTTTTGATTATGGCTTTCATGTGCGGGAAGGAAATGGATATAGCTATTATTTCCAGCACATTGTTCCGTACGATACCATTCAGAACGAAATACCGGAAGAAGCCATCTCCATTCTATCCACCCTGCAAATCCAGGGTGCCATTCCCGGCGATACTGATATCCCGGACGGGGAAATAGGATAAGGGCAAGGGATTGCGATGGAATCCCAGAAGATGAATGTGAGGATGAAAAATGAATGCTTTGAAACTCCGGATGCTCCTTCTTATACTGGTATTGCTAGCGGGGATTCTTATTTTTGCAGGGCGTTTGGTTGACACAAAAAATGGGGATATCCAGGGGCAATGCCGGGAAAGCCTGCAGAAAAACCAGGCGGCGCTGCTTTCCCTGATAGAGGAGTATCAGGGGCAGTGGCTGGAGAAAGAATCCCGGGGGGTTTCCTCTTTTTCGGTTTATCTGGGGGAGGGCTTGGCCTATGCGGATCTGCGGAATCCCCGAGAAATCATTTTTTCCTTTTCTTCTGCCCATCCGGAAAGGGCGCAGCGCCTCATCTATTGCCCGGAGGATCGGCTTTTCGTTCGGGGGGATGAATTTCTGGAACCGGGGGAAGAGGCGATCCATCTGGAAAACCTGGGGATGGATGGGAAAGGATCGATCCGCTGCCTGCGGCTGATGGCAGACTGGTTCTATTATGAAGCATACCTACCCACATAAAGGCCCCGCTGTTTGTGAAAAAGGGGCCGGGGATGGGGCGTGAATATTCTGCCGTCCGGTATTCCTACGGGCGGTATTTTTCATTGCTGGCATTCATTACCGGCATATTTTTTTGTACGAATCTATGGGGATGACAGGAAAATGTGAAAATTTATGGAAAGGAGCCATCCCCCACTTTTACGTAAAGAAGAAACACCATCAATATGGCTTTCAAGCCCGTCAATTTTTTCGCAAGGATTGCCTTGACAGGGGAAAAGTGGTAAAATAAAGGGCAGAAGGAAAAGAGAGGAAAGATGCGCTATGATGAAAAAAATATTTGCGGTTGTGCTGTGTCTGCTGCTGGCCCTGCCGCTGGCATCCCAGGCGGCCGTCTTTAATACCGATCATGCCACCGCATTCATGAGCAGCCGGTTCAACTGCGGCTGCACCATCGATGGCAGCGGCGCCATGATCAGCCGGTACGGGCTGGTGACGGCGGCCCACAATCTCTATTGCTATCAGCATGGGGAGAAGCTGAAAAGCTGCGATTTCTATTTCGGCGCCAAATCCGCCAACAGCTGCTGGTATAAATATGACGGAAAATTCACCTACTGGACCTATGAGGATTTCGAGAACGGCTATGATTCCACCAATGATATCGGCGTTGTGATCTTTGATGCGCCGGTGGGGGATGAAACGGGCTGGTTCGGCTATTGGGTGGGATCGGATCGGGATCTGAATGAGGAATACACCCATGTGCTGGCCTATGATCAATACCGCCATATGCAGGATCTGTTTGAAATCCAGTATGTATACAGCAGCACCGAACTGTATTGGCAGGGCTGGCTGGGCGGCACCGCAGGCGGCCCCGTATATTTGTGGGGAGAGGGAATGGAATACCCCATGGTGGTGGCGGTATATACCGCTGCCGATAACGACGGCAATGGCTACGGCCGCCGCCTGACAGCGGATGTTATCCAGGATATGAGGGATCACGGCGCTTTCCGCTGAGGGACCTGAATCAACAATTTTTCCGGAAGGGGAGGAAGAAGGATGAAGAATAAAAAAGGGGCGCTGGTGTGGATTCCCCTGGGCGTTTTGCTGCTGGCGGGAATCGGTTACTTTGCCTGTGATCTGCTGATGTCTATCTCCAGATACAGGCCTGCCCGCGGCTTATTTGGCAACGAAATTGTTGGATCCAGATTTTTTGAACAGCTGTTTTCCGCAGCGGATTTCCCCAGGGCCATCGGCAATTCCCTGGTGCAGACGCTGCTGACGGCGGTGCTGGGCCTGCCCTTCGGGGTGGTGCTGGCGCTGCTGCTGGGGCTGATTCCCCATCGGCCCACCAAGGCCATTTTTGCCGGCTTTTTTCTGATGATCGGCCTGCTGCCGGATATTTTCTGGGCGCAGATGGGCCAGAATGCGGCCCTTGCGATGGATGAAATCATGCAGGGGATAAGCGGCGCAGGAAGCGGGCTCAGAAATAATTATCTGCTGATCTTTACCGTGGCCAAGGTGCTGCCCCTGACGGCCCTGTGCGCCTTCGGCGGATTATTCCTCAATCTGGCGGAAAAGAAAAATGGGGCGCTGGGCGCATTGCTTGTGGGCCTGGTGCCGCTGCTGACGGCATTGATGCCCGATGTGAGGATGAATTACCTGGCGGGCAGCGCTATCAATTATGCAAGCAGCGCAACCCTTTCCTACAATGCCTTTCGGAGTGGAATTATGCAGGCGCAGTACAGCTATGCCGCTGCGATGACGGTGATGGGCAGGGGGATCAGCCTGGTGGCGGGCCTGGGCCCGGCGCTGCTGGTGGGATTGCTTGCCAAGCGGAAAAGGGATATGCAGAAGGTGCGGGTGCAGGGCGGCTCCTGGGTGATGGAGGGGCTGTTCGGCGTGATCGGCGCAGTCGCCGCCATGATGATTGTGCTGGCCGCCAATATCATCGGAAAGCAGATTCAATGGTCGGGTGATGTGACCGTTGCCCTTGGCAATACGCTGCTGGGCAGCCTGCTGGCCATGATGCTGGCCTTTGGGGTATGCCTTGGGGTGCTTTCCACCTTCCGCCATAGCCGTGGGATGCTGGCGCCGGCGGCTCTGGCCCTGATTATGCTGCTGCTGGGCGGGTTCAGCGTAAGCGGCTATATCCTGGCGAGAGATCTTGGGGTCTTTAATACCCCCATTCCGGCCGCCTTCTCGGTGCTGGGCCATCCTGCCTTCATTCTGGTGCTGGTTCTGCTGGCGGTTTCCCGGCCCTGCAGCATGCGCCAGGTGCTGATGAGCGCCGGCGGTGGCGGGCTGATGGCCGCCATGATCAGCGCAGGGGATGCATTCAATCCCATGCTGTTTACTACCAGCCGCCAGCAGTATACTCTGGCCCAGCACCTGAGGGCGCTGCAGACGAATGTGGATTATCAGGTGATGCCTTCCGATGCAGCCTCCGCCCTGGATGCCATGCAGATGAGGGCGGCGGCGGCAAACGGCGGCATGGTGGTTCTGCTGGCGGTATGCCTGCTGCTGGGCGTGATGGGCGCCATGCTGATTTTCTCCGGCATCGGCGGCAGCCGGCTGGAGCCGTTGCATCCCGTCTGGAGGCCTGAGGCCCCTGTGCTTGCCCGGCCCTATGCGCCTGTGCAGGCCCAGGAACCGGTGCAGGCCTATCAGCCGGCAAATTCCTTTGCACCTGTTCAGGCGGAGGAAATCTATCCCGAGGAGGAGCCCTATTATCCCGTGCAGCCCTTGCCTGTCACGGAGGAGGAAAGCGCCCGGGAGCCGGAAGAAAATGAAATGAAATAATCAAATCAAAGGCCGGGGGAGCAATCCTCCGGCCTTTTCCATGGATGAAATTTGGTTCTTTATTTGGTTTTTGGTATACAATGATGGCAAATTATTGTATAATGAAAGGCGAAATTCCCCAATGGGAGGAAAGTGCATATGAAAACAGCGGATTTTCTGCGCCAGGTGACCGCCATCCCTGGCGTGACGGGCAATGAACGGGCCGCGGCGGATTTCATCGCCGAGGCTTTCCGGCCCTATGTGGATGAGGTGGAAATCACCCCCCTCAACTGCGTCATCGCCCATAAGAAGGGCAATGGCCCCAAGGTGCTGATCTGCGCCCATCTGGATGAGATCGGCATGATGGTATCCAAGATCGAAGAGGATGGCTCCCTCCGGCTGCAGAGCGTGGGGGGCGTGGATCCCCGGGTGCTGCCCGGCATGCGGGTGCGCGTCTTCACCAGGGGCGGCGAAATGATGGGCGTTGTGGGCGCCACCCCGCCCCATCTGATGCGGGATGCCGACCGCAAGAATAATTACACCTGGGAAACCCTCTTTGTGGATATGGGCATGAGCGCCGATAAGGTGCGTGAGCATGTACAGGTGGGCGATACGGTGTGCTTTGAGGCCCGGTATGTGGAACTGAAGAACGGCCGGGTATCCACCAAGACCGCCGATGACCGGGCCTGCGTTGCCATCATGCTGGAGGCTGCACAGCGGCTTTCCGAAATGAAGCATGACGCCGATCTGTATTTCGTTTCCACCTGCCAGGAAGAAATCGGTTCCTACGGAGCCGCCATGAGCGGCTTCCAGCTGGATCCCGATTACGGGGTTGCCTTTGATGTATGCCATGCGGATGTGCCCGGCGCACCCCGGCTTTCCAGCCATAAGATCGATTCACTGGTGGCCGCAAAGGGCCCCTATCTGCATCCCTATCTGGTGAAGAAGCTGGAGGAGGCGGCCGGGGAAAACGGCGTTTCCCTGCAGGTTTCCATCGATCCCAGGTATACCTCCACCGATGCGGATGATCTTTCCATCGCCCGGGCGGGTATCCCCACGGTGCTGCTTTCCCTGCCCCTCAAATACATGCATACCAATGTGGAAACCTTCGATATGCATGCCCTGACCGAGGGCGGCAGGCTGCTGGCCCACTATCTCAAATCCTTTAATAACAGCTGGGAGGAAGAATTATGGACCTGAAAACCCTTTGCGAATTGAACGGCGCATCCGGGGATGAGAAGGCCGTGCGCAATGCCCTCCTGGAAGCGGCCAGGCCCTTGTGCGATTCCGTCAGGATCGATCGGATGGGCAATGTGATTGCCTTCAAAAAGGGCAGCGGCAAATCGGATCGTCACATCGTATTCAGCGCCCACATGGATGAAATCGGCTTCATTATCCTGGATGCCACGGAGGATGGGCTGCTCATGTTCCGGCCCATCGGCGGCGTGGATCCCCGGGTGGCCGTCAGTAAATATGTGCTGGTGGGCGAAAAGAAGGTAAAGGGCGTTATCGGCGCCCTGGCCATTCATCTCCAGTCCGCGGATGACCGCAAGCGGGTGCTGGGCTATGACGGCCTGTACATCGATATCGGCGCCAAGGATAAGGAGGATGCCCTCCGGGATTGCCCCGCCGGTTCCTTCGTCTATTATGATAATGATTATCAGGAATTCGGCGATGGCTGCGCTGTGGCCAAGGCCCTGGATGACCGGGTGGGCTGCTATAATCTTCTGCGCATTCTGGAAGGAAAGTATGACTGCGATATCACCTGCGCTTTCGTAGTGCAGGAAGAGGTGGGCCTGCGGGGCGCCACCGGCGCGGCCTTTGATTCCGGGGCAGATACCGCCATCATCCTGGAAGGCACCACCGCCGGCGATATGGGCATGGTGGATAAGGTGCGCAGGGTATGCGAACCGGGCCTGGGCGTGGCCGTATCCTTTATGGATAATGCCTCCATGGTCAATCGGGAAACGTATAAAGAAATGCTGGCCCTGGCCGAGGAAAAGGGCATTGCCTATCAGATCAAGCGGGGTGCTACCGGCGGCAATGATGCCGGCGCATTCCAGCGCCGCAGGGAGGGCAAGCGCACCTGCGTGCTCTCCGTTCCCTGCCGGTATATCCACGGGCCTTCCTCCGTGGTGAAGCTTTCCGATATCGAGGCCCAGTATCAGCTGGCCAAGGCGTATGCGGAGAGTGTGTGAGGGATGATTGCGAGAGAACCTTTCTTTTGAAAAAGAAAGGCCCTCTCGCGCTCTCCCAAAGAAAACTGTTACTGGATTTTACCGATCGCCATTCTATCAACTTTCTTCCCAGTGGAGCTTTGGGAAAATTGAAAGCTACCTGTAATTCTTAATTCTGAATTCCAAATTTTCAATCGATTCCAAGATATATACAGGAGGTTTTACACATGCTTCTTGATACATTGAAAACCATGCTTGCCATCTATGGCCCCACCGGTCTGGAAGGCAAGGTAGCCGAAAAAGTGCAGGAAATGCTTGAGGGCAAAGTAGATTCCATGAAGGTTGACGTCATGGGCAATCTGATTGTGGAAAAGAAGGGCCAGGAGGGCGGCAAAACCATCATGTTCTCCGCCCATATGGATCACATCGGCCTGATCGTTACCGATATTGAGGATACCGGCTATCTCCGCGTTACCAATGTGGGCGGCGTTGGCATTGATAATATCAAGGGCCATCACGTCACCTTCGGCAACGGCGTGGAGGGCGTGGTGATGCTGCAGCCCCTGAAGGGCGAAAATGCCACCCTGGCCCATCTGTTTGTGGATATCGGCGCAGAGGATAAGGCCGACGCCCTCACCAAGGTGAATCTGGGCGATGTATGCGTTTATGCCCCCGACTGCGTGCAGCTGGGCGAATATCGCATTGCATCCCCCGCCATGGATGACCGCTGCGCCTGTGCGCTGCTTTTGCAGCTGCTGATGGAAATTGAAAATCCCCTCAACACCATCGTGGGCGTATTTTCCACCCAGGAAGAGGTGGGCCTCCGCGGCGCCACCACCGCCGCCTATCAGGTGGCCCCTGATTTCGGCGTGGCCCTGGATGTCACCGGCTGGGGCGATACCCCTGAAGTGAAGCTGCCCGCCATCCAGCTGGGCAAGGGCGCCGCCATCAAATTCATGGATCGCTCCCACATTGCCACCCCCGTCCTCAGGGATGCCCTCATCGCCGCTGCGGAAAAGGCCAATGCCCCCTATCAGAGGGAAATCCTGCCCTATGGCGGCACCGACGGCGCTGCCATCCAGCACAGCCGCTGCGGCGTGCCTGCCGGCACCCTGTCCATCCCCTGCCGCTATGTGCATTCCGCCTGCGAAGTGATCGATATGCGGGATATGGAAAGCGCCCTCACCATCCTGAAGGAATTCGTCAATACCAAGCTGTAATCTCTGTTTTCCCAGCAATGGCCTGCCCCATTTTGCAATGCGGCAGGCTGTTTTTTTATGTCTGTATTTACCGCAGGTTTGCTATGGCTAAACCTGCTCTCCCGGCATTAGTTTTCCATTTAAATGCTAATCAGCATTATTCATGCTGCC
>JAFQOD010000042.1 GCA_017395685.1 Clostridia bacterium
CATCGAAAAAAGCCCCTTTAAGGAGCGGAAGCTGGATCTGATCGGGTTTGACGCCTGCCTGATGGGATCGGTGGAAACGGCGTGGCAGCTATCGGATTATGCTGAACTGATGATCGCCTCGGAAGAAACGGAGCCCGGGGGCGGCTGGGATTATTCCTTCCTTGGAGGCATGGAAAAGGAAGAAATCACCGCCACCGGCCGGCGGATCATTGATCTGTATGTGGATACGGCCCATCAGGCCCAGGGGGCCCATCTCACCCTTTCCATGATTGATCTTTCCAAAGTGGAGGGCGTCGTTGAAGGAATGGATGCCTATTTTTCCGGGCTGGGCCGGAGCATGAATGAAAACGGCTTCCAGGATTTATCCAATCTCAGGTATTATGCCCAGGGTTTCGGCCGGGATTGGCGGGTGGCAGAATCCACCGATTATGACCTGGTGGATATCACCAGCCTGCTGGATGCCTATGAGGATTATCAGCCTGCTGCCGCTGATGATCTGCGAGCTGCATTGCAGGATGCCATTGTCTATCATCGGGGCACCTACAGCGAAAGCTTTGGCCTTTCGGCCTATTTTCCCTATTTCAATGGGCAGGCATATCTGGAGAAGGGAAAAGCGGCCTATGAAAAACTGAATTTCTGCCCCGGCTATACGGAATTTATTGATCTTTTTTATCGGCGGATGCATGCGCCGGGCCGGGTGGACTGGCGTGGTCTGATGCCGTCGGTCACCCGGGAGGAAGAGGGCTTTCAGATATCGCTGCAGCTGACACAGGCCCAGAAGGAGCATCTGGTTTCTGCCCGGCTGGTGATTTTTGAATCCAATTTCGCTCCCGGCAGCGCCAATGCTTATTATGATCCTGTGTATGCTTCGGCTGATACTGCCCTGTCGGCGGAGGGGCTGCTTTCGGCGCCCTACCGGGATGAGCGGCTGATCCTGCAATTTACAACGGAAAACGGGATGAGCAGGCAGGCAGAATCCCTGCCTTTTACGGTGCTGGATACCGGGGAATACCAGGTGGAATTCCTGGCCTCCAATCTGATCCCGGAATTTGGGGCAGCAGGGGATAGGGATGAACCGGGGGTATCCCATCTGATGCAGGCCATCCTTTCCCCGCCGGATGAAGCAGGAAAGCTGCAGATCCGGCAGATCCGGGCCTGGGATTCCATGACCAATACCTTCACCAGCCGCATGGATGACCGGATTGAGAATTATCAGTATCTGCATTTCATCAGTCGTCTGGCCATGATCACCCGGCAGGATGATCTGATCCTGCCCTACTGGCAGTGGCAGAAGGAAACCAGCTATCATCCCGGCTTTATCAATCTTTCCTATGCCATGGCCCGGAGTGAATGGTCCTTCGAAATGCAGCGGCAGCCGGCGGATATCCAGTTTGCCGCCTTTGAAATCACCGATATTTATAACCGCACCTTTACCACCGAGCTGGTTCCTGTGCGGCCGGTGGAGGAAATGATCCTTTACAAAAAAAGATTTTCCCTGCCCAATCCCAGGATCGATATCAATTGCTATCTTGTGGCCTGCTCCACTTATCAGGCCAATCTGATTGTGGAACTGACCAATCATACGGATCAGACCTATTCCTTTGCCATCACCGATCAATTGCTCAACGGGAAGGAAAACTACCGGGCGCCGGATCATCCCTCCCTTTCCCAGTGGGTGATCGGGCCGGGAGAAAAGGGATCTACCTTCATCAAATACGGTCCGGAGCATTCCTATCTGAATGAAATCAGCCTCTCCCTTTCCCTGTATGCCGGGGAGGGGGGCGCCTATCTGGGATCCACTGGGTATCTTTCCCTGAAGCCGGGAATGGCCATCACCCAGCTGCAGGAACGGTTCCGATAAACAAAAAAGCGCCATGGATGTCTGAACGTCCATGGCGCTTCAGACCGTTGACAAACCAACCATACGCAAAAATACTTGCAGCATAGTAGGCGAAGAAATGCAATCCGCAGCGGCGGCATGTACGCCGCGAGGAGAAAAATTCTGGAGAATCATTTATGATTCGGGAAGAATTTTTCATTC
>JAFQOD010000043.1 GCA_017395685.1 Clostridia bacterium
CATCGAAAAAAGCCCCTTTAAGGAGCGGAAGCTGGATCTGATCGGGTTTGACGCCTGCCTGATGGGATCGGTGGAAACGGCGTGGCAGCTATCGGATTATGCTGAACTGATGATCGCCTCGGAAGAAACGGAGCCCGGGGGAGGCTGGGATTATTCCTTCCTTGGAGGAATGGAGAAGGAAGAAATCACCGCCACCGGCCGGCGGATCATTGATCTGTATGTGGATACGGCTCATCAGGCCCAGGGGGCCCATCTCACCCTTTCCATGATTGATCTTTCCCGGATGGATCAGGTGATTGCAGCCATGGACCGGTATTTTTCCGGCCTGCATGAAAGAATGGATGATACATTATTTCAGCATCTTTCCGGCCTTCGGTACAATGCCCAGGGCTTTGGCCGGGATTGGCGGGCGGATTCATCAGCGGATTATGATCTGGTGGATGTGGGCAGCCTGCTGGATTCTTTCCGGGCCTGTGATGCCCCGGCGGCGGAGGAAATGCGCACTGCGCTGAACGATGCCATCCTCTATCACGGCGCTATCGATGAAGGCAGCACCGGCCTTTCCCTCTATTTTCCCTATTTCAACGGCCAGGCATACCGGGAATGGGGAAAAGCGGCCTATGAAAAACTCAATTTCTGCCCCGGCTATCTTCGGTTCATCGATGCATTTCAGCATCGGATGGCGGGAGAAGCAGGGGCGGATTGGCGCAATCTGATCCCGGAGGTGGAAAAAGAGGGGGATGGCTTTCAGATATCGCTGCAGCTGACCCAGGCCCAGAAGGAGCAGCTGGTTTCCGCCCGGCTGATGATTTTTGAATCCAATTTTTCCATTGGCAGCGCCAATGCCTTTTTTGATCAGGTATATGTATCGGGCGACGTCAATCTGTCGGATGGAGGGCTGCTTTCTGCGCCCTACCGGAATGAAGGGCTGGTATTTGAATTTCATACGGAGGATGGCATGATCCGCCGGTCCACCTATGTGCCCTTCACCCTGCTGGACAGCGGGGAATACCGCCTGGAGGTAATGGCCGCCAATCTGAAGCCGGATTATGTAAGGGAAGCCAAGGATGATGAGCCGGGGGTATCCCATCGGATGCAGTTTATTCTTTCCCCTTCGGAGGAAGATGGGGATCAGCTGGAAATCAGCGGTATTCAGGTGTGGGATTCCATGACCAATACCTTCACCACCCGCAGCGATGACCGGCCGGAGAATTATGAATATCTGTATCTGATCAGTGATCTGCGGATGATCACCAGGGAGGATGATCTGATCCTGCCTTACGGCAAATGGAATACCCACAATGAATTTGATCAGAGCGTGTATTCCAATCATACCGCCCTGACGGACAGCCAGTGGTATTTTTATATCACAAGGGAGCTTTCCGAGGTATGCTATGCCGCCTTTGAGATCACCGATATCTATAATCACACCTTTACCACGGAAATTGTGCCCCTCCGGCCGGAAAAGGATGTATTGATCTATCATGCGCCGCTTCAGCTTTCCGATCCGCCCCTTCAGATCGATTGCAAGCTGCTGGCTGCTGCGCCCCACAGGGTGCGGCTGTATGTGGAACTGACCAATCCCACCGATCAATTGTATGGATTTCAGATCGAAAATATCTTTTTGAACGGCGATGCCTATGCGATGGAGGAAAACGGCGTTTCCGGCGCCCTCCAGCTTGTCCCGCCGGGGAAAATGAGCAGCGCGCCGATGCAGTTTTCTCTCTTTGTGACAAAGGATGAAGCATGGAATGTGCTGCATACGCTGGAAAGCATCCGATTTGATCTGGCACTGTATGAGGGGAGGCAGGAAAAATATCTTGGAACGGTGGAGAATATCACCCTGCAGCCCCATTTTCCCTTGCTTTCCCTGCCCCAGTATTTTCAATAATCAAGAAAACCATGGATTTCAGATTGAATCAGAATCCATGGTCAGGTTGTCAAAAAAGTATTTTTGACAACCTGCGAATGAAAATCTGCTGAAGCAGTTTTTCATTCGATCCATCACATTTACTGTAAAAATGGTTTTTCAGCCCCAGATTTGGAGCTGAAAAACCTATTTTTACGGTCGTA
>JAFQOD010000044.1 GCA_017395685.1 Clostridia bacterium
GCCCACGGCCACCCCTTATGTGACCCAGGCCCCCACCCTGCCCCCCACTGCCGTGCCTACGGCCACCCCCACGCCGGTGCCCTACACCACCCTGTATGTGGGCGATCGGGGGGAAGCGGTGAAAAAGCTGCAGCGTAGGCTGACGGAGCTGGGCTATCTCAACGATACCATTGACGGCGTCTACGGCCAGAACACCAAAAAGGCCGTGGAGCGATTCCAATTCTACAACGGGGTGAAGGCAGACGGCATCGCCGGCAAGGTGACCCAGCGGCTGCTGTACGAAAGCCCCAATGTGGTGCTGGCTCCCCCCAATGTCACCGCCGCCCCCACCCTGGCCCCCACCATGCCGGCCAGCGTTGTGGTGCCCGTCTACTATGTGGATGAGAATGGGGCGCTGATTTCCCGGGTGAATATGACCTGCTACGGCAGCACCACCATCTATGCCAACAGCAATCAGGTGGGCAGCGATTATACCCTCGTTTCCTCCGGCGCTGTGTCGGTATCCATGATCAACGGCGTGGCATCCCCCGCCTCCGTCACCTTCCGGTATCAGCGGAAGGCCACCCCCACCCCCACTGCCCTTGCCAATGTGACCATTCCCGTCTATTACCGCACCACAGGCGGCGTCACGCTGTATCAGACCACTGCCACCCTTGCCCGCAATGCGGTCAGCCGGGTGGTGGCCTCCACCTATCTGGTGCCTTCCCATTATCAGCTGATCAGTGCTGGCACCGTCAGTGTGCAGGTCAATGCCAACGGCGTGGCATCCCCCAATGCGGTCATCTTCACCTTCCAGGATCAATCCACCCCCGTGCCCACCAAGGCCCCTGTTTATGCCAATGTAACGGTTTACTATCTCACCGAGGATGGGGCGGAGCTGACCCGGGAAATCCGCCAGGTGCAGCAGGGCGTGCCCCAGACCCTCTATCCCAATCCCGCCCTGGTGCCCCAGGGATACACCCTCTCCTCCAATATTTCCGTGCAGGTGACGGTGGATTACAACGGCTATCAATCCCCGGAAATGGTGTATTTCCGCTATGCCGCTCCGGTGACCATCACCCCCTCGCCCACCCAGAAGCCCCCTGCCACCAGCTATATCACCATCATGATCCAGGATCAGCAGACCGGCCAGATGGTGCATTCCTATCAGACACTGGTGACCACCGGCAAAACCGCTACCATTTATGCCGATTATACCGGCATCCCCAGCCAGTATATGCCTGCCGGGGACGGCTGGGCCAACGTCTATGTGGATGAATACGGCGTGCCCGCCTATCAGCCCATCTTCTACTGCGTAAAGAGGGCCACCCAGGCGCCCACCAAAGCGCCTACGCCCATTCCCACCAAGGCCCCCACCCCTGTGCCCACCAAGGCGCCTACGCCCATCCCTACTCAAGCGCCTACCCCTGTGCCTACCAAGGCTCCCACCCCTGTGCCTACCAAAGCGCCTACCCCCGTTCCCACTCAGGCCCCCACCCAGGCCCCTGCGCTGCCCCCCTCCGCCAATCTGAGCGCCGCCGGCAGCACAATCACCTTCAATGGGGAGGAATTGCCCATCGGCTGGTACACCGATGAAGCAGGCCAGCCCATGATCAGCCTGTGGGCCGTTGCGGATATCTGCGGCTGGCGCTATGCCCCCAATGAGGGCGTTTCCTTCCTGGCCGGGAAGGAAGCCCGCATCGCCTTTGACGGCAGCGGCGTGCTGCAACTGACCATCGAAGGAACGGATTATGCCATGCATGCCTGCGTATGGAAAGATGATCTGTATGTGAATGGCGCCCTGCTTTCCGCCCTGGATCTTCAGGCCCGGGCCGAAGGGAGAAGCTTCATCCTCCAATTCAATTAAACAAAATGAAACAAAATCATGCCGCCTTCCCCAGCAGGAAGGCGGCATTTTTTCGATCTATACGATGAAAAAATCGCCGTCGGCTGAAAACCGGCGGCGATTGTCTTTTTTTCTTGCTTTTATCTTTCTTCCCGGAAATAGGGCAGGCCCAGGCTCATGGGGGGCTGATTTTCCCGCTTATTGCGCACGGAGCTGATAATCAGCACCAGGATGGTCACCGCATAGGGCAGCATCTTCATCAGAGGCTTGGCCGCCATGGTCACATTGATGCCCTCGATATTGGCAATGAAGCTGGAGCAGCTGAACAGGAACCCGAAAACCAGGGAGCCCAGAATGGTCATATGGGGCCGCCACAGGGCGAAGATGACCAGGGCAATGGACAGCCAGCCGAAGGCCTCCAGGCTGAGATACGCCTCCTGAGAGGCCATATAATCGATGATATAGTAGAAGCCGCCCAGGCCGGCAATGCCGCTGCCAATGATGGTGGCCGCATACTTATACTGGGTCACATTGACGCCGGCGGCGTCAGCAGTGCCGGGATTTTCGCCCACAGCCCGAAGATGCAGGCCCTTCTTGGTGCGGAAAAGCACGATGGAGGCCACAATGGCGATGGCAATGCCCAGGAAAAACAGGATGCCCAGATACTGCAGCGCATTGGTCTGCCCGGCGAAGGGCCAGCGATACAGGGCCTTGGGGCCCACCAGATACACCGCATAATCCAGCTTGCTCATGATCACCTTCATCAGCCCTACGCCGAAGGTGGTCAGCGCCAGGCCGGTCACATTCTGATTGGCGCGGAGGGTAACGGTCATGAAGGTATAGATGGCGCCGCACAGCATGGCCATGAGCACTGCGCCCAGGATGCCCAGGATGACGATCAGGAAGCCGGGCAGGCCGGAGGCGCCGATCATATTCAGCACCAGGCAGCCGCCTGCGCCCCCCATGCACATGATGCCGGGGATGCCCAGATTCAGATGCCCCGCCTTTTCGGTGATGATTTCACCGGTAGAGCCGTACATGAAGGTAACACCGAAGGCCAGGGAGTCAATCAGGAAATTCAGCCAGATATTCATTTGACAGCCTCCTTTTCGCCATCGACGGCCTTTTTGCGGAATATAATCTGATAATTGATGAAGAATTCACTGCCGATGATGCAGAACAGGATGATGCCCACAAATACATCGGGCAGTGCGCCGCGGACATTGAAGGTTTTGGTGATCTGCTCTGCGCCGGCGCCCAGCACGGTGATCAGGGCGGAGGTGAGGATCATCACCAGGGGATTGAATTTGGCCAGCCAGGAAACCATGATGGCGGTAAAGCCCTGGCCGCCCACCGATTCGGTGGTGACGGATTGATCCAGGCCGGCGCCGATGAGATATCCGGCCACGCCGCAGAGCAGGCCGCTGACCAGCATGGTGCGGATGATGACCTTTTTCACATTGATGCCGCTGTACTGGGCGGTGCGCACGCTTTCGCCCACAACGGAAATTTCATAGCCCTGCTTGCTGTACTTGAGATAGACGAACAAAAGCCCCGTCAGGATCAGCACAATCAGGGTAATCAGGAAGCTATCGTTAATGGAGGATGTTTTGCTCACCGGGATGACGGGCAGTTTCTGGATATCCAGCTTGCCCAGGGAGGAAGAGCCGCTGGGCACCCAGATCACCAGGAAATAGCTTACCAGGAAGGTGGCCACATAGTTCATCATCAGGGTGAACAGCGTTTCATTGGTATTCCATTTGGCCTTGAACAGGGCGGGAATGACGGCCCAGACGGCGCCGCATACCAGCGCGCCCACCAGCATCAGCAGCAGCAGCGCCCAGCCGGGCACGCTGTCCTTCAGATAGAAGGCCACGCCGATGGCGCCCAGCACGCCCATCAGCGTCTGCCCTTCGGCGCCGGTATTCCAGAAGCGCATCTTGAAGGCGGGGGTGACGGCCAGGGAAATGCACAGCAGGATGGCCGTTTCCTTGAAGAAGGCCCACAATTTGCGGTTTTCCAGGAAGGATTTATTGCTGGTATTGATGCCCTTGATGAAGCTTTCATAGAAATCCACGATCTTGCCGGGATTCTGCTGCAGCTTTTCGATCATGGCAAAGGCGGCAGCGCCACAGAGGATAAAGCCGATCACAACGGCGGCCAGGCGAATGCCCCAGGCCGCGGCGGGATGGATGGAAGAGCGCTTGGCCAGGTGGAAAAGGGGCTCCCGCACGGTATTTTTCTTGATCTCGCTCATTACGCTTCCTCCTTTTCAGAGGCATTGGTCTTGGTCATCAGCAGGCCCACTTCTTCCTTGGTGACGGTGCGGGCGTCCACGATGCCGGTCACCTCGCCGGAATTGATCACCAGGATGCGATCGCACAGGGCCAAGAGCACATCCAGATCCTCGCCCACGAAGATCACGGCCACGCCGCTTTCCTTCTGCCGGTTCAGCAGCCGGTAAATGGTATAGGAAGAATTGATATCCAGGCCGCGGACGGGATAGGCGGCCATAAAGACCTTGGGGGCGAAGGCGATTTCACGGCCCACCAGCACCTTCTGCACGTTGCCGCCGGAAAGACGGCGCACAGGGGTGTTGACGCCGGGGGTGGAAACCTCCAGCTCCTTGATGATTTCCTCCGCCAGGGCCTTGGGCTTTTTCCGGTCCACAAAGCCGGCATGGCCCTTGCGGTAGGAACGCAGCATCATATTATCGGTGATGCCCATGGATCCCACCAGGCCCATGCCCAGGCGATCCTCCGGCACGAAGGAAAGGCGCACGCCCAATTCACGGATCTGCAGGGGGGTCTTATGGCGAAGATCGATCACCTCATCCTCCCTGAAGAGCACAGCGCCCTCGGAAACCTGCCTGCGGATCTGGCCCCGGCTCATGCCCTGGAAGGAGATAGGATTGCCCATCTGATCGTGGAAGGCATCCTGGGCGGCCAGTTCCTTCACCCGGCGCATGGATTTATGGAAGAAGGTGACGGGCTTATCCTTCTTGGGATTGTTGAAGATGATTTCGCCGCTGGTAAGGTGCTGCAGGCCGGCGATGGCCTCCAGCAATTCCTTCTGGCCGCTGCCGGCGATGCCGGCAATGCCCAGGATTTCCCCGGCGTTGACGGTGAAGGAAATATCTTTTAGCACCTGCACGCCTTCCGCATCCCGGCAGTTGATATGCTTTACCTCCAGCCGGGGCACAGGATCCCAGGGCCGGTTTCTTTCAATATTGAGGGATACCTTCTGGCCCACCATCATTTCGGTGAGGCTGGATTCAGTGGCGTCGCAGGTATTGACGGTGGCGATATGCTCGCCCTTGCGCAGGATGGCCACCCGGTCGGATACGGACAGCACCTCATGCAGCTTATGGGTGATGATGATGATGGATTTGCCATCCTCCCGCATGCGGCGCAGCACCCGGAACAGCTTTTCAATTTCCTGGGGGGTGAGCACGGCGGTAGGCTCATCCAGGATCAGGATATCGGCGCCGCGATAGAGCACCTTGATAATTTCCACCGTCTGCTTTTCGGAGACGGACATATCATAAATCTTTTTCTGGGGATCGATATGGAATCCGTATTTCTGGGCAATTTCAGAAACCCGGGAATTTACGTCTTTCAGATTGTACCGGCCGTTTTCCTCCACGCCCAGCACAATATTTTCAGCGGCGGTAAACAGATCCACCAGCTTGAAATGCTGATGAATCATACCGATTTTCAATTCAAATGCATCCTTGGGGGAGCGGATCACCACTTCTTCCCCATCTTTGTAAATCTTACCTTCATCCGGAAAATAGATGCCGGCAATCATATTCATCAGGGTGGTCTTGCCGCAGCCATTTTCACCTAAAATGGCCAGCACTTCCCCTTCGTATACATCCAGATCCACACGATGATTGGCAATCACCTTGCCAAACCGTTTGGTAATGCCGCGCATGCTCAGGGCAATCTTTTTATCCACGGTATACCCCCCGTTAAAAACAATCTCTATTACACAGAAATTGCTTGGACTGCCGCCCAAGATGAGTGGCAGTCCAAGCGCAGTCGGGCGCAGAGCCCTTCATAGGTTTTTGAAATTAGAACTTCTGGTTGGTCAGTTCGATACCGTCGATGGTAGCATCGAAATAGGGAGCGGAACGATATTCGGATTCATGGAAGTAGCCGTCATAAACGATCTTGGTGCCTTCCACGAAAGCGCCGTCAGTGCCAGCGCCGGGAGCCCAGGTTTCTTCCATGGCAGCGCCGCCCACGGTGATGAAGCCTTCGGTGGCGGTGTCGAACACCTTCAGGGTACCGGCTTCGAACTGAGCCTTCAGCTCAGCCAGCTTTTCCACGGTGCCGGCAGCGGCAGCAGCTTCGTTCACATCGGTGAGAACCACGGAACCGGAGGCGATGGTGCCGGTCCAGTCGGTGTCGATGGCCTGGCCAGCGGCAACCTGGTTTACGATGTAGGTGAAGTAGGGAGCCCAGTCAATGCGGGAAGCAACGATGAAGGTGTTGGGGCAGGCCTTCACGGTGGAGCCATTGTAAGAAACGTTGGGGATGCCGGCGTTTTCGCAAGCAGTGGGGGCGCCCATGGAGTCAGCATGCTGGGAGATCAGATCGCAGCCGGCATCGATGAGGGCCTGGGCAGCGGACTTTTCTTCCATTTCGTCATACCAGGAACCGGTGAACTGAACCTTCATGGTCACATCGGGGCAAACGGACTTGGCGCCCAGATAGAAGGAGGTGTAACCGGAGATAACTTCGGCATAGGTGAAAGCGCCAACATAGCCCATCAGGGGAGCTTCGCCCTTCAGCTTGCCTTCAGCCTTCAGCTCGTTCAGCTTCAGACCAGCGGCAACGCCAGCCAGGTAGCGGCCTTCATAGATGGCAGCGAAAGCATTGTGGAAATTTTCAACGCCGGCGGTGTGGGCCATGGTGCCGGTGGCATGGCAGAACTGCACTTCGGGGCATTCCTTGGCAGCTTCCAGCAGGTAGGATTCATGGCCGAAGGAGTTGGCGAAAACGATGTTGCAGCCATCGTCAACCAGTTCCAGAGCGGCTTCGTAGCAATCGTTGGATTCGTCAATGTTGCGGATCATCACAACCTGATCGTCTTCCAGGCCCAGAACCTTCATGGCATCATAAACGCCGTTGATGAAGTTAAGGTCATAAGTGGAATCTTCGTCATGCAGCAGGATCACGCCCAGCTTCACATCGGCAACATCGGCCATAGCGGCGGGCAGGCAGGACAGGCACAGAACCAGGGCCATCAGCAGAGCAGCAAACTTTTTCATTGGGTTTTCCTCCTCCATTTTCCCTTTGGTTGAATGATGTAATGGTTTCTATTGGATCAATCGTTTTCCAGCAGGATCTTGCCATCCTCAATGCCGGAAACGATTGCCAAAGACTGAAGATTGACGCCCATGGCGCGCAGATTCTTTCCGCCGGGCATAAAGCCCTTTTCCACCGCGATCCCCACGCCAGCCACTTCGCAGCTGAGCTGGGCGCACAGGGCCATCATGCCCTGCACCGCCTGGCCATCCGCCAGGAAATCATCAATGATCAATACCCGGCTGCCGGCAGGCAGATATTTTTTATCCACCCGGATGATATTTTCCCGCTTATGGGTAAAGGAATATACCTTCGCCTGGGCCACATCGGGGGATTGCACCACCGTGGCGCCCTTTTTGGCAAATACCACGGGGATATCGGAAAGATGATGGGCGGCGGCCACCGCCATGGCAATGCCGCTGGCTTCCACCGTCAGCACCACCGTGGGCCTTGTATCCCGGAAACGGCGGGCAAATTCTTCGCCCATCTGGAAAAGCAGGGCCGTATCAATCCGGTGATTGAGAAACATATCCACCTTCACCACATCCTGGCCAAGGCCGATTCCGTGCTTCTCAATCGCTTCCTTCAGCGCCTTCATCGATACCGCGCCTCCCTTCACCGGGCTTTTCTTATAAAAAACCCGAACATTTTCGAGCAATACAGCCTTATTGTACCGGAAATTTATCAAAAAAGCAAGTCTTTTTCCGAAAAAAATTCAGAATATTCCATTCTTTTCCCCAAAAAATCCAAATGTTCCCAGTTCATGGATCATCCGGCCAAATTCCGTCCAAAGCACAGGGTATTTGTGCTGAATTAAAAAATTCCTTCCTTTCCAAAAGGGGATCATGCATTCGCTTCAACAAAATGCCAGGGTATTTTTCCGCCATCGGGCCACAATAGCATTGACCCAAATGAAGGAGGTGAAGCAGCAATGTACAATTCCGGCAATTCATCCGGCAACAAGGTCAATGTGCCCGAAGCACGGGCCGCCCTGGATAATATGAAATTCGAAATCGCCCGGGAGCTGGGCATCAATTTCAAGCAGGGCTATAACGGCGATCTGAGCAGCCGGGAAAATGGCTATGTGGGCGGCTACATGGTCAAGCGCCTGATCGAACAGGCGGAAAAGCAGATGGCGGGCAAGCAGTGACGCCCCCGTTCCACCAATTCCCATCAAAATAAAAACAGGAGTGATTTGCAATGTATAATGCCAATAACAATGCCTCTTCTTCCAGCAATTCCAATCGTGTGAATGTTCCCGAAGCCCGCGCTGCCCTGGATAATATGAAGTTCGAAATCGCCAGCGAATTGGGCATCAATCTCAAGCAGGGCTACAACGGCGATCTGCCCTCCCGCCAGGCCGGCTACATCGGCGGCTACATGGTCAAGCGCATGATCGAACAGCAGGAACGCCAGATGAGCGGCAAATAAGCCGTCCCTCTGTGAAAACAGGGCTGCCTTTCATCGGGCAGCCCTGATACTGTCAAAAAGCCCATAGGATGCGTCGAAGGACCGCAGTCCTTCGACTCTAAATCCGCAGCCGGCGACATGTGCGGCGGCGAGGAGCAAAAGGATTTTGCTTCCTATATCAATTTACGACCGTAAAAATTGGGTTTTCAGCACCATCATGGGGCTGGAAACCCATTTTTACAGTAAATGTGATGGAAGAAACAAACCCTTGGGTTTGTTTCGCGTTTTATAGAATTAACATAGAGTACAAGAGTATGCGCTGCTATCGGTGCAGGGCATACGGTGAATCTTGAAAAACTGCTTTAGCTGATTTTCGATCGCAAGGTATTAAAAAAGGGCCGCCCCCTGCAGGGCAGCCCATGATCATCAGGAAAATAAATTATTTATCCAGCGTCAGCACAACGATGGCGCCCACGCCGCAAACCGTTACCGCGATGCTCAGCCCCAGGAACAGGCCGCACAGGCTGCCCAGCGCCAATACCTTGGAAAAGCCAAAGCCGATAATGCCCACCACGCCAAAGGCAATGGCCAGCAAAGAGGGAATGCGCTTATCCGCCTTCAGGAAGCAGAGAATGCTGCCCAGCACGCCCAGCAGCATCATCAGCAGGGGCTCAACCGCCACGGCATTGATGGCGGCAATCTTATTCAGCTTGCTCTTGCTCAGGGCCTTCACATCAGAGGCGCTGCCCCCGGCCTGCACGGCCGCTTCCTGACGCTCGGCCAGATCGATGGCCTTGATTTCATTTTTGATTGCGGTGGTCACCTTCACATTATCCTTGGGGAACCAGATATAGGAGCAAATGGAAGCGGTGACAGGCTTTTCCGGCGTTCCCATATCCCAGTAGGGAACGAACATCAACACCAGCACAACCACCATGAGCAGGGCGGCAATACAATTGGGCAGGGTGGAACGGTCATAAGCGGGCAGTGAGAATTTCGCCATGATTTTCTCTCCTTACATCTGCAATTTTAAAAGGCGTGTAAAAATACGTTGTAATTATAGCATAAGATGCCTTTTTGATTATGGTATCATACAGCCATGAATTTGTCAACTTGATGGCAGCCAAAGTGCATAAAAAAAGCGGAGGCGGCCGTCATCGCCGCTTCCGCCGTTTCATTTTTTACCGGTACAGCCCGGGGGTTTTTTCCAGTGCCCGGATCAGGGGCAATCCCAGGGCATAGCAGGCCACCAATTCCCCTCCGGCCACAGTGAGGATATTGATTACCAGCGATCCCCCGTACATGATATACAGCATGGGCCCGATGATCAGCCCATTGCACAGCACCGGCATCAGCGCCGCCAGATAGGCATTTTTCCTCAATCCATAGGTGAGCAGGGCCGCCAGCAGCGTAGCCAGGGTGCCGAAAATCCAATCCTGCCATACGGAGCAGAGCAGATTGGCCACAAAGCAGCCGATGGCCAGCCCGGGGATGGCCGCCGGGGTGAGCAGGGGCAGCAGCGTCATCGCCTCGGATACCCGGATCTGCACAGGCCCGAAGCTGATGGCTTGCAGCAGGACGGTCAGGCCAGCATACAGCGCTGCGATGATCCCGCTGAGGCACAGGTTTTTGACAGTGAAAAATTTTTTCATGCCAATATTCTCCTTTCAGATCGAAAAACAGTCGATCCGAAAAAAATATACCATAAAATTCCCCGAATGGCAAGGCGGCTTTCCGGCCATGCTAACGGTGCGGCGCATGGGATGCAATCGGCCCTTCCGGCGGCACCGGCGTTTTCTTCGCTTCAGGGAGGCGCAGGGGGCGGCGGGTTTACACGGCGGGGAGAATAGATCTGCCCCCATGGCGGACGTCATGCGCAAACGGCCGCCCCGCGCCCTCATCAGAAAGGAGCGATTGGCAATGACTGAAAGGAAAAACCAGTGCATCCATTGCTGCGTGGAATCCTGCAAGCATCTGAAGAAGGATCAGGGCATCTGCTCCCTGGAGAGCATCCAGGTGGCCCCCACCCCCATGGCCTACTCCGGCGATCCCGCCGATGAGAGCATGTGCCAGAGCTACCACAGCAAATGAGCCGCTGGAAAAAGGAAGAGCAAAAGAAAAATCCCTCCCGGGATCCCATTTTCAAGGCCCAGGAGGTATCCAGCGCCACCGAATGCACCGGGCTGATGCCCGCCCAGATCGAAACGGATGAGGAAGGAATGGATCTGGCCGATCTTGGGGCCATCCATCCCCCCGCCGCTCCCAGGGATAAAAAGGATCCGGCGCCATAACACAAAGAACGCGGAGGGAAGATGATCTTCCTTCCGCGTTCAAATTATTTCAGCACATTCACGATCCGCTCCACGGCGGCGATGGTATTTTCCCGGGTATTGAAGGCGGTGAGGCGGAAATAGCCCTCGCCGCTGGGGCCGAAGCCCTCCCCGGGGGTGCCCACCACATGGGCCTTTTTCAGCAGCAGATCAAAAAATTCCCAGCTGCCCATGTTATCCGGCGTCTTCATCCAGATGTAGGGGGCGTTTACCCCGCCGAACACCTGAATACCCGCCTTTTCCAGGCCCTGGCGGATGATCCGGGCATTTTCCTGATAATAGGCGATGTTTTCCATGATCTGGGCATGCCCCGCATCGGTATAGATGGCGGCGGCAGCCCGCTGGATGGGATAGGAAACGCCGTTGAATTTGGTGGCCTGGCGGCGGCCCCAGATGCGGTTCAGGGATACGCCGTCAAAGATCAGCTCCCTGGGCACGATGGTGTAGGCGCATCTTGTGCCGGTAAAGCCTGCTGTCTTGGAAAAAGAGCAGCATTCCATGGCGCATTTCTTGGCGCCCTCGATTTCATAAATGGAAAGGGGCACATCCTTTTCGGTGATGAAGGCCTTGTAGGCGGCGTCATAGACGATCAGCGCCTCATTTTCCAGGGCCCAATCCACAAATATCTTCAATTGTTCTTTGTTCAGCACCGTGCCGGTGGGATTATTGGGATAGCAAAGATAGATCACATCCACCTTTTCCTGGGGCAGGGGCGGCATAAAGCCGTTTTCCGCATTGCAGGGCAGATAGCACAGATTGCTCCATTTGCCGTTTTCAAATGCCCCCAGCCGCCCCGCCATGGCATTGGAATCCACATACACGGGATAAACGGGATCGGTGACGGCGATCTTCGCATCAGCGGCAAACAATTCCTGCAGATTGCCCACATCGGATTTGGCGCCGTCGGAAATGAATACCTCTTCCTTGGAAAGGGAAACGCCCCGGGGGGCATAATCCTTTTCAATGATGGCGCTTACCAAAAAATCATAGCCGAAATCCGGGCCGTAGCCATGGAACCCCTCCGGCGTGCCCATATCCTTGGCGGCGGCGATCAATTCATCCACCACGGCGGGCACCAGGGGCCGGGTCACATCGCCGATGCCAAGGCGCAGAATATTAGCTTCGGGATGTTCAGCAGAAAATTGCTTCACCCGCTTGGCGATCTCCGCAAATAAATAACCGGCGGGCATGGAGGAAAGGGAAGAATTCAGTTTCATAGAGCTGCTCCTTTTTGATCATTCGGAATTATGTTTTCACAAAATAATTGTTCACAAAAGCATTGTGATGTATTCGAAAGGATTTCCCTTTATCCTGCCTGGAAAAGGAAAGAAGACAATTTGCGAACAATCAAAAAAATTGAGGCCTGCCATTGAAAGCAAACCTCAATTCTGAATTCTGAATTTCTTCAGTCGTCCAGCCAATCCCCATCGAAAATAAATTCCGCAGGGCCGGTCTGATACACATGATTATCCTCGGCGCTCCACTGAAGCTGCAGATTGCCGCCGGACAGCTTCATCTGCACCGTGCGATCGGAAAGGCCGGCCAGCACGGCGGCAACCAATGATGCACAGGCGCCGGTGCCGCAGGCCAAGGTTTCCCCTGCCCCCCGCTCCCACACCCGCATCTGCAGGATGCCCCGGTCAATCACCCGGACGAATTCCACATTGGTGCGCCGGGGGAAGAGGGGATGATGCTCAATCATGGGGCCGATGGTGGGCAGATCCACCACCTCAGGATCCCGGACGAACAAAACCGCATGGGGATTGCCCATATTCACGCAGGTGATAAACCAGGTCTGCCCCATGATCTGCAGCCGATGCCGCAGCACCATTTCGCCGGGCAGATCCACGGGGATCAGCCTGGGATTCAATTCCGGGGTGCCCATATCCGCCTTGACCCGGGATACCTTGCCCTCTTCAACGGTGAGCCACAATTGCTTCAGGCCGCCCTTGGTATCGATGGTCAGCTCGGTTTTATCGGTCATGCCCCGTTCATACACATATTTGCCGATGCAGCGGATGGCATTGCCGCACATTTCGGCTTCGCTGCCATCGGAATTGAAGATGCGCATGCCGAAATCCGCCACGTCCGAAGGCTCAATCAGCACCAGGCCATCCGCCCCGGCCCCGAAATGGGGGCGGCTCATCACGATGGCCATCCGGCTGGGATCATGCACCACTTCTTCAAAGCAATTGACAAAAAGATAATCATTACCAATGCCATGCATCTTGGTAAACCGCATACCTCTGCCTCCCTTAGGATGATGCTTCTTTTTATGTTGCTCGGATCCGATTGGTTACATACGCTCCGGCGCGGAAACACCGATGAGATACAGGCCGGTTTTGATCACCTGGGATACAGCCTGGGTCAATTGGATGCGGGCGGCGGTGCCGGCCTGATCCTCATCCAGGATGCGATGCTCATAATAGAATTTATTGTAAGCCTTGGCGATTTCGGTGGTGGCACGGGTGATGAGGAAGGGCTCATTGCGCTGGCAGGATTCGGATACCGCTTCGGGGAAGCGGGAGAGCAGCAGCAGCAGGGCCTGGGCCTCATCATTGGTGAGGGCGGCATAATCGGGGGCGGGCAGATCGGCGGGGGCCTTGCGCAGCAGAGAGCAGCACCGGGCATGGGTATACTGCACATAGGGGCCCGTTTCCCCTTCGAAATTCAGGGCGCGATCCCACCAGAAATCGATATCCTTGATCCGGTTATTCTGCAGGGTGGTATAGATGATGGCGCCCACGCCCACTTCCTTGGCCACCTGTTCCTTATTTTCCAGATTGGGGGATTTTTCATTGATGATGGCCAGCGCCTTTTCCTGGGAGCGCTGGAGCAGATCCTCCAGATAGACCACATGGCCCTTGCGGGTGGCCATGGCCTGGCCTTCATAGGAAACCATGCCGAAGGCCACGTGGGTCAGGCCTTCCTTGGCCCAGTCATAGCCCATCTTTTCCACCACCTTGAAAATCTGGCGGAAATGCAGATCCTGCTGATAGGCCACCACATACAGGCACTTATCGAAATTGTAGGTATCCTTGCGGTAGAAGATGGCGGCCAGATCCCGGGTGGCATAGATGGTGGTGCCGTCGCTCTTGATGACGATGCAGGGGGGCATCTTCTCCTCTTCCAGATCCACAATCAGGGCGCCGTCGGATTCGATGAGCATATTCTTTTCTTTCAGCTCATTCACCACCCGGTCGGTCTTATCCACATAGAAGCTTTCCCCGGCGTAGCTGTCAAAGGAAACGCCCAGCAGATCATATACCTTCATGGCGTCCCGGAGGGTGACTTCCTTGAACCACTGGAAGATGGCCATGGCCTCTTCATCGCCGTCTTCGATCCGCTTGAACCAGGCCCGGCCCTCATCCTCAATGGCGGGATCCTTTTCCGCTTCCTCATGGAAGCGCACATACAGGCGGGTCATTTCATCCACGCCGCCCTGCTCCACGGCCTCTTTATCGCCCCACTTTTTATAGGCGCAGATCATCTTGCCGAACTGGGTGCCCCAATCCCCCAGATGATTGATGCCCACCGTCTTCCAGCCCTGGAAATCATAGATGCGCTTTAAGGCATTGCCGATGACGGTGGTGGAAAGATGGCCCAGATGGAACCGCTTGGCGATATTGATGGAGGAATAATCCAGGCACACGGTCTTGCCCTTGCCCTCTTCACTGCTGCCCCATTTTTCGGGGGCCTGCATGATGGCGGAAAGCAGATCCCGGGCGAAATTTTCCCGGTTCACAAAGAAATTCAGATAGCCGCCCACGCATTCCACCCGGGCCACATCCGGCTTATCCGCCACTTCAGATAATTTTTTCGCAATCATGGGGGGGCCCATCCGCAGGGCCTTGGAAAGCTTGAAGCAGGGGAAGGCATAATCCCCCATGCTCTTTTCCGGGGGCACTTCCAGCAGGGAAGCAATATCCTCGGGCAGGCCCTGGGCATCAGGGTATGCCGCATGCAGCATTTCGCTTACCAGTTCAGCGATGCGCTGTTTCATATCCATAAAAAGTCAATCCTCCCGATTTTATAGAAATACACTTTATCATACCATATTCCCTATTTTTTCGCAACCAGCGAAAAGGGGAAATTGCCGCCCCGGCGCCGGAAAATGCAGGGCAATAAAAAAAGCACCGGCTTTCGCCGATGCTTCTTTTATCAATTGATTAATCCACCGTGTAGGGCAGCAGCGCGATGGCACGGGCGCGCTTGATGGCCTCGCTCAGCTGACGCTGATGCTTGGCGCAATTGCCGGTCATGCGGCGGGGCAGGATCTTGCCGCGTTCGTTGATGGAACGACGCAGACGATTAACATCCTTATAATCAATGTATTCGATCTTGTTCACGCAGAAATCACACACCTTGCGGCGCGGACGCTTTCCACGGGGACGGGGGCGCTTTTCGCCACGATCTTCAGACATGATATTTTCCTCCTTCTTTAAGATTTCCAAATCGCGTTTTTACTGGCAAACGGGATATACCCGTCAGAAGGGCAGATCTTCCTCATCCACCTGCACAAAGCCGCCGCCCTGAGGGGCATTGCCGTAGGGGCTGTTCGCCCGGGGGGCAGGGGCAGCCTGGGGGGCATAGGCGGGCGCTTCGCCGGCCTCACCCCGGGGGGTAAGGAATTCCACATCGTCTGCCGTTACTTCCAGGCTGGCGCGGGCCTGGCCATCGCTGCCCACATAGGCGGAGGCGGATACGGTACCCACAACGGATACCTTGCGGCCCTTGGCCAGATACTTCTGGCAGATTTCACCCAGCTGACGCCATGCGCTGACCCGGAAAAAATCCGCTTCAGGCTGGCCCGCTTCGGCGTTATTGGCGCGGCGGCGGTTGACAGCGATGGTGAAGGAGCAGACGGAGATGCCGGACTGCGTGGTACGCATTTCCGGATCGCGGGTAAGATTGCCAATCAGAAAGACCTTGTTCATGTTCGCTCCTCCCGATTATTCAGCGGCAGGGGTTTCCACAGGGGCTTCGGCGACGGGGGCGGCGGGGGCCACGCGCACGGGACGGGGCTTAACGCTGCTCTTGCGTTCTTCGATCCGAATCACCTGGTAGCGAATGACGCTTTCGGAAATCTGAAGGTTACGCTCCAGTTCCTTGGGAAGTTCGGATTCAGCCTGGAAGTTGACCAGCACGTAATAGCCTTCGGTCTTATAATCGATGGCATAGGCCAGACGGCGCTTGCCCCATTCTTCCACCTTGTCCACGGTGCCACCGTTGCCGGTGATCAGCTCGTTGTACTTGGCGATGAGGGCCTTGCGGGCTTCTTCTTCCACAGCGGGATCGATGATGTACACCACTTCATACTTGTTCATTCTTTTCACCTCCTCATGGACGTATGGCGTCCCATCCTATGTGAGACGCAAGGATGTGCCAATTTGATATTATAGAGGATAAATACCAAAAAATCAAGGGGTTTTTCAGGATTTATCCAATTTTTTTCGTCTTTTTTTCAGTAATCCAGCTGATAAAAATGCACAAAGCCGGGCCGGCTATACCAGATAGAACGGATGCTGCCCTTCACCCCCGCCTTGCGCATCACATCATAGGCCCGATCGGTATCCTGATAGAGATCCTGGCCGAAGCCGTAGAAGATATCCGCCTTTTCCCGGCGGTACTGCCGGCATTCCTTCATGATACTTTTCAGATCATCAAAGCTGTAGCAGCGATAGATGGGATAGGGGCGATAGCCGTTTTCGGTATGCTCCGCCATGGGATCAAGGCCGGGATAATCCTGCCAGGTATGGGAATAGCGGGCGAAATCCGCGCCGATATTATACCAGATGTGGGCAGGATCCTTATTTTCGGAATCATTCCAGGTGACATCCACCATATACCATTCATCATTCAGGCGGATCAGATTCCACATATGCCCGGTATCCCCGTCGGTACGCAGGGCGTCCCCCGACTGGCAGCGGATTTCCATGCCCAGCAGGCTGCCCAGAAGATAAAAGGCATCCGAATAGCCATCGCAGTTGGCCTGGCCGCTGAGCAGGGCGCCGATGGCGCAGTCATCCTCCTCAGAATAATCGTTGATGGTGTAGGTGATGTGATCACACAAATAATCATGGATCCATCTTTCCGCCCCCAGCAGATCATTGGGCACGCCCCCCATGTTCAGGGTATTCACTGCAAAGGCCAATGTATCATATTCCCGCTGGGTCAGGGCCTGATAATTGCCCGTCCGGTAAGCCCGCAGCATCTTGAACCCCGCCCGGTACCGGATATCGGAAAGGGCGATGCGCCCTGCCCCCTCGCTGAGGATATACGAATAATTTTCGATTCCCAGGGCATTGCCCATCTTCTGGAGCAGATCGGTCTTATCGGCGGTGAGGCGGCGGAAAAGATCATCGGAGCAGAAAAGATTCATTTCCTCCTGCAGGTTATCCGCCCCCGTCTGCAGGGCAGCCATCACCTGCTCCAGGGTGGTAAGCCGCTGGGCCCCCGAATCATACTGCACCTCGGAATAGAAAAAAGCGCAGGCATCATTGCTGTAGGATAATTTCCGGGATGTGATGCGGGCCTCCCCCTCCAGGGAATGGATGCCGGCAAAATCCCCCGCCTTCAGCTTCGGATACAGGCTTTCCCCCACAAACAAGGCAAAATCCCGCACCTGATACCGGGCGCATCGGGCCAGATAGACCCGGATTTCCCCCTCTGTGCGGCAGACGGCAAATTCATCCTCATATTTGATATTGTATACCCGCATCCGGGAGGAGGTATATTCCCATTTGAAGGAGAGCATCCCCATCCGCTGCATCATGGAGGACGCCTTTTCCTTATTTTTATTCAGGGCAAGGGAGGAATCATAATAGAAGGTGAAATCATCTTTTCTCAGCTCCGCCTGGCCCCGGAGATATTCCTCCAGCTGCTGCCAGGTATTCATCCGGGCCTCTCCCAGGGCTGTCCAGGGCAGAAGCAGCAAAAGCAGCAAAAGCAGCCCCCCGATTCTTTTCATGGCAGCATGCATGCATCAAAGCCCCCTTATCCAATCCTTTTTTTCATTATATTCCCCCTTTTCCTCCCTGTCAATCGGGAGGAAATCATGGCATCCGCCGCCCCTCCATTGCCAAAGAAAAAAAAGAATGATATAATGATAAAAGCCATTTTCCGGGCCTGTTTTCAGCCCGTTTGCGGAGGTTTATTTTCCATGCAGCAGGAACCCCTTTCCCGTGACACCAAAGAATCCATCCGCCGCCGGCGGATCGTAAGCATTGTATCCATTCTCCTGATCCTGATTATCTTCGGCCTGATCACCTGGCTGGTGGGCTATCCCCTGATCCAGGAATATACCCAATCCCCCGAAACCTTCCGGGATCATATCAAGGAGCAGGGCTTTTTAGGGCAGCTGACCATGATCGGCATCATCATGCTGCAGGTGGTGGTGGCCCTCATCCCCGGGGAGCCCCTGGAGGTGGCCGCCGGCTTTGTATTCGGCTGGCTGGAGGGGGCCCTTCTTTGTCTGATCGGATCCGCCCTGGCAGGGGCGCTGATCATGCTGGCGGTGCGCAAATGGGGCATCAAGCTGGTGGAGGCCTTTTTCTCCCCGGAAAAGATCAATCGCTTTTCCTTCCTGCGCAATGAAAAGAAGCTGAATATCCTGATGTTCATCCTCTTCCTCATTCCCGGCACCCCCAAGGATATCCTCAATTATCTGGCGGGGCTGACCCCCATGAAGATTTCCACCTTCGTGGTGATCACCGCCCTGGCCCGCATTCCTTCCGTTATTTCTTCCACCATCACCGGCCATTTCGCCCAGGATGGCAATCTGGCCGCCGCCATCCTCACCTATGGGGTCACCGCCGTGGTCAGCGGCGTATGCATCCTGTGGTACAGGAAAATTTCCAGGCAGGAAAAGCTGGAAAAGCAGCAGAAAGCGGCGCATGAAGAATGAAGAAAAAAGAAATCCGGGCGGCGGGGCTGCTGTTCCTCACCGCCGTGATCTGGGGCTTTGCCATGGCCGCCCAGCGCCACGGAGGCCAGTTCCTTTCCCCCTTTACCTTCAATGCCTGCCGCTTCATCCTGGGGGGCTGCGCCATGCTGCCCCTGATGCTGGGAGAGGGTAAAAGGGCGCTGAAGGCAGGGAAAAAGCAGCCCCTGCTCAGCATCCGGGAATTGACGGCCGGCTGCATCGCCGGGGCGGCGCTGTTCATCGCCTCCTTCCTGCAGCAGACCGGGGTAGGGGATGCAGGGGCGGGCAAATCCGGCTTCCTCACCGCATTGTATGTGGTGCTGGTGCCGGTGATGGGCGTATTTCTGAAAAAGAAAACGGGCATTTTCACCTGGCTTTCCCTGATTCTGGCGCTGCCGGCGCTGTATCTGCTGTGCGTCAAAAAGGGGGAACGCTTTTCCCTGGCCCCTGCCGATTTTGTGGTGCTGCTGGGCGCCTTTTTCTGGGCGGGGCATATCCTGATCACCGATCATTTCATCTGCAGCGTATCTGCGGCCAAGCTGTGCACGGTGCAGTTTTTCTCCGGTGCGGTGCTCAATCTCATTTGTGCGCTGCTCTTTGAAAGGGATTCCATCACCCTTTCCAATCTTTCCAATGCCCTCTGGGCCGTTTGCTATTGCGGGCTGCTGTCCACGGGGCTTGGCTATCTTTTGCAGTCCCTGGGGCAGAAGGATTGTCCCCCTGCCTACGCGGCGCTGATTCTTTCCCTGGAATCGGTGTTCTGCGTGATTGCAGGGGCGCTGCTGCTCCATGAACAGATGGATGCCCGGGGCTATATCGGCTGCGGCATGATGCTGCTTTCGGTGCTGCTGGCCCAGGCAGGGGATCTTTTCAAGCCGAAAAAGGAGGAAGCCCATGTTTGAACGGGATAAGGAATCCCTGGCCTTTGGCATTACGGCGGTGGATAATTCCTTTCTGATGGATTATCTGCCCGCTGCCAAGGGGGATTATATCAAGGTATATCTATGGGGGCTTTTTGGCTGCCAGGCCATGGATGATACCTATTCCATCACCGAAATGGCCAATGATCTGTTTCTTTCCGTGCCGGAGGTGGAAGCCGCCCTGCGCTATTGGGAGCGGCGGGCCCTGGTGACCAGAATCAGCCAATCCCCCGCCCGGTATTGCTTCCATTCCCCTCTGCAGAGGAAGCTGGCCCCTGCCGCCATGCAGGTGGATCAGGATTATGTATCCTTCGCCGAAAGCATCTATGCCATTTTCGGGGAAATGCGGAAAATAAGCCCTGCGGAAATCGCCCTTTCCTGGGAATGGGTGAAGGATGTGGGCCTGTCCCCGGAGGCGGTGCTGCTGCTGATCAGCCATTGCATCTCCCAGCGGGGCGTCCATTTCTCCTTCAAGAAGGCGGAGCCTTTGGCCATCCGCATGAAGGAAGATCAGGTGATCACCCCGGAGGATGCAGAGGCCTTCCTCCAGCATGATCAGCAGGTGCATGAAGGGGCCAAGCGGGTGCTTTCCCGGATGGGCAAGCGCCGCTTCGCCAGCGATGATGAATTGGCCCTCTATGATAAATGGCTCACCCAATGGGGCTTTTCCCAGGAGGCCATCCTGGATGCCTGCAGCGAAACCACCAAGGGCGATCCATCCTTCAAATATCTGGATGGTATCCTGGGCGGCATCCGGTCAAGGGGCCAGGCCCGCACCGGTGATTCTGTGAAAAAGCAATTGGAAAAGGAGCAGGATGAAAAGGAAAAGGCCTACGATATCCTCAATCGCATGAATCTCAGCCTCCATCCTGCCGTGGCCGTCAATTATTACCGGCAGTGCCTGGCCATCCAGCCCCATGAGGTGATCGCCCTGGCCGCCGATGAATGCAGCCGCAGCCGCAAGGCCAATATTGAGGATTTACTGCGGATGCTGGAATCCTGGAAAAAGCAGCGGGGCATTACCGACGCCGCCGGCGCCCAGAAATTCCTGGATTGGTTCAGGGAGGCCAATCTGGCCCTCAAGGAAATTTTCGATGCCTGCGGCCATACGGGAAAGCCGGCGGAATCGGATCGGCTGCTCTATGAAAAATGGAAAAAATGGGGCATGGACCGGGATCTGCTCCTCTTCGCCGCCGAGCAATCCAGGGTGGCGGAGGGCAGCAAGATCGCCTATCTGGATAAGGTGTTGGAAATGTGGCATGAGGCCGGCATCACCGATATTTCCCAGGCCAGCGCCCGCCGCCGTCCCCCCCGCCCTGCCCAGGGCGCCCAGCCCCAGGGCAAAATCGTAAATGCCCAGCGCTACGGCCAGCGGGATTATACCGAGGCAGAATTGCTTTCCGTATCCGAGGATCTGTTGGAGGAGGCGAGAAAACAGCGTGGATAATCACATTCTTTCCGGCCTTCTGGCCCAGTATGAACAGCGCCGCCAGCAAAACGCCCAGGAAGGCGCCCGCCGGAGCGCGGAAATCGCCCGGCTGCATCCCGATCTGACCGCCCTGATGGAAAAGCGGCACAGGATGGTGCTGCAGTCGGTGATGAATCTCTTCCCCGCCGAAAATCAGGATCCGGAAAAGATCATGGCGGAATATAATCAGAAAATCGCCGCCATGCTTCTGGATCGGGGCTATCCCGCCGATTATCTTTCCCCCATCGTGCAATGCGAAACCTGCCGGGATACGGGGTATTTCTATAATGCCGCCTCCCAGCAGGAAATGTGCCCCTGCCTCAAAAATGCCTATCACGCCGCCCTGTCCAAAGAAGGCGGGGAATTGGAAAAGGAGCATACCTTCGAAAATTTCGATGCCTCCCGTTTCCCGGCGGATCCCCTGCCCGGCACCGACGTCACCCAGCGGGAATACATGGAAATCATCCGGCAAAAATGCCTTTCCTTCGCGGAAAATGTGCCCCTGGGCCGGATCAGGACCTTGCTGCTCCACGGGGGCAGCGGCCTGGGCAAAACCTACCTGCTCCACTGCATCGGCCATCATGCCCGCAGCCGGGGGGTGGATACGATGTATGCCACCGCCTATGATCTGCTGATGGCGCTCAAGAATGCCTACTTTTCCCGGGATGGCTTCTCCCGCACCGGGGAAAGCGCCCAGGAATATTTCGATGCCCAGCTTCTGATCATCGATGATCTGGGGATGGAGCCCCTGATGGAGGGCGTCACCGTGGAACAGATCTATCATCTGATCAACGCCCGGCTTTCCAAGGGCCTCTATACCGCCATCAGCACCAATCTTTCCCGGGTGGAGCTGAAACAGCGCTATACCGAGCGGGTCTCCTCCCGCCTGCTGGATCCCCGCACGGGGCTTACCATCCCCTTCCTGGGGAAGGATATCCGATTAATGAAATAAGCAAAGAAATGCCGCCTATCATTTCAAGCATGATAAGCGGCTTTTTCTATTTCGCTGTCATTCGGGAGCGAAAGATGATCCGGAATGCCGAAACATGCCACGTCCATACCAGCAGGAAAATCACCCGCAGCAGCATCTTTTTCTCCGTCCAGGAAAGCCCTGCCAGCTTGCGGATGGCTCTTGCCAGATGACGAAGGATTTTCCTGTTCAATTCCTCAATCCGCTGTACACCGGTCGCTTCCAGCAGAGAAAACAGAAGATCGATCAAACGGTTTTTTTCCTGCTTTGTCAGCCTGCCCAGCCATTTTTTCAGCGTAACATCCAGCAATCGGCTGGGGAGGGTGATCCGCTTTACCGGAAGAAATGCCGTCCCTCCCACCTGCCAATGCAAGGCCATATGCTGTAATATGCTGACGCCTTTGCTTTTCACCACCGTATGCGGCACGGCATTTTCCATCAGCAGCCCTACCACCGATGCCTGGGGAATAAAGCTGCGCATCCGGGGCAGCATTTCCTGATAATCTGTATCCTGCACAAAATCCGGGGTAAATCCCGGCCCATCAAAGGAATATACCGCCGCAATCCGCCGGCGAACGGCCCCCGCCGCCTTTGCAGCCCCATAAATTGCCAGATTGCCGCCCTTTGAATGGCCGCAAAAATATAGCGCACCTTCCTGCAATTGGGGCACCCGATCCACATATTCGGCCGCCGCCAGATGGGCGGGCAGCCCATGGGTGATTGCCAGGCGAAAATCCTCCTTCCAGCCCACAAATGTGGTATCTGTGCCCCGGAAGCAGGCGGCTCCCCAATCCTTTGTTATGCAGGCAATGGCGGAAAATTGCTTTTCCTGCGCAATATCCGTTTCATCTGCAAAGCCGCATAATTGTATTTCATAAAACCGGGGGCAATCCATCAATCTTTTCAGCAGATTAGCCCCTGATACATACGGATTGACAGCATAGGGCTTTTCCTTTTCCAGCTGTTGGGGATGCAATAAAAAATACGCTTTTGCCGCTTCCGGCAAGGGCAGCGCAGCCCCTTCCCCGGGGCCGGGCAAAACGCCCTGCCAATCCACATAGGCAAGCCAGGAAAGAATAAGAAAATCCGCCTCATTCACTGCTGCCTGGGCAAAGGGAATATGCCCTTGCCAGCCCAGATAATCATAAATATCAGCCATATCCTGCCTCCTCAGTTTTCCATTATAAGCGTTGGCCCGATATCCCGCAACTGTTTTTGTATTTATCAGGAATTTACAAAAAACTTCTTGCATTCTTGCATCCGTCATGATATAATACATTCTGCGGCTCATAGGCAGCCACCTATGAATCCGCCATTGCATCAGGCAAAAGAGGTGAAATTGGCATGAAGGAAAAGATCCATCCCAAGTACGAAAAGGCTATCGTTCGTTGCGTATGCGGTGAAACCTGGGAAACCGGCTCCACCAAGAAGGAACTGAAGGTCGAAATCTGCTCGAAGTGTCATCCTTTCTACACCGGCAAGCAGAAGCTGGTGGATAGCGGCGGCCGCGTCGATCGCTTCAAGAAGCGCTTCGGCATGTAATGCCCATAAAAAGCAGCATGGTGAAAACCTTGCTGCTTTTTGATTGCCAATATACCTTTTGCGCTCTTCCATTTTTCGGAGGGGCGCTTTTTTTCTTGTCGCCAGGGGGGCGACCGGGAAGGGGGCTGCCCGTGATATTCTATCCTTGCCGGAAGGGAATGAGGAGAAACCCACCGGCAGGGGAACAAAAAAACCAGTCGCCATCCCGGCGACCCGCAGCCCCCCTTCATCCGGTATACTGACACCATCAACAAAAACAATTTTGAGGAGGAACAACCCATGAAAAACATCCGCAAGCTGATCGCCCTGGTCCTGATCGCCGTTACGCTCTTCACCTTCGCCGCCCCCGCCCTCGCCGCTTCCCCCAGCGCCCAGATCGATTACGTGGCCACCTCCGTTTACGTGGTAGGCACCACCGTCCAAATCAAGGGCTATTTCCAGAATAACACCAGCAAGACCGTCAGCAATTTCACCGATTTCGATATGACCCTGTGGCAGGGCCGTTCCAAGATCCTGGCTGTTGAATTCGATGCCCTGCAGTATTTCTCCCTGGCCCCCGGCGGCCGGATCAATTATGATTTCACCGTCACCAATGTATACGGCCTCAATCCCGGCTATTACTTCTGCTCCCAGCACGGCATCTATGCCGATTGCGCTTTCACCTATAGCTATCGCTATCGCTGATCCATCATCAACCCATAGAGGAGGAAAAAAACCATGAAAAATATCCGTAAGCTGATCGCCCTCATCCTGGTGGCCGCCGCCCTTTTCGCCTTTGCCGCTCCCGCCAGCGCCGATTCCATGCTGAATGATGAATTCTGCTACGTTCCCACCAAAGTGGTGGTAAACGGCACCACCGTCACCATCAGCGGCTATTTCATCAATCGCTGCACTACCATCGTCACGGATGTGGATTCCCTGCTTTTGTGCCTTTATCAGTCCGGCGAAATGGTGCTGGATGCCTACTTCCCTTATCTGGATTATTTCCGGCTGGGTTACATGGATTGCTATTACCAGACCTTCGTCATCTATGATGTGCCCTATCTCAACAGCGGCGTCTATTATCCCGCTTCCGATGATCTTACCGTTCTGATCGACTGCGAATACCAAATGGTCGTCTGATATCAAATCCAAAATTGGGCCGGCTGCCTTTGCCGGCCCTTTTTCCAAGGAAATTCATAAAATTCTGGGGATGACAAAATTTCAACCAGATTATGCATTTTTCTTCCATGCAAATCATGGTATAGTAGGAATAGCGATCATTACGATTTATGTGCAAAGGAGCGATCTCTATGAAGCTGAAGGCCCCCGTATTCAACAAATCCACCATTCCTGCCTATGCCGCCGCCCTTCTGATGATCCTGGTATTTGTGATGATGTTTATGCCCTTCTGGCATTTCACCTCCACTGAAAAGGTGAAGCAGGCCGATGGCACCCGCGTGGAAGTGGAAGTGGAAAATGACATTTCCATGAATTCCTATGTATGGTTCCCCGAAGATAACAAGGCCCTGCGCAATGAACTGAAGACCCTTACCGAAAGCAAAAAGGCCATCGATGTCACCAGCACCGTTCTCCAGCCCATCCTGATGTTCGTGCTGTCCATTGTGGGCGCCGGCCTGTGCGTGATCAAGCCCACCGGCAAGATCACCCCCGTGCTCCCCATCCTGCTGGGTATCGCCGGCATCTGGTGCTTCGCGGCGCAGCCCATCTATCGCTTCGGCAGCCTTTGGGTGCCCATGCTGGTCTGCTGCATTCTGGCGCTGTGCTGCGGCGCCTTCGCCCTGGCCATGAAGCTCATCAAGAAAAAGGCCTGATCCTCTTTCATTTTTTATCGCCCGTGGAAACACGGGCTTTTTTATTGCCTGGAATCAAAGCAAAAAAGCCGGCCCCATCGGAACCGGCCCCTTTTTTCAGCCCATATTCAATTGCTTCAGCTTTTCGCCCTGCTCCTGAATGGTGAGGGCGTCGATGATTTCATCCAGTTCCCCATCCATGATGGCGTCGATCTTGTACAGGGTCAGCCCCGCCCTGTGATCGGTCACCCGGCCCTGAGGGAAATTATAGGTGCGGATGCGCTCATTCCGCTCCCCGGTGCCCACCTGGGCCTTCCGGTTCTGGGCATAGGCCGCATCCTGCTGGGATTGCAATAGATCATACAGCCGGGATTTGAGCACCCGCATGGCCTTTTCTTTATTCTTGAGCTGGCTTTTTTCATCCTGGCAGGTGACCACCAGCCCGGTGGGCATATGGGTGATGCGCACGGCGGAATCCGTACGATTGATGTACTGGCCGCCGTGGCCGGATGCCCGGTAGGTATCGATGCGGATATCCTCCTGCCGGATTTCCACCTCCACATCCTCCGCCTCCGGCAGCACCGCCACCGTGGCCGTGGAGGTATGGATGCGCCCCCCTGCCTCCGTTACCGGCACCCGCTGAATGCGGTGCACCCCGGATTCGAATTTCATCCGGGAAAAAGCACCGGTGCCGTTGAGGGTGAATACCGCTTCCTTGATGCCCCCCAGCTCCGTATCGGAAATATCCACTGCCTCAAACCGGTATCCCCGCCGCTCCGCATACCGCTGATACATCCGCAGCAGCAGCGCCGCAAATAATGCCGCTTCATCGCCCCCGGCGCCGGGACGGATTTCCATCACCACGCTGCGATCGTCATTGGGATCGTGGGGGATGAGGAATAATTTCAGCCGCTCACGCTCCCGCTCCTGTGCAGGCAGCAGCTCCTTCAGCTCTTCCTCCGCCATATCCGCCAGATCCGGATCATGCTGCATTTCCCTGGCCTGATCAATGGCGCTCAGCAGCTGCCGGAATTCCCGCCAGGCGGCAACCGCCTCCTCCAATTGGGCGATCTCTTTCAATATTTTCTGCCACCGGGGCACATCCGCAATGATCTCCGGCTGGGCAGAGGCAATCTGCAATTCCTCGTAACGGCCTTCCATGGCTTCAAACTGAGATTCTATCATGCTCTTCCTTTCTGGGGGCTTCTTCAGCCCCCATACCCCTGAACCAGGGAGATTCTCTCTCTGGACCCTGCCTGGCGATAATATTGGCTTTTCTTGCCCACAATCGCCGCCTGATGCTTAACTCAAGGTACGAGGATATGGGGGCTTCTTCAGCCCCCACACCCCTGAACCAGGGAGATCCTCTCCCTGGACCCTACCCGGCGATGACACGGGCCTTTCTTACACACAATTGCCGCCTGACGCTTTAAGGGAGGACGTTTCGGGGGCTTCTTCAGCCCCCATACCCCTGAACCAGGGAGATCCTCTCCCTGGACCCTGCCTGGCGATAATACAGTCTGCTTAACCACACGATAACCGCCTGCGAATCCAGATTGCCCGTTCCGCAATTGCGGGGTGCAGGGGAATCATTCCCCTGCCGGGGTTCGGGGCAGCGCCCCGCCATTCTCCCTCTCCGCCGGCACAGATTACACAAATAGCTTTGATCAGCGCCCCGGAAACCTCTACCGCAGCCTTGCGGATACTCCCCGGGGATGGCCGTTCATATCATAAATCCAATCAATTGCCTCAAATTCTGCGGCCAGCAGCGCCGCAATCCGCCCCGGCTGATCATCGCCGCATTCCAGCACCAGCCAGCCCCCCTGATGCAGATGTCCGGGCGCCTCCGATGCAATCCTCCGGTAAAAATCCAGGCCATCCCTGCCCCCGAAAAGGGCCATTTCCGGCTCCCGGTTCACTTCCTGCTGCAGTTTTCCCCGCAGGTCGTCCGGGATATAGGGGGGATTGGAAACGATCAGATGGAATTTTTCATGCCCCACCGGCTGAAATAAATCCCCCTGCAGGATGCGCACATCCGCCTGCAGGGCCGCTGCATTCTCCTTTGCCAGGGAAAGGGCGTCGCCGCTCAGATCGGACAGCGTCACCTGCGCCCCCGGCCTCAGCTTTTTGATGGCAATGCCGATGGCCCCCGTGCCGCAGCATAGATCCAGCACCTGCATCCCCGGCCTGATCCTTTCCAAGGCCGCTTCGCATACCGCCTCGGTATCATTCCGGGGGATCAGCGCCCGATGATCCGTTTTGAAGGAAAAGCCCATAAAGGGCTGCTCCCCCAGGATCCACTGCAGGGGTTCCCTGCCCTTCCGCCGGGCCACCAGCGCCTGAAAATCCGCCCACTGGGCATCGGCCAGCGGCCGCATTTTATCCAATAGCATGGGCAGCCGCTGCATCTGCAAAATATGAGCCAGCAGGTATTCCCCATCCAGCCGGGGATCGGGAATTTCCCGCAGTTCATTTTCTGCCCAGGAAAGAGCGTCACGGATGGTCATGGAACACCTCCAGAGTTTCAACGCATGCCCTGCGCTGCGCTTGCACATGCTTCGTCGCTTCCGTTTCTTGGCTGCCTCTTATGCGTCCCCTTGGGCTGCAACGAGTGTTTGGCCTTCTCCCATTCCCAAGCACCACTGGGAAAGCAGTTGATTTCTTGCGTTCAAGAAAAATCCAGTAACAGTTTTCTTTGGGAGAGCGCGAGAGGGGGTTTCTTTTTCAAAAGAAACCCCCTCTCGCAATACTAAAAACTACTTATTCTTTACTCAGCACGATCCAGCCTTCCTCGGTTTTTTCGCCTTCCGGCAGGCCGTGGAGGGCAGCATTCATGGAAACGATGGCCACTTCGATCATTTCATCGGTGGGCTGCTTGGTGGTGAGCCGCTGCATCTGCAATCCGGGCCAGCGCAGGAAGCGCACGATGGGCCCTTCGGAATGGGCCAGGGCTTTCAGCACCTCATAGCTGATGCCAGTGATCACGGGCAGCAGCACCAGCCGGGACAGGATCCGCAGGAAATAATTGGCCCCCAGATCAAAGCCGGTCAATTCCAGCACCAGCACATCGATGATGGAATAAAAAATAATGGAAAGGAAGAAAGTCAGCAGCAGGAAGGAAGTGCCGCAGCGGGGATGGAGGGTGGAAAACTGCTGGGCATTCTTGGGATTCAGTTCCAGGCCCTTTTCGTTGCAATATACGGTCTTATGCTCCGCCCCGTGATACTGGAAGGTCTTTTTCATTTCGGGGATGCGGCCGCAGAAGGAAATATAGGCAATCAGCAGCACAATGCGGATCAGGCCGGATACCAGATTCTTCAGCAGCAGCATGGTGCCGGTGGCATCCTTGGGGAAAAGGAACATGGCCACATTGGGCAGCAGCACGAACAGCCCCACGCTCATGGCCAGGGCCATCAGCACCGCCAGGCCCATAAAGAATTTTTCCGCCTTATCCCCCAGCTTTTCGGTGAGCCATTTTTCAAATTTGCCGGGCTCTTCCTGATAGGCCTCATCCCCGGTCATCTTTGCGCTTTCGGTGAGCACCCGCATGCCCAGGCCCATCATGGATACCATGCTGACGGCGCCGCGGATAAAGGGCCAGCCCATCCATTTATGCTTTTTCGCGGGGGAAACATAATCCTCCCGTTTTACAACGATCTTGCCATCGGGCCTGCGCACGGCAACCGCCACGGCGTCCGGCGCCTTCATCATCACGCCGTCCAATACGGCCTGGCCGCCGATATCCACCCGGGGGCAGCTTTTCTCTTTCGCCATTGATAGCCTTCTTTCTGCACGCAAATGTGCCTTACAATTCAAAGCAGGCGCAAAACGCCATAAACATTGCTTTATTCTATATATACCGCCCAAATCCCTGCTGAAACAGGGGAAAGATTTTTTTACAACTGCTTCGGCAAATGAAAAAGCAGAGAATGCATTCGCATTCTCTGCTCAATTGGCATATCATGCCTCAGCGGCAATTACACCAGCTCGATCACTACCATTTCAGCAGCGTCACCGCGACGGGGCCCCAGCTTATAGATGCGGGTATAGCCACCGGTGCAGTTCTTTTCCTGATTGCGGGCGCGATACTTGGGGCCATATTCACGGAACAGCTTTTCCACCACGGGATGCTTGTTATCCTTGGTGCGTTCCTTGTATTCGGCCTTGTTTTCGTCGTCCTTCTTGGCTTCCTTGATATCATACAGGTAAGCCATCATCAGGCGGCGGGCATGCAGCTTGGAGGGCAGGTCGTTCACGAAGGTTTCCTTCACGATCTGCTTCTTGTCATTGTAGAACTGCTTTTCCACTTCCACAGTCTGATCATATTCGCGGATGGCGAGGGTGATCATTTTATCTGCGATCGCGCGCACTTCCTTGGCCTTGGCCTCGGTGGTTTCGATGCGGCCGTACCACAGGAGATTGGTGGTCAGGTTCCGCAGCATCGCCTTGCGCTGACTCGCAGTGCGGCCCAGCTTGCGCTCATGTGCCATGGGAATTTCCTCCTATCACTCTTCGGTCGGGCGCAGACCCAGGCCCAGTGCCTGCAGCTTCTGCTCGACTTCTTCCAGACTCTTCTTGCCCAGATTGCGAACCTTCATCATATCTTCCTGATTGCGCTGAACCAATTCAGCCACAGTGTTGATGCCGGCGCGCTTGAGGCAATTGTAAGCACGGACGGAGAGATCCAGATCTTCAATGGTCATCTCCATCACTTTTTCCATCTTATCGTCTTCCGGTTCAGCGGTGCTGATGGGCAGGGTCTGATCGGTAAGGCCGATGAAGAGGGACAGCTGCTCGGTAAGGATACGGGCGGAGAGGGCAATGGCCTCATCAGGGGCCACGGAGCCATCGGTCCACACTTCCATCGTCAGCTTATCATAGTCCGTGATCTGGCCCACGCGGGTATCCTCGACCACGTAATTCACCTTGCGGATGGGGGTGTAGATGGAATCGATGGGGATCACGCCGATGGGCATCTGGGCATTCTTGTTCTTATCAGAAGAAACATAGCCCCGGCCCCGATCCAGGCTGATCCACATATGCAGATTTGCGCCTTCGCCCAGGGTGGCGATGTGCAGATCAGGATTGACGATTTCCACTTCATCATCCACACGGATATCGGCAGCGGTCAGTTCGCAGGGGCCCTGGGCATTGATCTCCAGCATCTTGACCTGATCAGAATACAGCTTCAGGGCAAGTTCCTTGAGATTGAGGATGATTTCAGTTACATCTTCCTTAACGCCGGGCACAGTGGAAAATTCATGCTGAACGCCGTCGATGTTCACGCTGGTAACGGCAGCGCCGGGCAGGGAATTGATCAGCACCCTGCGCAGCGCATTGCCCAGCGTATGGCCGAAGCCGCGTTCCAGCGGCTCGATTACGAACTTGCCATAGGTATTGTTCGCGGCCATTTCGACACACTCGATGTGCGCCTTTTCGATTTCGATAATCACGTTTTACCCTCCTATCGATAACCGTCGGTTGAGGGGATTTCTCAGCACAAAAAACATTAACGGGAATAATATTCGACGATCATGTTTTCCTGCAGGGAGAAATCGATATCTTCGCGGGCGGGGAGGGCGGAAACGGTGGCAGTCAGTTCGTCGGCATTGACGGTGAGCCACTTGGGCACGATGCGGCTGGAGCCTTCACGGGCAGCCTTGAACAGTTCCATTTCCTTGCTGCCCTGCTTCACGGTCAGCACGTCATTCTGATCCATTTCGTAGGAAGGCACGTCCACCTTCTTACCATTGACCTGGAAATGACCATGCAGCACCAGCTGACGGGCCTGGGGGCGGGAAGCAGCGAAGCCAGCGCGGTAAACCACGTTGTCCAGGCGGCGTTCCAGCAGAGAGAGCAGATTTTCACCGGTAACGCCCTTCATGTTGGAAGCGCGTTCATAGGTGCGATAGAACTGGCCTTCCAGCAGGCCATAGGCGCGGCGGGCCTTCTGCTTTTCACGCAGCTGCAGGCCGTATTCACTGGGCTTGCGCTGACGGGCCTGGCCATGCTGACCAGGAGGGGTGGGCCGCTTGCTGACGGCGCACTTGTCGGAGAAGCACTTTTCGCCCTTCAGGAAGAGCTTGGTGCCCTCACGACGGCACAGACGGCATACAGAATCCGTATATCTTGCCATTTTGGGGATCCTCCTTACACTCTTCTACGCTTGGGGGGACGGCAGCCATTGTGGGGAATGGGGGTGACGTCCTTGATCATGGTCACATCCAGACCGGCGGTCTGCAGGGCACGGATAGCGGCTTCACGGCCGGAGCCGGGGCCTTTTACCATAACGTCCACAGACTTCAGGCCGAATTCCTGGCTGGCCTTGGCGGCAGTTTCAGCGGCCATCTGAGCGGCGAAGGGCGTGGACTTCTTGTTGCCGCGGAAACCCATGCCGCCGGCGGAAGCCCAGGACAGGGCATTGCCCTGCACATCAGTAATGGTAACGATGGTATTGTTGAAGGAAGAACGGATATGCGCCACGCCCCGCTCAACGAGCTTCTTCTCACGGCGCTTGCGCGAAACCTTCTTCAGCGCTGTTTTCTTAGGAGCCATTTTATATCCCTCCGAACCCCTTTCGGGGCGTCCTTTTGGATGATTTTCGATCCGATCGGATCATAACGACTGGCTGATAAAATCCCTTCTTATTAAAGAAGCATTTCTATCAAGCCCTCGGCTTCATGCCGGCAGTTTCCCCGCCTGCTAAAAAGCCGCTATTTTGCCGAATGTCGTGATCAGCACAGTGATTTCCAGCAGATTTTTCTTTAGAACAAGGCGTCAAGGCGCAGGCGTAGCAGCGCTACGTCAAGCCGCAGACAACGCAGTTATAAAGGAAAAGATGCGGAAAGCACACAGCGGATTACGATCATGAGGCAAAATTACTTCTTCTTGCCAGCCTGGGTCCGCTTGGGGCCCTTGCGGGTGCGGGCATTCTGCTTGGTGTTCTGGCCGCGCACGGGCAGGTTGCGGCGATGGCGGACGCCGCGGTAGCAGCCGATTTCCACCAGACGCTTGATATTCATGGAAATTTCGCGGCGCAGATCGCCCTCAACCTTCAGGTTGTGTTCGATATAATCGCGCAGCTTGCTGATTTCGGTTTCGGTCAGATCCTTGACACGGGTGTCAGGATTTACTTCGGTTTCTTCGAGGATCTGCTTGGACACCGTCGGGCCAATGCCGAAGATGTAAGTCAGACCAACCTCGACGCGCTTGTCTCGGGGCAGGTCAACGCCCGCAATACGTGCCATGTGTTGGTTACACCTCCATGTGATTGAGTGGTCAGGATGGAATGCGGATCGATTTTTCCAGGCAAGGCGTAGATAACTTGCCCATCAAAAAAGTGCATTCCCAGCGCCGGAAAGGGACAGATACTCCCTTCCGGTAATCCGCCCGCAACCCAGGCGGATATTTATGTGACAGCATGCGTGGTCCCGGGCAATCAAAAGACTACCCGGGCAGCCGCCCACGACAGGCTTGTCGGCGGAAATTAAAGGGGTTTCCAAATGGTTATTATAAACCATGGGAACGCCGTTGTCAACGCTTTTTTCGAAAAAACGCTGAGAACGGCGCTCCCTGCGCCGGGAGGGTTAGCCCTGGCGCTGCTTATGCTTGGGATTTTCGCAAATAACCATCACGCGGCCCTTGCGCTTGATGATCTTGCACTTTTCGCAGATAGGCTTCACAGAAGGACGGACTTTCATGGGAATACCTCCTTAGGGTGTGAATCAGTTCTTGCTGCGCCACGTGATGCGGCCGCGGGTAAGATCGTAGGGGGAGAGCTCGATAGTGACCTTATCCCCCGGATAAATGCGGATGAAGTTCATGCGCATCTTGCCGGAGATGTGGGCCATGATGCGGTGCCCGTTGGGCAATTCAACCTGGAACATGGCATTGGGCAGCGCCTCAATTACCTTACCTTCCATTTCGATGACATCGTCCTTGGACAAGCGGTTACCCCTCCCTCATGTATTTTGCGCATTTGCGCAGTTGGTTCCGTTTTTAATCGGATACAGCATCTTGCGGATATCGGCGTCCTTTAAGCTTCCCTGCTGATACATTTCGATCAATTCCGGGAATTCATAGGGGCAGCCGGCCAGATGCTTGATACGCTTTTTCTTGAGATGATCCAGCTTCCGGGTCTCCCCATCGCAGATCATGACGAAGTCGGCGTCCACAGTATATAATACCACAAAGTACCTGGTTTTGTCACGCCCTTTTTTTGAAAAAACTACGTGACCGGGTTCGATGGGCGCTTTCACCCTTCCGCCCCCTTCCAGGTATGGCCGGGCAAGGTCAGAATCTCGGGCGGGCCATCGGGCACAACCGCCACCGTATGCTCATAATGGGCGCAGGGGCTGTGATCGTTGGTGACGATGGTCCAGCCGTCAGAAAGCTGATGGACGGGCCACTTGCCCATGGCAATCATGGGTTCGATGGCCAGCGTCATCCCGGGCCGGATGCGCACCCCTCTGCCGGCTTCGCCGTAGTTGGGGATGCTGGGATCCTCATGCATGGCCCGGCCGATGCCGTGGCCCGTCAGATCCCGCACCACGCCGTAGCCATGGGCCTCGGCATGGGCTTGCACAGCGTGGCCGATATCGCCAAGACGATGGCCGTTCTGTGCCATGTAAGCGCCTTTCCAGAAGCATTCTTCCGTCACCCGGATCAGCTGCATCTTTTCTTCATCGATCGAACCTACCGGGGCGGTGAAGGCGCTGTCCGCCTGCCAGCCATCCAGGATCAGGCCGCAATCGATGGAAAGGATCATGCCGTTTTCAATGGTGACCTGGTCGGACGGGATGCCATGCACCACTTCATCCTCCAGGGAGGCGCAGATGGAAGCGGGATATCCGTGATAATTCAGGAAGGAGGGAATGGCCCCGCCCTTCCGGATCAGCTCCTCGGCGTAGCTATCCAGCGCCTTGGTGGTGATCCCGGGGACAACCGCTTCTCTCAGCCGGCACAGCACATCATGGAGCAGATGCCCCGCGCTGCGCATTTTCGCCAGCTGATCGTGATTTTTGATGGTGATCATTTCAGGTTCAATGCCTTTCGTACCGCTTCCTGATTTTCATCCACACTGCCCAGGCATTCCACGGTCTTCAGCAGGCCCTTCTTCTCATAGAAATCAATGAGGGGGGCGGTCTGAGCGGCGTAAACGGAAAGCCGGTTCTGGATGGTTTCAGGGGAGTCGTCCTTGCGCTGCACCAGCGTTTCACCGCAGGCCTGGCAATCTTCTCTGCCGCCCAGGGCGCTGATGTGGTAGGTACCACCGCACTTGAGGCACACCCTGCGGCCGGAGAGGCGGGCAATAATCATTTCATCGGGAAGGGAAAGATTCAGCGCCACATCGATCTTGGCAAAGGTGGAGAGGGCCTCGGCCTGGGCCACCGTACGGGGGAACCCATCCAGGATATAGCCGCGCTGGCAGTCATCCTGCTGCAGCCGATCCTTTACAATGCCGATTACCACTTCATCGGGCACCAATTCGCCCTTTTCAATGTAAGCCTTGGCGGAAAGACCCATGGGGGTTTCTGCCTTGATGGCCTGACGGAGCATATCACCAGTGGAAATCTGAGGGATTTCCAGTTCATTCATCAGCCTTTGTGCATGCGTGCCCTTGCCCGCGCCGGGAGGGCCCAGGAAAATGATGTTCATGTGCATCTCCTTTCTGGGATCGGCGTGCTTTCATTGCCACGGAACAGACATCGAACATAGAAGCGGGAATGCCACAGCCTCGGGGAGGGAAGAACCCATCCCCGGGGCAGTGCATTCCGCATTTCCTGGTTTATCAGCCCAGGAAGCCTTTGTAATTGCGCATAACCAGCTGGCTTTCCACCTGGCGAACGGTCTCCAGGGCAACGCTCACGGCGATCAGCACGGAGGAAGCACCGAAGGGGATGCCGGCGAAGGCAGACAGCATGGAGGCAATGGTATTCATCAGGGCCAGGAAGAGAGCCGCGAACAGGGTGAGACGCTTGGAAGTCCGGGAGAGGAATTCCACGGTCTTGCCGCCGGTACGGATACCGGGGATATGGCCGCCCTGCTGCTGGATATTCTTGGCGATATCCTGAGGATTGAAGGTGATGGCAGTATAGAAGTAAGAGAAGGCAACGATCAGCAGGCCGCAGATGACGATGTACAGAGGAGAGCTCTGAGACATATTCCGGCCCCACCAGTTGGCAAAGTTGGAACCCTTGGCCACGATGGTGATGATCGTGCTGGGGAAGGCCATGAAGGAGTAAGCGAAAATCAGGGGCAGAACGCCAACGCTCAGCAGCTTCATGGGGATGTGGGTGCTCTGGCCGCCATACATCTTCCGGCCCACCACGCGCTTGGCGTACTGGACGGGGATGCGGCGTTCAGACAGGTCGATGCAGGTTACAACCACCAGGATGATGAAGATGGTCACAACCATCACCGCCAGGGTGCCCACGGAAGCCTGGCCACGGAACACGCCCTGAGTAGTGCCCAGGATGCCGTTGAACAGGTTGGTGATGATACCGGTGAAGATCAGCAGGGAGACGCCGTTGCCGATGCCGTCCTTGGTGATGCGTTCGCCGATCCACAGGGCCAGGGCGGTACCACCGGCCATGATGATGCCGATGGACAGCTTGCCCCAGAAGTTATTGTACCCGTCGGCCAGGCCGATGGGGAAGGCGCTGATGATACCATAGGCCTGCAGTACAGCCAGACCAATGGTGACATAGCGGGTGATCTGATTGATCTTCTTCTTACCTTCTTCGCCGCCTTCTTTCTGCAGCCTCTCCAGGGCGGGGATCGCGATGGTCAGCAGCTGCATGATAATGGAAGCGTTGATGTAAGGAGAAATACCCATGGCCATGATGGTCATCTGGCTCAGAGCGGAGCCGGTCATCATGTTCATCAGGCCAAGCAGATCATAGCCGGCCATGGCCTGGGCCATGGCTTCGGCATTGGCACCGGGAACGGGAATGACGCTGACCAGACGGAACAGCATCAGCATGAAGAACGTGTAGAGCACCTTTTTACGGAGCTCGGGAACCCGCCATACATTGCGGAGAGTCTCCCACATCGTTACTTCACCTCAACTTTCCCGCCGATCGCCTCGATCTTTTCCTTTGCGGAATCAGTGACCTTGTCGACCTTCACGGTGAGCTTCTTCTGCAGTTCGCCGCCGCCGAGAACCTTCACGCCGTCCAGAACCTTCTTGATCAGGCCCTTTTCGATCAGTGCTTCATTGGTAACCACGGCGCCATCCTCAAAAGCATTGAGGGCGGAAACGTTGACGATCGCATATTCCTTACCGAAAATGTTGGTAAAGCCGCGCTTGGGCAGACGGCGGGTCAGAGGCATCTGGCCGCCTTCGAAGCCGGGGCGGGGGCCGCCGCCGGAGCGGGCCTTGGCGCCCTTGTGGCCTTTACCGGAGGTTTTGCCCAACTGAGAGCCTACGCCTCGACCAAGGCGCTTCGGGGCAGTCGTCGAACCGATAGCCGGTTGCAACTCATGCAATTTCATGGGTGAGCCCTCCCTTATCTTATTCGTTGATTTCCTCAACCTTGACCATGTGCTTCACACGGAAGATCTGGCCACGGATGCAGGGATTGTCTTCCTTGACCACAGTCATGCCCACTTTACGCAGGCCCAGAGCGGCCACGGTGTCCTTGTGCACTTGCAGAGAGGCGATCGGGGATTTGGTCAGGGTGATCTTCAGTTTCATCTTTCCATATCCTCCTTAGCCGATGATTTCTTCCACGGTCTTGCCGCGCATCTTGGCAACGGTTTCGGCGTTGCGCAGAAGCTTCAGGCCTTCCAGCGTGGCTTTAACGGTGTTGATGCGGTTGTTTGTGCCGAAGGTCTTGGTGCGGATATCCTTGATACCGGCCAGTTCCAGAACAGCACGGGCGCCGCCGCCGGCGATAACGCCAGCACCTTCTTCGGCGGGCAGCAGCACAACTTTCGCAGTGCCGAATTCGCCGTTGATGGCATGGGGGATGGTGGTGCCTTCCATGGGCACGTTCACCAGATGCTTCTTGGCAGCTTCCACAGCCTTGCGGATGGCTTCGGGCACTTCCTTGGCCTTACCGATGGCGGCGCCTACGCGGCCGTTTTCGTCACCGACGACGACCAGCGCGGCAAAGCGGAAGTTCTTACCGCCCTTAACAACCTTGGTTACACGGTTGAGGGCGACGAGGCGTTCTTTGAATTCGCTGACGGGCTCTTCACGATCCCGGCGATCACGGCGTTCATTGATAGGCATGCTCTCTTTCCCTCCTTAGAAGTTCAGGCCGGCTTCACGGGCAGCAGCGGCCAGGGCGGCAACACGCCCGGTGTAGAGGTAGCCGCCGCGGTCAAAGACGATGTCCTTGATACCGGCAGCCAGGGCACGCTCGGCCACCAGCTTACCAACCAGCTTGGCAGCGCCGGTCTTATCCACTTCGCCCAGCTGGCCCTTGATCTGGGGATCCAGGGTGGAGGCGGAAACCAGGGTGCAGCCCTTGGTATCGTCGATTACCTGAGCATAGATGGATTTATTGCTGCGATACACGCACAGGCGCGGCATTTCGGGGGTGCCGCTGATCTTTTTGCGGACGCGGGCGTGACGGATCACGCGCACTTCATTACGGTCGCGCTTATTGAACATTTGCGTTCACTCCCTTTCTTATTTCTTACCGGCCTTGCCTTCCTTGCGGCGGATATGTTCACCCTCATACTTGATGCCCTTGCCCAGGTAGGGTTCAGGCTTACGCAGAGCGCGGATATCGGCGGCAAGGTTGCCAACGACCTGCTTATCGATGCCCTTGACGACCATCTTGGTCTGTACAGGGGTTTCGAAGGTTACATTTTCGGGGGCTTCGAAAACAACGGGATGAGAGAAACCAATGTTGATGGTAAGGGTCTTTCCGTTGTTTTCGGCGGCGGCACGATAGCCGGTGCCCACCATTTCCAGCGTTACGGCAAAGCCTTCGGTAACACCCTTGACCATGTTGGCGATCAGGGCGCGGTAGAGGCCGTGCATAGCGCGGTGGTCTTTCCGGTCAGAAGGACGGGTAACGAGGATTTCGGCGCCTTCCTGCTTCACGGTGATGTCATTATTTACCTGCTGGGTAAGGGTACCCTTGGGGCCCTTTACGGTCACCAGATTGGTGCTATCGATGGTAACCGTCACGCCCGCGGGAACGGCGATGGGAAGCCTTCCGATACGAGACATAATTCTTTACCTCCAAATGACGTGTTGATTACCAGACGTAGCAGAGCACTTCGCCGCCCATGTTTTCCTTCCGGGCAGCCTTGTCAGTCATCAGGCCCTTGGAAGTGGAAACGATGGCGATGCCCAGGCCGCCCAGAACCTTGGGCAGCTCTTCGCAGGTGGCGTACACCCGCAGACCGGGCTTGGAGATGCGCTTGAGGCCAACGATAACGGGCTGCTTCTTATCCAGGTACTTCAGGGTAACCTTGATGGAGCCCTGCAGACCGTCGGCGATATTTTCAACAGATTTGATATACCCCTCATCCAGAAGGATCTTGGCGATGGCCTTCTTCATGTTGCTGGCGGGGATCGTCACGCTGTCGTGGCGGGCGATCTGCGCGTTGCGAATGCGGGTGAGCATATCGGCAATGGGATCATTGACAACCATGATGGTACCTCCTTTATACTTACCAGCTCGCTTTGCGGACGCCGGGGATCTGGCCCTTATAGGCCAATTCGCGGAAGCAGATACGGCAGATGCCGTAGCGGCGAAGCACGGAATGGGGCCGGCCGCACAGACGGCAGCGGGTGTAAGCGCGGGTGGAGAACTTGGCAGGCCGCGCCTGACGGATCTTCATACTAGTCTTTGCCATTTTTCTTCTCCTCCCTAACTTACTGAGCGAAGGGCATGCCCAGCAGCCTGAGCAGTTCCTTGGCTTCTTCGTCGGTCTTGGCGGTGGTAACGAAAATCATTTCCATGCCGCGGATCTTTTCGACCTTATCATAATCGATTTCGGGGAAGATCAGCTGTTCCTTGATGCCCAGGGCATAGTTGCCGCGGCCATCAAAAGCCTTGCCGGATACGCCGCGGAAGTCGCGTACGCGGGGCAGAGCGATGTTAACCAGCTTGTCGATGAATTCTTCCATCCGGGCGCCGCGCAGGGTTACCTTGGCGCCAACGTTCATGCCCTGACGGAGCTTGAAGTTAGCAACGGACTTCTTGGCCTTGGTAACCAGGGGCTTCTGACCGGCGATCTGGGTCAGTTCGGAAACGGCCACTTCCAGTGCCTTGGCGTTGTCCTTGCAATCGCCCAGACCCATGTTGATGATGACCTTTTCCAGCCGGGGAATTTCCATCACGTTCTTGTAGCCGAACTTCTGCTGCAAGGCAGGCACAGCTTCGGCCAAATACTTTTCCTTAATGCGGGTAGCCATTTGCTTGTGTCCTCCTTATCAGTCAATCTGCTGGCTGCACTTTTTGCAGACACGAACATTCTTCTTCGTGGTCTTGCCATCCTTGGTGGTGACTTCCACGATCTGGTGGGCAACGCGGGTCGCCTTGCCGCACTTGGGGCATACGAGCATCACGTTGGAAGCATCGATGAAGGCTTCCTTCTTGATGATGCCGCCGGGCTGGCCCTGAGCACGGGATTTCTGGTGCTTGGTGACCATGGCAACGCCTTCCACGATGACCTTACCGGTCTTGGGGGCAGCGGTAACCACCTTACCCTTGGCGCCCTTATCCTTACCGGAGATGACAACGACCTGATCCTTGGTTTTTACAAACATTGCATTGTCCTCCTTACAGCACTTCGGGGGCGAGGGACACGATCTTCATGTAGTCCTTCTCGCGCAGCTCACGGGCCACCGGCCCAAAGATGCGGGTGCCGCGGGGCATTTTGTCATTGCCGATGATGACGGCGGCGTTATCATCAAACTTGATGTAGCTGCCATCGGGACGGCGCTGGGGCTGGTGTACGCGGACGATAACGGCCTTGACCACATCGCCCTTCTTCACCTGACCGCCGGGAGTCGCGGACTTCACAGAAGCGACGATCACATCGCCGATGGAGCCCGTGCGGCGGAAGGAACCACCCAGCACGCGGATGCACATGATTTCCTTGGCGCCGGAGTTATCGGCTACCTTGAGTCGCGTTTGCGGCTGAATCATAGGGGTTTCCTCCTTTATAGGTTCCTCTTCATGGCGGGTACTCAATGCCCCCATGAGAGGTCGGATACTTTGGAATCGCCCGCTTATACTACAGGAAGAATTTCATTCCATTAAGCGGAGCGAGAAGGGGAACATTCGCCTGATTTGCTTCATATCGCGGATGAGATTTCCGTGACGGGCTTCGAAGCTGTAGCAGCGCTACCGCGAGAAGACCGGAGCGGAAAGATCGCCGCGAGATGAGCAAAGCATCGAATGGGCACCGTACGAGCGACGCTATTACTTCGCTTTTTCGACGATGCGAACCAGCCGCCAATGCTTATCCTTGGACAGGGGACGGCATTCCATGATCTCAACGGTGTCGCCGATGCCGCAGGTGTTTTCTTCATCATGCGCCTTGATCTTGCTGGTGCGGGTGATGAACTTGCCATACAGGGGATGGCGCACGCGGGTGGACAGGGAGACCACGATGGTCTTATCCATCTTATCGCTTACGACCACGCCAATGCGGGTCTTGCGGATGCCTCTTACTTCAGACATTGTATTGACTCCTTTCACGGCTTATCGGTCACGCCTTGCTCTGCTGGGTCAGCACGGTCATCGCACGGGCGATATCGCGCTTTACCACAGTGATCTGCATGGTGTTCTCAAGCTGACCGGTGGCAAGCCGGAAACGAAGGTTGAAGAGCTCTTCCTTGAGCTCGGCGATCTTCGCGGTCAATTCTTCAGGCTTCATGGCTGCGAATTCCTTGGCCTTCATTTGCTTTCACCACCCGCTTTATTTTCGTTAGGATTGGGAGCGTCTTCACGCTTCACAATCTTGGTCTTGAGGGGGAGCTTGCCAGCGGCGAGACGCAGGGCTTCCCGGGCGATGGTCTCATCAATGCCGCCAACTTCGAACAGGATCCGGCCGGGCTTAACCACGGCCACCCAGTATTCAGGAGTACCCTTACCGGAACCCATGCGGGTTTCAGCGGGCTTGCTGGTTACGGGCTTGTCGGGGAAAATCTTGATCCAGACCTGGCCGCCGCGCTTGGTGTAACGGGTGAGCGCGATACGGGCAGCTTCGATCTGCTGAGAAGTAACCCAGCAGGGCTCGGTGGCCATCAGGCCGATATCGCCGTAAGCGATGAAATTGCCGCGATGGGCGGCGCCCTTCATACGGCCGCGGAACTGCTTGCGGCGCTTAACTCTCTTGGGCATCAGCATGGTATTACTTGCCTCCTTCGATAGCGGCAGCGGGCTGCGCGGTCTTCTTGGGCTTGGGCAGGATCTGTCCCTTGTATACCCAAACCTTTACGCCCAGGCGGCCATAGGTGGTCTTGGCTTCGGCAAAGCCGTAGTCAATGTTGGCCCGCAGGGTCTGCAGGGGAATGGAGCCTTCGTGATAATGCTCGGTGCGGGCGATGTCGGCGCCGCCCAGACGGCCGGAGATGGCAATCTTGACGCCCTTGGCAGCTTCGCCCTTGCCGCCCTGAGGACGCAGGGCGCGCTGGATGGACTGCTTCATGGCCCGGCGGAAAGCGATGCGCTTTTCCAGCTGCTGGGCAATGTTTTCAGCGATCAGCTGAGCATCGGTATCGGGGTTCTTGATGTCAACCACGCGGATGTTCACAGCGTGGCCGCAGAAAGCTTCTACTTCAGCCTTCAGCTCTTCAATGCCCTTGCCGCTGCGGCCGATGATCATACCGGGCTTGCCGGCGAACAGGGTGACCGTCATGCGGGAGGCGCTGCGCTCCACGTCGATCCGGGAGATGCCGCAGGAGTAGAACTTTTCCTTCAGCATTTCGCGCAGTTTGAAGTCTTCAATCAGATTATTGGAAAAATCTTTCTTGCCGGCGAACCAGCGGGTGCTCCAGTCAAAGATAACACCAACGCGGGCGCCATGCGGATTAACTTTCTGACCCATGATGATCCTCCCTTACTTCGTCTTCTGGTCCAGCACAACACTGATGTGGCAGGTGCGCTTGAGCATGGGGGAAGCGCTGCCGCGGCTGCGGGCTACATAGCGCTTGAGGGTCGGGCCAGGATTGGCGTAGCATTCTGCAACATACAGATCGCTGCGATCCATTTCCTGATTGTTCACCGCATTGGCGATGGCGCTGGAAAGCACCTTGAAGATGACGGGGGATGCTGCCTTGGGGGTATATTCCAGAATGGCGAGCGCCTGGTCCACATCCTTACCGCGGATCAGGTCAAGAACGATCTTGGCCTTGCGGGAGGACAGGCGGATATGCTTGGCGTGCGCCTGGGGACGCTTGTCACGGCTTTCAGCCCGGGCAGCGCCCTTTTCACGGGTACGAGTAGCCATATTTTTCTCTCCTTCCCTTATTTACGGCCAGAGGCCTTTTCGCCCGCATGCCCGCGGAAAGTGCGGGTGGGAGCAAATTCGCCCAGCTTGTGGCCAACCATGTCTTCGGTAACGTATACCGGCACATGCTTGCGGCCATCGTGCACCGCGATGGTGTGGCCGACGAATTCGGGGAAGATGGTGGAAGAGCGGCTCCAGGTCTTGAGAACCTGCTTGTTGCCGGTCTTGTTCATATCGACGATGCGCTTATACAGCGCTTCTTGTACAAACGGGCCTTTCTTTACGGAACGGCTCATGGGGTTGCCTCCTTCCTATATGCGCCGGACTTACTTCTTGCTGGCACGCTTTACGATCAGTTTGTTGGAATACTTCTTGTGCTTGCGGGTCTTCAGGCCCAGAGCAGGCTTACCCCAGGGAGTAACAGGGGCAGGCATACCAACGGGGCTCTTGCCTTCGCCGCCGCCATGGGGGTGATCACAGGGATTCATAACCACGCCGCGGACGGTGGGACGGATGCCCATGTGACGCTTGCGACCGGCCTTACCGATGCGCACGTTGCTGTGATCGGTGTTGCCGACGGTGCCGATGGTGGCCATGGCGTTCATGGGGATCTTGCGGTATTCGCCGGAGGGCATACGCACCTGAGCGTAGGCACCTTCCTTACCCATCAGCTGGGCATAGGCGCCGGCGGAACGAACCAGCTGGCCGCCCTTGCCGGGCTTGATTTCCAGGTTGTGGATCAGGGTACCGACGGGGATGTTGGCCAGGGGCAGGGCGTTGCCGGGCTTGATATCGGCATTGGCGCTGGCCACAACGGTGTCGCCTACCTTCAGATCCAGGGGGCAGAGGATGTAGCGCTTTTCGCCGTCGGCGTAGTTCAGCAGAGCGATGAAAGCGGTACGGTTGGGATCGTATTCAATGGCAGCAACCTTGGCGGGAACATCCAGCTTGTTGCGCTTGAAATCGATGATGCGGTACTTGATCTTGTTGCCGCCGCCCTGATGACGAACGGTGATCTTGCCCTGCTTGTTACGGCCGGCATTCTTTTTCAGGGTTTCGGTCAGGCTCTTTTCCGGGGTCTTCTTGGTGATTTCTTCGAACGTCAGCACAGACATGAAGCGGCGGGCGGACGAAGTGGGCTTATAAACACGAACTGCCATCTTGCTTCTCCTCCCTTACACCATACCCTCGAAGAACTCGATGGGCTTGGAATCTTCAGTCAGGATCACGTAGGCCTTCTTCACTTCGGGGGTGCGGCCCTGATGCAGGCCCTGGCGCTTCATCTTGCCCAGGGTGCGCAGGGTGTTCACGCGGGCCACCTTAATGGAAGGGAAAACCTTTTCCAGGGCCTTCTTGATTTCCACCTTGTTGGCGTCGATCGCTACTTCGAAAACGTAGCGCTTATCCGCGATGCCGTCGTAGCCCTTTTCGGTCAGGACGGGGCGCAGGATGATGTCATGAGCATTCTTCATGCGTACACCTCCTGGATGCTTTCCATGGCCGCCTTCAGCACGACGATCTTATCGGCGTTGAGCAGGTCATACACATTGATGGTGTTCACGTAGGCGTCCTTCACGGTGGGGATGTTCTTGGAAGCGCGGATGACAGATTCATCCTTGCCAGCCAGAACCAGCAGGGCCTTCTTTTCGGCGCCCAGATTCTTGAGCACTTCAGCCATCAGCTTGGTCTTGGCGTCGGCCAGCTTGATTTCATCCACAACGATGATGCTGCCTTCGTTGAACTTGGAAGTCAGGGCGCTCTTCATGGCGATGCGGCGCACCTTCTTGGGAACCTTGATCACATAATCCCGGGGCTGGGGAGCGAAGACCACGCCGCCGTGACGGAACTGGGGAGCGCGGTTGCCATGATGGCGGGCATTACCGGTGCCCTTCTGGCGATAGATCTTGCGACCGCCGCCGCGGACCATGCCGCGGGTGAGGGCGCTCTGGGTGCCCTGGCGCTTGTTGGCCAGGATGGAGCGAACGACCAGATGCATGGCAGGGACATTCACGTTAGCGGCGAAGATTTCTTCGCTCAGCTCCATGGTGCCCACTTTCTTGCCCTGCATGTCGAGCACGTCGATGTTAGGCATTTCTTAGTTCCTCCTTCAAATCAGGCCTTGATAGCGTTGCGGATAAGCAGCAGGCCTTCCTTGGGGCCGGGCACAGCGCCCCGAACCAGCAGCAGGCTGCGTTCGGCGTCCACCTTGACGACGGACAGGTTCTGGATGGTAACCTTTTCCACGCCGTAGTGGCCGGGCATGTGCTTGTTCTTGAACACGCGGGAAGGATCAGAGTTGGCGCTCATGGAGCCCAGGCCGCGATGATACTTGGAGCCGTGGGCCATGGGGCCGGTGTGCTGATTCCAGCGCTGGATGGTGCCGGTGTAGCCGTGGCCCTTGGTGATACCGGAGATATCAACCTTTTCGCCTTCTTCAAAGATGTCAGCCTTGATTTCCTGGCCGATTTCGTAAGCGGCGCAGTCATCCAGGCGGAATTCGCGCAGCTTGCGCATGGGGGCCACGCCAGCCTTGGCGAAGTGGCCGGCATCGGGCTTGTTGACCAGCTTCTTGGCCCGGTTTTCGGGCAGCTTGTCAAAACCCAGCTGGATGGCTTCATAGCCGTCCTTTTCGATGGTTTTCTTCTGCACTACGGTGCAGGGGCCTGCCTGGATGACCGTCACGGGAACCAGACGGCCGTCGGACAGGAAGATCTGGGTCATACCCAGCTTTTTGCCAACGATTGCCTTCTTCATGATTGTCCTCCTGCCTTACAGCTTGATTTCGATCTCGACGCCAGCGGGCAGATCGAGCTTCATCATGGCGTCCACGGTGCGGGGGTTGGGATTGTGAACGTCGATGAGGCGCTTGTGGGTGCGGCGTTCGAACTGTTCACGGCTGTCCTTGTACTTGTGGGGGGCGCGGAGGATCGTTACGATCTCCTTCTCGGTGGGAAGCGGGATGGGGCCGGATACCCGGGCGCCCGTGCGCTTGGCGGTTTCCACAATGCGCTCGGCGGACTGGTCGATCAGGTTGTGCTCGTACGCCTTGAGCTTGATGCGGATTTTCTGGCTGGCCATGTTTTTTCCTCCTTGATTTCGTACTCACGGCTGAACGGGGGGAGTCTTGCTCCAGGATCCCGGCGCTTCGCAGGGGGCGCCTTCGCCCGTGGAGAAGCCCGTCGCCTTCCGCAGGATTTTCCTGCGGCCCGAGTCCGTTCGTCGGGGTCGTGCCCCGGCTGGTCCGCGATAATTACCCGTTCTGGCCTGAACGGCAACTTACCGCTTCATCCCATAAACAGACAACAGTCACATTATAAAGCATCTGAATGAAAATTGCAAGCATTTTTGCGCCTGTTTTTCAAATTTTTTTCAACTTTTTTTCATTTCAAATTGGCTCAAATCCCCATTTTGCGTGGTTTTCCCGGTTTCAGTCTGTCAACGCATCCGGGTGTATCGTGATGAATCAAAATAATTTTTTCCGCATTTTTCCTTTGTATGATCCGGGAACCGCTTTATCAATCCCAAGGAAAAAAAGCGGGTTTCCGAACCATATTTGAAGGGGAGGAAAAAATTATTCGGGAATGGAGTGGGGGGAATGTGGAATGTGGAATGCGGAATGCGGAATGCGGAATTATCGTTTGATGAATGAAGAATCATACGGAATTGCTTGATGGATATTATTCATTCTATTCGTTTCAAGAAAAAATAAAGAATTCCTTGCAGAAACAAAAATTGTGGATGACATTCCAAATTCCGCATTCCGCATTCCGCATTCCGAATTTCTTTATGATTCCGAATTTCTTTTCCATCCAAATCAGCTATCATCTTTCCCCCTTTCCCTTCATACACTCATGGGCATGGGAAAATGATTTTCCGGTCTGCCGCCCCATCCAGGGCGCGGGCAAAATTGACGGAGGTGTGCATGATGGCCAAAGGAAAATGGAAACTGAATATCCGCAGGGTGGATGTGGAACGGATGCTGATCTTGTGCGCATCGGCGCTGGTGGTTGCCCTGGCGCTACATCAGGATCAGACGGCTGCCGTCCAATATGAAGAAAGCCTGACCAACATCCCGGTGCTTTCCGATACCACCCAATCCGCCCCGGAAACCCAGGCCACGGTGGTCTACTATCAGGATGGGGAGGGATATCTGGTGCCGGTGACCCGCCAGATCGAAAAGACCGACGGGGTGGCCCGGGCCACGCTGAACCTGATGGTGGCCTCCTCCGCCAATGATCTGGCCGCCGCAAGGCTGGGGCTGAAGACCACCATCCCCGAGGGCACAAAAATCGATCTGGATATCGCAAACGGCAAGGCCCGGGTGGATTTATCCAAAGAGGCCCTTTCCTGCTTCAGCGCCGAGCAGGAAACCATCATGGTGGAATCGGTGGCCAATACCCTGTGCGGCTTTGATTCCGTTGAGGAGGTTACCTTCCTCTTTGATGGGCAGAAGCGATCCAAGCTGACATACGGCACCGATGTTGCCGGCGCATTTAATGGAAACAATATCAATCTGGAAAGCGTGGATGCCGCCGCCGTGGAAACCATGGGCGGCGCCCATCAGGTGCAATTGTATTTCCCCTCCGCCACCGGGCGGATGCTGGTACCCGTCACCCGCACTGTCTTTTCCGATGCGGATGTGACCACCGCCATTCTGGAATTGGCCAAGGGCCCCCGGCCGGACAGCGGCCTTTCCGCCCCTCTGCCCAAGGATTGCGGGCTGCTGGGGGTGCAGATGAAAAACGGGGTGGTCACCATCAATTTCACCAAGGCCTTCATGGACGCCGTGGAAGGGGATCAGGGCGCCCAGACCCTCCGGGCCGTCATCTTCACCGCCTCCCAGTTCCCCGGGGTGAAGCAGGTGAAGATCGCCGTAGAAGGCAAGGAATACCAGCCCCCCAGGGAAACCCAGACCACCTTCCTCAATCAGGATACGGAAATCATGACCTATTATCCCGGAGTAATTGAGATTGATTGAAAATCAGCAATACAAATATAATGATAAAAAATCCGTCCGCTTCCTATCGATGCGGACGGATTTTTGAAATCATTGCAGGAAAAAGTCCCCTTTAACCGTTACCATCATGCAAGAAACATATCCTGCCATTCCCTCATTCTTCCGCTGCCGTTGACAGTGTGCATAAACATCCGATAAAATAGGAACATAACAGCATCAGCCAAGACGCATCCCATCGATGCCGTCTGTTCTAATCGCCATCATGAAAGGCAGAAACAAATGAAACACATTATAAGATTCCTGAAGTGGGTGCTGATATCAGCATTTATCATTGCTTGCTTCACCATTGCAATCAACACCTGGATGATCCTCAGCACAAAAGGGGCCATATATGCGCCGGATGATGCCGACAGCCTTTCCGGAGATTGCATACTGGTGCTGGGCTGCGGCTTGCGCAGCGACGGCAAACCCAGCCAGATGCTGCAGGACAGGCTGGATGTAGCCATTGACGCCTATCAGAAAGGGTTGGCTCCTAAGCTGCTCATGAGCGGCGATCATGGCCGCAAGCACTATGATGAAGTCAACGCTATGAAGGACTATGCCATTTCCAAAGGCGTCCCCTCCCAGGATATCTTCATGGATCACGCCGGTTTTTCCACCTACGAGAGCATGTATCGTGCCCGCGATATTTTCCAATGCGAACGCATCATCATCGTTACGCAAAACTATCACCTGTACCGTGCCATCCACAACGCAAGATCTTTCGGGATGGAAGCAGCAGGGATTTCATCCGATCTGCGAAGTTACGCACGCCAAACCCATTTTGATATCCGCGAAGCAGTCGCACGGGTCAAAGACTGGGCATGGTGCATCATGAAGGTTCCGCCCACCTATCTGGGTGAAGCTATCCCTATTTTCGGAAATGGAGATGCAACCAATGACCGGAATTCCGATGCAAGGATCACTGAATGATAATTTCCCGATGCCATGAGATAGTCAACATACAACCCGCAAACTACCTATGCGCCCCCGTATACACAAACAAAAATCCGTCCGCTTCCTATCAATGCGGACGGATTTATTCATATTCACAGTTTTAATTCCGAATTCATGCCTCCCTTGTGAAAGGGAGGGGGACCGCGTTAGCGGTGGAGGGATTGCCTCAGCCCTGCTTTCCGCCGCATTCGGGGCAGAATTTGGCGCTGCGGGGGATTTTCGTTCCGCATTCGCAGCAGAATTTGGTATCGGCAGCGGGGGCAGCCGGCTGCTGGAACTGCTGGGGCGCAGCCTGCTGGAACTGGGGCTGCTGGGGCTGCATATTCATCATCTGGGCGGCCTGCATGGCCTGGGCCATCATCATGCCCGCGCCCATCCCGGCGCCCATCCCGGCAGTGCCGCCCTGATTATTGGCGGCCTCCCGCATGGCCTCTGCGGCCTGGAACTGGGTATACCGGTTCAGATCCCCCACCACGCCCATGGAGGTGCGCCTGTCCATGGCCTTTTCCACTTCTTCGGGCAGGGAGATATTTTCAATCAGGAAGGATTCCAGCTTCAGCCCCAGGCCGGCAATCCGGGGGGCCAGGGACTGCAGGGCATACTGGGAAAGCTCATCATAATTGGCGGCCAGATCCAGGGCGGGGATTTTGCTCTGGGCGATGGCGTCGGAAAGGCCGGAAACCAGAGTACGCTTGATCTGGCCGGTAACCCCATCCACGCTCATGTAGGCGGCGGTGCCGAATACTTCCTTAAGGAAGGCCACAGGATCGGCCACCCGGAAGGAATAGATGCCAAACGCCCGCAGCCGGATCATGCCGAATTCCGCATCCCGCATCATCACAGGGTTGGAAGTGCCCCATTTCTGATCCAGGAACTGCTTGGTATTGATGAAATAAACCTCTGCCTTGAAGGGGGAATTGAAGCCGTATTTCCAGGATTTCAGCGCCGTCATTACCGGCATATTCTGGGTGGAAAGCTCATACCGGCCGGGGCCGAACACATCGGCGATCTGGCCCTCATTGACCATCACCGCCACCTGGCTTTCCCGAACGGTCAGCTGGGCGCCCATCATGATTTCCTTGCCGTTATGGTCATAACGGTGCACCATGGTATCATTGGTGGAATCGGTCCATTCGATCACGTCGATCAACTGATTGGTAAAAATGGAAAAGATGCCCATCTGATTGCCTCCTTATCATTCACGTCAGGCCGGGGTAAGCAGCCCCTGCATTCCATCCAGCCATACAGACTGGATCACATTCATATCCAGATCCAGGTATTCCTTGATCTTGAGGATGGATTCATTCACATGCTCATCCGCCCTTTCCCCAAAGGACTGGGGCTCCTCCGCCTCTTCGCTCTGCATGGGGATGCAGGCCAGGCGGATATGCCGGGGGGAAAGCACCGCCACCGCATAATAGATGCCGTCCACATACCGGCCGAAGAAATTATTGCGCAGTGCGCTCTCCAGCCGCTGCTGGGCATGATGATGCTCGGATAAATATACCTCGCCCTGGGGCATATCAATATCATAGAGCAGGCAGGCCCCCCGGGCATTGAGCCGGGAGCGGATCAGCTGCAGTTCCCGCTCCAGATAATCGGGATCATGCAGCCCGCCGGAAAGCAATTGATGCATCAGATCATCCCGCTGCATGGTGAGCATGGCATCCTCATCATAATAATCATCCGCAAAATCGGAATGCAGCCTGTCCAGCAGCATCCGGGTTTCATTGAGGATGGTTTTCTGCATATTTTCATCCGCCGTCACCTGAAAAATAGGCAGGCTGGGGCGCCCGTAACGCAGGAAACGGCAAAGGGGAATGGCGTCACATTTGGGCAGATGATAGCCCACTGCATCCACCGCCTTGGAATTCAGCCATTCGATGGCCTCCTGGGGGGAAGCAGTGATCATGGGCGGCCGGCAATTGAGCCGCTGCCAGTCAATATGATTTTGAAACAGCTCCTGGATATCCTTCTGGTCCGTTACCAGCAAAAGCTTGTACATGCGCATCCTCCGGTATCCAATAAAATCGGCGGCCCGGCCATGCCTGATCCGGAAAATCGGCGGCCAATTCGCCAATCATTATTATAGCACAAAGCACATATGGTTTCAATGGAATTTTCCGCCGTTATGCCGATATTGCAAATTTCGTGTCATTTTTATGCCGCCATGCCGTCCCGGGAAGAAAAAACGAATAAAATCGGCCATTTTCCCCGTTTCATTCGGCAATAGCAAAATCTTTCCTTGACCAATCCGGCGGAAATGGCTATAATGAAACGAATACTTCAAGGAAAGAGAGTGTGTTAGCGATGGCACAGCTTACCATGGATAAACTCAAGGCCCTCTGCCAGAACCGGGGCTTCATTTTTGCCGGCAGCGAAATTTACGGCGGCCTGGCCAATACCTGGGATTTCGGCCCCCTGGGCGTGGAATTCAAAAATAATATCAAAAAGGCCTGGTGGCAGAAATTCGTTCAGGAAAGCAAATATAATACCGGCCTGGATTGCGGCATTCTGATGAACCGGGAAGTATGGGTCGCCTCCGGCCACGTGGGCGGCTTCAATGATCCCCTGATGGATTGCAAGGCCTGCAAGGCCCGCTTCCGTGCGGATAAACTGATCGAAGATTTCACCAATGGCGCCGAAACCGGCGACGGCTGGAAGAATGAAGAGCTGGAAGCCTACATCAACGAGCATGATATCGTCTGCCCCGTCTGCGGCAAGAAGGATTTCACCGGCATCCGCCAGTTCAATCTGATGTTCAAAACCCATCTGGGCGTCAATGAAGCCTCCGCTTCCGAGGTGCTGCTGCGCCCCGAAACCGCCCAGGGCATTTTCGTCAATTTCCTCAACGCCATGCGCACCACCCGCAAGAAGCTGCCCGCCGGCATCTGCCAGATCGGTAAATCCTTCCGTAACGAAATCACCCCCGGCAACTTCATCTTCCGCGTGCTGGAATTTGAACAGATGGAGCTGGAATTCTTCTGCAAGCCCGGCGAGGATCTGGAATGGTTCAATTACTGGCGCTCCTTCTGCAAAAACTGGCTGCTGAACCTGGGCATCAAGGAAGATTGCCTGCGCCTGAGGGATCATGAGCCTGAAAAGCTGGCCTTCTATTCCAAGGCGACCACCGACTTTGAATATCTCTTCCCCTTCGGCTGGGGCGAGCTTTGGGGCATTGCCGATCGCACCGATTATGACCTGAAGCAGCATATGGATCATTCCGGCAAATCCATGGAATACCTGGATCCCGTCACCAACGAAAAATTCATCCCCTACTGCGTGGAGCCCTCCGTGGGCGTGGAACGCCTTGTGCTGGCCTTCCTGTGCAATGCTTACGAAGAAGAAATGCTGGATGAAGCAAAGAATGATGTGCGCACCGTGCTGCATCTCCATCCCGCTCTTGCCCCCTTCAAGGCTGCAGTGCTGCCCCTGCAGAAGAATAAGCTGGGCGGCCTGGCCTCCGAAATCTATGAGGATCTGGCCAAGTATTTCCGGGTGGATTACGATGAAACCGGCTCCATCGGCAAGCGCTACCGCCGTCAGGATGAGGTAGGCACCCCCATCTGCATCACCGTGGACTTCGAAACCGAAGAAACCGGCACCGTCACCGTCCGTGACCGCGATACCATGGAACAAAAGCGCATCGCCATCGCTGATCTGAAGAGCTACATCGAAGAAATGCAGCGGTTCTAAACGAGGCAGGGGCTACGGCCTCCGGCGGGCAGGGGGATGATCCCCCTGCACCCCGCACCTCACGATTTTACTGATACTTGTTCCAATCATCTTGTGTGCGTGTGCCGCACAGCGAAAAATCAAAGGCTTCCCTTTAACGGGGAGCCTTTTTTGTTTGCGTGTGCTGCTGAGGGAACGAATCGTGTGCATCTTCCACGGGCAGGGCGGCATTCTGCCGCCCCCCGGATGCGCAGCATCCGGGAAAATGAAAAAACGCCGGAGGAGAAAGCTCGCTTTCTCCCACGGTGTTTTTCATTTTCGCTTAGCCCGTGGAAGCAGAAAATATCTTCTTGCCTCACCGGCAAATTGTTTGCAGATCAGTCTTCAAATATCCGGGAAATGGGTCCAGGGGCCATGCCCCTGGTGCGGGGGTACGGGGGCCGCAGAGGACCCTGCCCCATACATTCACCGGCAAAAAAGTATGCCCTGCCGCAATTGCAGCAGGGCATACGGATTTACTTGGATTGAAAATCAGTTTTCACCGATTTTCCGTCGCCTCAATTATTCCTGGCCAGCCATCCGCTTGTAGTTGGCGAGACGGGCCTTGGCATCCTCTTCATTCTGGGCAAAGAGCTTTTCGGCGGCTTCGGGGAACATCTTCAGCAGCGTCTGATAACGGGTTTCGCCGCGGATGAAGTCCTGATAGCTTTCGGTGGGATCCTTGCTGTCGATGGTGAGGGGATTATCCAGTTCGGGGTTGAAGCGATAGAGGGGCCAATAGCCGGCAGCCACAGCCTTGCGGATTTCGGCCTGGGCCAGGGACATATTGATACCATGGTTGATGCAGGGAGCGTAGGCGATGATCAGGGAAGGACCATGATACTTTTCAGCTTCGGTCATAGCCTTGATCAGCTGAGCGGGGTTAGCGCTCATAGCCACGGTAGCCACGTATACGTAGCCATAGCTCATGGCCATCATGCCCAGATCCTTCTTCTTGGTCCGCTTACCGGCAGCGGCAAACTTGGCCACAGAGCCGGTGGGGGTGGACTTGGAGGCCTGGCCGCCGGTATTGGAGTACACTTCGGTATCCAGCACCAGGATATTCACATCCTGATTCTGGGCCAGCACATGGTCCACACCGCCGTAGCCGATATCATAGGCCCAGCCGTCGCCGCCGAAGATCCAGATGGACTTCTTGACCAGCATATCCTTGGCATCGATGATTTCCTTGCACAGAGGATCGCATTCGCAGCCGCAGCCGACGCAGCCTTCCACGCAAGCCAGAATCTTTTCAGCAGCAGCCTTGGAGCCTTCAGCGTCATCGCAGTTTTCCAGCCATTCCTTGGCAGCTTCCTGATATTCAGCCCAATCGGGGCACTTTTCGGCCAGGGCCTGGATGGTTTCGGCCAGCTTGGCACGGCGCTGATTGGTGGCCAGGTTCATACCGAAGCCGAATTCAGCGTTATCTTCGAACAGGGAGTTAGCCCAGGCGGGGCCATGGCCCTTTTCGTTTACGGTGTAGGGGTTGGTGGGGGCAGAGCCGCCGTAGATGGAGGAGCAGCCGGTGGCGTTGGCCACGATCATCCGATCGCCGAACAGCTGGGTAACCAGCTTGACGTAGGGGGTTTCGCCGCAGCCTGCGCAAGCGCCGGAGAATTCGAACAGGGGCTGCAGGAACTGGCTGTTCTTCACATTCATGGTGGAGAACTTCACATCGGGCTTGGGCTGCTTCATGGCGAATTCCCAATTGGCTTCTTCGGCCTTCTGGGTATCCAGGGGCTTCATGACCAGGGCCTTCACCTTGGCGGGGCAGACTTCAACGCAGTTGCCGCAGCCGGTGCAATCCAGGGGGCTGACCTGCACACGATATTCGTAGCCGGCCAGTTCCTTGCCGATGGCCTTCTTGGTGATGTAGGAGGCGGGCTTTTCAGTGCCTTCCTTCACCAGGATGGGACGGATACAGGCGTGGGGGCAAACCAGAGAGCACTGGCCGCACTGGATGCAGTTTTCCACGATCCATTCGGGCACCTTGACGGCGATGCCGCGCTTTTCGTACTTGGTGGTGCCATTGGGCACAACGCCGGCAGGATCGAAAGCGGATACGGGCAGGGAATCGCCTTCCTGGGCCAGGATGGGCTTTACGAAATTGTTGAAATATTCGCTGGCTTCCACATGAGCGGGAACGGCGCCGGTGGTGGCGTCAGCCCATTCAGCGGGCACGGGCACTTCCTTCAGACCGGAGATGGCGATATCGATGGCGTCCCAGTTCTTCTGAACAACGGCGTCGCCCTTCTTGCCATAGGTCTTCTTGGCATAGGCCTTCATGTACTGATCGGCATCAGCGTAGGGGATGATGTTGGCCAGCTTGAAGAAAGCGGCCTGCATGATGGTGTTGATGCGGTTGCCCATGCCAACCTGAGCGGCCAGCTTGATGGCGTTGATGGTGTAGAACTTGGCCTTCTTCTTGGCCAGCAGCTGCTTCATGGTAGCAGGCAGATGGGCATCCATTTCTTCGGGCTCCCACTGGCTGTTGAGCAGGAAGGTGCCGCCGTCCTTGAGGGAGGTCACCATGTCATACATGGTCACATAGGCGGGGTTATGGCAGGCGATGAAGTCAGCGGCGTCGATCAGATAAGTGGAGCGGATCGGCACATCGCCAAAGCGCAGGTGGGATACGGTCAGGCCGCCGGACTTCTTGGAGTCATAGGCGAAATAGGCCTGAGCATACTTATCGGTATGATCGCCGATGATCTTGATGGAGTTCTTGTTGGCGCCTACGGTACCGTCAGAGCCCAGACCGTAGAACTTGCAGGACACGGTGCCCTTGGGGGCCACGTTATACTGCTTGCCCAGCTTCAGGCTGGTCTTGGTTACGTCATCGTTGATACCAACGGTGAAGTGATTCTTGGGGGCAGCCTTGGCCAGATTGTCATACACAGCCTTGACCATGGTGGGGTTGAATTCCTTGGAGCCCAGACCATAGCGGCCGCCTACGACCACGATATCCTTCTTGCCGTTTTCGGCCAGAACAGCGCAGATATCTTCGTACAGGGGTTCGCCCAGGGAACCGGGTTCCTTGGTGCGGTCCAGCACGGCGATCTTCTTGCAGGTTTCGGGCAGAGCGTTAAGGAAATGCTTGGCGGAGAAGGGACGATAGAGATGAACCTTGATCACGCCAACCTTCTTGCCCTTCTTGAGCATGGCGTCCAGGGTTTCATGGATGGTTTCGCAGCCGGAACCCATGGCGACGATGACTTCTTCGGCATCGGCAGCGCCATAGTAATCAAACAGCTTGTAGCTGCGGCCGGTGAGCTTGGCCACCTGCTTCATATACTTTTCTACGATGGCGGGAACGGCTTCGTAGTACTTGTTGGCAGCTTCGCGGTTCTGGAAATAGATATCGGGGTTCTGGGCGGTGCCGGCCTGATGGGGATGTTCGGGGTTCAGGGCGCGGGCGCGGAACTCAGCGATCTTATCGAAATCAACCAGCTTGCGAACTTCTTCCATTTCGTAAGCATCGATCTTCTGGATTTCGTGGCTGGTGCGGAAGCCATCGAAGAAATGCAGGAAGGGAACAGAGCCCTTGATGGCGGACAGATGGGCAACCAGGGCCATATCCATGGCTTCCTGAACGGAACCGGAGGCCAGCATGGCAAAACCGGTCTGGCGGCAGCTCATCACGTCGCTGTGGTCACCGAAGATGGACAGGGCGTGGGCGGCCAGGGCGCGGGCGGAAACATGGAATACGCCGGGCAGCAATTCGCCGCTGATCTTATACATATTGGGGATCATCAGCAGCAGGCCCTGAGAGGCGGTGAAGGTGCTGGTCAGCGCACCGGCGGCCAGAGAGCCGTGGACGGCGCCGGCAGCGCCGGCTTCAGACTGCATTTCGGCAACATGAACCTTCTGACCGAAGAGATTCTTCCGGCCCTGGGCGGCCCATTCGTCGATGTACTCAGCCATGGTGGAGGACGGAGTGATGGGGTAGATAGCGGCGACGTCGCTGAACATATACGCGATGTGGCTAACTGCACCGTTACCGTCGATGGTCAATTTCGTAGCCATGGGGATTGCCTCCTTTTAGCTTATATGAGAGCGGGGAATATGAAAAAATTCCCGGTCTTCTCCAAATCAATATTATACGGCCATTTATACGTTTCTGTCAAGCAAGGTACAGGAAAAAGCCCCTTTTTTCCCCAGGATTTTTGCCGGATTTCCCATCATTCAGGAGCAAATCATTCCAGCGCATCCAGCACGCAATCGATATTTTCATCGGAATATTCCATTTCCCCGGAATAGAGCCGGCAGAATTCCACCAGCCGGGAAAAATCCATTTCTCCCTGTGCGGCATGCCGGGCGCACAGCGCCCCGATCAATTGCAGCATCAGCAGGCAATAGCGGATGCGGCCCTCCTCCCTTCCGTCCCAGAGGGCGCCGGGCAAATGCCGGTAAAAAAGATAGCTCAGCAATTGCTCCAGGGGAATTTCCAGCCATTCCGGCAGGGCCGCCCCCTGCCAGTCCCGGGGATGCCGCTGCAGATCGGAAAGCAGATCGGGCCATGCATCCTCCATATGCTCCAGCCCCATCAGCAGGGGCAGATAATCCCAAAGATGATCCTGCTCCTCTTCCGGGATGATCCGATTCACCCTTTGGAAAAGGGGCAGATCCCGCCGCTGGATGAGGGCAATCATCTCCCCCCGCCAGCAAAGAAAATCCCTTTCCTCCTCTGTCAGATCCTCCTTTGTTTCTTCCCCTTCAAAAAGATGCCAGGCAGCGGGTGCCTGCCGGGAAAGCAGCATCCTCCCCGCCCCTTCGCAGCACAGCCCCAGCCCCATTTCCACCCGGCCGGAATAGAAATTGCGGTACCGGGGATGATCGGCGCAGATCTGGCACAGCAGTCCTTCGCCCCCCTCCAGGATCATATCGCACAATCCGTCTTCACGCAGGAAAGGGCAGCGATCCCCTGCCTGCAGCCGGAAGCAGGGATTTTCCCCATCGGTATCGATGCTTTTCCGGATTCTCTCCCCCAGCGGCCCTTCCAGGGCCTGATAAACCTGAAGGGAAGAATCGTCTATATCAATTTCCCATCCCTTGCAGCAGGAATGCCGGCATGCCCCCATCAGACAGGAAAATTGCTCGTATCCATCGGGCACATAAACATTCATGGGCGCACCCTCCTTTTCTCTATTGTAACATAAAACCAAGGATGCGCAATGCCGGAAATGAAGGGGACGACAGATGCAAATCAAAAAACCTCCCATGTGAAAGGGAGGCTTTTGGCAGCTTGTTCTAACAGTCAAGCAACAGCTTCAACCGTAGGGGCGACCCTTGCGGTCGCCCGCCAGGAACGATTGAACATGGATATGAAATCATTGATGAAACAATTTCCATGCATATCATTACGGGCGGCCGCAAGGGCCGCCCCTACAGTGTATCATATTTTTTTGATCATCCATGTTTGTTGTATTGTCCCATCCGATTGCAACGAATACGGCCAACTCAAGCCTCCCTTGTCAAAGGGAGGGGGACCGCGATAGCGGTGGAGGGATTGCGTTCCCTGAGATATGGAGGCAGCAATCCCTCCGGCACTTCGTGCCACCTCCCTTTCACAAGGGAGGCATTCATCCCTCCAGCCTTTCAGGCCACCTCCCTTTCACAAGGGAGGCAACAATCCCTCCGGCCTTTCAGGCCACCTCCCTTTCACAAGGGAGGCTTAAGGCTTCCCCTCAAGGGGAAGGCATTCATTTCATCTTACCGGATCGCCGTCAGATTGGTAAAGCCGGTATTCTCTCTGGAAAGGAAGAAATCGCCGGTGGCCGTCTCTGCGGAATTTTCCAGGCTGCGGGGACCGCCAAAGCCCCCGAAGCCGCCGCCGAAGCCGCCAAATCCGCCCGGCATCTGCAGCAGCATGGGATCCGCATCCCCCAGATACGCTTTGATTTCTTCTTCGGTGAGCAGATCGGTGATGGCAAAGCCGGTGAGCAATTGATTGAGATCCTTGCCCTGCAGCAATTCATCCAGATCCTTGCCCTTGAGAATTTCATTCAGATCCAGCTGCTGATAAGCCTGCATCAGGGCGTTTATGTCCATGCCGCCCATGCCCCTTCCGGGATCGCCCATGCCCTGGCCCCCAAATCCCCGGCCGGGATCATCGGGCCCGTTCATGCCATTCATTCCGCCCACAGGCATTTCCATGCCCGGCGCATCCGGCGCAGGGAAGGCATTGCGCTGCTGGGCGGTGCCGCCGCCGTGGGTCATCTGCACGCCGGGGATATAGGAATCAATCCGGGTATACAGGCCGTTTTCACTGATCCCCTCAATTTCGCCCCCCAGATAGACGTGATAGATCCCCTCCTTCAATTCAGGGGAGGAAAAGGCGATATACATATAATCATGGGGGAAATCATAGGCAAAAACGGGCTTTCCCCCCTGATCGGTGACCACCACCAGATCATTGGTGGGCTCATTGAATTCCAGCATCATGAACAGCTGAGCGGATCCTTCCGCCTCAATGGGATCATACATATTGCCCGCGCCCACGATCAGGCCGCCGTTTACGGTGCTGCCCATATCGGAATCGATGCCGCTGTCCTGGGAGGAGGGATGGGCCAGATTGATGATGGTGCCGCCGTTAAAAATGATAAAACCGTTGGAATCGATGCCGTCCCCTTCCCCGCCGGCAAGGGGCTTGACGGAAGAAAAGAGATGGCCCCCATTCACGGTGAGGGTGCCCACCTGATCCTCTGATACATTGAGGGGATCATCCCCTGCCTGGATATCAAAGACGCCGCCGTTTACGGTCATATGGCCGTATTTCACCTCAATGCCCTCGTTATCGGCGTCCACGGTAAGCTTGCCGCTGCCTTCAAAGCCCAGGGAGACCAGAGAATCCACCGCCCCGTCAAATTTCTCATCCGTTTCCAGGATGCGGGCGGTATGGGAGCCGGTCACCTTGTTTTCGCTGCCCTCCGCCAGATGGATGACCGCCCCGTACTGGCCGGGCACCCGGGGATCATAGGCAGAATGGATCACAATGCCGGGGGCGGTGCGGCAGGTAATTTCCATGTTATCCAGGATCAGCCGCACATGATCATTTTCATCCGCTTTCACGGCGATCTGGGCGTCATGGGCGCTGCCGGTGATGCGGTAGGCCCCGTTATCGGTGATGGTGATCACCCGGTTTTCAAGCCCCTGCAGCTGGGGGGCCACATCGGGATGCACCTCCGTCTGATAGGAAAGATACACCCTGGCATCCCGATTTCCGGTGATGGGGGCGCCGTCCACCAGGATCTGATCATCGGAAAGGGTAATCAGCGTTTCCGGGCTGGGCAGGGAAGCGGCGGATGCGCAGCCCATCATCAGGGCGCACAGCAGCAGGGAAAGCAATTTCTTCATACAGGCACATCCTCTCTTTGATTGGGGGAGTATGAATATCATTTTAATTGCAAATTGTGATGAAACTGTGACCGGATTATGAATTTGCATTTTCCCTTTCCCACAGCGGCAGATTTATGATATAATCAATCATCATGAAAAAGGGGGCGGCAGCAAATGGATCTGAGGGAATACGGCGCCTATCTGCGTTCACAGCGAATCGGCCAGGGAAAGGGCAAGGAAGAGGTGGCCCGGGCCATGCAGATTCCGGTGGCACTGCTGGAAAGCTGGGAGGATGGGCGGCAGCTTCCCACCCTGGAGCAATTGCAGGTATTATCCGCCGCCCTGGAGCTGCCCTTTGATCAGGTATATCCCGATTCCGCCCCCAGGCACCGGCAGGGCATGCCCCCCGGCCGCATCGCCCTGATCATTGCCGGGGCCATTTTTGCCCTGGCCATGACCATCTGGTCCGTCCGATCCACCTATCAGATGACCGGCTCCATGGAAGAAAGGGCCGCCACCCTGATGGAGGAAATGATGGCCGCCTCCATGCGCCAGGAGGAGGCCCAGCTGGCCCTTTCCCACATCGCAGAAAGCGCCTTTTTTCAGCAGCTGGGGCTGGAAAAGGATCAATTGACCCTTACAAATTTTGATAATCATTATGCCTATACCCAAGAGGGGCTGACGCTGGAAACGGAAATGGCCTTCTCCGCCGGGGATTATTCCTTCCAGGTGACCTGCCGTCAGATGGACGGGGAATGGCAGGTGACGGAGGCCTCCGCCACCGTGCCCCTGGAATAAAACAAATCAGAAAGCCCCTTTGCTGGAAGATTGTTTCCGGGGCCCGCCTCATCCGGCCCTACGGGCCACCTTCCCCTCAAGGGGAAAGCTTTATACAAGAAACCGCAAGCCCCGGTGGGCTTGCGGTTCTGTTTTTCATCTGCGTTTGCTGCAACAGGCGGGCGCTTACCGGTATAGCCCCTGATTTACAGCCATATCGCCCTGATTTGCCGGGCTTTTTTCAGATACATTCAATCATCCAGGTATTTTCATAGGTTTTTCCGGGGGCCAGATGCAGTATATCCGGATGGGTGGCCAGATCCTCAATGATTCCTTTGCGGGAGGCCAGCATGGTCCAGGGCTCTATGCACAAAAAGGGTGATTCGGTGAAGGGCGGATGCCACAGCCCCAGATAGGGCATATCCGGATAGGTGACGCGAACCGCCCTGTGCCCCTTATCCGATTTCAGGGTGACCTGGCCCAGGGTATTTTTAAGGGCAATGGCGTCATGATCGAAAAGGCCGTGCTTCAGGGGCAGGATCCTGTCATCCTGCAGGGGATAGGGCCTGGGATCCCCCTCCACATAGCAATCCTCGGAAAAGGGCATTTCCACGGGATGGCAGGGGGCGGAAAATTCCAGATAATAATCGGTGAAATCCAGGCCCTTTTCCAGCGGCACATGGAAGCCGGGATGGCCGCCCACGCCGAAATGCATTTCTTTTTCATCCAGGTTTTCCACCCGGTAGCGGATGGTCAGCCGCCGCCCCTGAAGCAGATATCCGATGGAAAAGCGGAAATGCCAGGGATAGGAGGCATAGGTGTTTTCATCATCCTCCAGGCAGAAAACGGCCTCGTTTTCCGTGATGACCGCCGGGCGGAAGGGGGAATCCTTGGCAAAGCCGTGGATATCCATGGGATATTCTGCTCCCTCCAGGCGGTATTTCCCCTCCGTCAGCCGGCCCACATAGGGGAAAAGATTGGGGGCCTGCTGGGCCCAGTGATCCCCGTGCCACAGATATGCGGCGCCGGGGGCATCCGTTTCCCGGATGCTCATCAGCGCTGCGCCGAAGGGACGGATTTCCACCGTCAGCTGATCATTGGAAAGGGTAATCCATTTTTCGCTCACTGTGTTTTCCCCCCTGATTGATCGTAAGGCTATCAGCCGATTTCAGCGCCGGCGGGCATGGAAGGATCGGCCATGAGCACCTTGAGGGATTCACTGCCATCCTCATTCACCTTCACGGCGGAGAGCAGCATGCCCTGGCTTTCAATGCCCATGATCTTCCGGGGCGCCAGATTGGCAAGCAGAATCAGATTCTTGCCCACCAGCTCCTCGGGGGTATGGAATTTGGCGATGCCGGAGAGCACAGTGCGGTGCTCAGTGCCGATATCCAGATCAAATTTCAGCAGTTTATCGCTCTTTTCCACCTTTTCGCAGGCGCAAACCTTGGCCACCCTGAGCTGGATCTTTTCAAAATCGCCGAATGCGATGCAGCCTTCGGGGATTTCCACTTTCTTTTCCTTCTTTTCCTGCTTCTTTTCGGTCTTCTTTTCCTGCTTGGCCTTTTCCTTTTCTTCCTTCTTTTCTTCCTTGGGCTGGGGGTTCAGGGCCTCCAGCTCCTTCTTGATATCGATGCGGGGGAAGAGGGCCTCGCCCTTCTGCACCTTGATGCCATGGGGCAGCTGGCCGAAGCACTGGAGGGATTGCCAGGTCTTGAGGGCATCATCGGTCAGGCCCAGCTGGGCGAAAATCCGGGCGGGGGTTTCGGGCATGAAGGGGGTGATCAGCACGGCGGCAAAGCGCACGCATTCCGCCAGCACCAGCATCACATTGGCCAGCCGATCCTTCTTTTCCGGATCCTTGCCCAGCACCCAGGGCTGGGTGACGTCGATATACTTATTGCATTCGCCGATCACCTTCCAGATTTCCGCCAAGGCCTGGGAATACTGCAGCTTATCCATCTGGGCCTCCACCAGGCCGGGCAGCTGGGCGCAATGCTGCATCAGGGGGCCATCCACCGCTTCATCCACCGCATCCTTTTGCCAGGCGGGGATGACGCCGTCAAAATATTTTTCGATCATGGCCACGGTGCGGGATACCAGATTGCCCAGGTCATTGGCCAGATCGGCGTTCATGCGGGTAAGGAAGGCCTCGTTGGTATAATTGCCGTCGGAGCCAAAGGGCATTTCACGCAGCAGATAATAGCGCAGGGCGTCGCAGCCGTAGCGGGCCACGATGGGCTGGGGATACTGCACATTGCCCTTGGATTTGCTCATCTTATCATTGCCGAACAGCAGCCAGCCGTGGGCAAATACCTGCTTGGGCAGGGGCAGCCCCAGGGCATGGAGCATGATGGGCCAGTAGATGGTATGGAAACGGACGATTTCCTTGCCCACCAGATGCACATTGGCAGGCCAGTATTTCTGCATGAGGGAATCATCATCGCTTCCGTAGCCCATGGCGGTGATGTAATTGGAAAGGGCGTCAATCCATACATACACCACATGCTTGGGATCAAAATCCACCTGCACGCCCCACTTGAAGCTGGTGCGGGAAACGCACAGATCCTGAAGGCCGGGCTTGAGGAAATTATTGATCATTTCATTGGCCCGGGAGGCAGGCTGGATGAAATCAGGATGGGATTCGATGTATTCGATCAGCCAATCCTGATATTTGCTCATCTTGAAGAAATAGCTTTCTTCGGTGACCAGCTGGGTGGGCCGGCCGCAATCGGGGCATACCTTCACCCCATCCTTTTCCACCAGCTGGGAAGCGGTCCAGAAGGATTCGCAGGGGGTGCAGTACTGGCCTTCGTAGGATGCCTTGTAGATATCCCCCTGATCAAAGAACTGCTTGAAGATTTTCTGAACCACCTTTTCATGGCGTTCATCGGTGGTGCGGATGAAATCATCGTATTCGATGTTCATCAGCTTCCACAGTTCCTTGGTGTTGGCCACGATCTTATCCACATATTCCTTGGGGGTCACGCCCGCTTCGGCGGCCTTCAGTTCGATCTTCTGGCCGTGCTCATCGGTGCCGGTGAGGAAATAGGCGTCATAGCCCGTCATTTTCTTGAAGCGGGTCATGGCGTCGGCGGCCACGGTGGTATAGGTGTGGCCGATGTGCATATTGCCGGAGGGATAGTAGATGGGGGTGGTGATGTAGTAGGTTTTCTTTTCGCACTGGTTGCACATAAGGGGGAACCTCCTCATAAGATTTTGCGAGGGAAGGGCTTTTGCGTCAAAAGCCCCTCCCTCGCGCTCCCTCCGAAAACCGGCAGGGAATGGGGCTGTCTGCGCTTTTCCTGATGATCTCTCCCTGAATCAGAGAGCATGATGCGATGGTTTTTCCATAAAAAACGCCCCGCATCCCATAGGACGCAGGGGCGTAAAATTCATTTACGCGGTACCACCCTGATTTACGCGCAGAAAATGCGCGCCTTCATTGGGCCTGTATCGGGGCCTGCCGGCGGGGGCTGAACGTGCTTGCCTCCGCATGCTCCAGGGCCATGTTCCTCTGCGCTGCGCCGCCGCTTTTCACCCTCCGCGGCTCTCTTTGGACGCGCCTTCAAAGTACTCTCCCTTTCTTCGCATCTGCCCCTTATCATACGGTTTTTGCCTGGAAATGTCAAGGGAAATGGGAAAAGTAATGAAAAATATGCCAGCGACAGCTTCCCCTCAAGGGGAAGCCTTTTTCAATGGCGGTTTTTATCGCATTTCCGAGGAAAGCGATTGTAAGGGGTAGAAAGGGGAATTCAAGATATCCTCCCTTGTCAAAGGGAGGTGCCCGAAGGGTGGAGGGATTGTCGCCTCCCTTGTCAAAGGGCGCGACGCGTTAAGAAAATATGCCTGTGGCATATTTTTAGCCAAAGCGTGGAGCAGGCTTTGCCTGCGAGGGGGCCCGTAGGGTGGCACGAAGTGCCGGAGGGATTGTTGCCTCCCTTGTCAAAGGGAGGTGCCCGAAGGGCGGAGGGATTGTCCCCGTATCTTAGGGAACGCAATCCCTCCACCGCTATCGCGGTCCCCCTCCCTTTCACAAGGGAGGCTTTGGTTGGCTGTATTCATTGCAATCGGATGGGGCAATACTACAAATATGGATGATCAAAAAAACATGATACACTGTAGGGGCGGCCCTAGCGGCCGCCCGCCGGGAACAAATGCAGCATGGATATGAAATAATCCATGTAACAATCCCATGCATATCATTACGGGCGGCCGCAAGGGATCATGCCAACGGCAATGGACATGAATGCAGCAGCGTATTACACCATGCAAATCAAACGGGCGGCCGCAAAGGCCGCCCCTACAACTGATCATGATTTATATCGTCATTTCTGTATGGTATGCTGTGCATTCCGCTGCGGCCCAGCCTCAGATCTGATTGAGCAGCGTCACATCGGTGATGGTGGGCAGCATTTTCAGCGTGGTCAGCAGAGAGGAAGGGGGCATTTCATCCAGCTCAATGGCCATGATGGCCTGGCCGCCCGCTTCCCTGCGGAATACCCGCATGGTGGCAATATTGATCCGCTCATTGGAGAGCAGATGGGTCACCATGGCGATGGCGCCGGGGGCGTCGGTATGGCGGATGATCAGGGTGGTGCGCTCCCCGGAAAAGCCCACCTCCAGCCCATCCAGGTATTGCACCCGGATGCTGCCGCCGCCGATGGATGCGGCCTGCACCTGCACGGTTTTGCCGCTTTCCCCGGTGAGATGCACCAATACGGTATTGGGATGGGCGTCCCGGAGCTTCACCGGCTGAAAGGCAATTTCCAGGCCGGCGTCCCTGGCCAATTGCAGGCTGTCCCGCAGGCGCTCGTCATCCACGCCCATATCCATCAGCCCTCCGGCCACTGCCCGGTCAGTGCCGTGGCCCTGATAGGTTTTTTCAAAGCTGCCGTGGAAAAATACCCGGGCCTTTTTCGGCTCCTCCCCCAGTAATTGCCGGGCCACCCGGCCGATGCGGGCCGCCCCCGCGGTATGGGAAGAGGAAGGGCCGATCATGATGGGGCCGATGATATCAAAAAGATTCATAGCTACCTCCGGAGAAAATGGAAATCATCAAAAGTACAGAATACGGAGCCACAGACAGCGGAAAAAATATTCATTCCCTTTCCTTACATGCAAAAGCAGGCGGCAAGACAAATGAAAAATGCCCATCCTTCTGTCCTTCCGGATTTCGGATTATCTTTCCCCTTCATTATACCCCCTTTTCCCCCTTCTTGACAAGCATTCCCGGGGGCGATAGAATAAGGTAGACTGAAAATTTCAATCTGTTTTTCAGGAGGGGATTCTTCATGGCATATTTTGACGAAATGACCTTGAATGAACTGATCCGGCCGGAGGGCCATGCCTGTTCATGCGGAAGGAAACATGATACCGGGCTGCGGTTTTTGCGCATCGGCCAGGGCGTGGTGGAAACGGTGCCGGAGGCCCTTGCATTTTTAGGGGCGAAAAAGCCCTTCCTGGTGGCGGATCACAATACCTGGCAGGCGGCAGGGGAAAAGGTAGCGGAAATTTTAACGCGCCATGATATTCCCTTCTCCTCCTATGTCTTCCCTGCCTCCCGGGGCCATATTGAGCCGGATGAGACGGCGGTGGGCAGCATCGCCATGGCCTTTGATCCCTCCTGCGATATTCTGCTGGCGGTGGGCAGCGGCGTTATCAATGATTGCTGCCGGGTGATGGCCCATGCGGCGGGAAAAATGCATATGGTGGTGGGCACCGCCCCTTCCATGGACGGCTATGCCTCCAATTCCTCCTCCATGATCGTGGACAGGATCAAAACCTCTATCTACGCCCGCTGCCCCCAGGCCATCATTGCCGATATCGATATCATGAAAAACGCCCCCATGCGGATGCTGTGGGCGGGCTTTGGGGATATGATGGCCAAATTCAACGCCCTGTGCGAATGGCGCATTTCCCATATCGCTACCGGGGAATTCTATTGCGAGAATGTGGCCAGGCTGGTGAGGGCCTCGGTCAAAAAGATCTGGGAAAATGCGGATGGGCTGGTCAATCGCGCCCCCGAAGCGGTGGAAGCGGTGGTGGAAGGGCTGATCCTTTCCGGCGTGGCCATGGATTTTGCCAAGATCAGCCGCCCTGCCTCCGGGCTGGAGCATTATTTTTCCCACATGTGGGAAATGGAAGCCCTGCGCAAGGGCGAGCATGCCGATCTGCACGGCATCTGCGTGGGCGTGGGCCTGTGCCTGACGCTGCCCATGTATCCCAGGCTGCTTGAAATAAAGCCCTCCAGGGAAGCGGCGGATCGGGCCTTTGCCGCCTTCGATCAGGCCGCCTGGGAGCAGGAAATGCAGGAAATCTTCGGCGATTCCGCCGCCAATGTAATTGAGGGCGAGAAAAAATGGGGCAAAAATACACAGGCCGTCCATGAAAAGCGGCTGCAGAATCTGCTGGATCAGTGGGATCAGGTGATCGCCGCCATCCGGGAGGAATTGCCCCCTGCCGGGGAAATCCAGAGGAAGATGGAGCAGATGGGCATGCCCACCAAGCCCCAGGATCTTTTCTATGATCAGACTGCCGCCCGCAGGGCCTATATCGGCTCCCGGGAAATCCGGGATAAATATCTGCTTTCCTCCATGCTGTGGGATCTGGGGCTGATGAAGGACGAACGGTTTATGCCGTAAAGGAAACGAAAGGCCATTCGGAATGCGGAATGATTACATGCTTCCGTGATTGTTGATCTTTCCGGCTTGCCAATTGCGCCGGAGAGGGATACTATAACGATGGAAAACAACCGTTTCACCCGCCATCTTAATTCCGAATTCCGCACTCTGAATTCCGAATTAAAAAAAGTTCCGAATTTGTAAATGACCGCAGGAGGGGTTTATGGAATATTCTTTAAAAACGCTGGTTGCATCTGCTGAAGCCGTGGGCCTTGCGGAGGTCGCCCGGCTGGAGGAAATGAAAAACAGCGGCCTTTCCAGGGAAATGATCAATCAGAAAATGCATGAAGCCCTTTCCGTCATGCGCCAGAGCGCAGAAAAGGGCTTTGATCCCCAGCTGAAATCCATGAGCGGCATGACCGGCGGCCAGGCGGCGAAGCTGCTTTCCGCCGTGCAGGCCGGAAAAACCTCCGGCGGGAATTATCTGGGCCGGGCCGCTGCCCGGGCGCTGGCCATTGCGGAATGCAATGCTGCCATGGGCAAGATCGTGGCCGCCCCCACTGCCGGGGCCTGCGGCATTCTGCCCGCTGCGCTGCTCACCGCCCAGGAGGAATTCGGCTTTTCCGATGATCAGCTGGCGGACGCCCTGCTGGTGGCTGCCGCCATCGGCCAGGTGATTGCTGCCCGGGCCAGCATTTCCGGCGCCCAGGGGGGCTGCCAGGCGGAATGCGGCAGCGCCGCCGCCATGGCCGCAGGGGCATTGGTCTTCCTGCAGGGGGGCAATCCCCAGCAGAGCGCCGATGCCTGCGCCTTCGCCCTGATGAATGTGATGGGCCTGGTGTGCGATCCGGTGCAGGGCCTGGTGGAGGTGCCCTGCGTATACCGCAATGTATCCGGGGTGGCCAATGCCTTTACCGCCGCCGATCTGGCGCTGTCCGGCATTCCCTGCCCCCTGCCCCCCGATGAAGTGATCGACGCCATGAAGGCCGTGGGCGAGCAATTGCCCCCCTCCCTGCGGGAAACGGGGGAAGGCGGCTGCGCCGGCTGCCCCTCTGCCTGCAAAAGAGTGTAAAAAGCAACGAGCATCCGGAAAATTCCGGATGCTCTTTTTTGTTTGCCCGGCAGGCTGTTCTTCAAACGGATGCGGACAGATGCCTGGCAAGAAAATGACGGATTGTTTCCTGAAATAATTCGGTTTGTTTATACATGCCGTTGCCGTGATCGCAGCCGGGCAGAATGATCATCTCCGTTTCATGGGGATTTGCTTTTTGGATGCTTTCAAATGTATTCTCCATCTGTTCCTTGCTCCCGGCGGCCAGAAGGAGGGGATAGCGGCCCTTGGCGGCCATTTCCACCCGTTCGAATTCCTTCACATCATACCCGAATTCTTTCTTGAATCGTTCGTTTGCGCAGGATGCGATCTTCTCAGCGCCCTTTTTGAAAACCCGTCCGGAGATATCCCGAAAGAACGCCGCCACACTGCAGCTGGGGGCATCAGCAATCAGGCATTTCACATTTTTCATTTCCATCCCGGACAGATCCAATACGATCCCCCCGCCCATGCTCAGGCCATGGATGACGATTTCTCCGCCGGGGTTCATTTCATTGATTTTCTCAATCCATCCCAGCATATCCAGCCGCTCCAAAGCGCCGAAGGACAGATATTTCCCTTCGCTCAGGCCATGCGCCCGCTGATAGGGAATGAGCACATTGTATCCAAGGGACAGATAGAAAAGCCCCGGGAATGCCCATTCCCTTTCCGCATGGCTGGTATATCCATGCACGCAAATCACGGTAATCCGGCTGCTGCTTGCCCCCGGATAATAAATCGCTTTCAGGCTGAGATCATCCCTGCTCCTGATTTCCAGCATTTCATGGGTGTGTTTTTTGATTTCATCCAAAGAATCATGCACTTTTCGGATGGTCTGATACCAGCAATCTGTTTCCGGTACCATGGCATAGGCTTTTTCTATATCGGGCCTTTTAAGAAGCTTATCAAATAAAATATTCGCTTTGAATTGTTCCAGCATGGTCTGCGCTCCTTTTTGCATTCCCCGTTGAATGGCGTTTTTCGCCCTTACATGGCCGCAGCCGGGGGATCCGCAGGGGGCAGGGGCGGGGCGTCTTCCCCTTCTGCAGAAGCCGCTTTTTCTTTCTTCTGCACCATTTCCCGGGCCAGGATATACATCACCGCCGCAATGGGCACGCCCACCAGCATGCCCACCACGCCGCCCAGGCCGCCGCCGATGGTTACCGCCGCCAGCACCCAGATGCCGGGCAAACCGATGGAGGAGGATACCAGCCGGGGATAGACCACATTGCCCTGGATCTGCTGCAGGATGATGATATACACCAGGAACCAGATGGCCATGGCCGGGCTCTGGGTAAAGACCAGGAAGGCCCCCACAATGGCGCCGATATAGCCGCCGATGATGGGAATCAGCGCCGTTACGCCGCTGATCACACCCACAATCAGGGAATAGGGCATATTGAAAATCCGCATGCCCAGCCATGTGGCCACACCCAGGATCAGCCCGTGGAGGGCCTGGCCCACGATAAACCCGGAAAAGGCCTTATGGGTGACGGAAATCACATGCCGCAGCTGATCCGCCCTTTTTTCCGGCAGCGCCGCCCGGATGATCCGGTGGGTTTGCATCTTCAGCTTATCCTTCCCTGCCAGCAGGAAGAAGGCAAAAATCACCGACATGAAGAAATTGAATACCGTGCCCGTCACCGCCCCGATCACCGTCACCGTGGAGGAAAGCAGGCCGCCCATGCCATTGAAGGCATAATTGATGATCTGAACGCCAATGCCCGTCCAATCCAATTGCCAATCCTGCACCGATTCGGCGATGGCCGGGAACTGATGGGCATTTTCCAGGATCCAGGCCTGCAGCTGCCCCAGATACTTGGGCACCTCACTGGCCAGCAGATCAAAGGCCTCGCCCATGCCGGGAATAACCATCCCCACAATCAGCGCCACCAGGGAAAATACCAGGATGGTGGCCAGGGCAATGCACAGGGGCCTGCGGGTTTTGACCACGATGGGCCGCCTGGAATGGGGGAAATAAATGCGCTCCAGCCGCTTGACCACCACCTCCAGGATATAGGCCATCACCGCCCCGGTCACCAGGGGCTGGGCCACCTGCCACAGGAAATTGAGGGCCTTGAGCAGCGATTCAATATGCAGAATGCCCAGCACCAGCAGCGCCCCCAGCAGCATCAGCCGGACGGGCTTGCGTTCGCCGAACCATTTTAATCCGGTTTTCTTTTTTTCTTCCATGGTGCAAATGCCTCCCCCAAACAGGATGCGTACCGGCATTTCCCGGTTCAATGCTGATTATAGCAGATTTTTGCCCGTTTTCCCATCCCGTTCACAAAGAATTTACGGATTTTCGTCCATTCAGGGCAGGAAAAGGCAGGGGATTCCCCATTTTCACGGCATTATGCTGTAATACAGGGGGCAAATGCCTGCAGAGAGGATCAGTTTGAACAGCCAACCAAAGCCTCCCTTGTCAAAGGGAGGGGGACCGCAATAGCGGTGGAGGGATTGCGTTCCCTGAGATACGGCATCAATCCCTCCGCCCTTCGGGCACCTCCCTTTCACAAGGGAGGCTGCAATCCCTCCGGCACTTCGTGCCACCTCCCTTTCACAAGGGAGGCTTAAGGCTTCCCCTTGAGGGGAAGCTGTCACCGAAGGTGACTGATGAGGTGGATTGCGGGCGACGTGCCAGGCTCGCACCTACAGTGTATCATGTTTTGATGATCATCCGTGTTTGTAGTTTTATTCCATCCGATTGCAATGAATACAGCCAACCAAAAACCTCCCTTGTGAAAGGGAGGGGGACCGCGATAACGGTGGAGGGATTGCGGTCCCTGAGATACGGAGGCAACAATCCCTCCGGCCTTTCAGGCCACCTCCCTTTCACAAGGGAGGCATTAATCCCTCCGGCCTTTCAGGCCACCCTACGGGCCCCCTCGCAGGCAAAGCCTGCTCCACGCTTTGGCTAAAAATATGCCACAGGCATATTTTCTTAACGCGTCGCGCCCTTTCACAAGGGAGGCCATTTTCCCATTGAAAAAGGGCTGCCGTTTTCACGGCAGCCCTTTATTCATGCAGTCAATCAATAGGTTTCCTGCAGTTCGATATTCTTATACCGCTTCAGGCCGGTACCGGCAGGGATGAGCTTGCCGATAATGACGTTTTCCTTCACGCCCAGCAGGGGATCCACCTTGCCCTTGATAGCAGCTTCGGTGAGCACCCGGGTGGTTTCCTGGAAGGAAGCAGCGGAGAGGAAGGATTCCGTGGCCAGAGAGGCCTTGGTGATGCCCAGCAGCACCCGCTTTGCGATGGCGGGGCGGCCGCCTTCCATGATGGTCTTTTCATTGGCCTGTTCGAACTGGAAGATATCCACCAGCCCGCCGGGCAGCAGATCGGTATCGCCGGAGTCTTCCACCCGCACCTTCTGCAGCATCTGGCGCACGATCACTTCGATATGCTTATCGGCAATCTTAACGCCCTGGCTGTAGTAAACGGACAGAACTTCCTTCAGCAGATATTCCTGAACGGCCTTGACGCCCAGAATGCGAAGCAGATCGTGGGGATTGATGGAGCCTTCGATCAGTTCATCGCCGGCGGCCACGGTCTGGCCGTCAGATACCTTGAGGCGGGCGCCGTAATGGATCTGATAGGTCTTCTTTTCGCCCGGATCCTCTTCGGAGGTGACGATGATTTCCCGCTTCTTCTTGCTTTCCACGATCTGCACCTTACCGGAAATTTCGGCCAGGGTAGCATCACGCTTGGGCTTACGGGCTTCGAAGAGTTCTTCAACACGGGGAAGACCCTGCGTGATATCCTCGGCGGAGGCAACGCCGCCGGTATGGAAGGTACGCATGGTCAGCTGGGTACCGGGTTCACCGATGGACTGGGCAGCGATGATACCCACGGCCTCGCCGATATCCACGGTGCCGCCATGGGCCAGGTTCATGCCGTAGCAGCGGGCGCAGACGCCCTGCTCGCTGTGGCAGGTGAGCACGCTGCGGACCTGCATCTTGGTGACGCCGGCCTTCTTCACCAGCAGCGCCTTATCCCGGTCGATCAGTTCATTGACATGCACCAGCAGTTCGCCGGTGATGGGATGATACACATCCTCGGCGGCATAGCGGCCGCGGATACGATCGTCAATCTGTTCGATTTCGCCAATGGGCATGACGGTGATACCCCGTACCTTTTCGCCCCGGCCTTCGAAGCAGTCGATTTCCCGGACGATAACCTGCTGGGCCACGTCCACCAGACGGCGGGTGAGGTAACCAGAGTCGGCGGTACGCAGAGCGGTATCGGCCAGGGATTTACGGGAACCGTGGGAGGACATGAAGAATTCCAGCACGTCCAGGCCTTCACGGAAGTTGGAGCGGATGGGCAGTTCGATGGCCTTACCGGAGGGAGAAGCCATCAGGCCGCGCATACCGGCCAGCTGGGATACCTGACCGGCGGAACCACGGGCGCCGGAGCCAACCATCATGCTGATGGGGTTGAAGGGAGGCAATACATCCATTACCTTGGTCTTCAGCCGGGCAGTGGTATCATTCCAGGCTTCGATCACCATGCGGTAGCGTTCATCCTCGCTCATTTCGCCGCGGCGATACTTGCGATTGATCCTGGCCACCAGATCATCGGTTTCCTTCAGCCAGATTTCCTTTTCCTTGGGAACGATGATATCGCTTACAGACACGGTGATGGCGCCGCGGGTGGAATAGCGATAGCCCAGGGATTTGATGGCGTCCAGCACCTGGGCGGTCTTGGCTTCCCCATGCACATGGAAGCAGCGTTCCACGATGGAGCCCAGATCCTTCTTCTTGACGCTCCTGTCAATTTCCAGGGCGAACATATCATCCAGGCAGGTACGGGGCTGGAAGCCCAGATCCTGGGGGATTACTTCGTTGAAGATCAGCAGGCCCAGGGTGGTATCGATCACCTTGCGGCCGCTTTCTCCATTGAAGGTGCGCTCCACACGGACCTTGATGGGGGCCTGCAGGGCAATCTGCTTGCACTGATAGGCCATCAGGGCCTCATCAGGATTGCTGAATACGCGGCCGGCGCCGGGGGCGTCATCCCGCCTGATGGTCAGGTAATGGCAGCCGATAACCATGTCCTGGGTGGGGCTGATTACGGGCTGGCCATCCTGGGGCTTCATGATGTTATTGGCGCACAGCATCAGGAACCGGGCTTCGGCCTGGGCTTCCATGGAAAGGGGCACGTGCACGGCCATCTGGTCGCCGTCAAAGTCGGCGTTATAGGCGGTGCAGGCCAGGGGATGCAGGCGGATGGCCTTGCCTTCCACCAGCACAGGCTCAAAGGCCTGGATGCCCAGACGGTGCAGGGTGGGGGCGCGGTTGAGGAGCACGGGGTGTTCCTTGATAACGCCTTCCAGGATATCCCACACTTCGGGGCGCACCTTTTCCACCATGCGCTTGGCGGATTTTACGTTATGGGCCAGTTTCTGGGAAACCAGCTTTTCCATCACGAAGGGCTTGAACAGCTCCAGGGCCATATCCTTGGGCAGGCCGCACTGATGCAGCTTCAGCTCGGGGCCGACCACGATAACGGAGCGGCCGGAATAGTCCACGCGCTTACCCAGCAGGTTCTGACGGAAACGGCCCTGCTTACCACGCAGCAGATCGGAAAGGGACTTCAGGGGACGGTTGCCGGGGCCCGTTACAGGGCGGCCGCGGCGGCCGTTATCGATCAGGGCATCCACCGCTTCCTGCAGCATGCGCTTTTCATTGCGCACGATGATATCGGGGGTGCCCAGTTCCAGCATCCGCTTTAAGCGGTTATTGCGGTTGATGACCCGGCGGTACAGATCATTCAGGTCGGAGGTGGCAAAGCGGCCGCCATCCAGCTGCACCATGGGGCGCAGATCGGGAGGAATGACGGGCACCACATCCATGATCATCCATTCGGGCTTATTCTTGGAAAGACGGAATGCCTCCACCACTTCCAGCCGCTTGATGGCATGGGTGCGCTTCTGGCCTTCGCCTTCACGATCCCGCTCTTTTTCGATCAGATCGGCGATTTCCTTCTTCAGGCTTACGCTCAATTCTTCCAGATCCAGGGCCTGCAGCATTTCCTTGACGGCTTCAGCGCCGATGCCGGCCTTGAATTCGCCCCGCTCTTCCTGGGGCATGGCCATGATGGCACGATACTTGGAATCGGTGATCAGTTCATTGCGGCTCACCTTGGTGGCAGCTTCGTTGCCGGGATTGAGCACGATATAAGAGGCAAAATACAGCACCTTTTCCAGCGCCCGGGGGCTGACATCCAGCAGCATGCCCATCCGGGAAGGAATGCCCTTGAAATACCAGATATGGCTGACAGGGGCAGCCAGCTGAATATGGCCCATCCGTTCACGGCGGACCTTGGCCCGGGTGATCTGCACGCCGCACTTATCGCAGGTCTTTTCCTTATCCTTGAATTTTACCCGCTTATATTTGCCGCAGGAGCATTCCCAGTCCTTCTGGGGCCCGAAGATGCGCTCGCAGTAAAGGCCGTCGCGCTCGGGCTTCAGGGTGCGGTAGTTAATGGTCTCGGGCTTGCTCACCTCGCCGTAGCTCCAGGCGAGGATCTGATCGGAAGAGGCCATTCCGATCTGGATGGAATCTAAATTGGTCAGTTCAAACATGAATTCAAGCTCCCTCCGCTTGTGGCCGATCGGCCGTCCATCCCGCAGGGGCGGGAAGCGCCCCCGGGCGGGCTTTATCCGCCCGGGGCATTCACCCTTTATTCAATATCGTCGTCATCCAGGGCGATGTCATCCAGATCATCCAGGCCATCCACCTCAAAATCGGCGAAGTCCTCATCCAGATTGATATCATCGTCCAGATCCAGGCTGCCGCCTTCCTCATCGGTAAGCTGCGCCTCGAATTCATCCTCGATGACGGGTTCCCGGCCGGCGGGCAGGGCGTCATCCATATCATCTTCGTCGTCATCCAGTTCACGGATTTCGATTTCCTGATGATCCTCGCCCAGCACGCGGATATCCAGTGCCAGGGCCTGCAGTTCCTTGATGAGCACCTTGAAGGATTCGGGCACGCCGGGGGTGGGGATATTCTGGCCCTTTACGATGGCCTCGTAGGTCTTTACACGGCCCACGATATCGTCGGATTTGACGGTGAGGATCTCCTGCAGCGTATTGGCAGCGCCGTAGGCTTCCAGGGCCCAAACTTCCATTTCGCCGAAGCGCTGGCCGCCGAACTGGGCCTTGCCGCCCAGAGGCTGCTGGGTAACCAGGGAGTAGGGGCCGGTGGAACGGGCGTGCATCTTATCATCTACCAGGTGATGCAGCTTCAGGAAGTACATGTAACCCACGGTTACAGGGTTTTCGAAGGCGTCGCCGGTGCGGCCGTCGTAAAGGACGGTCTTGCCGTCGGTACGCAATCCGGCCTTGGCCAGGCATTCTTCAATATCTTCTTCCGTAGCGCCGTCGAACACGGGGGTGGCCACATGCCAGCCCAGGGTCTTGGCGGCGATGCCAAGGTGCACTTCCAGCACCTGGCCGATATTCATACGGGAGGGAACGCCCAGGGGGTTGAGCACGATTTCCAGGGGCGTGCCATCGGGCAGGAAGGGCATATCCTCTTCACGCATGATGCGGGATACAACGCCCTTGTTGCCGTGACGGCCGGCCATCTTATCGCCTACGGAGATCTTACGCTTCTGGGCGATATAGACGCGCACCATCTGGTTGACGCCGGGGGAAAGCTCATCCTTGTTTTCCCGGGTGAAAATCTTCACATCCACGATGATGCCGCCCTCGCCGTGGGGCACCTTCAGGGAGGTATCGCGGACTTCACGGGCCTTTTCGCCGAAGATGGCCCGCAGCAGCCGCTCTTCAGCGGTCAGCTCGGTTTCGCCCTTGGGGGTTACCTTACCCACCAGGATATCACCGGAGCGCACTTCGGCGCCGATGCGGATGATGCCGTTTTCATCCAGATCCTTGATGGCGTCTTCACCAACGTTGGGAATATCCCGGGTGATTTCTTCCGGCCCCAGCTTGGTTTCACGGGCCTCGGATTCATATTCTTCAATATGAATGGAGGTATATTTATCTTCCTTCACCAGCTTTTCGCTGATGAGGACGGCGTCTTCGTAGTTATAGCCTTCCCAGGTCATGAACCCGATGAGCACATTGCGGCCCAGACCGATTTCGCCCTTTTCGGTGGAGGGGCCGTCGGCAAGCAAATCGCCCACTTCAATCACCTGGCCCTGGGATACCCGGGGACGCTGATTGATGCAGGTGCCCTGGTTGGAACGGGCAAACTTGGTCAGCTTATAGGAATGCTTGACCCCGTTTTCATCCTGGATGACGATTTCATCGGCGCTGACGGAATGGACAAAGCCCGCATGCTTGGAAAGCAGCACCACGCCGGAGTCATGGGCGGCCTTGTATTCCATACCGGTGCCCACGAAGGGGGCTTCGGGAACCAGCAGCGGCACAGCCTGGCGCTGCATGTTGGAACCCATCAGGGCGCGGTTGGCGTCGTCGTTTTCCAGGAAGGGGATCATGGAGGTGGCAACGGATACCAGCTGCTTGGGAGAAACGTCGATGAAATCCACTTCGGAGGTGGGCACTTCGATGGTTTCTTCACGCCAGCGCACGATCACCCGGGGATTGACGAAGGTGCCGTCTTCATTGAGGGGCTCCTTGGCCTGGCCCACCTTGTAATCGTCTTCTTCGTCGGCGGTCATATAGATGATTTCATCGGTTACCTTGCCCGTTTCCTTATCCACCCGGCGATAGGGGGCCTCGATGAAGCCGTATTCGTTGATCCGGGCGTAGGTGGCCAAAGAGCCGATCAGGCCGATGTTGGGGCCTTCAGGGGTCTCGATGGGGCAGATGCGGGCATAATGGGAATAGTGCACGTCGCGCACTTCCATGCCGGCACGGTCACGGTTCAGGCCGCCGGGGCCCAGGGCGGACAGGCGGCGCTTATGGGTCAGCTCAGCCAGGGGGTTGGGCTGGTCCATGAACTGGGACAGCTGGGAGGAACCGAAGAATTCCTTGATAGCGGCGGATACGGGGCGGATGTTGATCAGTTCGCCGGGCTTGACGTCATTGGCGTCCTGAATGGCCATGCGCTCGCGCACCACGCGCTCAAGGCGGCTAAGGCCGATGCGCACCTGATTCTGCAGCAGCTCGCCCACAGAGCGCAGGCGGCGGTTGCCCAAGTGGTCGATATCATCGGTGACGCCCACGCCGTAGGGCAGGCCCAGCAGATAGCTGACGGAGGCCACGATATCATCAATGATGATATGCTTGGGCACCAGATCATACACGTTTTCTGCGATGACCCGCTTCATATCCTCTTCCGCCACGCCATCCATCACCCGCATCAGGGTGGGCAGATGGACCATTTCCAGAATGCCCGCTTCCTTGGGATCGAAGGGCAGGAAGCCGGAGGCATCCACAAAGTTATTGCCGATCACCTTGTGAACGACGTTATCGCACTGGAGGAAAACCACATTGACGCCGGCGTTCTGCACATCCTTGGCCATGGGCCGGGTGATCAGATCGCCCTTCTGCACCAGCACTTCGCCGGAAATGGGGCTGACGATATCCTCGGCCGCAATCTGGCCGGCGATACGGGCAGCCACGCCCAGCTTTTTATTGAATTTATAGCGGCCCACGCGCATGAGATCATAGCGCTTGGGATCGAAAAACAGGCTGCGAAGCAAGGCCCTGGCGCCGTCCTCCGTGGGGGGCTCGCCGGGCTTCTGCCGCTTGTAGATTTCCAGCAGGCCCTGTACCTGGGTCTTGGTGGAATCGGAGCGGGCGATGGTGGTCATCAGCCGTTCGTCTTCGCCCAGCAGATCAGTGATTTCCTGATCGGTGCCGTAGCCCAGGGCACGAAGCAGCACCGTGATGGGCAGCTTCCGGGCGCGGTCAATGCGCACCCACAGCACATCGTTGGAATCGGTTTCATATTCCAGCCATGCGCCCCGGTTGGGGATAATCTGGGCGGAGAAGAGATGCTTGCCCGCCTTATCAATCTGTACGTCAAAATATGCGCCGGGAGAGCGCACCAGCTGGCTGACGATAACACGTTCGGCGCCGTTGATAATGAAGGTTCCGTGTTCGGTCATGAGCGGGAAATCGCCCATGAATACTTCGGATTCCTTGATTTCACCGGTTTCCCTGTTCTTCAGGCGAACAAATACCTTCAGCGGGGCTGCGTAGGTCAAATCGCGTTCTTTGCACCGCTCCACAGAATTCTTGGGCGTGCCGTCCAGCGAGTAGTCGACGAATTCCAGCACCAGATTTTCGCTATAATCGGTGATGGGGGACACATCTGCCAATACTTCCTTCAGATCTTCGGTGAGAAAACGCTTGTAGGAATTTTTCTGCACCTCGATCAGGTTGGGCATGTCCAGAACCTCGTCGATGCGCGAGAAGCTCATACGTTTGCGAAGCTTCCCCATTTGAACCTCGTGCACCATAAAAGCTATCACCCCTTTATTGCTGATCAGTTCCGGCCAAAAAGGCGCATATTTCCCCCCTCCCAAACTGCCGGTTTTTTCCATTTCCGGCAGGCCGACGGGCAGGCCTAAAATGCGCATCTTACCGATACTGATGCAATCATAGAGTATAGCACAATGTATTTTCCCTGTCAACCGGTTATTGCAACATTTTCATCAATTATTCATACTTTTTTTGTTGACAAAGGAAATTTTGTGTATTCCGGCCGGAAAAAGCGCCTTCCCCAGCCACCGCAGCAGGGAATGCAGGGAAACAAAAAAGCCGCCGTCATTGGACAGCAGCTTCTCAATACAGGTGCACCCGGTTTTTCCGGGAAACCAGGGCCGTTTTATACCGGGGGGTGATGATATACTGATAGGCCTCATCCCGGATGCCGTTGGGGCGCATCACATAATACTTCTTCAGCCGGTACCATTTTTTCTCCTGCAGGGGGGCCAGATCCTCGGCCAGCACCAGCGTCAGCGCCCGGGTATGCCGGGGGGAGAGGGGCCGGTATTTCATTTCCTCCAGCACGAACTGCCCCATTTTGCCGGGCGGCGATACCGCATAGAAGATGATGCGGGTGCGCTCAATCTGCACCCGGTCAATATTATGGCGCCGGGCATACTGCACCAAAGGATACAGATCATAATACATCCGGGAGCGGCGCATACGCTCCATCTGTTTGAGCTCATGCTGACGGCGGACGGCATCGGAAATGAGCAGCGAAATGCCGGTCATCAGCAGCGCGGCGAAAAAAAAGAACGCCCATCCGTTCATCGCATGAACCCCCTTTCTACAACATATGGTATATTGTAACATTCAATGTGTACCATTTCAAGGGATAATTCCTGATTCTGAAAATTTTATCATTTCGTCATAGTTTCCTGCATTTTCCTCCCCTTTTGTAAAAAATGCACCGCCTCAGCAGGCGGTGCAGCAAAAGATGATGATATATAATAATATATATTATAAAAGGAAGCATTTTTTCTTCCCGCCGCTCAGGGCAGGGAAACGGAAACGGCCCTTCCCTCCCGGAGGGAAAAGAGCAGTGCCTCCTTCACCGGCTTTCCGGTAATTTCCGAAAGCGCCCTGGCATACCAGCGGATCTGCTCCCCATACCGGCCGATCAATTCCTCCGCAGGGGCAAAATCCGTTTTATAATCCACCAGGATCCACTGATCTTCCTCCATAAAGCACAGATCGATGACCCCCTGGATCAGGCCCTTGCCCTCTCCCCGGAAATTGAAGGCCCATTCCCGGTGCACCTCTCCGGCGGCCAGGGCACGCATTCCCACATCCGACTGGAAAAAGCCCTTCAGCCACCGGATGCGCACCGCCTCCCGCTCGGCAGGGGTGAGCAAGCCCTTTTCGGAAAGGGCATTCAGCCCCCGCATCCACTGGCCCCGGCGCATCCAGTCATAGGGCACCAGGCCCAGCACCCGATGGGTGATCACCCCTCTGTGCAGAGCGGAAATTTCCCCTTCCTCCGTAAGGAAATGGGGCAGGGGCGTTTCCTCCTGCCGGCTGATGCGCTTGTCATTGGGGGATTCCCAATCATCCCCCTCCTTACGCAGGGCCTTGGCGATGGCGGTAACCGATGTTTTCAGCGGCGGCTGGGGCGCATTCTGCCGGGACAGACGCATTTCCATATATTCTGCCGGGGGCGTATCCTCCATCAGCTCCGGAAGGCAGGAAAGGCCGCCCTGCTGCCTTGCAAGATCGGGGGCATGCTGCAGCTGCATCTGCCAGATGCTGCCGTTTTCCGCCATGGTTTCCCCCTTGCGCAGGCCGCCCAGGCTTTCCATCACCCAATCCAGCATGCACGATGCGCTGCCGGCGGCATAGGCGGTGGCAGGCCGGGCCCATTTTTCCAGGGCTGCGGACAGCTTTTTCGGGCTGCCCACCAGGATCAGCTTTTCCCGGGCCCGGGTCATGCCCACATAGAGCAGCCGCGCCTCCTCCGCCCGGGCCTCCCTTTCCATGGCCCCCTTGAGGGCGCTGAGGGCGCAGGTATCGTGGGTGATGCGCTTTTCCCCCTCCACATATTTGAGGGCCAGGCCGTATTTGCCGTGAAGGCGGAGCAGCGCCTCCTCCCCGCCCCCTTTGCGGAAGGGCCGGGCCATCTCCAGCAAAAAGACCACGGGAAATTCCAGGCCCTTGGATTTATGCATCGTCAGAATGCGCACCACATCTTCATTTTCCCCCAGGGTCTTTGCGGATTTGCCGTCATCCCCCATATGGATGCGGCCCGTCTCCTGCAAAAAGGCGGCAAGGCCCCCCTGGGCGGCCTCTCCCTGGGCCTGCTGGGCAAGCAGCCGCAGATTGGCCTGGCGCAGCTCCCCATCCTCCATGGCGCCGGCGCGCATATACAGGCCGCTTTCCTCCAGCACCTGCCAGATCAATTGATCCGCAGGCACATTCAGGGAAAGGAAGCGCCAATCCTCCAATTGCCGCCAGACCCCCCTGGCCTTATCCCCCAGGGGCCCTTCCTTTTCCAGCATGGAAAGAAAGGCCTGATAAAAGGGCATGCCGGGGCCCCGCTCCACCAGGCGGATGCGGGCCAGTTCCTCCTCATCAAAACCGAAGCAGGGGCAGCGCAGGGCGGAAAGCAGGGGAATATCCTGCAGGGGATTGACGATCACCTGCAAAAGATTGATCAGATCCTTTACCTCGGGCAGATCATAATACTGGGCGTCGGCGTCGCTGTAGACGGGGATGCCCTCCGCCTGCAGCGCCTTGGCGATGTAGGGCGCCCGGCCGGAGGCATAGCGCAGCAGCAGGGCAATATCCCGGTAGCGCAGGGGCCGGGTGCCCTTTCCCTCACGCACCTGGGCGGTGAGCAGAAGCTCCCTGATCCGCCGGGCCACAAAGGCCGCTTCATAGCGGTAGCCCTTGGTCAGCTCCCCTTCCCCCTCCTCTTCCTCTCCGGGGCACATCAGATGAATCTCCACCGGGGCGCCGAAGGGCTGGCCGCCGCCGGGGCGCAGCATGGCGGCCTCATCATATTCAATTTCCGTTTCCTTTTCCCGCATGGCATGGGAAAAAACCTGGTTCACCGCCCGGAGCACATTTTCATCCGAGCGGAAATTCTGCTGCAGCAGGATTTTTCTGCAGGGAGCGTCCTCCAGCAGGGAAAAATCCTGATATTTCTGAAGAAACAGGGTGGGATCGGCCTGACGGAAGCGATAGATGCTCTGCTTCACATCCCCCACCATAAAAAGCAGATTGCCCGCCCCCTCATGCAGGGCGCGGATGATGGCCTCCTGAATGGCGGATACATCCTGATATTCATCGATGAAGAGGGCGTCGTATTCCCCGGCCACCTGAGCCCGCACATTTTCATCGGAAAGGGCGCGGAGGGCGAAATGCTCCAGATCGTGATAATCCAGATCATTTTTCTGCTGCTTGAGGGCCTGATAAAGATCATGCATCTTTTTTACCATGGAAAGCAGCGCCCGGAGGGGGGGCAGGGTATGGGCAAGATCGGCCCTTTCCTTTTCCGGATCCTCGGGAAGCAGGCCCCTGGCCGCCTTGATCCGATCCTTCCATTCCTCCCGGAGGGCCTTGTATTCCTCTGCCTTTTCCGGGCTTTCCTCAGGCCCGGCCTTTTTGGTGCTCAGCCGGTCGAAGGCGGTTTTGCCTCCCCTGAGCGTGCCCTCTCCGGCGCTTGCGATCAGATGCAGCGTCAGCGCCGCATCCTTTTCATAGGTAGAGGCATACCGCACAGGCCCGTCCCCCTGATGAAGGATGCGCTCCATTTCGGGCAAAAGCTCCCTGGCCCCTTCCAGGGCATTTTCGCACAGCGATTGCAAAAGGGGCATCCAACGGCCGGGATCGGCGGCCTGATCCCTGGTCATTTCCTCCGCCCAGGCAAAGGGATCGGCCCGGGACATGAGAAAATCGTAGGTTTTATCGATCATCTGGCAGATCTGATCATCCTCAAACTGGAGAAAGAGGGCCTGTTCATCCGCCGTGGGATGGGCATAGGCCTGCTCCATCATCTGATCCTGGGCCTGCTTTTTCAGAGCGGAAAGCCGGCTTTCATCCCCGATGCGGGCCATGGGATCCACCCCCGCCGCCTGGAAATGCCTGCGGATCAGCCGATTGCAAAAGACGTGGAGGGTGCAGATGGCGGCCCGGTTGATGCGCATGGCCTGCCGGCGCAGATGGGCGTTCCCCGCCCCTTCCTCATCCAGGCGGCGGCCGATGCGTTCCCGCATTTCCCCGGCGGCGGCCCGGGTGAAGGTGACGATGAGCATCCGGTCGATGCGCTTGCCCTCCCGAAGCAGGGAAAGCACCCTTTCCACCAGCACCGCCGTTTTTCCCGATCCCGCCGCTGCGCTTACCAGCACGCTGTCATTCCTGGCCTGGATGGCCGCCAGCTGCCCCGCCGTCCACTGCATCTTTTTTCCTCCGGTATGCATTCATTCACCCCTTCCGGGGCATGCTTTCATTGTATGGCTTCATTTTATCAAACAGGCGGAAGGAAGTAAAGCAAAATCGGGGAAATGGGGCGGATTGCTTGTCAAGAAAGCCAAAAAGTGGTATAGTGATGCGTACCTTCACGCGGGAAGGAAAGAAAGCCCTCAAAAAGTGGCGAATATATGTCAATTTATTGGATATTCCGGAAATAAAGTGGTTTGTTTCGCCCATATTTGTGGAAAAAAAGAGGATTTTACCGGACGGCGTCGAATATAACTGAGAATTATTTCCTGGAAGAGGAGAAACTGTTTCATGGCAAGTGTTCTGGATATTGGCGTGGATCTGGGCACGTCCAGCGTGGTGATCTACGGGAAGGGCAAGGGGGTTGTGCTCAATGAGCCGGCCGTCATCGCCTATGACCGGGATACCCGCACCGTGCTCGCCGTAGGGGAGGAGGCCCGCCGCATGGTGGGCAGAACCCCGGGAAATATCGTGGCCATGCGCCCCCTGGGGGAGGGCATGATCGCCGATTTCGATTTGGCCAGCGCCATGCTTCGCTATTTTGTCAATAAAGCCGTGGGCAAGCGGCTGCTCACCGGCCCCCGGGTGCTGATTTCCCTGCCCGCAGGCGTCAATGAAATGGAGCGGCACAGCATCTCCACCAGCCTGTTTGAGGCCGGCGCCCGCCGCACCCAGATGATGGAGCGGCCCATCGCCGCCGCCATCGGCGCAGGCCTGCCCATCGGGGAGGCCTACGGCCAGCTGATCTGCGATATCGGGGGTGGCGTGGCGGATATCGCCGTTATGTCCCTGGGCCGGATCGTGGTGCGGGATACGGTGAAGATCGGCGGCGACGCCTTTGACGACGCCATCATCCGCTATATCCGCAGAAAGCATAATATGCTCATCGGGCCGCTGACGGCGGAGGATCTGAAAATCAATATCGGCTCCGCCCTGCCCCGTGCCGAGCAATTCTATATGGAAGTGACCGGCCGCAATCTGCTCTCCGGCCTGCCCCGGGTGATGCGCATCACCAGCGATGAAATCACCGAGGCCATGGATGAGCCCCTGCATTCCCTGCTGGAGGCCATCCATTCGGTGCTGGAGCATACCCCGGCGGAGCTGGTGGCCGATATTTTCGAATCGGGCATCACCCTCTCCGGCGGCGGCGCCCTGCTCACCGGCCTGTGCGAGGCGGTGGCCATCTCCCTGAAGGTGGATTGCTTCCTGGCGGAAGATCCCCAGGAATGCGTGGCCCGGGGCTGCGGCATGACCCTGGAAAATATGAGCGAATACGGCCAGTTCCTGGGGGACAAGAGAAAAAGATAACCGAAAATCATCAAAAAGCCATCGGAAGATGGCTTTTTTTGTTGGGAATGGGAAAGCCGAAAAATCCGGAATGCGGAATTCAGACGGCGGATGCAAGACCCGTCGCCTTTGCGGTTTCATCCCATTGAAATGAATACCGCCAGCCAAAAGCCTCCCTTGTCAAAGGGAGGGGGACCGCTTTAGCGGTGGAGGGATTGCGTTCCCTGAGATACGGCATCAATCCCTCCGGCCTTTCAGGCCACCTCCCTTTCACAAGGGAGGCATTAATCCCTCCGGCACTTCGTGCCACCCTACTGGCCCCCTCGCAGGCAAAGCCTGCTCCACGCTTTGGCTAAAAATATGCCACAGGCATATTTTCTTAACGCGTCGCGCCCTTTCACAAGGGAGGCTGCAATCCCTCCGCCCTTCGGGCACCTCCCTTTCACAAGGGAGGCATTCATCCCTCCGGCCTTTCAGGCCACCCTACGGGCCCCCTCGCAGGCAAAGCCTGCTCCACGCTTTGGCTAAAAATATGCCACAGGCATATTTTCTTAACGCGTCGCGCCCTTTCACAAGGGAGGC
>JAFQOD010000045.1 GCA_017395685.1 Clostridia bacterium
AGAATCATTTATGATTCGGGAAGAATTTTTCATTCCTATCAGATTTTCTGCCCGTGCTGCGAAGCAGCACAAGAAAATCTGCATGTCGAAAAAAATGATCCTTCATTTTTTTCGGGCGTGTTGACTTTGTCAACACGCAGAAGCATTCCCGAAGGAATGCTTCGTTTTTATTGAAATTAGTTGATCTTGATGCCGTACATGTAGGAATTATCCTTGCTGCAGGTACCAATCACCAGGATATCCTTATAAACGGCGGGAGAGCCCTGGATATTGCCGCCCAGATCCAGCTTATTGCGCAGGCTGCCGGTCAGGCCATCAAAGAGATACAGGGTGCCGCTGCCATCCGCCTGGATCACCCAGGCTTCCCCGGCTTCGTTATACACGGCCACAGGGGAGGATACGGTTTCGGCGGCCAGATCATACTGCCAGGCGATCTTTCCGCTTTCCTTATTGAAGGCGATCACACGGCTTTCGCCCTCATCCACCTGATTGACGGTGAAGATCACCAGCCCAGCGATTTCATGCTGGCCGATGACGGGGCTGGCCTTGCAGCCGGAAAGCTGATTTTTGTCATAATCGCACTTGATGGTATAATTCCAGATTTCTTCGCCGGTAAGGGCGTCCAGGCGGCGGATGGTCACATCCTTCTTGCTGCCCAGGCGGGAATAGGCGGTATTACCGGTGTAGAGGCTGATTTCGCCCTTATCATCCATATCCAGGGCGATGGCGGCGTCCACATTATCGCCGGTATCCACAGCCCATACCGTCTTCATGGTATTGCTGTCCACGCAGCGCACCAGGCCGTAGGTATCCGCCAGGTAGATATACTGGTTATACATGGCCACGCTGCTTTCCACGCCCACCTGATTCTTGGCCTTGTCATTGGAGGCGGAGGCCATCTTGCTGCGCAGATAGTAGGTTTCCTGGTTTACTTCCAGCTTGCCTTCCTTATCAGGATCCTCAGGCGTGGGATATTCGAAATCGGAATTGAGATCGATGGTATACAGCAGGCCGTTTTCACCCGCCATGATGATGGCGTCATTGGCGTAGGGGCCGTAGCTGTAGAGCATCAGGGGGGTGCCGTCAAAGGCGCCGTTGGTGGAATACTGCTTCTGGGAATTGGACTGGCGGCCGTTGACGAAGAAGGCCTTTTCATTATCGATCAGATTGAATACATGCAGCCCGATATCGCCCTGTTTGCTGGGCAGCTTGGAAATGCCCTGGCCCACAGCCAGCAGGGGCCGCACATAAGGATCGATGGATACGCTGCCCTTGATGGGATAGCCGATGCTGATGGGATCACGGGAAGTGGTGCCGTCGGTGAGATCCAGGAAATAGATCTTGCCGTCCTGGGCGCCGAAAATAACTTCCCGGAAGGCGCTGGTGGCCCGCTTGTCATCATAGAGGCTATCCATCATTTCACGGACCTGCTTGGTCCACTTGACAATGGCAGGCTGGCCGGACCAGCCCACGCCGTAGAGGGTGCCGTTATCAGCGGTGCGCAGGGAGCCGATTTCACTCTTCCACAGGACGGAAAGCTTTTCATCCTCCACTTCCACCGTGCCGAAGGCGGCATTGCGGCGGAAGTTATCCCCGCGGAAAGTGAGCACGCCGGATTCATACCAGGTATAATCATCGGGATGGGGGGCCATATAGCCTTCCTTCCGCTGATAATCGCTCTGGCTGTTGCCGCCCTTATAGACGGTATCGGTCATCTTTACGTTGTTCTCGCCCGCCTGGGCCTCCAGCTGAGGCAGAGGGGTCTTGGTGGGTTCGGGGGTAGCGGTGGGGGCAGGGGTGGCCGTGGGGGCCTGAGTGGGCACGGGGGTAGGCTCCTGGGTGGGCACTGCCGTGGGCTCCTGGGTGGGAATCAGGGTAGGCGCCGGGGTGGGAACTGGGGTGCTGGCAGGGGCCCAGGTGGCCACCACCAGGGATGCATTCCCTGCGGACGGCGCTGCAGTGGGCGCCAGGGTGGGAGGAATCAGGGTAGGTGCCTGGGTAGGCGCCTGAGTAGGCGCTAAAGTGGGCGCCTGAGTGGGCAGAGAGGGGGGCAGGGTGGGATTGGCAATGGACAGGGCGGCGGTCTGGCCGCAGGCCTGCCACTGGCCATCCAGCTTCACATAGGCATGCACCTGGCCCTGGAAAGGATCGGCAAATTCAGTGCTGATATTCCAGATCTGGGGATCGGCATCCATATTGGTCAGCCGGTTGACGGTAGCGGGGATTTCATTGCCCGCATCATCCTTCAGCATGGCCCCCTCCACATTCTTGGTGGTGGTCAGGCGGAACATCAGCCGGGAATTGGTCATTCCGTTATTCTGGATGGTTTCAAAGGAATATACCTGATCGGCAGGATCCTTCTGGGGGCTGATCAGATTCTTCACCGCGCCCACGCCGTCATCCACCAGTTTCTTGGCGGGATAGAGGAAATTATCCTCCGGAATGGGGGCGAAATACAATACGGCGGCCAGGGCGATCAGCACCGCTACCACAATCAGCAGAATCTTCAGCAGGGGGCTGCGGCGCTCCTCATCCTCTTCATCCTCATATTCATCCTCCAGCATCACGGGCCGGCGGGAGAAGGAATCATCCACATAAGGGGAACGCTGACGGCCCCGGGGGGCATAATAGCCATCCTGGGGCTGTTCCTGCTCCTGATAAGGGGCCTGCTGAGGGGCCCACTGGGCGCTGCGGACATCCTGCCGGGGATCATTCCACCGGGGATCCTGCTGCTCCCACTGCTGGGGGGCCCACTGCTGCCCTTCCTGGGCAGGGGCCTGATATTCCTGCGCGGGGGATGCGTATTCCTGCACAGGGGATGCGTATTCCTGCCGGGGGGCAGGGACCTGATATTGGGGGGCAGGGGCGGGCTGCTCCTCAGCGGCATAGCGGTCGCTGCGGCGGCGGCGCACAGGGGCTGCAGGCTGGGCATCCTGCAGGGGGGGCATATACTGCACAGGCTGGGCCTGCTGGGGCATAGCCGCGGGCTTCACCGCCTGCTGGGCCACCCGGGCAGATTCTTCATTGTATTGGTTACGATAATCACTCAAAGGAAAGAACCTCCTTCATCTGGACGAAAAAATACAGATAGCCGGATATAGTATATCAGAAAATGCTTTATTTCACAAGCAGAAATATGCCCGTTCCTATCTTTGTTACAATTTCCTAACAATTGACGGGGAAACCAGGGAAAAAGGGGCGTACAGGGCTTGCGCGCCGTAGCATCCGGGTTATAATGAAGGAAGAAAATCTGATTTTTGAAAGGAAGGCGGCGTCATGATTGAATTTTCCCGGTCCGCATTGCTGCTGGGGGAGGAGGCCATCCGGCGCCTGCTGCAATCCCATGTGGCAGTATTCGGGGTAGGGGGCGTGGGCGCCGCCTGTGTGGAGGCCCTGGCCCGGGGCGGCGTCGGCCGATTGACCCTGGTGGATGATGATACCGTCAGTCCCAGCAATATCAACCGCCAGTTCCCCGCCCTCCATTCCACCATCGGCCTGCCCAAGGCCCAGGTGATGAAAAGCCGCTGTATGGATATCAATCCCGGCATACAGGTGGATGTGCGGCAGATGTTTTACTGCCAGGAAACGGCGGATCAGGTGGATCTTTCCCAATTTGATTATATCGTGGACGCCATCGATACCGTATCCGCCAAAATCCTGCTGATCGAATCGGCCCACCGGGCCGGCATCCCCATCATCAGCGCCCTGGGGGCAGGCAACAAAATGGATCCCACCCGCTTCCAGGTATCGGATATTTACAGCACCTCCGTCTGTCCCCTGGCCCGGGCCCTGCGGAGGCAGCTGCGCAAGCGGGGCATCGACGCCCATCCGGTGGTCTATTCCACCGAACCGCCCATGGAAACCCGGGAAGTGATCGTGGAAAACGGCCGGCATCTGCCCGGCAGCCTCTCCTTCGTTCCCCCGGTGATGGGCATGATCCTGGCAGGCGAAGTGATCAAAAAAATCGCCGGGATGAAATGATTCTCCCGGAAGGAATAACAAAAAAACAGGCGTTTTTTATTCGCCTGTTTTTTTGATTGATTCCGAATGAGGCCAAATCACCCGATCACGGTATAGCCCTGATCCTCCACCGTCTTTTTGAGGATAGCTTCATCGATGGGAGCGGAAAGCTTGACCACGGCGGTGCCCTTTTCATGGCTGACATCCGCTTCGGCGACCTGGGGCAGGGCCTCCAGCACCTTCTTCACCCGGCCGGAGCAGTGGGGGCACATCATGCCTTCGATTTTCATGATCTTTTCCATTTGTTTTCTCTCCTTTTTTGCTTTGATTTTATGATCGCGCTTTGTGCTGGAAAGATCCAGGAAATTCAGCCGCAGCGCATTGGTAACCACACAGAAGCTGGACAGGCTCATGGCCGCCGCCCCGAACATGGGATTCATCTGCCAGCCCAACAGGGCAATGAAGGCCCCGGCAGCCAGGGGAATGCCGATAACATTATAGATAAAGGCCCAGAACAGATTTTCGTGGATGTTCCTCAGGGCGGCCCGGCTGAGGCGGATGGCGGCGGGCACATCGGTAAGCCGGCTGTGCATCAGCACCACATCGGCGGCGTCCACGGCGATATCCGCCCCGGCGCCGATAGCCATGCCCAGATCGGCCCTGGTGAGGGCAGGAGCATCATTGATGCCATCCCCCACCATCAGCACCTTGCCCTGCTTTTTCAATTCCCGGATCACCTGCTCCTTGCCATCGGGCAGCACCCCGGCGATCACCTGATCCACCCCGGCCTGCCTGCCCACTGCCTGGGCGGTGCGCTCGTTATCCCCGGTGAGCATGACCACCTTTATCCCCATATTCTTCAGCTGCCGGATGGCCTCGGGGCTTTCTTCCTTGATGGTATCCGCCACGGCGATCAGGCCCAGCAGCCTTCCCTCCCTGGCAAAGAACAGGGGGGTTTTTCCCTCCCCAGCCAGCTGATCTGCCTTTTTCTTCAGGGCGGCAGGGATTTCCACCTGGGTTTCCATGAATTTCATGCTGCCCCCCAGTACCTTTTCCCCATGGATCCGGGCGGTGAGGCCGTTGCCCGGCAGGGCGCTGAAATCCTCTGCCGGCAGGGGCGAAAGATGGCGGGCCTGCCCGTATTCCACAATGGCCCGGGCCAGGGGATGCTCGCTCTTATATTCCAAGGAATAGGAAAGGGAGAGCAATTCATCCTCCCCAATTCCTTCTTCTGCCGCCACATCGGTCACCTTGGGCTGGCCCATGGTGATGGTGCCCGTCTTATCCAGAGCGGCGATGGTGATGCGGCCCGCCTCTTCCAGGGCGGCGGCGGTTTTGAACAGGATGCCGTTTCTGGCCCCCTTGCCGCTGCCCACCATGATGGCAACGGGGGTGGCCAGGCCCAGGGCGCAGGGACAGGAGATCACCAGCACCGAAATGCCCCTGGCCAGGGCATAGCCGAAGGACTGCCCCGCCAGCAGCCAGATCAGGGTAGTAATCAGGGCGATAGCAATCACCACCGGCACAAAAATCCCCGATACCTTATCGGCCACCTTGGCGATGGGGGCCTTGGTGGCGGCGGCGCCCTCCACCATTTTGATGATCTGGGAGAGGGTGGTATCCTCCCCTACCCGGGTAGCCCGGCAGGTGAGATGCCCCGATTGATTCACCGTAGCGGCGGATACCCGATCCCCCTTCTCCTTATCCACAGGGATGGATTCCCCGGTGAGGGCGGATTCATTGACGGCGCTGCTGCCTTCCTCCACCACCCCGTCCACGGGGATGGATTCCCCGGGCTTTACGATGAACAGATCCCCAATCTGCACCTGATCCACAGGCACTTCTATTTCCACGCCGTCCCTAAGCAGGGTGGCGGTTTTGGGGGCCAGGTTCATCAGGCCCCGGAGGGCGTCCGTGGTTTTTCCCTTGGACCGGGCCTCCAGCATCTTGCCCACAGTGATCAGGGTGAGGATCATGGCCGCCGATTCAAAATAGAATTCATGCAGGTAATGACGGGCATGTGCCATATCCCCCGCCATGGCAAACAGGGCATAAATGCTGTAGCCGAAGGATGCGCCGCTGCCCAGGGCCACCAGCGTATCCATATTGGGGGAAAAATGGATCAGCCCCTTGAAGCCGCTGATGAAAAATTTCTGATTGATCACCAGAATGATGCCGGAAAGCAGCAGCTGAGCAATCCCCAGGGCCATGGGATTTTGCAGGAAGGCAGGCACCGGCCAGCCCCACATGCCATGGCCCATGGAAAGATACATCAGCAGAATCAGAAAGCCCAGAGAGGAGATCAGCCGTTTTTTCAGCCTGGGCGTTTCCCGATCGGCAAGGGCGTCTTCCTTTACTGCGGCGGCAGGCGCCTTTCCCTTCAGGGATGCGCCGTAGCCCGCATTCTCCACCGCTTTGATGATGGCATCGTCCTCCGCGCTACCCGATACGCCCATGGAATGGGTGAGCAGGCTGACGGCGCAGCTTTCCACCCCGGGAACGCTTTTGACCGCCTTTTCCACCCGGGCGCTGCAGGCGGCGCAGGTCATGCCGGTAACAGAAAATTGTTTCACGTTTTTGTTCCTTTCCAAATACAGTGTTATTTCATCAGCTTCTGAATGGTTTCCATCAGTTCATCCAGCGTTTCATCCTTGCCGGAACGGATATCATCGGCCACGCAGGTGCGGATATGCTGGGAAAGCAGCTCCCGGCAGAAGGCATTCAGCGCCGCATTGGCAGCGGCGGCCTGGCGCAGGATATCGGGGCAATAGCAGCTTTTTTCCACCATCCCCCGAATGCCCCGGATCTGGCCCTCGATGCGGCTGAGCCGGTTGAGAAGACGGGTATATTCCTCCCGGGATCGTTCCTTGGTTTTATGGCAGCAGGGGCAATCATCCATGGCAAAACCCTCCCTGAAATTCAAAATTCAGCATTCCGAATTCTTAATTTCTTCATTTCGTCAATACCCCCAGGGGGTATCTGCATTCATTATATACCCGTTGCGCCGCCCTGTCAAACGGGTATAATCCTGTTGCGGGGAAATTTTCCCTCCCGGCAGGGAAAGGCATTTCCCGCGGCGAATGATACAATGATTGTGAATTGGGGAAGGTATGGGCCTTTTCCGATTCACCCCATCAGGAGAAAGAAGGGAAATTATTATGAGCGAATGCACCCATGATTGCTCTACCTGCGGGGCCAATTGCTCCAGCAGCAATCAACCCCAGAGCTTATTGGAACAGCCCCATAAGAGCGCAAAAATCAAGAAGATCGTAGCCGTAATGAGCGGCAAGGGCGGCGTAGGCAAATCCATGGTCACTGCCCTGCTGGCGGTGCTGGCCCAGCGCGCCGGTTATAAAACCGCCATTCTGGACGCCGATATTACCGGCCCCTCCATCCCCAAGGCCTTCGGCATCAAGGAAAAGGCCATGGGCAATGATGAAGGCATCCTGCCCGTTATCAGCAAAACCGGCATCAAGATGATGAGCGTCAATCTGCTGCTGGATGATGAAACCACCCCCGTGGTATGGCGCGGCCCCGTCATCGCCGGCACCGTCAAGCAATTCTGGACGGATGTAATGTGGGGCGATGTAGACGTGATGTTCATCGATATGCCTCCGGGAACGGGCGATGTGCCCCTGACCGTGTTCCAGTCCATTCCCGTGGATGAAGCCGTGGTGGTATCCACCCCCCAGCAGTTGGTGGGCATGATCGTGGAAAAGGCGCTGAACATGGCCGGCATGATGAATGTGAAGGTGGCAGGCATCGTGGAAAATATGAGCTATGCCCTCTGCCCCGACTGCGGCAAGCATGTGGAAGTATTCGGCGAAAGCCATGCGGATGAAATCGCCGCCCGGTTTGATACCAAGGTGCTGGGCAAGCTGCCCATCAATATGAAGCTGGCCGCCGCCTGCGACGCCGGGCTGATCGAACTGTTCGACGGCAACTGGCTGGATCAGGCCATCTGCGAACTGCTGGGCGAATAAAAACGCACAAAATTAAAATGGTATGGCATGCCTTGCTTTCGTAGCAGGGCATGCTCAGACTGTAGAAAAATCTATAGGATGCGTCGAAGGACCGCAGTCCTTCGACTCTAAATCCGCAGCCGACGACATGTGCGTCGGCGAGGAGCGCCGATGGCGCTTCCTATATCAATTTACGACCGTAAAAATAGGCTTTTCAGCTCCAAAATCTGGGCTGAAAAGCCATTTTTACAGTAAATGTGATGGAACGAATGAAAAACTGCTTTTGCAGATTTTCATTCGCAGGTTGTCAAAAATACTTTTTTGACAACCTGGGCATGCCTTGCTTTCATAGCAGGGCATGCTTTTTTTGCGCCTATTCCTGCCCCTGCCAGATTGCGGAAAAGGGGATTTTCATGTATAATGATCGTGATTCGCGAAATTTATTGCGGCGGGCCGCCTGATCCGGCTGCGCCGTTTTCTATGTGCAGGGTGAAGGAGGATTATTTTTGCAATTTATTCTGAAATATGTGCGCCCCTATCTGAAACGGGTGGCAGGGGGCGTCACCTGCAAATTCCTGGGCACCATCATGGATCTGTTTCTGCCCTGGCTGCTGGCCACGGTGCTGGATGATATTGTGCCGCTGAAGGATGAGGGAAAAATTTATCTTTACGGCGGGATTATGCTGCTGTGCTCCCTGCTTGCCTGGGCGGGCAATGTATTTGCCAATCGGGTGGCGGCCTCCGTGGCCCGGGATGCCACCCGGCAAATCCGCCATGATCTGTTCGGCAAGATCACCCGTCTCCATTCCCGGGAGATCGACCGCTTCACCATCCCCTCCCTCATTTCCCGGATGACCACCGATACCTATTATATCTACCGCATGATCGGCATGATGCAGCGCATCGGCATCCGGGCGCCCATCCTGCTCATCGGCGGCATTATCGTCACCATGACCCGGGACAGCGTGCTTTCCTCCCTCTTATTGGCGCTTTTGCCCTTTATGGGGGCCATCGTATGGTTCATTTCCCGGAAGGGCGTGCCCCTCTACGGCCAATTGCAAAAGCATGTGGATACCCTCACCCGCATCGTCCGGGAAAATATGAACGGCATCCGCATCATCAAGGCCCTTTCCAAGACCGGGGATGAAAAAAAGCGCTTCGGCCAGATGAATGAAACGGTGGCCCGCAGCGAAACAAAGGCCGCCTCCGTCATGGCGGTGAACGGCCCCACCATGCAGTTTCTGCTGAATATGGGGCTGGTGCTGGTGATTATCGTAGGCGCAAGGCGGGTGGATGCCGGCCATGCAGGCGCCGGGGATATCATCGCCTTTCTTTCCTATTTCACCATTATTCTCAATGCCATGCTCACCATCACCCGCATTCTCACCATGTATTCCAAGGCCCTGGCATCCGCCCGGCGCATTGAAGAGGTGATCGGCGGGGAAGAGGAAAACCGGGGGGAAGGGGAATTTGCCCCCGTACCCGGTGCGCCCCATATTGAGTTTGATCAGGTATCCTTTTCCTATAATAAAAAGCAGATGGATGTAAAGGATATTTCCTTCTCTCTGGAAAAGGGGCAGCGGCTTGGCATTCTGGGCCCCACCGGCGCAGGCAAATCCACCCTGATCAAATTGCTTCTGCGCCTCTATGATACCGATGAGGGGGCCGTGCGCATCCACGGGGTGGATGTGAAGGATGTGCCCCTGGAAGCTCTCCGGCAGATGTTTGGCATTGTATTCCAGAATGACGCCATCTTCCGGGGCGATATCGGGGAAAATGTGCGGCTGGGCCGGGATGTATCCCTTCCGGAGATTGAACGGGCCCTTTCCGATGCCCAGGCAGCCTTTGTGGAAGAAAAGGGCGGCGTGGGCGCCCAGGTGGTTTCCCGGGGCCAGAATTTTTCCGGCGGCCAGCAACAGCGCATGCTCATCGCCCGGGCACTGGCAGGGCATCCCCCCATCCTGATATTGGATGACGCCGCCTCCGCCCTGGATTTCAAGACCGAGGCCGCCCTCCGCGCCGCCCTGAAGCAGGGCTATCAGGATACCACCGTCATCACCATCGCCCAGCGCATCAGCGCCATCATGCACTGCGATCAGATCCTGGTATTGGAGGATGGCCAGCCCATGGGCCTTGGCACCCATGAGCAATTGATGGAAAATTGCCCCCTCTACCGGGAAATTGCCAGCCTGCAGCTGGGAGGTGAGGATCATGAGTGAACGGCGGGGACGGGGCATGACCGCCCCGGGCAGGAATGCCCATCTGGATAAAAAGCCGGTCAATAAAAGGGCCACCATCCTGCGGCTGCTGAAATATATGCTCAATTTCAAGTGGCTGCTGCTGCTTGCCCTGCTGCTTACCATTGCATCCAATGCCTTCGCCCTCATCGGCCCCCGGCTGTCCGGCGCAGCCATTGACTGCATCGGAAAGGAAGGCGGGGTAGATTTCAGGGGCGTGGCCCATTATGCGCTGCTGATGCTGCTATTCTATCTGGGCTCTTCCCTGTTTTCCTATCTGCTTTCCATTCTGATGGTGCATATCAGCCGGAAGGTGACCCTGCGGATGCGGCGGGATCTGTTCAACCGGCTGTGCGATGTGCCGGTGGGCTTTATCGATACCCATCCCGTGGGCGATCTGATCAGCCGCATTTTCTATGATACCGATACCATCAATACCTCCCTTTCGTCGGATGTGGTGCATGTGATGGCCAGCATGATCACCATCGTGGGATCCTTCTTCATGATGCTGTCCATTTCCCCGCCGCTGCTCATCGTATCCGCCATCACCATTCCCATTTCCCTGCTCCTTACCACCCAGATCACCAAGCGCACCCAGCCCCTTTTCCGGCTGCGCTCCCGGAAGATGGGGGAACTGAATGATTTTTCGGAAGAGATGATCTCCGGCCTCAAGACGCTGAAGGCCTATAATCAGGAAGATAACACCCTGAATTCACTGGATGAACTGAATGAAGAGGTGGTTTCTTCCTACTACAAGAGCGAATATTATTCCTCTATGATGGGCCCCTCCGTCAATCTGGTGAATAATCTTTCCATGGCGCTGCTGAGCGTGTTCGGGGCCATGATGTTCATGAATGGAAAGATTTCCGTGGGCAATATTTCCTCCTTTGTGCAGTACAGCCGCCGCTTCTCCGGCCCCATCAACGAAATCGCCAATATTTACGGGGAGCTGCAATCCGCCATCGCCGCCGCCGATCGGGTATTCACCCTGATGGATGAGCCCCTGGAAAAGGCGGACTGCGAAAACGCAAAGATACTGGAAAATGTGCAGGGCGAAGTGGAAATGCAGGATGTATCCTTCAGCTATGATAAGGTGAAGCCCGTATTGAAGCATCTTTCCTTCCAGGCCCGCAGCGGCGCCCTGATCGCCATCGTAGGCCCCACCGGCGCAGGGAAAACCACCCTGATCAATCTGCTGATGCGCTTTTATGATATTGATTCCGGCCGCGTCACCGTGGACGGCCATGAAATTGATCAGCTCACCCGGGACAGCCTGCGCAGGGCCTATTCCATGGTGCTGCAGGATACCTGGCTTTTCTCAGGCACCATCTATGATAATATCGCCTATGCCAAGCCCGGCGCCACCCGGGAAGAGGTGGAGCAGGTGGCCAAGGCGGCCAGAATCCACAATTATATCATGAGCCTGCCCGAGGGCTATGATACCATCATCACCGATGACGGGGCCAATATTTCCAAGGGCCAGAAGCAATTGCTCACCATCGCCCGGGCCATGCTGTTGGATGCCCACATGCTCATCCTGGATGAGGCCACCAGCAATGTGGATACCCGCACCGAGGTGCAGATCCAGAAGGCCATGCGGAGGCTGATGCAGGATAAAACCTGCTTTGTTGTGGCCCACCGGCTTTCTACCATCAAGAATGCCGATCTGATTCTGGTGGTGAAGGACGGAAACGTGATCGAACGGGGCACCCATCAGGAGCTGATGCGGCAGGGCGGCTTCTACCGGGAATTGTACGACGCCCAATTTGCCTGAGGATTTCAAAAAAACCGCTGTGCACTTTGGCACAGCGGCAGGTTGTCAAAAAAGTATTTTTGACAACCTGCGAATGAAAATCTGCTGAAGCAGTTTTTCATTCGATCCATCACATTTACTGTAAAAATGGTTTTTCAGCCCCAGATTGAACTGCCCCAGAATATACGGACTGCACAAAAAAGCCCCTGAGTAGGAGAAGTGCTTACCTGGCGTGCCGAAGCGAGAGAGGAGGCATGCCAGTTTTTAGCTGGATGCGCTCATGATTGTAAAAATGGATGTATCTAT
>JAFQOD010000046.1 GCA_017395685.1 Clostridia bacterium
GCCAGCGTTCGTCCTGAGCCAGGATCAAACTCTTGTGTTTAATCCTCAATCTGGTCTTCTGGTTCAACACCAGCCCCAGATTAAAACTCATTCCAGAATTAACTGTCGTTTTTCCTCTTATCTCTGTATCGTTTTCAAGGTTCTCCGCTCGCCTCAGGAACCCTTTCAGGCCCCTCTCTCGCGAGCGCTTGATTATAATACCACACCACCTCCCCTTTGTCAACACCTTTTTTTAATTTTTTTCGATTTTTTTGAAACTTTTTCGAAATCCGAACATTCAATTCGTTGCATTCCCGAAATATTCACGAAACCCCGAACAAGGGATGATTTTCCATTCCCCATCGTTCCGATTCCCCGATCATTCCCAGCATGGAAAGGGCCGGAAAGGTGATAATAGGAACGGGTGATAGCGGTGACAGGATTAAAAAAGATGATTGGCATGCCGGTGATGATGGATGGAAAAATGGCGGGATCGGTGCTCCGGGGCGTGCTGACAGAGGACGGCCGGGCGCTGCGCGGCATTGTGATGCGGGGCGGCATCAAAGGGGCCCGCTGGCTGCCCCGGGAGCAGATCGCCCTGATCGGCGATCTATCCATCATCGGCAGGGGCGCAACCAGCCGGGTGCCAAGGGACGCCCAATACCGGCTCTTCCGGGTATCGGATCCGGAGGGGGCGCGGCTGGGGGTGGTGACGGATGCACTATTAAATGAAGAAACCATGCATGTGACCGCCCTGGAGATATCCGGCGGGCCGCTGGATGATCTGACGGAGGGCCGCTGGTATGCCACCGCATTTACCGTGCGCCCAAGCGGTGAAATGGGGCATGTGACGGTGCCCGGAGCAAGGGAGGAGGTGACAGAGCAATGAGCAAGTGCCTTGCGGCCGGGATGATCGGCCTGCTGATCGGGATGAAGATGCAGGAATGCAAAAAGGGCATCTGCATGAGCAAGCTGAAGAAGCAGGCCCTGCGGAAGATGGGCCTATAAATAGGAAAGAATGCATGCCGGCGGGGCCCCGGATGGGCTGCCCCCCGGCTTTTGAGGAGGCAGGGCCATGATTGCAAAAAAGGCTTTCCCCGGGCTTTCCCTTCCCTGGCAGTGGGCCGTGGGAACGGGGGCAGTGATTGCCCTGGCCGTTTTCTGGCATCCCCTGGCGCGGCTGCTGGGGCAGGTGGGGGTGGCGGTGCTGCTGGCGGGAGGAGCGCTGCCCATCTGCCGGCGGATAGAAAAAAGGCTGCCCCGGCCCTGGGCGGCCGCCCTTTCCATCCTGGCCATCATTTTTTCCATCATCGGGCTGATCGGCTTTATGGTGCCCCATATCATCGCCCAGGTTTCCCTGCTCATCGGGCAGCTGCCCCGGCTTTTGCAAATTCTCCAGGATTTATGGGCCCGGCTTTCCGCCCGGGAATGGCTGGATCCCCTGAACATGGACATGCTGGATCCGGGAAAATGGATGAAAAAAGCGGCGGAATGGCTGGGGAATAATCTGCCGGCGGTTATTTCCTCCGTCGGGGCGGGGGTGGATTTTATCTCCCGGGCGTTTCTTTCCCCCATTTTGGGGTATTATTTTCTCAGAGACCGGGAAGTATTCGGCTACCGGCTTTCCCTGTGGATTCCCTCCCGGCACAGAAAACGGATGCTCACCGCCCTGCAGGAAATGCGCAGGGAAGCCGGGGGCTACATCCGGGGGCAGCTGATGGTGGCGCTGGCGGTGGCGGTGCTGACGGCGGCGGGACTGATGGCCCTGGGCATTCCTGCCTGGCTGGTGCTGGGGCTGGTGATGGGCATCTGCGAATTGATCCCCTTTGTGGGGCCGCTGATCGGCGGCATTCCCATTGCGCTTTTTTCCCTGTCCCAGGGGATATCCGCCACCCTATGGGCGCTGGGCATTGTGATTGCGGTGCAGCAGATTGAAGGATATTTCCTGGCCCCAAGGCTGATGGGGGGCGCAACCGGCCTGCACCCGGTATACATTCTGCTGCTGCTTTCCGCAGGGGGGCTGATCGGGGGGCTGCTGGGGATGGTGCTGGCGCTGCCGCTGTTTGTATGCCTGCGGGGGGCGTCCCGGGTGCTGTATGCCACCAGGGCGCCGGATAAAATGTAACAAAAATACAATGCGGCCCCCGATTTGACAGAATGTGCCCTTTTTTCGCCTTGCGGAAGGAATGAAAATGGTGTATAATGATTTGTACGGAAGGAGGAGAAGCGTTATGGCAGAGAGATACAACACCACCAAGCTGCGCCCTTTGCCCGAAGGCAGGGAGACCGCTTCCGATATCCTGGCCCATGTGTACCGGGCCCTGCAGGCCAAGGGCTATGATCCCATCACCCAGCTGACGGGATTTGTGCTCACAGGCGATCCCACCTATATCACCAGCTTTGACGGCGCACGCAGCATGATCTGCCGCCTGGAGCGGGATGAAATTCTGGAAGAACTGGTTCGCTTCTATGTGGAGGTGCGCCTGAACGGATGATGGGCCGCATTCTTTGCCTGGATGTAGGGGATAAACGCATCGGCATCGCCCTGAGCGATGAAATGCGGCTGATTGCCACGCCCTTGAGTGTGTATACCCGGGTGGGCTATGGGCCGGATGTGCGGCATATCCAGGGTTTATGCAATCAGCACGACGTTTCCTTCGTGCTCTGCGGGCTGCCCAAGAATATGGATGGCAGCATCGGCTTTCAGGCTGAAAAGGTGATGGCCTTCGCAGAAAAGCTGAAAGAGGCCGGGCTGGAAATCATTTTTCAGGATGAACGGCTCTCCACCGTTTCCGCCCATCAGGCCCTCATCGAAGGGGGCATGCGGAGGGATGACCGGAAGGGCACGGTGGATAAGGTGGCGGCGGCAGTGATCCTGCAAAGCTATCTGGATGCCCAGCGATAAAAATGCCCCTGCCTTCAGGGCCGCATTTTTTTCTATATTACTACCTATAATAATTGGAGGATACAAAAATGGCTGACGATATCAAGACCAATGTGCCCGAAGAAGAGCTGCCCGAAGGCATCATCGAACTGACCGATGAAGACGGCGTTACCAGCCAATTCGAATATCTGACCACCCTGGATCACGAAGGCGAAATGTATGTGGTGCTGATGCTGGTGGAAGATGACGAAGAAGATGACGAAGAGGGCGAAGTGCTGATCCTCAAGATCGAAAAGGACGAAGAAACCGATGAAGACATCTACGTATCCGTGGATGACGAAGCCGTTTCCCAGGCCGTGTTCGAAAAATTCCTGGCCCTGATGGAAGAAGAGGAAGAATAATGATGCAAAGCCAATCCATCATTGGCGCGCAAGTGGAATTATCCGCCCCGGACGGGCGGATTTTCCGTTTTCATGTAGCTGCGCTGGTGCCCTACGCCGGGGATACCTATGCCGTGCTGGAGCATGACGCCGGGGACGGCCAATTGCTGGTGACCCACATCGAAATGGAGGATGATCAGCCCGTTTTCGTGGTGGTGGGGGAAGAGGATATCATCACCGCCGTCATGGAAAAGCAGGTGGCCGATACCATCGCCCGGGCCATGGAGAAGGCGGAAGAGCAGGATTGCGACTGCGGTGAGGATCACTGCCATTGCGGCCATGATCATCACCATGATCACTGTGATTGCGGTCACGATCATCACGATCACTGTGATTGCGGTCATGATCATCATCACCGCCCCCTGCCCACCTATATCAAGCGCCAATCATAATAAATCAAAACGCTTGGCATATTTGCCCGGCGTTTTTTTGTGGAGCCGCCCTTGCGCCTTCCCCCCATCCCCGCAAAACAGGCTGATGACGATATGGGAGATCCTGCCGAAGGCGATGCCGCAGAAAACGGCGGTGAGCCCAGTACGGCCCCCAGCGGGCGCACCGGCATTCACCTCGCTGAAGGTGGTGACAGTGGATGTTCCATAGACGGCGCCGACGGTGGTGGCGATGGTCAGCGCCAGATTGGCGGCGCCGTGCTTGGCGGTATAGGCGGAAAAATCAAAGCCCTTCTTGAAGACGGTAAACAGCGATTCCCGGTCGAAATCCTGGAAGGCCTGGAAGGGGCTCATCAGGGTGATATCCAGTCTGGCATAAATATCCTTCACCGTCAGCCCCAGCAGATAATACAATCCCATGCCCCCACGATGCCGACGATCAATTCGGTTTTTATCGTGGTCTTCCGCTCTTTCAGCTTAAAAAGCGTTCCATATGCATTCTCCTTTTGTGCTAAGACTGTAATTAATATATCATATTTTCCACATTTTCAATTTAGCCAGCATATTTTCTGCATACAAAACGGCTGCACGCCTTATGCAGCCGTTTCCATATAACATCAGGGATTGGGATACACCAGATGAACCTGATAGGCGCCCAGCCGTTCTATCCGATTCCGGTCAAAGGCGACCATCCCTGGCTCAATCACCCGAAGCATCTGCTTATGATTATTCTTATATTCATCCTGCGTGCGGGCAAAGGAATCCAGGATATACAGGGTATCATCAGTGGCCGCACAAAGGGTCAGCGCATGGCCGCTGGAAGTGAATACATTGCCATCGCCGCCCACCATGAAGACAGCCATGGCCCCTTCCTTCTCCACTGCACGGGCAGCCTTCTGGATGGTCACATTATATTCGTATCTCAATCCGAAGTGCTTCATCAGCTTGCCGAACATATACAGCGTACCGCAGGAATAATTCTGATCCTTATTGTTGCCCGAATAATAAGAGCCTATCACCAGGCACAGATATTTATCAAAATCCTGGGCTGTTGTGATCCGAAAGCGGCTATGGGTATGATCACATTCATATCGGTTCATAGAGCAGGGGCAGATATAGAATCCATCTCCCTTCCAGGAAATGCCGGAAAGAGAGGGCAGCTGATTCCGATCCACCATATTGGCGATCAGATTGGCAGTGGCTGTAGGAACGCATCCGGCGCCGGAAAAACTGGGATGATTATTCTTGAGATGGGGGAAATAAAACTCCATTTGCCCCCAGGTGGGATCATTCTGTGCATAATAGCGGAATGTGCCCACACCCGGGGCTTCCCGATAGCCGGATATCATCATGGAATCATCAATCTGATCGATGGCCTTGGGCTTTTCCTTGCTATAGGCAGGAAGCAGAACCGACATAAACAAAATCAGCGCCAGAAAAAAGGCAAGGATCTTAACCCGCAAAGACGATCACCCCTTATCAGCATTGCTCTCATTATATCAAATTACAATTTTTTTCACAAGGGATATCCGCAGCCGAAAAGCAGGAAAAAAACCAAAGGGATACACTTGCCCCCGGCCTTATGCCTTGCATTCCATGCCAAAATGCTTTACAATGCATATGTCCCGCGATCGTTTCGGGGCAGAGTAGCGTTTGGCGCGTCAAGTGTTCATGGACGGGGAGTTGCCATGAAACGAAGCCGGCTTTCCCGGCGCGGTGCCAAATGCGCATCCCGCTGCTTCGCTGCCTCCTGCGACGGGGAAATTTTCCTGTGCAAAGGAGGCTTTTTTCTATGCTGAAACTGAGAAAACTGAAAACCAAGGAATTGACCGCCCTTTCCCTGCTTATCGCCCTCAATGTGGTGATGGCGGAATTGCTGAAGCTGAAAATCATCCCCGGGGTGCTGGAATTATCCTTCGGCTTTATCCCCATTGCGGTGACGGCCATGCTGTTCGGCCCGATGGGGGCCATCGTGGTATCGGTGGCGGCGGATATCATCGGCGCGCTGCTTTTCTCCGGCAGCAGCTTCTATTTCGGCTATACCCTCACCGCCCTGTGCACCGGCCTTTTCTATGGGCTGCTGCTTTATAAAAAGCCGCTGCCCCTGTGGAAAATGCTGCTGGCCCAGGGCCTGGTATCCCTCATCTGCTATGCCGGGCTCAATACCCTGTGGGCATGGGATATGGGCTTTGGCAGAAGCATGGAATATGTGAAAACCCGGCTGATCGTGAATGCCGTGGCCTATCCCGTCTATTGCGGGGTGATCTTTGGCATGAACAAATATCGGAAAGTATTGGAAAAGGCGGTGAAATAATGGCGGATTTTGATGCAATCCTGCAAGGCCTGAAGGCGCTCTATCCCGATGCCGGGCCGGAACTGAATTTTACCAATCCGTACGAAACGCTGGTGGCCACCATCCTCTCCGCTCAGTGCACCGATAAAAGGGTGAATATGGTTACCCCCGCCGTGTTCCGGGATTTCCCCGATCCCGCCGCCATGGCGCAAACCACCCCGGAAATCCTCTTTCCTTATGTCAAAAGCTGCGGCTTTACCTCCAAAGCGAAAAATATCGTGGCCGCCTGCAAAATCATTGTGGAAAAACACGGCGGAAAAATCCCCTCCACCATGGAGGAGCTGACCGCCCTCCCCGGCGTGGGCCGGAAAACCGCCAATGTGGTGCTGGCCAATGCTTTCCAGGTGCCTGCCATCGCCGTGGATACCCATGTGTTCCGGGTCAGCAACCGGCTGGGCCTGGCCAATGCCAAATCTGTGGAGGAAACCGAAAAACAGCTGATGCAGAATATCCCCCGTGAGGATTGGCGGGACGCCCATCACTGGCTCATCTTCCACGGCCGGCGGGTGTGCCATTCCCAGAAGCCCGATTGCGCCAATTGCACTTTGCGGCCTTTGTGCAAAAAAGCCCAGCAGGACGGCTGAAGCGACCAAGGCAGGGGGCTCTGCGCCCCCTGTACCCTGCACCAGGGATTTCATCCCTGGACCCATTTTCACGATTTTACTGGCACTTCACCGGATCATCCTGTGTGCGTGTGATGCTTGGGGTTACGGCCGACCACGGGCAGGGGCCTCTGCGGCCCCTGTACCCTGCACCAGGGATTTCATTCCTGGACCCATTTTCACGATTTTACTGGCACTTCACCAGATCATCCTGTGTGCGTGTGCGGCTTGAGGCTACAGTCTCCGACGGGCAGGGGGATGATCCCCCTGCACCCCGCACCTCACGATTTTGCTGAAACTTCTTTCAATCATCTTGTGTGCGTGTGAGGCTGAGGAAACGAATGTGTGCCCTTCCACGGGCAGGCGGCATTCTGCCGCCGGGCGGATGCGCAGCATCCGAAAAAACGAAAAAAAGGCGGAGGAGAAAGCTCGCTTTCTCTCCCGCTTTTTTTACGTTTTCTTTCCGCCCGTGGAAGCAGAAAATCTTTTTCGCTTCACCGGGAAACTGTTTGTAAGTTACGATTGCTCTATCCGGAATCCGGGTCCAGGGATGAAATCCCTGGTGCGGGGGTACGGGGGCCGCAGAGGCCCCTGCTCCGTTACTTACACTCAGGAAGGCAGCTGAATGCCGGCTTCCTTAGCGCATTCCACAAGTTTATCCAGCGCTTCTACGATCTGCTCAGGCTGATGCTCGCTGATCACGCAGAAGCGGAGCCTTGCCTTATTCTTGGGCACGGCGGGATAGACAGCCGGGGGCACGAACACGCCCTTTTCCCGGAGCATATTGGAAAGGAGGAAGGCATCCTCATCCTTGCCCACCATGATGGGGATGATGGCGGTTTCCCCGGCCAGGCAGGTATTGAAGCCCCGCTTATGGGCCTCCTCCACAAAGCATTTGATATTGCGCGCCATTCGCTCCATAATGGAAGGATCGCTTCTGAGCAGCCGGATGGCGGCCAGGGACGCCGCGGCCAGGGGCGGGGACATGCCCACCGAGAACACGAACCCGGGCAGGCTGTAGCGCATGTAATCGATGATGCACCGGGGGCCGGCCAGATAGCCGCCGCAGGTGCCGATGCCCTTGGAGAGGGTGCCCATCTTGATATCGATATCATCGCTTGCCAGGCCGAAATATTCATCCACGCCGCCGCCGGTTTTGCCGATAACGCAGGCGGAGTGGGCCTCATCCACCATCAGGAAGCAGCCGTACTGCTTCTTCAGCTTCACAAATTCGGGCACAGGGGCGATATCGCCGTCCATGGAATAGGCGCCCTCGATCACGATCAGCACCTTGCCGAACTTATGCCGCTGGGTGCGCAGGATGCCCTCCAGCGCCTTGAAATCATTGTGGGGGAAGGGCTTGGCGGTGGCCTGGGACAGGCGGCAGCCCTGCTCAATGGAATTATGGGAAAGGGCGTCATACACGATCAGATCGCCCTTGCCGCAGAAATTGCCCACAAAGGTAACATTGGTGGAATGCCCGCCCACCAGCACCAGGGCGGTTTCGGTATGCTTCCATTCGGCGATTTCCTTTTCCAGCTCGCTGTGGAGGGATTTTTCCCCGGCCAGCAGGCGGCTGCCGGAGGCGGAGGTGCCGAACGCATCGATGGCCTGCTTGGCAGCTTCCTTGGTTTCGGGGCGCCCGGACATGCCCACATAATTATAGCTGCCGAAATTGAGCACCCTTTGCCCCGCCATATTGGAGGTATCCAGCAGGGGGGAATCATGGGTGACAAAATAGGGATTTTCCATGCCGCTGCCCAGCAGCGCTTCCTGCCGCTTCAAGAACGCCTGATATTCCGGTGCATCCTCAAAGCGGGTGATAGGGGGGACGGCCGTATCGTCGCCTCCCTGGGGAGCGGCGCTTTCGTAGGCCACATTGCCCCTGATCCTGCCGTAGAGCAGGGAAGAAAGATCGTTGACGGTGGTGCATTTGCCGTATTCTTCCACGGGGATGAGCACATTGAACAATTCTTCAATCTTCAGGCTCATGCCCAGCACCTGCAGGCTGTCGCCCCCCAGATCATCGATGAAATGGGCGTCGTCATTGAGCTGGGATACGGGGATATCCAGGGATTCGGCGTAAACGGTACGCACCTTCTGCTTGATTTCTTCCAATTGCAGATCGGAAGGGGTCTGGGCGGCCTGCACCACCACGGGCTTTTCTTCCTCGTGGGGGGTTTCCGCCTTGCGGGAGAATTCCAGATCACGATAGGTGATCTTGCCCTCTTCAATCTGCTTTTTCAGGGCCAGGCGCTTGACCTTGATGCCCATGGCGGTCTGGAATTTTTCGGGGGTGGCCAGCACACGGGTCACCCGCTTCAAGGAGGGCAGGGTGCCGTTGATCTTCTTGGCCTGATCCATAAGCTGGGAAAGATATTGTTCATCCTTAAAATGCTGGCCCACATTCAGCACCAGGGTGATATCTTCATACTTGCTCTTTTTTTCCTTTTTCTTGCCGGGCAGGTGGGGCAGATGGCGCTTTTCTTCCTTCACCTTGGCGGCAACGCCCAGCACGCTGAACTGATCCACGCCCTCCAGGGCGCTGAAGGCATCCTCAATTTCATCGGGATAGACATTTTCCCCCGATTCATTGATGATCACATCCTTGGCTCTGCCCTCCACATACATGCGGTTGCCCTTTTCCAGGCGCACCACATCGCCGGTGCGGTACCAGCCCTCTTCATCCAGGGCCGGGGGCAGAAGCTGCCCATCCACAAGCCTGCCGGTATGGATGGTTTCGCCGCGGATATACATTTCCCCCTGATTGGATTTTTTGCCGTCGGATTGCACCCGGTATTCGGCGCTGGCAAAGGGCCGGCCCACGGAGCCGGAGGTGCGGGTGATGACGTTCATCCCCGTTTCCACGGAGGTGACCGCCGTTTCCGTCATGCCAAAGCCGGATACGGTGAAATAGCCCAGGGCGGACAGGGTGCGCATATGCTCCACAGGGGTATGGCTGCCCCCCAGGATGATGCAGCGGATATCCGGGCCCAGGATCTGGGATACGATGGATTTGAACAGCACATTCCGGGCAAAATCCAGGCCGAAGCCGGGCACCACGGACTGCAGCGCCAGGGAGAAGCCCCGCATGGTCTTGAATGCAGCCCGCTTCAAGCGGCTTTCCTTGGCCACCTTTTTATTCAGCGCCACGCACAGGTTATTGGCAAGCAAGGGCACCGCCAGCAGATGGGTGATTTTGAACCGCCTTGCGGTATCCTGGATGGTCTTGGGGCTGCGATCCTTCAGATAAATATTTTCATAGCCCAGGAAATGCAGCCACTGCGCGCATACCATGAACCCAAACACATGATGATAGGGCAGGAAGGCCAGGCTGCGCCGCGTTTCATCGCAGATGATGCGCTGATTGGCCTTATACAGCAGCTCGGAATTGAGCACCTGGCTGCAGATGGCATGGGAATCATAGACGAATACCCGGCTGGTATCGGTGGTGCCGGAGGTGCACAGGGCCACCTTATCGGCAAAGCTGGGCCTGAAGGAGGAGGGGGCATTCCCCGCCGCCTGCAGCTGGGCCAGGGTGACCTGGGGAATATCCTTTTCCAGCTTCCGGGGGCTGCGGGTGATCAGGCCCACGGCGCCTGCCTGGGAGAGGATATACTGGGTCATTTCATCATTCAGGGAAAAATCCATCAGCACGGCGTTATATCCTGCGCAGATCACGCCCCAGAAAATGCCCACCCAATCCGGGCAGGTATCCAATTGGATGCCCACAAAGGCGCCCCGATGCTTTTCACCGATGGCGGAGCGCAGGAAATGGCCGATGCCATAGGCACGATGCTTGTATTCGGCGTACGTAATGGTCTTTTCTTCATCGCCCTCCAGATACCGGGCGGCTACCTTATCCCCGCTGGAGCAGATGATTTTGAACAGGTTTTCTAAGGTCATTTTTTCCCGCAGCCTGGCGCTGCGTTCTAAAATTTCGCTCATGAAAGATCCCCTCTCAATCCTTGGTTTTCCTGTAATAGGATGCAATGATTTTTTCGAACAGGCGGGCAGGCAGCAGATCATGCAGCCATACCGCCAGATGCTGATCCAATTTGGCTACGCACAGGGTGCGGGGCAGGCGCTTTTTCTCCAGCGCCTTTGCAATTTTTTCCCCCAGCCTGTCGGGATCGCAGCCGTGGCTTTCATCCCAGTGGATCACCCGGCATGCCTTATCATAGGCTGCCCGGTAGGGGGAATCATCCCCCATGCCCCGGCCATGGGCACGGTATCCCTGGCCGCCGCTTTGGTGATCCCCGGGGCGCACCACCATCACCTCAATGCCGTGGGGCCGGCATTCCAGCTGCAGGCATTCGGAATATCCCTCGATGGCGTGCTTGCTGGCCGTATAGGCGCCCTGGAAGGGAATGCCCATCAGCCCGTTGATGGAGGAAAAATTGATGATCCGGCCATGGCCCCTTTCCCGCATCAGGGGGAGCACATGGGATATCATCTTCACCTGGCCCAGGAAATTGACCTCCATCACCTTTTCCACTTCCCCGGGGCAGTAGCTTTCACAGGCGCACAGATTCAGCACCCCTGCGCAGTTTATCAGTATATCCGGCGGGCCAAAGCTTTCCTTCGCCGCCGCAATGAATGATGCAATGCTTGCTTCCTGTGTCACATCCAGCGACAGGCACAGGCATCCTGCCACCTTGCTTTCTTCCTTCCCAAAGGATCGGGCGCCGGCCGCCACCTGATAGCCCCTTTTCGCCAGGGCCATCGCCGTATGCAGCCCCAGGCCGCTGGAGGCGCCGGTAATCCATACCGTTTTTGCCATACATTCCTCCCCCCAAAATGCAAATACGTATACATTATAACGCTTTTTATGCTATAATGCAAATGTTGATGGGCATTTACCGGGGGTTACCCCCTATTTTGAAGCATTCTTACTGCAAGAAAGGGGAAAAAGCAGCCATGGCAGACGTAATTTTATTGCCGGGGAAAGAAAAAAGGGTGTATTCGGGGCATCCCTGGGTGTTCCGCAGCGATATCGCCCGCACCAAGGGCGATCCCGCGCCCGGGGATACAGTGCGCATTACCGCATCCAACGGCCGCTTTCTGGCCATGGCGGTGTATAACCCCGCCTCCCAGATCGCACTGAGAATCGTGAGCAGGAAGGATGAAGTGATCGACGCCGATTTCATCCGCAGAAAGGTGAAGGCGGCGGTGGATTACCGCAGGCTCTTTGCCGATCTTGCCTCCTGCCGGCTGATCTTTGCGGAAAGCGATGGGCTGCCCGCTGTGATCGTGGATAGCTTCGGGGGCGTGCTCTCCCTCCAGTGCCTGTGCCTGGGCATGGAAAAATATAAGGATGCCATCTGCGATGCGCTGATGGATGAATTGCATCCCCTGGGCATCTATGAGCGGGGGGATGTGCCTGTTCGGGAGCTGGAAGGCCTGCCCCAGGTCACCGGCGTGCTCCGGGGGAATGTGCCCGACCGGGTGCAGATGGAGGAAAACGGGGTCAAATTCTGGGTGGATGTGAAGAACGGGCAAAAGACCGGCTTTTTCCTGGATCAGAAGGAGAATCGGGCCGCCATCGCCCCCTTCGTGAAAGGCAAAACCGTGCTGGATTGCTTTACCCATACCGGCTCCTTCGCCCTGCATGCCGCCCGGTACGGCGCAGCCCACGTCACCGGCGTGGATATTTCCGAATTCGCCTGCGAATGCGCCCGGGAAAATGCGGCGCTCAACGGCTTTGACAATGTGGATTTCGTGGCCGCCAATGCCTTCGATTTCCTCAAGGAGCAATCCGCAAAGGGCGAACAATACGATGTGGTGATCCTCGATCCCCCCGCCTTCACCAAATCCCGCTCCGCTGTGGAGGCCGCCGCCCGGGGATACAAGGAAATTAACCTGCGGGGGATGAAGCTGGTGAAAAACGGCGGATACCTGATCACCTGCTCCTGCAGCCAGCATATGCTGCCCGGCCAATTCAAGGATGTGGTGCTGGATGCCGCCAGGGACGCCCGGGTATCCCTCTTCCAGGTGGAATACCGCACCCAGGGAAGGGATCACCCCATCCTCCCCGCCGCCATCGAAACCCAGTATCTCAAGTGCGGCATCTATCGGGTGGATAAGTAACAACGAAGCAGGGGGCTCTGCATGGGATGACGGATCAGGGGCCTCTGCGGCCCCCGTACCCCCGCACCAGGGGCTGCCACCCCTGGACCGGCATTCCGGATGCTGCAGTAGGGGAGAACGGGCAATTTCCCGGTGAAGCACCAAAAGGCTCCCCTGTGCAAGGGGAGCTGTCAGCGAAGCTGACTGAGGGGTTGTCTTCCATTTCCGGTTATTTCTTGGGAAACGATCCAGGGGGGCTCTGCGCCCCCGTACCCCCGCACCAGGGGTTGCCACCCCTGGACCGGCATTCCGGATAGAGCAATCGTAACTTACAAACAGTTTCCCGGTGAAGCGAAAAAGATTTTCTGCTTCCACGGGCAAGGTGAAAATGAGAAAACGCCGTGGGAGAAAGCTTGCTTTCTCCTCCGGCGTTTCTTCATTTTCCCGGATGCAGGGCATCCGGCGGGCGGCAGGATGCCGCCTGCCCGTGGAACGCACAATATCATTCCCCAAGCATCACACGCACACAAGATGATTGAAAGAAATTTCAGCAATATCGTGAATACGGGTCCAGGGATGAAATCCCTGGTGCAGGGTACAGGGGCCGCAGAGGCCCCTGCCCCGGTCGGCCGTAACCCCAAGCTGCACACGCACACAAGACGATTGAAAGAAATTCCAGTAAAATCGTGAAAATGGGTCCAGGGATGAAATCCCTGGTGCAGGGTACAGGGGGCGCAGAGCCCCCTGCCTCGGTTGTCCGTAGCCCTTCCGCTGCAATGCTTTCCTGCCGGCAACCGATACACCCTCCATCGCTTTACCATGAGGATCGGGCATATGATCATGCTGCCATATCTATTGCCGCTTTCCTCCCAAGCAAAAAGCGGCAGGAAGCACCCGCCCGGGTGCTTCAGCGGACAATGCATTGTCCGCTGTTTTCGGAAGGGCGGGGCTGGCTGAATTAATTCAGCCAGACACGGACAGACGAAAACACCATCTGCCGCTGGCTTATTCACGCTCCGGCCCATTCTGACACACGAAAAAACCCGGCAGAATCCCGCCAGGTAATATCGTGAATACGGGTCCAGGGATGAAATCCCTGGTGCGGGGTACAGGGGCCGCAGAGGCCCCTGCCCCGGTCACCTCATCTCAGGGCACAAAAAAACCGCCGCAGAATGCACTGCGGCGGAGAATAGCTTATTTGGCGTATTCGGTGGAGCGGGTTTCCCGGATAACGTTCACGCGGATCTGGCCGGGATATTCCATTTCCTTTTCGATGCGCTTGGCGATTTCCTTGGCCAGCACCTTGGTGCCGTCATCGGTAACATCCTCAGGCTTGACCATAATGCGCACTTCACGGCCGGACTGGATGGCGAAGCACTTATCCACACCGGAGAAGGAATTGGCGATTTCTTCCAGCTTGGTAAGCCGCTTGATGTAATTTTCCAGGGATTCGCGGCGTGCGCCGGGGCGGGCGGCGCTGATAGCATCGGCGGCCTGCACCAGCACGGCTTCCACGGTCTGGGGCTCCACATCGTTGTGGTGGGCCAGGATGGCGTGGATAACATCAGGACTTTCGTGATATTTCCGGGCCAGTTCGCCGCCCAGGGAGACATGGGTGCCTTCCTGTTCATGGTCCACAGATTTGCCGATATCGTGCAGCAGGCCTGCCCGCTTGGCCAGGGCCACATCGGCGCCCAGCTCAGCGGCCATCAGGCCCGCCAGATGGCTGACCTCGATGGAATGCTTGAGCACATTCTGGCCATAGCTGGTGCGATAGCGCATCCGGCCCAGCAGCTTCACCAGTTCGGGATGGATGCCATGCTGACCGGTTTCGAACACGGCCTGTTCACCGGCCTCACGGATCTGATTATCCACTTCCTTGCGTGCCTTTTCCACGCATTCTTCAATGCGTGCGGGATGGATACGGCCATCCATGATCAGCTTTTCGATGGCCAGGCGCGCGCATTCACGGCGCACAGGATCGAAAGCGGATACGATCACAGCCTCGGGAGTATCATCGATGATCAGGTCAACGCCGGTGGCGGTTTCCAGGGCGCGGATATTGCGGCCTTCGCGGCCGATAATGCGGCCCTTCATATCATCATTGGGCAGGTTGATAACGGATACGGTGGTTTCCGCCACATGATCAGCGGCACATTTCTGAATAGCCAGGGCAATAATATTGCGGGCCTTCTTTTCGCCCTCTTCCTTGGCCTTGGTTTCAATTTCACGGACGGTGGCAGCGGCGTCATGGAAGGCTTCCTTCTGCACCCGGTCGATAATGATCTGGCGGGCCTCATCCTGGGTCATGGTGGCGATGCGTTCCAGCTCAGTGATCTGCTTGAGCTTGTATTCTTCCGCTTCGTTTTCCAGCTTCTGGGCATTTTCAAATTTCTTATTGAGGGCTTCTTCCCGGGCTTCCAGGGCATCCCGCTTTTTATCCAGCTGTTCTTCCCGCTTATCCAGGGTTTCTTCACGCTGGATCATACGGCGTTCGGAGCGCTGAATTTCCGCACGGCGGGTACGGATTTCCTTATCCAGTTCGGTCTTGAGGAGAAGAATTTCTTCCTTCGCCTCCAGGATCATTTCCTTTTTCTTTTCATCGGCCTTGCGGGTGGCGTCATCCAGCAGTTTTTTTGCATATTCTTCGGTGCGGCCAATCTTCTTTTCCGCCACACTCTTCCGATAAGCATAGCCGCAGAAGGCGCCGATCGCCCCTGCCACCAGCGCAGCCAGGATAATCCATAAAGCAATCATGGTGTGTTGTTTTCCTCCCTTCCTTTTACTTTCTCATATTCTTTTTTTCTCTTCAGATAATCGAAAAGCCGCACGAAAACAAGCCCGTTTTCGTACGGCAAAGCTGTTATTCTGATACTGCGTGCATCCGGCACTGAATCAAACGCGGCAAAACGCACATACGCATCCCCTGCGGATGCGTTATATGGTAAAGCGAAAAACGCCTGCAATGACAAATCTGGGGGCAACATGTATCCGAAAACAGCCATTCCGCCGCCAGCACCCTGGGGGCAGGAATTTTTAGCCGATCATAAATATTTTACACGGCATTTAATATTCTGTCAAGGCCAAATGCCGGAAAACATACCAGATTATACAGAAAAAATCCCTCCGCCGCCCCATTTGAAAGCAGTTTTATCCAATTAAATGGATCGGGATGCAATGCCTCCCGCTTTCACACGCTGCTGCCAGCCCCTCAATTCCCCCTTGCACAGCGCAGGAGAGCAATCCCTCCACCGCTATCGCGGTCCCCCTCCCTTTCACAAGGGAGGCCTTTGGTTGGCTTTTCTTCCAAATGACGGTTTGGCGAGAAAGAAATAGATTGCTGCTTCCCTTGTGAAAGGAAGGTGCCCGAAGGCCGGAGGGATTGTGCCTCCCTTGTCAAAGGGAGGTGGCCGTAGGCCGGAGGGATTGCGCCTCCCTTGTCAAAGGGAGGTGCCCGAAGGGCGGAGGGATTGTGCCTCCCTTGTGAAAGGGAGGTGCTCGAAGGCCGGAGGGATTGCCGCCCGGCGAATGTGCTTCCTTATCGCAGGCTTTTCTTCACTTCATCATCTATATACAGGCAAACGCCCTCAAAATTTTTATTCACATCGCCATTCAGAATCCGAAGCACCCTTAATCCCATTTCTTCTAAAAATTCCGTTCGTTCATCATCTTTCCTCATGTTTTCATCTGTATAATGCTGGGAGCCATCCAATTCGATCACAAGCTTCGCCTTTCCACAATAAAAATCAGCAATATATTTCCCCAGGATTTTCTGGCGGATAAAACGAATGGGATAATCCCGCAGAAAATCATACCAAAGATGTTTTTCTTCTTTGGTCATTTCTTTCCGAAGATGCCGGGCAAAGGGAACAAGCTGCTTATTGTGTTTGTAGTTCATTTGGTATCTCCATGATGATTATTGGGGATTGGCAAGAGATTGAATGATTGTGATTTGGGGGATTGGGGATACAATCCCTCCACCGCTATCGCGGTCCCCCTCCCTTTCACAAGGGAGGCTTTTGGCGACTTTTCTTCCGAATGATGATTTGGCGAGAAAGAAATAAATACTGCCTCCCTTGTCAAAGGGCGCGACGCGTTAAGAAAATATGCCTGTGGCATATTTTTAGCCAAAGCGTGGAGCAGGCTTTGCCTGCGAGGGGGCCCGTAGGGTGCCCGAAGGGCGGAGGGATTAATGCCTCCCTTGTCAAAGGGAGGTGGCACGAAGTGCCGGAGGGATTGCAGCCTCCGTATCTCAGGGAACGCAATCCCTCCATCGCTATCGCGGTCCCCCTCCCTTTCACAAGGGAGGCTTTTGGTGCCTTTTCTTCCGAATGACGGTTTGGCGAGGAAGCAATGGATTGCCGCCCGCTCACTTTTCCATCAGCCAGGCGATGCCCCGGGCGATTCCATCCCCTTGATTATCCCCGGTGACGAAGGCGGCGGCTTTTCTGACCGCAGGATCGCCGTTGCCCATGGCGATGCTGTTGGGATAGAAGGAGATCATCTCCAGATCGTTGATATCGTCCCCGAACACCGCCACCTGATCCATTTCCCATTTCATCCGCCGGCGGATCCGTTCAATGGCGTTCTTTTTCCCTGCATCCAGGCCCGTCACCTGGATGGTGCGCCCCTGATCGGTGAGATAGATCCTGGCAAAGGGGGCGCACAGCCTGCGAAGATCCTCCCACAGCCCGCCTGGCAGGGCGTCCACGGCATCGGTGAGATGATTATAAAAGATCAGGATTTTGGCAATGCTGTTTTGATCCGTTTCCTCTATATCCTGAATCCGGGCATTTTTCAGCCCCCAGCCCGCCTCCATCTCCCGGGCCACCGGGAAATTGAAGGCATAGCCATCCCCCGGCATATGCAGGGAAAGATGCACCCCGGGGTATTTTTTCACTTCCTCCAGGCAGCATTGCACCGCCATGGGATCAATGAAGGTGAATTCCCTTTCGCCCCGGATATCCATGCATCCCCCGTTGGAATACACGCCCCCGTCAAAAAGGGCAAAATCCCCCTCCTGCCAGCCCAGGGTTTCCCCAAGCCGGGGGGAGCGGGCGGTGGCGAAATAAAAGGATATGCCCTTTTCCCGGGCCGAAAGGATGGCCGCCCTTGCGGAGGAGGGAATGCGCTTTGATTCATCCAGCAGGGTGCCGTCCAGATCAAAAAATACCGCCTGAATCATGGGGGATGCTCCTTTCCAGAAATGGATCAGAAGGCTGCCCGGTCAAAGAGGGGCAGATTTTCATGATAGAGATGGGCGTCATTGGATAGGGTGAGGATGACGGGGATGCACACCCCCGGCCGATCCGAAACATCAAAAAGCATGGGATCAGCCTCCCCGGTCAGATTTTTTCTCTGCCTAAAGTATACCGCCCCCGGGCCCGGGATTCAAGCGCATCCGGCAATAAAAAAAGCAATCCCCCATGGCAAGGGATTGCAAAAACGGCATAAAAAAATCACCATCCGGTATATGTAAACACCGTGATGGTGATGTGGTGGAGCATAGGAGACTCGAAGAAACGCTAAAAATTCAGAATGGCATGGCGATGCTGTTTCTGTGGTCAAGACAGTTGGCACAGATGTCATTTTTTTCTTGTGCTTTTCTTTGCGAATGTGGTATCATTGTTATACGAAAGAGGGTGAAAACATGGCAAGAGATATGGCAAAAAAAAACGTGTCCGACTATCGCTGGACAAGGGATAACTGCACCCGCATAACCGCAAAAATACGCAACGATAGCGGAATACCGGAAGCGGTTGATAGGGTTAAGCAATCCGGAAAAAGCGCAAACTCTTACATTATCCAAGCCCTCCGTGAAAAGCTTATCCGTGATGGCTATCTATCCCCGGAATCTGAACCAACAAACAATGACAGCCCTCGGAAAGAAGAAATGAATTATTTAGATCACTATGATGAAAGGTGTTGAAATTATGAATGATGTAAATCGTGGTGCCTTGCGCGGAATTGCCCTGTCTCTTTCTTCGATGCGTGATGCAATTGAAGCGATGTGTCTATCTGAATGGATAAAGGAGGACGGATATGATTCGCCTCCTCTTAGCAATAGATTTAGCACCACTAGTACAGAACTTGAAGAAGCCGCTATCTTCGTAAATAAGGCAATTAAGATTATACAATCAATTTCAAATAAACCAGCAGATTTTGAAGATCGCATCGGCGAAAGAGTAGTTCCAGAAGATATTGATTGTATCGTTGATTATGGCGATACTGAATCGCGATGGTGAGCTCATACACTAGTTTTGCGTTGCCTAACGGCAGCGCTTTTTCTATGCGAAAATTGTATCGTTTTCTTTCATCATAAACGACCGTATTTGATACGCAAAAAAACATTTCATAAATATCATCTGATTCATCGAAAATAGCAATCAATACTCATATCAATTTCATATTGACAATAATATCCCTTTTTGATAAAATCGAATCAGAACACAAGACGGGGGGATAAAGCGATGATTATCGGCTATGCAAGAGTCAGCACACAGGAACAGAACCTCGACCGCCAATTGGACAATCTGAAAGC
>JAFQOD010000047.1 GCA_017395685.1 Clostridia bacterium
GAACTGATAGACTACCTGGATTACTACAACAACCGTCGTATCAAAGCAAAGCTTAAGGGCTTGCCGCCTGCTCTTCACAGACAACAAGCCCTATCGGCTGCTTAATCTATTCTTATGTCTAACTTTTTGGGGTCACTTCAGCCTTGACGGACGGGCAGGGAGCTTTCATTATAGAATGAATTTTTCCGGGGCAAGGGTCGGCGCCAGGGCATGCAGCCCTTCCAGGGTGATGAGGGCGTCAGGGACAGGGCGGCATTCCGCCTGTATGTCATCCAGCAGCATCTGCCGCAGGAACAGCAGCAGGGATTTTTCAATCCAGTATTGATATCGGGGGCCGGGCAGCTCCGCCCTCCGGCATTTCAGATACAGGGGCAGGCCATCCGATACATCGTGCCACAGATCAATGAAGGCAAAATCATAGGCCTCTTCTGCCATGGGGCCGGCCATATAATCAAAGGCGTCGGCGGCGATGATGCGGATTTTTTCTTTGCGGGGGAACTGGGGCAGAAGATGCGCCCGGAACAGATCGATGATCTGATGATCCCGCTCAATGATGGTGACGGAGGATACAGCCTCCTTTTCCGAAATCATGAAGGGAAAATAGCCAAGGCCCAGGCCGAATACTGCCGTTTTCCCCTGGGCTTCACGGATGGGCGCAGCCATGGTTTCAATTTCGTTGGGGGTGATGGTCATCCATTCCCGGCCGTCTTCCAGCACTGCCGGATAGGAAAAGTCATCCTCAAAACAGGAAAGTGGCTGGATTTCCCGGCCGTCGGCCAGGATAAAAGGATCGCCGCAGGGGAAAAGCTGACCGGGCTGCCAGGAAAGATGGGTCATCTGCCAGCGGCCTTTTTTGATTTCCGGGAAATGAATGTGACGGTAATAAGGATTGCTGCGGTAACGATCGCTCTTCGAAAAAGAAAGGGCGGGGGAAAGGTAACGATCGATCAGCTGCCGGTGGGCAGGGGTGGTATCCGGCTCCAACCCGCAGGCAGCGGAGAGCAGGGCAATGCAGGCATCCTTCAGGGGCAGATTACAATCCTGGGCAAAGCCGCGGATTTCCTCCATGGAAAAAAGCCTGTCGCAATGGGTAAGCAGATGGGCATAGAGGATTTGGGCCTGCTGATTTTGCCGGGAAAGCCGGAGCAGATGTTCTGACATGAGATTCAACGCATGCCCTGTGCCTTACGGCCGGTGCATGCTTTGCTCCTTTCGTATCTTGGCTGTTTCTTATGCGTTTCTTTGAGCCGCAACGAGACATATGTTTTTCCTTCCCCAAGCTTCACTGGAAAATGGGAGGGAAAGAGCGAAAAGATATATCCAGTAACAGTTTTCTTTGGATGGGTGTGGGAAGGGGTTTCTTTTTCAAAAGAAACCCCTTCTCGCTTATCGTTTATTATGTTCTTCCTTTGACCATGGTGAGGGCGATGCGCTTTTTCTTTTCATCCACGTCCACCACCCAGACCTTTACGATATCGCCTACCTTCACGATTTCGGAGGGATGGCGGATGAAGCGTTCAGCCATGCGGGAGATATGCACCAGGCCGTCCTGATGCACGCCGATATCCACGAATGCCCCAAAGTCGATCACATTGCGGACGGTGCCGGTCAGCTCCATGCCGGGCTTCAGATCCTTGATATCCAGTACATCCGTGCGCAGCACCGGCTTGGGCAGCTCATCACGGGGATCCCGGCCGGGCTTTTGCAGTTCGGAAAGGATATCCTTCAGCGTGGGCAGGCCGATCTGCAGCTCAGATGCCAGCTTGTCCAGGCCGTATTCTTCCGCCTTTTCCCCGATGCCGGGCACGCCGCCGTTTTTGACGGCCTTCACATCATATTGCAGCAGGGCAAGCAGCGCCTTGGCGGCATCATAGCTTTCCGGGTGTACGGCGGTGGCGTCCAGGGGATTTTTGCTGTCCATCACCCGGAGGAAGCCGGCGCACTGCTCAAAAGCCTTGGGCCCCAGCTTGGGCACCTTTTTCAGTGCAGCCCGGCTGGCAATGCCGTTTTCTTCCCGGTAGGCCACAATATTCTTGGCCAGGGCCGGGCCGATGCCCGCTACATGGGAGAGCAACTCTGCAGAGGCTGTGGATACCTCTACGCCCACCAGGTTTACGCACTGCTCCACAACGCCGTCCAGGGCGCTGGTGAGTTCATTTTGCTTCAGATCATGCTGATACTGACCCACACCGATGGCCTTGGGATCAATTTTCACCAGCTCAGCCAGGGGATCCTGCATCCGCCGGGCAATGGATACGGCGGAGCGGAGGGATACATCAAATTCCGGAAATTCCTGGGCAGCCAGCTTGCTGGCGGAATAGACGGATGCACCGGCCTCGCTGACAATCACATAGGCGACGCCCGGCATTTCCGGCAGCAGGGAGGCGATGAATTGCTCGCTTTCCCGGGATGCGGTGCCGTTGCCGATGGCGATGGCGGTAACGCCGTGCTCCTTTACCATCCGCTTGATCAGCCTGGCGGATTGGGCTTTCTGGAATTCCTGGCCGGGGAGGGTGAAATGCCCCACGCCGGTTTCCAGCACTTTGCCGTTTTCATCGATTACTGCCAGCTTGCAGCCGGTGCGGAAGCCGGGGTCTACCCCCAGGGTTACTTTACCCTTGATGGGTGGCTGCATCAGCAATTGATGCAGATTCTGGGAAAACACCCGGATGGCGGCCACGTTGGCCCGATCGGTAAGCTCATTCCGGATTTCCCGCTCCATGGAGGGGAAGAGCAGCCGTTCCCAGGCGTCTTCACAGGCCAGCTGCACCTGCTGGGAGGCGGGGCTGCCGGGCCGGACGAAGGAAAGATAAATCTGATGCAGCGCCTTTTCTTCCGGGGCTTTCAGAGTGACCTTCAGGAATTCTTCACGCTCCCCCCGATTGATGGCCAGGATGCGGTGAGCGGCTATTCTGGGAACAGGTTCCTGATATTCGTAATACATCTGGTATACGCTGTCTTCTTCCTTGGCGGCCCGGGTTTCGATGACGCCTTCCCGGAGCAAAAGCGCCCGCATATCCTTGCGAAGAGCAGCATCATCGCTGACGGATTCGGCGATGATATCCCGTGCGCCGGCCAGGGCGCTTTCAGCATCCAATACATCCTTTTCTTCGCTGATATATTTGGCCGCTTCCTGGGCAGGATCGGCCTTGGGAAGCTGCAGCAGCAGCCACAATGCCAGGGGCTCCAGCCCCTTTTCTTTGGCGATGGTGGCCCGGGTGCGGCGCTTGGGCCTGAAGGGACGATATAAATCCTCCAGTTCAGAAAGGGTCTTGGCGGCGGAAAGTTTTGCGCTCAATTCTTCCGTCAGCACTCCCTGATCGGTCAGGCTTTTTTCGATTTCCTCCCGGCGCTTTTCCAATCCCCGCAGGTATTCCAGCCGCTCGGAGAGCTCCCGCAGCACCTGATCATCCAAAGAACCGGTGGCTTCCTTGCGGTATCGGGCGATGAAAGGGATGGTGTTTCCTGCATCCAGCAGTTCGATTACGGCCTGCACCTGCTGGGGACGCAGGGAAAATTCCTTTGCAAGAATCACAATAAAATCCATTCAGGCAATCCTCCTGTGTGCGTATTTGGCAATCCGGAGATAGTAGGTAATCAGCAATAGGATGGCAGCCCCGATCCAAGCGGAAATTTCGGCAATGAATACTCCGTCGGCCCCCAGCAGAGCAGGCAGCGTCAGCGCAACGCCCACCCGCATCAAGAATTCCACCAGCCCGGAAATCATGGGCATCACCGTATCCCCCATGCCCTGCAGGGCGGAGCGGTATACGTATAATAAGTAGAGGCTGGGAAGGGCATAGAGCATGATATTCAGATACCGCTGCCCCACATCCAATACATATTCGATCTGCGCTTCGGCAGGATCTACAAACAGGGAAAGAATGGGCCGCCCCAGGATCAGCAGTGCCCCCATGATGATCAGGGAGGTGAGCAGGGAAAGCAGCGCCCCTGCACGCACGCCTTTTTTGACCCGGTCCATTTTCTGCGCCCCGAAATTCTGGCCGGTATAGGCCCCCAGGGCGCCGCCGAAGGATACAGCTGCCATTTCCATCAGGCCGTAGAGCTTGTTGGTGGCGGTATAGCCGGCGATGAAATCGCTCTCATAAGGATTGATTACCCGCTGCAGCACCATGCCGCCGATGCCGATTACCGCATTCTGGGCTGCCAGAGGCGTGCCCAGCTTCAGCAGCCTGCCGCCCATTTCCGGCCGCCACTTCAGATCATCCTTTTCAAAGCGGATGGCAGGGATTTTCCGGATGACGATAAAGCAATAAACGGCGGATGCGCCCTGGGCAATGACGGTGGCCATCGCTGCCCCGGCGATACCCCAACGGAATATCATTACGAACAGGGCATCCAATACGATGTTGATCACCGAGGCGATGATCATGGCATATAGGGGAGAACGTGAATCCCCCACGGCCCTGAGGATGGCGGCCTGCACATTATAGGCCCCCAGAATGGGCAGGGCGGCAAAGCAGATGCGCAGATAGAGCACTGCCTGATCATAAATGTTCAGCGGGGTTTCCAGCAGCGTCAGCACCGGATGAATCAGCACCTGGCTGATTACCACCAGCAGGGTAGAGATCACCATGGTAAGCGTTACAGAAAGGCCTACCGCCCGCTTCACATCCTGCATTTCCCCGGCGCCGAAGAATTGGGAAATCAATACGGAGAAGCCCTGGGTATAGCCCCAGATGATGCCAAGGATCACCCAGTTGAACCAATCGGCAGCGCCCACTGCAGCCAGGGCGAGGGTGCCGGCGCCGCGGCCTACGAAGGCGGCGTCCACCAGGGTATAAAGCTGTTGGCAGATATTGCCTGCCATCATGGGCAGGGCGAAGGTGATCAGCAGCCCCAAAGGGCGGCCGACGGTCATATCCCGGGTTTTCATAAGGGCCTCCTTATCATGCAGCGTGCACAGGCCATTATACGGGATTTTTTTGAGAAACGCAAGGGAAGGAACGAGAAAAGCCCTGCCTTTCCTGAGAAAAGCAGGGCTGGAAAATCAGGGAGAGGATAAGGAAAAATATTCGATGATGCCGTCGTGAATGGCCTTGGCGATCCGGTATTGATATTCGGGGGAGAGCAGCATGGCCTCTTCCGCGCTGTTGGAAAGAAAGCCGCATTCAATCAGTACCGATGGGATATTCAGCGACAGCATGAAATAATCCCCGGAAAGGGCGGATCGCTCCTTGGAGGGATTCAGCCCCTGGATCAGCTGCTCCTGCATCACCCCTGCCAGTAGCCGGCTTTTTTCCTGCCCCTTTCTGTAGAATACCTGGGGCCCGGATTCGCTCCGATCCCGATATTCATTCATGTGGATGCTGATGAGCATTTCGGCCTTGCCGGATGCGGCCTTCTCCAGCCGGGCGGTCAGATCCTGCCGCTTGTTCTGGCTGTATTCCATATCGCTTTCCCGGCTCATGATCACCTGGGCGCCGCTTGCCAGAAGCAGCTTCTGCAATTTTTCAGTTACCTGCAAATTGATTTCCTTTTCCCATTTTCCGGAATCTTTTGCGCGGGCGCCCCCGTCAATGCCCCCGTGCCCGGCGTCAAGAAAAAGGATACGGCCGGATAAGGGCCCAGCGGCTTCATGGACGGGCCGTGCTCTTTGGGCAGGCTTGGCAGGCCGGGCCGGGATGGCCAGCCCTATGGCCAGCAGCAGGCATGCTGCCGCAAAGGCGGCCCATTCCTTCCATTTCTTTTTCATGTGGTCACCCCCCGATGAAATGAAATATGCATATTTTTTAAAGAATATGCTGTCAAGTCACAAAAGTTTGAACTTTTCAGAAATTTGCTTATTCACAAATTATCCACCATCCATTTATTTCTTATTCATGCATTTATACAGTATATTCATGCATATCCCGTGGAAAAAGTGAGGATTTGCGTCCATCCGCCCTGAATATCCGGTATAGGGCGTTAGGAATTATGCGGAAATGATGAATGATGAAACTTTCCACATTATCCACAGAGTTATCCACAGAAAAAACGATCAAAACCCGCGATAAATCAAGGTTTTTCAGAGAGAATGTGGAAAACTTAACCCAAGCCGGAAGTTATCCACAGAGAAAAAGTGAATAAATTGAAAGTTATCCACAAAGTTATCCACAGGATATCCCCAAGATAGAATGAAAAGAATATAATCCAATCGTTACAGAATTGTAATAATTCCCTACTTGACAAAGAATTTATGCATTATTTGCATATAAAAAAGGATGGAAAAAGCGGGAAGAATGGGGCCGGATCAGTCGTTGATTGGAATGATAGGATTTTTGGATGACAAGCGGCTCTTTTCTGTGCTATAATGGGCAGGCAAGGGCTGGAAGGAAGGAGGGCGGCAGGTGAAGTATCTGAGACGGTTGATCTGGTATATTTCTTCCCGGCTGCTGATTTTGTGCTGTGTGCTGGGGCTGATGATCATGGCCTTTTATTTTTCCATGAACGCCACCAACATTTATATTATTTTGAAGGACGGCATGGCCAAACGGGCCCAGGTGATCATGATGGGAGAGGAAGCGGAACTGACCAATTATTTCTCCCAGGCCTGTCTGGATCGCGATCACCAGCTGACAGAGGCCCTGAACGGCCAATCGGCTTACCAGAATTATTACAATATTACTGGGTTTGATCACCGCATTTCCCTGGATTCCTTCTGGTGCTGGCCCTGGGATGATAATGCGCAGGTGGTGATCACGGAAAGAATTCCCGCCATTGACGGGAAGCTGCGCTCTTCCGCCCGGGAAGCGGCCACTGCCGCAGGGCTGAGCCTTTCTTCCCCAAAATGGCAGGCCACCCAGTATACTGTATTGCTGGGCCGGGAAAATGGGCAATGGCATGTAAAAAATCTGACGGCCACCCGGGTGTTTCCCGGGGAATAGAGGAGAAATGATTTGACGCCAAAGATTACACTGGCCCCCATGGCGGGGATTACGGATCAGGTATTTCGCCGTATTTGTTTTCAGATGGGCTGCGATGAGGCCACAACCGAGATGGTCAGTGCCCAGGGATTTTTAACCGCCCCCAAAGACCGGAATGCCTATAAGTTTTTGCTGGCCCGCTTTCCTGAGGAGGGCCCGCTTGCCGTACAAATCTTTGGCAGTCAGCCCCATTTCATGGCCGAGGCTGCGGCTGGGCTGACCGAACTGGGGAAATTCTGCGCCATTGATATCAATATGGGCTGCCCTGCCCAGAAGGTGGTGGGCGGCCAATCAGGCAGCGCCCTGATGAAGGATCCGGATCTGGCCGGCCGCATTGTGGAGGCGGTCAAGGCATCCACCCTTCTGCCGGTAACGGTGAAAATGCGCATTGGCTGGAATGATGAAAATAAAAATGCCGTTTCCTTTGCGAAAACGGTGGAAAGCGCCGGGGCGGATGGGCTTACCGTTCACGGCCGCACCCGGATGCAGCAATATGCCGGCAAAGCGGATTGGGATATGATTGGCCAGGTCAAGGCGGCGGTCCGGATTCCTGTGATTGCCAATGGGGATATTGTGGATGGAAGCAGCGCCGTTTCCTGCCTGCATTTTACCGGATGCGACGGTGTGGCAGTGGGAAGAGGGGCCTTGGGCAATCCCTGGATATTTTCCCGGATCAGGCAAGCACTTCGCGGAGAGGAAGAGCGTTTACCCCCTGTATCGGAAATTATTGAAACCGCTATGGCGCATGCCCGGGAAATGGAAAAATGGAAGGGAGAAAAGAGCGCCGTACTGGAAATGCGAAAGCATTTCGCCTGGTATGTGACGGGGCAGCGGGGCGTTGCAAAAATGCGTACGAGGCTCAATCTGGCAAAGAATTTTCAGGAAGCTGAAGAAATTCTGCGTTTGCTGGAGGTGGAATGATCAATGAATACAGGATCACGGCATCGCAAAAGAAGCTGGCGATCTTGTTTTATATTTGAGAAAAAAGCTGCTGCGGAAATTGCTTCCGCAGCAGCTTTTTAATCATTGATTACGTATCAAATCAGAGTTACTTCAGATAACTGGAAACGACGTAGCCGACCTGACCGTCCACGCTGACTTTGGTGTACAGGCCATGTTCGCTGACTACTTTCACCACTGTGCCGTTGGCCAGTTCAGCAATGATGTTGCTCTTGTTGGCGGTGCTGGTGCTGGTACGGAGGTTGACAAAGGAGCTCTTGGCATTGGCTATCGTCTTGAAGACAGAGCCGGAAGGCGCAGACTGCTGATTGTCATTGTTGTCATCACCGTCTTCTTCGCTGCCGGGCTGTTCGCTGTCAGGCTGTTCGCTTTCAGCTTCTACTTTCTTCAGTTTGCTGGCACCCATATAGCCTTCCTTGCCGTCCACAGATACCTTGCACCAGCCGTCAGCGGTGCTGAGTACGGTAACCTTGGTGCCGTTGGGATAGGAGCCCAGAATATCGGAAGTGGTGTTGGGTTCGCTGCGCAGACGCAGCTTGGCGGTGCTGCCGGTGTTTACCTCGGCCTGATAGGATACGGTGCTACCGGGCTGTTCGCCTTCTTCGGGCTGTTCAGCATCAGCAGTTGCGGTTTCCAGATAAGAGGCTACTACATACCCCTGATTGCCGCCGGCAATTACCAGGGCCCAGCCGTTGGCAGTGGCATAAACCTTTACTTCGGCGCCGTCATTGAGGAACTTGATCAGGTTGTTGGATTTCTTTTCGGGGGTGGAGCGGAGGGCCAGCTTGCCGCCCTTTACCTTCATCAGCTTATATTCGCCGGGAAGAGAAGGGGCTTCGGGCTGTTCGGTTTCCTCTCCGTCGGGCTGATCTTCTTCGGTTTCCACCTTTTCCAGATAGGAAGATACCATAAAGCCGACCTGGCCGTCAACGGCAACCTGAGCCCAGCCGTTGGCAGTGGCGTATACCTTTACTTCCGTGCCAGTATTATAGAAGCAGATGACATTGTTGGATTTCTTCACGGGAGCGGTACGGAAAGCCAGCTTGCCGCCCTTTACTTTCATCAGGGTATATTCGCCGGGAAGGGCAGGGGCTTCGGGCTGTTCATTTTCGTCTTCCTCGGGCTGATCTTCTTCGGCCTGCACCTTTTCCAGGAAGGAGGTCATCATATAGCCGACCTGGCCGTCAACGGCAACCTGAGCCCAGCCGTTGGCAGTGGCGTATACCTTTACTTCGGTACCGGTATTGTAGAAGCAGATGACATTGTTGGATTTCTTTTCAGGGGTGGAGCGGAAGGCCAGCTTGCCGCCCTTTACCTTCATCAGGGTATATTCGGAAGGAAGGGAGGGCGCAGGGGCCTGTTCACCGTCTTCACCTTCGGCGCCTTCGTTTTCAGTACCTTCGCCTTCAGAATCTTCAGCAGTAACAGCTTCCAAGGCAGAAGTGAGCATATAAACAACCTTGCCGTCCGCATAGACGATGGACCAGCCGTTGCTGTTGTTACGGGTGATGAGAACTTCCTTTCCGGCGTCATAGGTGGCGACCACGGAAGCGCTGGAGCGGGGCTCGGAGTACGCATTGGTGCCGTCTTCCTTTACCTTGGCGGCAGTGCCGGTGGGGGCGGGAGGAGTGGTGTCGGTTCCATCGTCGGGTGTATCGGTGCCTTCACCGGCACCGGGAGCATCGGCGCCTTCATCTTCGCTGGGATTGGTGGCGGTCAAATAAGTGTAGAAAGAGAAGCCTTCCTTGCCATCGGCGGAGATGCAGGCCCAGCCGTCTTCCACATAATATACCAGCACCTGGGTGCCGTTGGGCAGTTCCTCAATCAGGGCGCCGTTAGGGGCTTCACGGAAATTGAGACCGGAGGATTTGCCGGTTTCCACCCACATGGTGGTGGGATTGGGATTCTTTTTGGTCAGATAAGAAGTATAAATGAAGCCGGTCTTTTCATCATAGGTGACTTCGGCCCAGCCGTTTTCAATCTCGATAACGGTAACGGCGGCATCATCAGGCACCTGGGTGATGATGGTGCTGGTCTGGGTATTGGCTTCGGAGCGCATATTCACATAATTTTTTGCCACTACGTACATCGTGGTGCCGCTTTCAGCATGAACTGCGGCGGGCAGGATTGTGGCGACGCACAAAACCAGCGTGCATGCCAGGCAAAGAAGCTTCCGGAACTGTTTCATAATTTGGCCTCCTATGTAAATATAGTGATAGTGAAGCAATTTACGGCAACAGTATACAAAAAAATCTTTTCAAGTCAACAACGGTGAAGAAAAGGAATCGTAATATTTATCTTCTTTATCCTTTTGCGATCGTAACGGAAAATCAATAATTGTAAACTGGGATGGAAGGAATCCCTCGATATAGAGGCAAAAGAAAGGAGAAAACACGAAATATTGGGTTGCATCTGTTCATGTAAAAAACAAAATTGTGCGGGAGAACTTCATAATTTTTTAAGAATCGTCAGTTGTAAATTTTCTATTTTCAAAAAGAAAAAATGGAAGAATCGGCTGGAAAACGGCCGCGAAATAAAAATACCTTCTTTTGCTTTTCCGGGAAGACGGAAGCAGGAGGATATACCGTATAGTATTTGTTGCAAATCTCTTAAAGAATGCAAATTGCTTCGAAAAAGGGATTGACAAAACAGGTGTTGCAAAGGTATAATATCATTCGGTCACGATAGGAGTGATTTGCTTGTTGCTGGACATTTCCCGCGCCCTGCGCGCTCCCGGAGAGGATATCCCCTTCCTGCATCGTGATGAAATCCCGCCGCAGGAGATCCTGGGTGAAACGGTTACGTTTCATGATGTGATCCTGTCCGGGCATTATTCCTTCGCAGGTGAAAGCCTGCATATCCGGGGCACCTTGACTGCAGAAGCGGATGGGGTCTGCGGCGGCTGCTTAAAGCCGGTGAAGTATCCCATTGAAGTGGAATTTGATGAAATTTTCACCCGCCAAAGCCGTTATTCCCGGGTGGAGGAAGCCTCCTCCGATGATGAGGAGGAACGCCTGATGTTTGAAGGTTCGAAAGTAGAGCTTTCCCATCTGGCATTAACCCTGGCTGTATTGGAGCTTCCCTTAAGGTTTATCTGCGGGGAAGATTGCCCGGTTCTTGACGCCCTGCAGCCGGATGATGAACCCCATACGCATGCTTGCCAGAAGGACATGCCCGACCAGCATCCTTTTTCGGCATTGCAGCAATTGCTGACAAAGGATCAGGAGGTGTAAGTTATGGCTCTGCCCAAAGGAAAAGTTTCGAAGGCTCGCGGCCGTTCCCGTCGCGCCAATTGGAAGCTGTCTCTGCCCGCTATCGTGGAATGCTCCCAGTGCCACAAGATGAAGCTGGCTCACCGCGTTTGCAAGCATTGCGGCTACTACGATGGCAAGCAGGTCGTCGTTGTAAACGAAGAAAAGAACGCGTAAAAAGCGCATTCAAGGCAAAACCGTTGCCTGACTCCTGAAGGGGGATATTGCATCCTCCTTCAGGATTTCTTCATAAGCCTGAAGAACGGGAGGAGTATGCCTTTATCCCCCTCAGAGAGAGCGGTTCACCGGCTGAAAGACCGCTTGGGAAGGAAACGGCAGAAAGTCGCCCGGGAGGGCTGCAGGTGAAAGCAGAGTAGCCTGTGCGATTTGCGCCCGTTACAGCGCATAGAGGCAATGAAAGTTTCTTTCATTGCGAATGAAGGTGGTACCACGGAGTCGCTCCGTCCTTTGGGACGAGAGGGCTTTTTTGTTTTTATACGCATCGTTGAGGAGGAAGAAAAATGAGCGAAACCTTCAACATGGAAAAGACCTATAATCCCCAGGCCATTGAAAAGGAAACCTATGAAAAATGGGAATCCTCCGGCGCATTTGCCCCGAAGATTGATCCTGAAAAGAAACCCTTCACCATCGTGATGCCGCCCCCCAATGTAACGGGCCAGCTTCACATGGGCCATGCCATGGATGGTACGCTTCAGGATGCCCTGATCCGCTATCATCGCATGAAGGGCGATCCCACCCTGTGGCTGCCCGGCACCGATCATGCTTCCATCGCCACGGAAGTAAAGGTAGTGGAAAAGCTGCGTAAGGAAGGCATCACCAAGGAACAGCTGGGCCGGGAAGGCTTCCTGGAACATGCATGGGCCTGGAAGAATGAATACGGTGGCCGCATTACCCGCCAGCTGCGGCGGATGGGCGCCTCCTGCGATTGGAGCAGGGAACGCTTCACCATGGATGAGGGCTGCTCCAAGGCAGTGCGGGAAGTGTTCGTGCGCCTGTATGAAAAGGGCCTGATCTATCAGGGCAACCGGATGATCAACTGGTGCCCCTGCTGTGTTACCTCCATTTCTGATGCTGAAGTGGAATATGAGGAAAAGGACGGCAACTTCTGGCATCTGCTTTATCCTGTCAAGGAAACCGGGGAAAAGCTGGAGCTGGCCACTACCCGTCCCGAAACCATGCTGGGCGATACCGCCGTTGCCATCAACCCCAATGATGAGCGCTATGCCCATTTGCACGGCTGCCATGTGATCCTGCCCCTGATCAATAAGGAAATTCCCATCGTATGCGATGAGCATGCGGATATGGAAAAGGGCACCGGCGTGGTAAAGATCACCCCTGCCCATGACCCCAATGACTATGAAGTGGGCCAGCGGCATAACCTGCCCATTGTGCGGGTATTCACCAATGACGGCCATATGACCGGCGCCGCCGACAAGGCCATTGCAGACGAAATTTTTGCTTCCGGCAAGGCCTCCGTCAATGAACCCGAGGTGCTGGATTGCGGCAAATATGCCGGCATGACCACTGCCGAGGCCCGGAAGGCCATCGTGAACGATCTTACCGAACTGGGTCTGCTCAAATCTGTAGAGCCCCTCAAGCATGAAGTGGGCACCTGCTATCGCTGCCATACCGTGATTGAGCCCATGGTATCCAAGCAGTGGTTTGTGAAGATGGAGCCCCTGGCCAAGCCTGCCCTGGAGGCGGTAAAGAGCGGCGAAACCAAGTTCGTTCCCGATCGCTTTGCCAAGATCTACTATAATTGGATGGAAAACACCCGGGATTGGTGCATTTCCCGCCGTCTGTGGTGGGGCCATCGCATTCCCGCCTGGTATTGCGAAGAATGCGGCGAAACCATCGTTGCCCGTGAAGATCCCACCGTTTGTCCCAAGTGCGGATGCCAGCATCTCCATCAGGATGAGGATGTACTGGATACCTGGTTCTCCTCCGCCCTGTGGCCTTTCTCTACCCTGGGCTGGCCGGAACAGACGGATGATCTGAAATATTTCTATCCCACCAATACCCTGGTCACCGGTTATGATATCATTTTCTTCTGGGTGGCCCGGATGATCTTCTCCGGTATCGAGAACATGGGCAAGCCCCCCTTTGATACCGTGGTCATTCACGGTCTGGTGCGCGATGCCCTGGGCCGCAAGATGTCAAAGTCCCTGGGTAACGGCGTGGATCCTTTGGAAGTCATTGATCAGTACGGCGCCGACGCCCTGCGCTTTTCCCTGGTAATGGGCATTTCTCCCGGCAACGATACCCGCTATTCCACCGAGAAAGTGGAAATGGCCCGGAATTTTGCCAACAAGGTGTGGAATGCTTCCCGCTTCGTGCTGATGAATCTGGATGGGGAGGAATCTCTGGAGGGCAAGGAACTGCTGCTGCCCGATCAGTGGATTCTGACCAAATTCAATGAAGCGGTGCGCCAGATCAGCAAGAATATGGAAGAGGCCGAATTCGGCCTGGCCGCCCAGAAAATCTATGATTTCACCTGGAGTGAATTCTGCGATTGGTATATCGAACTGGCCAAGGGCGGTTTGCTGGGCGATGATCTGAACCGGAAGGCCGCCGTGCGCGCTGTGCTGCAGCATGTGCTCTCTGGCCTGCTTAAATTGCTGCATCCCTTCATGCCCTTCCTTACCGAAGAAGTATACAAGAACCTGCCCGGCAAGGCGGATGCTTCCTGCATGCTGGCTGACTGGCCCAAGGCGGATGACGCTTATGAATTCACTGCAGAAAGCAACCGGATGGAGGGCATCATGGAAATGATCCGTGCCATCCGCAATATCCGCGCCAATATGAATGTGCAGCCCTCCATGCGTGCACGGCTGATGATCCGCCCCAGCGAGGGATGGGATCGGGCACTTTCCGGCGCTGAAATCTATTTCCAGCGCCTGGCCGGTGTGAGCCAGCTGGAAATTCGGGATAAGAATGCGGAAATCACCGAAAAGACGGTGAGCGCTGTCTGCGCTGCCGGTGAATTCTTTATCCCCCTGGGCGAACTGGTAGATTTTGAAAAGGAAAAGGCACGCCTGAATAAGGAATTGCAGAAGCTGCAGGGCGAAATCGCCCGGGCAGAAGGCAAGCTGAATAATCCCGGCTTCGTTTCCAAGGCCCCCGCCAATCTGGTGGCCGCCGAACAGGAAAAGCTGGCCAAGAACAAGGAAATGCTCTCTACCCTGGAAGCGAGAATTGCTGAACTGGGGTAAGTATTGATTTTTTCCGGGGAAACCATTCTTTGCAGCCAAAGAATGGTTTCCCCGGTCCCCTTCCAAGAAAGCTTTACTGGATTTTTCTTGACTGAAGGAAAGTAATAGATTCCCAGTGGAGCTTGGGAAAGGAGAAACGATATGGATTTTCATCATGTGCCGGTGCTGCTGAAGGAAGTGCTGGAATATTTAGACCCCCGAAAAGGCCAGGTATTCGCTGACGGCACCCTGGGCGGCGGCGGCCACAGCGGGGAAATCCTGAAAATGATGGGGGAGGGCACCCTCTACGGTATCGATCGGGATGAAGCGGCCATTCGGGCGGCCTCTGCCCGGTTATCCATATATCCCGGCTTTCATGCGCTCCATGGCAATTTCCATGATGTGAAGCAGCTTTTGCCGGAAGGGATTCGCCTGAACGGGGGGCTATTGGATCTTGGCGTTTCCTCCCATCAATTGGATACCCCGGACCGGGGCTTTTCCTATCATGAGGATGCGCCCCTGGATATGCGGATGGATACATCCAAGGGCATGACCGCCGCCGATTATGTGAATACCGTATCCGAAAAGGATTTTTGCCAGGCCCTTCGGGATTATGGCGATGAAAAATGGGCGGCACGGATTGCCCAGATCCTGATTGAAAAGCGAAAGCAATCCCCCCTTCGCACCACCCAGGATCTGGTGAAGGTGGTGGACGCCGCCATTCCCAAGGCCGTACGCCGCAAGGATGACGGCCATCCCGCCCGCCGTACCTTCCAGGCGGTGCGCATTGTGGTAAACGATGAACTGGCCCCCTTGGAAAAGGCCATCAGCGATTGGGTGGATCTGCTCCTCCCCGGCGGCCGCCTGGCGGTGATCACCTTCCATTCCATTGAAGACAGGATTGTGAAGCTGGCCTTCCGGAAGCTGCAGAATCCCTGCACCTGCCCGCCCAAGGCACCCATCTGTGTCTGCGGCAAAAAGCCTTTGGGGAAGGCCATCGGCGGGGCCATCAAGGCAACAAAAGATGAGCTTAACGATAATTCCCGTTCCCACAGCGCCACCCTGCGGGTATTTGAAAAGGGGGAAAAGGCATGAGCACCCTGTATGTCGTGGCTACCCCCATCGGCAATCTTTCCGATATGAGCCCAAGGGCCATTGAAACGCTGAAGAATGTTTCTCTGATCTGCGCCGAGGATACCCGGGTCACCAAGAAACTGACCAATCATTTCGGCATCGATACGCCCCTGATTTCCTGCCATCAGCATAATGAAAAAGGCCGGGGCCAGGAGATCACCGATCGGATGCTGGCGGAAGATATCGATGTGGCGGTGGTCACCGACGCCGGCACCCCTGCCATTTCCGATCCGGGAACGGAAATCGTGCGCATTGCGGCGGAAAAGGGCATTCCGGTGATAGCCATTGCCGGGCCTACCGCTTTTGCGGCGGCGGTTTCCGTCAGCGGTTTTGATTTTTCTTCCTTTACCTTTTATGGCTTTCTGCCCAGGGAGAATAAGGAACTGAAGGAAAAGCTTGCGGATATCGGTCGGAAATCCGAAGGCGCCATCTTCCATGAATCCCCCTACCGGGTAAAGAATCTGGTGGCGATGATCGGCGAAACGCTGCCGGGGGCAAGGCTTTCCGTCAGCTGCGATCTGACCAAGCTGCATGAATTGACCATCCGGGGCACGCCGGAAGAGGTGCTTGCCATGCTGGAGGCCAATGAAAAGAGCGAAAAGGGCGAATACTGCCTGGTGGCGGATCTGCGGGGCGTACAGCTTCCCGAAGAAAAGCCGGTGATTCAGGCATCCCTGGAGGCCCGGATTTTTGATCTGCTGCTGCAGGATGTTTCCATCCGGGATGCGGTGGAGCAGCTGGTAAGCGAAGGGGAAAAGAAGAATGCTGTAAAGGCCGCTTCTTTGAAAGTAAAGGAATTGCTGGATTTATAAGATGAAACGCAGAAGGCGATGCTTTCTGCGTTTTTCTTGACTTTGTCTGAAAAAATGATATGATGAAAGAAAAAATGGAGGAAATATATGCGCTGCATTTTTGATAGGGAGTATGCTCCCGGCTGTGCCTTGGATATTTATCTTCCGGATAATGAAGTAAAGGCCATCTTCATCTATTTCCACGGCGGCGGGCTGGAGGCCGGGGATAAAAAGGATGCGGCTGTGTTCGCAGATTATCTTGCTGATCGCGGCATTGCCCTGATCAGCCCCAATTACCGGATGTATCCTGGGGCAAAATATCCGGAATTTATTGAGGATGCTGCGCTGGCGGTCAAGTGGGCATTTGATCATATGCCGGATTATACCCCCTGCCGGAAATTTTTCATCGGCGGCAGCTCGGCCGGCGGGTATCTTTCCATGATGCTGTGCTTTGATAGGCAATATCTGGGGAAGCATGGCATTGATCCCATGATGATTACAGGCTATATCCATGATGCCGGTCAGCCCACCTGTCATTTCAATGTGCTCAGGGAGCGGGGAATCGATTCCCGCCGGGTGATCGTGGATGATTCCTGCGCCTTGTATCACATCGGAACCCAGAAGGAATATCCTGCCATGCTGTTCCTGGTATCCGATCAGGATATGAAAAACCGCTATGAGCAGACCATGCTGGTCCTTTCCACCTTGAAGCATTTCGGTCATGAGAAGAATATTCATCTCAAGGTGCTTCACGGCGGCCATTGCCATTATGTGGGCAGGGCACCGGATGGGAATGGCCTTTCCCTGGGGGAAATGGCGGCGGCATTCATTGAAAGCATTTGATAATGATATTTTCCGGGATCCTTTTTCGGGATCCCGGTTTTTTTGTGCCCAAGGCTTGCGAAATAGATGAAAATCGGCGATAATAGATATATTGGAGGTGCTTTTCATGTATCAGGCATTGTACCGGGTCTGGCGGCCCAAAACTTTTTCCGATATGGTGGGCCAGGAGGCCATCGTGCGTACCCTGCGCAATCAGGTGATGGGGGAAAGGGTAGCCCATGCCTATCTTTTCTGCGGCAGCCGGGGCACCGGTAAAACCAGCGCTGCCCGTATCCTGACCCGGGCCATCAATTGCACGAATCCCCATAATGGCGATCCCTGCGGAGAATGTGATTCCTGCCGGACCATTGAAAGCGATACCTCCTTTGACGTATATGAAATGGACGCTGCCAGCAACAGCCGGGTGGAAGAAATCCGGGAACTGCTGGAAAAGGTGGATTATCCGCCCCAGTTCAGTAAATACAAGGTGTATATCATCGATGAAGTGCATATGCTTTCCAATGCGGCTTTCAATGCACTCTTGAAGACGCTGGAGGAGCCGCCGGAATACATGGTCTTCATTCTGGCAACCACTGAGCCTCAGAAGCTGCCGGCTACCATCCTTTCCCGGTGCCAGCGATATGATTTCGGCCGGTATTCCGAGCCCCAGATCGTGGGTCATCTGGAAAAGGTGGTATCATCCAGCGGCATGCAGGCCGATCCTGAGGCCCTTTCCCTCATCGCCCGGGCGGCAGAGGGGGGCATGCGCGACGCCCTTTCCATCCTGGATATGTGCATGGGCGGGGATAAGGTGACGGAAGAGGCGGTCCGTGCCGCTCTGGGCACGGCGGACCGGGCCTTCCTGTTTTCCTTTGCCGGGGCGCTGGCTGACCGGAATGGGGGCGAGGCCCTGCGCCTGATCGATGAGCTGATGCGTACCGGCCGGGATGTGCAGGTATTTCTCAAGGATCTGTCCGCCCATTTCCGGCTGCTGATGGCGGCCCGGCTGTGCGGCGCCGATGGGGATGTGCTGGGGGTTACCGGGGAGAATGCCAGGCGGTATCTTGCCCAGGCAGAAAGCTTCTCTCAGGAGCGGCTGCTGCGTACCCTGGAGGCCTGCATGCATGCGGAGGCGGATACCCGCTGGGCGGCTTCTGCCCGGTCGGTATTGGAGATTTTCTCCCTGCGGATCTGCGATCAGCCGGAGAATAAGGATGTGGATGCGCTGCTGGAAAGGATTTCCGAGCTGGAAATGCGCATTCTGGAATTGGAAAAGAACGGGGTGCGGGTTCAGGCACCGGCCACATCCCCGACGCCGGCCGCTCCTAAAGGGCCTGTCCGCAGGGAAGCGCCTATCGTGGAAACCCCGGTGCCCAAGGGCAATAAGCTCCCCAAGGACGTATGGAATGATGCGCTGAAATTCCTCAAGAAATTTGAGCCCGGGCTGTTTGGCCCCCTTTCCCAGGGAAAATACGGCGGATATCAGGATGGGGTGTATAAGGCGCTGTTCGGCCAGACGGAAGAGATTTTTATGACCATGCTTTCTTCCCCTGACCGGAAGGCCAAAATCGAAAATGCCCTCAATCAGTGCGGGGCAGAGAATGCCCGTTTTGAGGCTGCGCCCCGGGAAATCCTGGTGGATCCGGATAAAGAAAAAAGGGAAGAAAAGAATGTATCCGGCCTGATTGATATGTTCGGCCGGGATAAGGTGCAGATTGATGATTGAGCTGTTTGACAGGGAAGGGCGCGCTGCGCTGCTTCCCTTTTATCTGAATACGAAGGATACCCTGCTGCTTTCCGGGCTGCAGGGGCATTTGGGCAGGGCGTTTTTATCGGATCAGAAGAAATCCAGCCTGGTGATAGTGCAGGGATTCATTTTTCTTGGTGGGGAGCCGGATGAGGCCTTCTTCCGCCAAGCCATGGCCTGCGATCCGGGATGGTTCCTCACTTTTTCCGGCAGCAAGGAATGGCTGGCGGTGGCGGCGGCGTGGGGGGCCAATATTGCCATAACCCGTTACGATATTGAAAATCCGGCTGCTTTTGACCGGGAAAAACTGCAGAAAATGGCGCTGCCCCCATCAGGATTTGAAATCAGGCGGGCGGATGAGAAACTGTACCGGCAGTGCCTTTCCCTTCCCTGGGGCAATGATGTGGTATCCGCCTATCAGGATTATGATGATTTCCTGGCTCATGGCAGCGCAGTATTCGCCCTGGAGGGCGATCGGATCGTGGCGGGCTGCGGCGCCTATGCCCATGCAGACGGGCAATGGGAAATAGAAATTGATACCCATCCCGATTATCGCAGGCGGGGGCTGGCGGCAGCCTGCGGGGCAGCCTTTCTGCTGCTATGTATGGAAAAGGGGATCACGCCCCATTGGGATGCCATGACCCCCATCAGCTTGTCCCTGGCAAAAAAACTGGGTTTTGGCAAGGCCCACCCATATCTGGTGGTTTGCAGGGAAGGGGAATAAATGACCGCTGATTTCCGTTGATATGGCGTGTGAAGTTTTAAGAAAAATATAATTTTTGCGTCGAAAGTGTTTACAAATTGTTAAGTTATGTTATACTAAAGGGTGCGAAGGATTATTTTTTCTGTTTTGGAAAGGAGCGCCTATGAACGGAAACCGCGGCCAGTATACATCGGCCCCGCTATATAATATGAAAAATAAACAGCGGAAATCTGCCGCTGCCGAAACCGGTGAGCAGCGTCCCCGGCGCTTTGGGGCGCTGGGATTGACGGTTACGCTGGTGCTGCCGGTTCTGTTTCTGGTGGCGCTGGTGGTACCGGTAAATATCATCCGGTGGATCTTCCTGGGCGCTGTGGTGGTATCGGTGGCGCTGATGTGGATCCTGGGTGCCTTTGTGCGCAATGCCCGCAGCACCCTGACCATCGTCTATGCCGCCTTGGCGGTCGTCATCGGCTTGGCCCTGTTTATGAACAGCCAGGCGCCGGAAGTGCAGCGCACCTCCGCCAATGTGCAGCAGCAGGATGCTCTTTTTTCCGAAAATAATGCGGATGCCCTGGCGGCGCTGCTCAATGGCAATGTAACCCCGGCCCCTACGGTAAATGCCAACAGCGAAACCATCTCTGCCGCGAAAAAGCAGATGATTCAATTCCTGGAATATTGGAGCATCAATTCAGTGCCCGGCATGCTGTCCCTGTGTACACCCTCCTGGGTGGCAAAGTATGAAGAACCGGAAACGGAATTGTTTCAGCTGATCAGCGGCGCCCGGCCGGAATCCTATGAGTTTGAATCCATTTCCGGCAGCGACGGGGATACATCCCGTACCGCCACGCTGAAGGTGATGCTCAATGCCAATAACGGTACCCCCGCTACCATGAACCGGCTGCAGGTGCTTTTGTTCCGGGTGAACGGCACCTGGTACATTGATCCCCAATCCCTGAAGGGCACCCCCATTGATGCGGCGGCAGAAGCGGCCCAGCAGAACCGGCAGATCATCAGCTCCACCATCGTGCCCACCGCCACCCCCGATCCTCAGGCGGAGGCCAATAGGTTCTACGTCTATTACAATAAGGAGGCCAACGGCAGCTATTATCATGCCGAACATATCTGCGATGCGGTCAGCCAATCCTATTGGCCGCTGACAGCGCTGGATTTCAGCCTGATCAACAGCCAGCAGTTCAAAAAGCTGCAGCCCTGCGAGGTATGCAATCCTCCTGCCCGGCCCAATGCTTTCTGATCGCGGTTAAGCAGCCAGCATAGCAGCATATTCTGCCAGACGGACAATGCATAATAAATGACAGTATTTCACACCCGCCCCCAGGCGGGTTTTTCCTTGCTGGGAAAGGGCGCTTTCCAGGCTTTGGGATAATTCTGCCAACATGTTTTCCAGCGGCTGCACCGCCGGATGGGGAGAGACGCCGAAGAACTGATCCAGCCGTTTTTCCAGGGAAAGCAGGGTATCCTTTCTGGATTGAAGGGCAGAGCGGATATCTGTTTCCGGAGCAGTTTGCTGATCCAGAGAGATGGACAGCTGGCTCAGATGCAGCGCCGTTTGATGCAGGGCGTCATATATATCGGAAAGGGCGGTCAGCTGGGCTTTTTGCCCGGTCATATGCAATGTGATTTCCGGGCTGTGTATTTCAAATACATAGGCTTCCACGCTGTGCAGGGATTGCAGCTGATTCTGCACGGCCTGGGCCTCTGCCCGGCTTTCATAGGCGGCGGCCAGCACCCGGAATTTTTCCCGGGTATCGATAAAGCCTGCCGCCCCCCGGGCCTGATAGCCTGCTGCCAGGGAAAGGGCGGATGATTCCTGCTCGAACACGCCCAATTGAAGTGCATACCAGCTTTGCCCCGGCAGGATCAGGGTACGCTGATCGGGGGCGGTTTCCTCTGGGCTCAGGGTGGGGGCAGGGGGCAGGGCAAGGGGAAGATCCCCTTTCTGATAGAAATGCCATGCAGCGCCCAAGATGCCCAGCAGCAGGATTGCAATCAGCCAGCCCCTTCCGCGGCGATAGGCCTTGTACCGTTTGATTTTCAGCTTGCCAGCGCGCATAGATCCCGCCTCCTTACGGCTGGATTGTATGCGTACTTTTTTTGCATTATGCTGGAAAAAGGGCATAAAAAATGCTCCGGTATTCCGGAGCATTCAGAATAATTTACGATTTCTTTTCTACTTGATGGATCATTTCCAGCACTGGCAGGGTGCCGTCGGCAGGGGGAGCATCGGTGAGTGCCTTCACCAGGACATCTTTTTCTTCCATCAGCTTCATAATGCCTTCGTACAGGGAATCCTTGGTCATATTCTCCTGGAGAAGCACGTGGCACAGGCCCCGCTTTTCAAAGGACTGAGCATTGAGAATCTGATCGCCCCGGCTGGCCCCCTTGGGATAGGGCACCAGCAGCATGGGCTTTTTCAGGGCCTGGAATTCACAGATGGCATTGCTGCCCGCCCGGGAAAGCACAAAATCGGCACAGGCCAGGGCATCGGGCAGATCATCGGAAAGGAATTCGAACTGGGTATAGCCCGGCAGGCTCTTCAGGCTTTCATCGGTATTGCCTTTGCCCACGATGTGCAGCACATCCATCTTTTCCAGCAGTTGAGGCAGTGCTTCCCGCAGGGCCTTATTGACGCTCTGGGCGCCGGAGGAGCCGCCCATCATCATCAGAATAGGCTTATTTCCGGAAAAACCGCACAATTCAAGCCCCTTTTCCCGGGAACCGGAGAAAAGCTGGGGACGCATGGGGGTGCCTGTGCAGACGGCCTTTTCCCCCAGGGCTTTCTGGCATTCGGGGAAAGTGGTGGCGATTTTCTTGGCGAATTTGGAGCTGATTTTATTGGCCAGGCCGGGGGTGAGATCGCTTTCATGGCATACCACGGGTACCCTGTGCAGCCAGGCACCGATGACGGCGGGCACGGAAACAAAGCCGCCCTTAGAGAAGCATACATCCGGCTTCAGCTTGCCCATCAGATGGGCAGATTGGAAGGCACCGGCGATCACCCGGAAGGGATCGGTGAAATTCTTCCAATCGAAATAACGGCGCAGCTTGCCGCTCTTGACGGCATGATAGGTGACGCCGGGCAGATCCATCATCTTATGCTCAATGCCGTCCTGGGTGCCGATATAGTGAATATCATAGCCTTCTTCGATCAGATGGGGCAGCAAGGCCAGATGAGGGGTTACATGCCCTGCGGTGCCGCCGCCGGTCAATACAATGCGCTTCAAAATCAGCGCCTCCTTTAATCAATGATCATTTTCCATTATATCACAAGCGGGGGAGGATATACAACCTGCGAATTATTTCCCCAGCATGATATTGAGAATTTCGTGATCGGTATCCCGCATGCCTTCCCGGCCCATCCGGGCGGTATTGGCGATGGTCTGATCAATATCGTTGGTGACGATGCCTTCCCCGTCCCCGAAGGCACGGCCTTCCATGGCCATCAGATGCCCCAGGATGGCAGCATCCACGGCGGAGGCAATCTTGGCGGCGCAGGAGGGCTTGGCCCCATCGCAAACAATGCCCGCCACATTGGCCAGGGTATTGGTGATGGTATCGCCGATCTGCTTATCGTTGCCGCCGGAAAGGAAGGTAATGCCCGCCCCGCAGCCGCAGGCAGCGGATACGGCGCCGCAGAAAGCGCTCAGCTTGCCCATATCTTTTTTGATATAGATGCTGGTCAGGTTGCTCAGCGCCAGGGCGCGGTATTTCATTTCATCGGATACGGCCAATTCATAGGCGTAGGTCAGCACCGGCATGGTGACGGTGATGCCCTGATTGCCGCTGCCGGAATTGATCACCACCGGCATGACACAGCCGCTCATCCGGGCGTCGCTGCCGGCTGCGGCCAGGGCGCGGGCGCGGATTTTCACATCCTGCTTGCCGTAATAGCGCAGCAGTGTGGCGCCGATTCTTTCCCCATAAGGGTTCTTCAGCCCTTCCATGGAGATCTTCGTATTCATTTCTTCCTGCCGCTTCAGGGCGTCCAGCGCAGGGGCAATATCCCCTTCCCGGCAGAAGTGGATGATATCGGAAAGATTCATCTGCCCGTAATCGGCCAGGGGCTGATCTTCGGCGCAGGTGGGCACGGACAGATCCTGGAAAAGGATTTTGCCGTTCTTTTCAATTCGGGTGATGTGGGTATGGGCATCCCGGATTTCCACCACGGCCTGATCATTTCCTGCGGTAGCAGTGATCACGATCATCAGATTGGGCACATTTTCAATCAGATCCACCTGGCAGTAATCCGTTTTCAGCAGTTCCTTTGTTTTTTTCAGATGATCAGGTGTGACGGGGGTGAGCACCTGCAGCTTCATGGCCGCATCGCCCCCCACTGCCCCCAGGATGGCGGCAGGCTTCACGCCCTTCAGGCATCCGGTACCCGGCACAATGACGCCCTTTACATTCTTGATGATATTGCCGGAGCATCCCACCATCATCTTTTCCGGCATGCAGCCCAGCGTATCCCGGGCTGTGGCGGCGGCATAGGCGATGGCAATGGGCTCGGTGCAGCCCAGGGCCAGCACCAATTCCTGATTGAGAATATGGGCATAACAGGGAATGCCTTGGGTACAGGGGGCGGGAGCGGCTTCGGGAGTCATGGCGATCATCCTCCGTATCTGCATTTCATGGATCTATTATACTGCTTCAAGCGTTATTTTGAAAGTGCATTTCATCATTTTTCGATAAAAAAGAAAAATCCGGGCCCGTGATTTTTCAGGCCCGGAGGAATGCTGCATCCCTTGCGTTTGCAGCATACAGGAAGCATTCTTATGCCATCATCAGATGAATGGCGAAACCGGCGATTTCATCCTTAAGATAGATGAACTTCATCCGGCCATCGGGGGTGAAGGTGGCGGTTTCTTCATCGAAAGCAAAGCCGCGCTGCTCCATATGCCACTTGGCACGATCCACATTCTTGGTGCCGATGGCGATGTGGCCGTGGGTGCCGCGGAACCAGGTCTTCATCATTTCGAAGGATTCACCTACGAACAGGCCTTTTTCGCTTTCCTTCTGCATGGGCCAGCCCAGCAGGGCGGAGAGCTTCTTGGCTTCGGCGACGGCGGTTTCGGCATCCTGATTATTGACGCCGATGTGCTTTACATGCAGGCCCAGCATCACATTGACGGCTTCCCGGGCCAGCCGTTCGATCTTATCCCAATCCTTGGCTTCGATGGCGTCATCGGGCACCATCCAGCTGCCGCCGCAGGCAGCGATCTTGGGGAAGGCCAGGTATTCAGGCAGATTCTTTTCATTGATGCCGCCGGTGGGCACGAATTTCACATCGCCGTAGGGGGCAGCCATGGCCTTGATCAGCTTCAGGCCGCCAAGGGCTTCGGCGGGGAAGAATTTTACCGTCTTGAGCCCGAAGGACAGGGCGGCTTCGATATCGCTGGGATTGGCGCAGCCGGGCAGCACGGGATAGCCCTTATCGATGCAGTGCTTTACCACCACAGGATTCAGGCCAGGGGCTACGATATAGCCGGCGCCGGCGTTCCAGGCACGGTCTGCCTGTTCGCAGGTGAGCACGGTGCCTGCGCCCAGCAGCACTTCAGGCAGCGCTTCATGCACCAGACGGATGGCCTCTTCGGCGGCATCGGTGCGGAAGGTAATTTCAGCAACGGGCAGACCGCCGTTCTTCAGCGCCCGGCAAAGGGGCACGGCATCCTCCGCTTTTTTCACCTTGATTACAGGAACCAGACCGGCCAGGGAAAGCTGCTTGAGCATATCCATAAAAATTCATCCTCCTGCTTTGATTAAATGCCGAAATAATTCTTGGCGTTGTTATAGCTGATATCCATGACCAGCTGCTTAAGGGCCTCTTCATCGTAGGGATATTCCCCGTTTTCCACCCAGGTGCCGATGAGATTGCACAGAATGCGGCGGAAATATTCATGCCTGGGATAGCTGATGAAGGAGCGGCTGTCGGTGAGCATGCCCACGAAAGCGCCCAGCACGCCCAGGTTTGCCAGGGTGCGCATCTGCTCTTCCATGCCATCCTTCTGATCCAGGAACCACCAGGCGGAGCCCATCTGGATCTTGCCCTTCACGCCGGACTGCTGGAAATTGCCCAGCATGGTGCCGATCACATGATTGGCGGCGGGATTGAGGGAATAGAGGATGGTTTTGGGCAGCTGGCCCTGGGCATCCTGCAGATCCATCAGGCGGGAAAGATTGTGGGCGATGGCGGCGTCGGTGATGGAATCGAAGCCCACATCGGGCCCGTAGCGGCGGAACATGGCGGTATTGTTATTGCGCATGGCATTCATGTGATACTGCTGCGCCCAGCCCCGCTGGGCATACATGCCGCCCAGCCCGGCCATCAGCACGGTGCGGTAGCTATCGATATGCTTCTGCTTCATTTCTTCTCCTTCCATGGCGGCATGGAAGGCTTTATCCGCCTGCTTGAAGGAAGGCTCGCCATAGGGCACGGTATCCAGGGCATGATCGGAAATGCGGCAGCCGCAGGCGTGGAAGTATTCCACCCGCCGTTCCAGAGCGGTCAGCACATCGGCAGTGGATTTGATTTCCATTCCGGCAGCCCGGGAAAGCTGATGAATGTAATCCGCAAAGCCGGCACGGTCAATATTAATGGCCTTGTCCGGACGGAAGGTGGGCAGCACCCGGGCACGCAGCTTGCCCTCGGCAGCGATGGCCTGATGGAAGGCCAGATCATCGATGGGATCATCGGTGGTGCACAGATAATCCACATTGAATTTATCGATCAGGCCCTGGGCACGGTATTCATCCTTCTGCAGCAGTTCGCTGGTATAATCGAAAATTTCAGCGGCGGTATTCTTATTCAGGGGCGTATTGACGCCGAATACCCGCTGCAGCTCCAGATGGGTCCAGTGATAGAGGGGATTGCCGATGGCATGGGAAAGAGCGTCGGCAAAGGCGATGAATTTCTGCTTGTCATCCCCGTCCCCGCGGATCAGATCCTCATCCACGCCCCAGGAGAGCATAGCACGCCACTTGTAATGATCGCCGCCCAGCATCAGATGGGTGATATTGTTGAATTTGATATTCTGGGCAATTTCCCGGGGGGAAAGATGGCAATGATAATCGATAATGGGCATCTTGGCTGCCGCTTCGTGATACAGCATTTTGGCGGTATCGTTGCTCAGCAGGAAATGCTCATCCATAAAAGGACGCATAAAATGACCCTCCTTATTAATTCTTTTTCCTTATTATAATCTGGTCTGGAAAGAAAGTCAATTCCGGGAAAATGAAGGTTACTTCTGCAGGGCGGATTTCAGAAATCCCGAAAGGATATCTACAATCCGGGCGTTTTTGCCGCCCTTCATCACTACCACATCGGCCTCCTGGATATAATTGCGGATATAGCGGTCATACATGGGCTTGACGGTGGCCAGATACTGGGCGGCGATATTATCGATGGCCCGGCCCCGATCCTTGATGTCCCGGCGGATGCGGCGCAGCAGGCATACATCCGGCTCTACCTGGATGTAGAGCTTGAGGAACATTTTTTCCAGCAGCCGCTGATCATAGAAGGAATGGATGCCCTCCACAATCAGCACATCCGCCGGCTGGATCACTTCGGTGGTATCTGCCCGTTTATGCTGGGTAAAATCATAGGCCTTTCTGGTGATGGAGCGGCCGTTGAGCAGGCTGCATACATCCTCATAGAGCAGATCATGATCGAAGATGCAGGGCTCATCATAATTGAGCTTGGTTCTTTCTTCAAAGGTCAGATGGGAATGATCCAGATAATAGGCATCCTGATTGAGCACCACGCTGGTGGCGCCGATATCCCGGACCAATTCCCGGGCCAGAGTGCTTTTGCCGGAGCCACTGGCCCCGCATACCCCAATGAAAAGCATAGCGATCTATCCTTTCACCCATTTTCACCAAAATACCGCAAAATCTGCCCTGCGTCAAGCATTACCGGGGATGGAAACAAAAAAATTTGCTTTTTTGCTCTTGTTTTTTCTTTCTGTGCATAGGATGGCCCGGGAGGGATGAATATGCATGGATTTTCCCTGGCGCCTAAAGAGGTACAGTCCCGTCAGCCCAGAATTCAGCTTACCGGCCGGGAGGAAGTATTGATAGAGCAGCATACCGGGCTTTTTTCCTATGAAACCAGATGCATCCGCATCCGTACAAGGATGGGGATCGTGACGATAAAGGGGGAAAATCTGGTGATTGCCTTCTTTGGGACGGAGGATCTATTGATCCGGGGCAGGGTGGATCAGATCGGCATGGAGGATCAGGCGGGATGAGGAATATGATGAAAGTGAAATGCACGCTGCAGGGCCTTGGGGCAGAAAAGCTGCTCAATGCCTTGCAAAAGCAGGGGATTATTCTGGCCGATGTGGAGCGGAGGCAGGATCGATCCATCGTCATTGAGTGCAGCAAGGGGCAGTATGCCCGGATTCAGGGCCTGGCCCGGGAAAAAGGATTTACACTGTCTGATGCCCGGCCGGCAGGGATTTACCGGCTGCTTACGCTTCTGGCCAGGCGGCGGGGGCTGCTGATCGGGATGGCATTGTGCCTGGGGCTGATGATTTACGCCATGGGCTTCATCTGGCAGATCAACATCGAAAATGCCGGGGCCTATGAAGGGGAAGTGCGCTTGTTTTTGCAGGAAATGGGCATCCATCCCGGTCTTCGCCGGGCGGATGTGGATATATCTGATTTGCGGGAGCGATTGGAATGGCGGCTTCCCAAGGTGAAATGGGTGCGGGCAGAATATAAAGGAGTAGCCCTGAAAATTGCGCTGGAGGAGGGCACGCCGCCGCCGGATATTCAATCCCACAGGGGAAACGGCGATCTGGTGGCAGCAGAGGATGGGCTGCTGCTGAGGATTACCTGCCATGCGGGAACGCCAGTGGTCAGCGCCGGGGATTTTGTAAAAAAAGGCCAGGTGCTGATCCGGGGGGAGGAGCGGGGACGGGAGGGACAGGCGGTAGCCGTTCAGGCAGGGGGCGAAGCCATTGCCCGCATCTGGGTTAGCACCGGGGCAAGGATTTCGCTGAATGAAATGCTTTCCCTGCCCACCGGAAGAGAGGAAGAAAGGAAGGTCATCATCACCCCCTTTTTCAGCCTTCCCCTTGGAAAGGAGCCGGATTTTCTCACCTGGGATGTGGAGCGGCAGGATCAGCACCCTGGCGGCATCTGGCTGCCTGTGACGGTGCGGAGAGAGCGATATATGGAAATTGCCCTGGAGGAAGGGGGAAGGGATGCTGAATCAGCCCGGCAGGAGGCGGGAAAAGCGGCCCTGCGGCTGCTGCATCAGGCCCTTTATCATGAGAATATTGTTGACAAATGGTTAGAATTTCGTATGATAGAAGGGGATACTATTGCTGCGACGGCAACAGCGGAAATCCACCGGAATATTGCCGTTCGCCAGATCAACTGAAGGAGATGCCTGAGGATTGCAATTGACGCTTGAAAATATGGAAACCTATCTGTCTCTCTTTGGCATGAACGACCGGAACATGGCCGCCCTTGAGCAGGAACTGAATGTAGCCGTGGCTCTGCGGGGCCAGGAAATTCAGGTGCAGGGGGAGAAGGAAAATGCTGCCTTGGCCGAAATGGTGATTGTAAAATTGATTGATATGCTCCATCACGGCCAATTGATCGATGCTTCCCGCATCCGGTATGCGGTGGCCCTGGCCCGGGAAGGGCGATTGGATGAAATTGAAGAAATTCTGTCCGATGTGGTGGCCATCACCCATCGGGGCCGCCGGATCCAGTGCAAAACCCTGGGCCAGCGGGAATATATCTCCGCCGTCCGGGAAAGTGAACTGACCCTGGCCGTTGGCCCTGCAGGCACGGGCAAAACCTATCTTGCCATGGCCATGGCGGTGGTGGCGCTGAAAAATAAGGAAGTGGAGCGGATCGTGCTCACCCGGCCTGCCGTAGAGGCAGGGGAAAAGCTGGGCTTTCTGCCCGGCGATATGACCCAGAAGGTGGATCCTTATCTTCGTCCCCTGTATGATGCCTTATATGAGATGATGGGCGTGGAAAGCTATCAGCGGCTGGTGGAACGGGGCACATTGGAAGTGGCCCCCCTGGCCTTTATGCGGGGACGCACCCTGTCGGATGCCTTTATTATCCTGGATGAGGCCCAGAATACCACCCCGGAACAAATGAAAATGTTTTTGACCCGCCTGGGCGCCGGATCCCGCTGTATTGTGACGGGGGATGTATCTCAGATCGATCTGCAGAAAGGGCGTAAAAGCGGCCTGATCGAGGCCATGGATGTATTGAACGGGGTGCCCGGCATCCGTATCGTGGAATTGACAGCCAAGGATGTGGTGCGCCACGAACTGGTGCAAAAGATTGTACGGGCATACGAAGCCTATGAATCAAAGGAAGGGAAAAAGGAATGAATAACCGTTCCGCAAAGAAAAAAAAGCGTACCAGGGGATGGCTGATGCGGTATCTGCATTCTCCCTCTGCCCTGCGGCTGTTGATCGGCCTGGTGGGCACGGCTGTGCTGCTGGTGATCTTTGAGATGGCCATTGCCCCTGTCCGGTACGATCTGAAGGTGGGCGTGGTGCCCGCCCAGACCATTGCTGCCACCAAGGATGTGGTGGATGAAATCAGCACCGAGCAGGAAAGAAACCGCGTTGCCGCTCAGGTAACGCCTGTCTATCGGTATCAGGAGGGCATTACGGAAAGCGTGATGGCCCATTTTGATCAGATCTTTGCTCAGCTCCGAGCGGTGCGCCAATATGGCGCCATGCTGCCGGATCAGTCCGCCACCCGGATCTATACTGCGGAAGAAAGGCAGTATGCCCGGGATATGCTTACCCTGGTAACATTACAGGATTATCAGATTTCCACCCTGCTGCGCTGCAGCCAGAATGAGCTGGATGAGGCGTATGCCCTTTTGTATGCGGCTTTGCAGAGCACCATGCAGGGCAGGGTTATTGAAGGGAAGGTATCCCAGGCGATTACCAGCATCCGTCAGATTGTGGATTACCGCATGTCCATTTCTCTGGGCCAGAATATTGTGCCTGCGGTGCTCAAGGCCTGCGTGCAGCCCAATATGCTCATCGATCAGGAAGCCACGGAAAATGCCCGGAATGAGGCCAGAAGCAAGGTCGAACCCGTGATCTATAAGCAGGGCCAGAATATTGTGGTTCGGGGTGAAGGTCGTATCACAGCCAATCAGCTGGCGATGCTTGCCAATCTGGGCCTGCTCAGCGACGGGCAGATTGATGTGACGGTGTATTTCGGTTCAGCGGTGCTGGTGCTGCTGGTGATTGGCTGCATGCTGCTGCTTCTGAACCGGGCAGAATATAAAATTATGGGGGATACCCCCCGGTTTGCCCTTCTGTTTATTGTTCTGATTATTTCTCTTTCGGTTTGCGTGCTGGCGAGGCTGTTGGATTCCTATCTGATGCCTACGGTTATGTGCGCTCTGCTGGCAACTGCCCTTCTTGGCGCCAAGCCCGGCCTGATCTGCAATGTGGCGCTGACGGTACTGGCGGCTGCCCTGGCGGCCGGCGGCAGCGAGGCATACAGCGAAAAAATGGTGCTGATCATCATTACCGGCATTCTTTCGGGTACGGTGGCCATCATGGTGATTCAGCAGAAGATCAGCAAGCTGCGCATGCTGCTGGTCGGGCTGGGGGCCAGCGCAGTGGATTTCCTGGCCTGTACGGCCCTGGGCCTGATGACGGCCAGCGATCTTTCCGGCGCTTTGCAGATGGCCATGCTCCGGGCCGGGGGCACCATTGCCGGTACCATTCTGAGCATTGCGCTCCAGCCCTTCCTGGAAATGCTGTTCAATCTGCCCACGCCTATGAAACTGATGGAACTGGCCAATCCCAATCAGCCCCTGCTGCGCAGGCTGCTGCTGGAGGCGCCGGGTACCTATCATCATTCCACCATTGTTTCCAATCTGGCGGAGGCGGCGGCGGAGGCCGTGGGCGCCAATCCCCTGCTTGCCCGTGTGGGCGGCTATTATCACGATATCGGCAAGCTGAAGCGCCCCCTCTATTTCAAGGAAAACCAGATGGCGGATCAGAATGCCCACGATCACACCAATCCGGAGGTATCCGCTGCCATCGTTACCGCCCATACCAGGGATGGCCTGGCCATGGCCAAGGCCTATCGCCTGCCCCAGGCGGTGCAGGATATTATCTACGAGCATCATGGGGATACGCCTGTGATGTATTTCTACCATAAGGCGCTGCAGCTGGCAGGCGGAAAGCCGGTGGATATCGATTCTTACCGCTACGACGGCAAGCCCCCAAGGACCAAAGAAGGGGCTATTGTGCTTTTGTGCGATACCATCGAAGCGGCAGTGCGTACCATGAAAAATCCCACCCCTGCAGGCATCGAGGAATTCATTGTGAAGCTGGTGAGAGGCAAACTGGAGGATGGCCAGCTCAGCGACAGCCCCCTGACGCTGCAGGATATTGATAAGATCTGCGCTGCGGCCACTACTGTGCTCGCTGGCGTATTCCATGAGCGCATTGAATATCCGGATATGGAAGAACCCCATCGGCTGCAGCCTTCCCAGCGCTTGGAAAGTGCAGAGGAGGAGAAGAAGGAAGATCAGGATGGGGAAATTCCGGTCATTCAGATGCCCGTTCCCGAAGAACTGCCCACCCTGGAAATGAATAAAAATGAACTGGCCCCTGTGGTGGTGCCCCAGGCTGTGACCCTGCCTCTGGCTGTGGCGCCGCCGCCCACCATCGGGCCGGTGGAAATTGATACCCTTGTTTATATGGAGCCGCTTCCCACCAAGGAACAGGAAAAGGAAATGCTGGAGGCCCAGGCAAAGGAAGGGGAAAAACAGCCGGAAGAAACACCGCAGACGGAAACAGAAGCGGCAGAAGAACCCAATCAGCCGGAGGAAAAAATTCAATGAGCATGAAATTGGAGCTGGAATGGCTGGTTGATCCGCTGCCCGGTGCAGAAAAATTGCTCAATCGTACAGCGGAGGAATGCCTGAAGGCAGAGGGAATTACGTTTCCCGGCTATGCTCAGCTGCAGATAACCGATGATCAGGGAATCCATGAGATCAACCGGGAATACAGGGGAGTGGACAGGCCCACCGATGTGCTGTCCTTTCCCTCCATGCCCTGCACCCCGGATCAGACGCTGGGCGCCAATCCCAGGCGCATGCTGCGGGAAAGGGATGAAACGGGATATTGCTTCCTGGGGGATATCATCATTTCCCTGCCCAGGGCAAGGGAACAGGCGGCGGAATACGGGCACAGCCTGGAGAGAGAATTATGCTATCTTACCGCCCATGCCCTGTTTCATCTGATGGGCTACGATCATATGAATGATAAGGATAAAGAAAGGATGCGGGCTATGGAAGAAAAGGCATTGAATCAGGCGGGCGTCGCCCGGGTAACGGATGAAGAATTGATCGCCCTTTCCCAGAAAGCCATGGAATTTTCCTATTCCCCCTATTCCCATTTCAAGGTAGGGGCTGCACTGCTGGGGAAAAGCGGCAAGGTGTATACCGGCTGCAATATCGAAAATGGATCCTATGGCGCCACCAATTGTGCCGAGCGCACTGCTCTTTTCAAGGCGATCAGCGAAGGGGAGCATGAGTTTTCCGCCATCGCTATCGCTGCGGAAAAATCCGCCCCCTGGCCCTGCGGCATCTGCCGCCAGGCGCTCAATGAATTTGCCCCCGATATCCGGGTGATTGTCACCTGGGATGGCAATCGGGATGAAGCGCCCCTGCCCGTTCTGCTGCCCCATGGCTTTGGCCCCAAGCAGGGCACGCTGGATTTTCTGGGGAAAGAATGATTATGGCGGAAAAGCAGTATGATAAGCTGATCCGGGATGGCATTCCCGAAATCATCCGCGCCTCCGGCAAGGAATGCACCTGCCGGGTGCTGAGCCAGGAGGAGTATCTTGCGCGGCTGGATGAGAAGCTCCAGGAAGAATTGAATGAATATCTGGAAAGCGGATCCCTGGAGGAACTGGCTGATCTGACGGAAGTGATCCATGCTGTGGTCCGTGCCCGGGGATATGCGCTGGAGGATCTGGAGCGTGTACAGGCGGATAAGGCAAGAAAGCGGGGCGGCTTTGAAAAGCGGCTGCTGCTGGAAAAGGTAACCGAAGAATAAGGCAATGAAAATGCCTCCCGGACGGATGATACCGTTCAGGAGGCATTTTTCTTTGATTTTTTACAGGCTCAGCATGATGATGCTCACCATGGCCAGGGCAATGCCTGCCCATTGCACTTTGCCGATTCTTTCCTTGAACAGGATCAGGGAATACAGGGCAGAAAGCACCACGCCGCTGCCGTTATCGATGGTAAAAAGAACGGTGGCATTTTCCAGCAGCGTCAGCACATACAGCACCAGATGCACTGCGATGGTAGCGGATATGCAGCAGATCAGCAGATAAAGCAGCGGCTTTTTGGGAATTCTGAAGCCCTCTGCCAGCGCCTTTCGATCCCGGATCAATTGATAAACGGTATAGAGCACCGCCATGCCCAGGAAGGTAAGGATGATCATTTCATTGCGCTGGGCGCCGTTCATTTCTGCCTGCTGAACATTCATCAGGATGGAATAAAAACCGTTGGAGAAGAAAAGCAGCAGACACCAGAACAGGAAGGCCCTGGAATTTCCTTTCAAGGACAGGCCCTTCAGATTCATCAGCACCAGGGATACCATCATCAGCCCGATGGCAATCAGCTGCACTGCCCCCAGGGATTTCCCCATGAACAGCGCCTCATGGATCATGGGCAGGATAATAGCGCCGTAGAGCATGCACAGCATCTGGAAGGAATAGGATCCGCTGCGGCTGGCCTGGATCATGGCGGTATTGTAGATCAGCAGCATCACTGCATTGCCGATCCCGCAGATCAGGGTGATGGTGGAAAAAGAAAATTGGAATCCTGCCACAAACATGGTGGCAATGCCGGCAAAGGCGCCGTAGGCAATGGAAAACACCGCTGATACGATGCCTGCATTCCTCTGATGATAACTTTCGGAAAACAGCTTGCAGAACAGGGATTGGAAGGAAAAAAGCAGCACCATCAGGGCAACCAGCAATGCGGTCATGTGATCAGACCTCGCTTTTGTAAAGGCTATTGATTATTATACGGTATACGATGCATTTGTCAATGGAGGAAATTTTATAAAGGGGATGCAAATTTGCCGGAGATATGATATAATGCCTCTGTTGCAGCATTCCAAGAAAAAATGACTGCAGGATCATAAGAAAGGAAATGAATCTCATGGCGAAAGAATTTCACTCCGGCTTTGCTACCATCGTAGGCCGTCCCAATGTGGGCAAATCCACGCTGCTCAATACCCTGGTGGGGGAGAAGGTGGCCATCGTGTCCAGCCGTCCCCAGACCACCCGGAACCGGGTGATGGGCGTAATGGGCGGGGATAATGCCCAGATCGTCTTCGTGGATACCCCCGGCATCCATAAGCCCCGCACCAAGCTGGGCGAGTTTATGGTCAAATCCATCGAAGAGGCCATGGAGGGCATTGACGCCCTGCTGGTGCTGGTGGATGTTACTGCCATCGGCCCCCATGACCGGGCCATCGTGCAGGATATGGGCCGGAAAAAGGTATATAAACTGCTGGTGCTCAACAAGATTGACCTGGTGGAGCCCCAGGCGCTCCTTTCCATCATCGATTCCTTCAAGGAAGCGGGATATGACGGCATTCTGCCCGTCAGCGCCCGCACCGGGGATGGGGTGGAAAATCTGAAAAAGATGCTGGCGGATCATCTGCCTGTCGGTCCCCAGTATTTCCCCGATGATATGCTTACCGATCAGCCGGAGCGGGATATCTGCGCCGAGCTGATCCGGGAAAAGGCACTGCGGAATCTGCGGGATGAAGTGCCCCATGGCGTGGGTGTGGAAATGATGGCCATGAAGAAGATGAATGATAACTTCATGGAAATTGACGCCACAATCTATTGCGAGCGGGATTCCCATAAGGGCATCATTATCGGCAAGCGGGGCGCCATGCTGCAGAAAATCGGCGGCGAGGCCCGTGCGGATATTGAATCTTTGCTGGGCATGCATGTCAATCTGCAGCTGTGGGTAAAGGTCAGGCCCGGCTGGCGGGATTCTGCCGAGGATCTGAAAACCCTGGGCTATGTGCAGAACAGGTAACAACGATGGAACATACATTTGATGCGGGGCAGGTATTAATCTGCCCCCTTTGCCATAAGGCGCTGAAACAACAGGTGAATGGCAGTCTGCAATGCGTGAAAAAGCATTGTTTTGATCGTTCCCGCCGGGGCTATGTGAATTTTGCCCCTGGGAAAGGGGCGCAGAAATATTCCAGGGAGCTGTTTGAATGCCGCCGGGCCATCTTCCAGGATGGATTCTATGCCCCGGTGGTGAAGGCACTGGGGGATATTCTGCTGCAGCGGGCAAGAAAGCCCCGTGCCAGGATACTGGATGCAGGCTGCGGGGATGGCTATTACGCCAGGGAGCTTTCCCAGAAATTCCCCAACCGGCTGGATGTGTATGCCTTCGATCTTTCCCGGGATGCTGTTGATCTGGCCGCCCGGGGCGAAAATAAAGTCACCTGGATGGTGGCCGATCTGACCCATATCCCGGTGAAAAATGGGGGCATGGATGGGGTACTGGATATTTTCACCCCTGCCAATTATGGGGAATTTTCCCGGGTGCTGGCCCCCGGCGGGCTGCTGATCAAGGTGATCCCGGCGGAAAATTATCTGATTCAATTGCGCCAGGCCGCTTCTGAGCAGCTGCGCAGCGCCACCTATTCCAATGAACGGGTGACCGATTATTTTGAAAAGCATTTCGCCCTCATCGATCGCCGCCGCATTACCCATACCCTGCCGGTGAATGAGGAACAGAAAAAGCATTTTGCCCGAATGACCCCCATGATGTTCGGGGTGGATACCGATCAATTGGATCTTTCCGCCATCGAAGAAATGACCGTGGATGTGGAAATTCTGGTGGGCAGGCGATTGCCTTCCGCCGGAAAAAAGCCGGAAAAGAAATAACAAATAAACCCTTCGTATGACTAGTGGACATACGAAGGGTTTTGATATTTGGAGATATGATTAAATAGAAATCCACCAACAGACGCCGTATTTATCAATGATGGTGGCACAGTATTTGCTCCAGGGCAGCTCATGGATGGGTTCCAGCACAACGCCACCGCTGCTCAGTACATCAAATGCCCGCTGAACAGCTTCCTCGCTGCCCATTTCAAAAGCATTGAAGGTCATGGTTTCCCATTTCATACGATGTATAAATGCTACATCACAGGGGTTTTTTGCTTCGGCAAGCGCTAAAAACCCTTCGCCATTTACCGATAATTCACAGTGAGCATAGGCTGTACCTGCAGCATCTTTGATTTCAAATGTAATCTCTGCACCAAATGCGTTGCAATAGGTTTCAGCAGCTTCAATACTATTCTTTACATATACTTGCGTGTAGTTTTTCATCAGCTTTTACTCTTTCTTGGAATCCAATCATTACTCAGTTTCACTGGGATGATTGTTGGTGGGGAAAAATCAGAAAAATCCAGAATTAGTTTTCTTTGGAGATTGATCGCATGCCTTGCGCCCGAGGGCTTGGGCATGCTTCGCCTCTTCCGGTTCTTTTGTTTCTCTTATGCGTCTCTTCGAGCCGCAACGAGAAGCTTGTTTACACCAGCAGCACTGGGATGATTGTTGGTGGGGAAAAATCAGAAAAATCCAGAATCAATTTTCTTTGGAGATTGATCGTATGCCTTGCGCCTGAGGGCTTAGGCATGCTTCGCCTCTTCCGGTTCTTTTGTTCCTCTTATGCGTCTCTTCGAGCCGCAACGAGAAGCTTGTTTATACCAGCAGCACTGGGATGATAGTTGATTGGGAAAAATTAGAAAAATCCAGAATCAATTTTCTTTGGGAGAGTGCGAGAGGGTATTTCTTTTTCAAAAGAAATACCCTCTCGCATAATATCAGTCTAAAATCAAGTCCATTCCATTGGGGGTCATGGTGTATTTGCTGTCAGCGGTGCCTTCGCCCTGCTGGCCGAATTTACTGATGCCGGCGGAAAGCAGGGTGCCATCCTTGGTCATGGCGATGACGAAGAGGCTGCCCCCCTGCACCAGCACCACATCGCTATCCCAGCACTTGCCGGGCAGCACCCCTTCAGAGGCGGAGGAACGGAAGCCCTGGCCCAGCTGACCGTAGCTGTTATTGCCCCAGGACCAGAGGGAGCCATCGGACAGGATGGCGTAGGTCTGGCTGGAATAGGCGGCCACAAAGGTGACCGGCAGGGGCAGGGGCACGGCAGTGGGGGTTTTCACTGTTTTTCCTTTGGTATCATAGCCCAGCTGGTGCATGTCATTTTTGCCCCAGGTCCACAGGGTGCCTTCCTGATCCAGCAGCACCACGCTGGCGCCGCAGGCATCGACGTAAGCAATATCAATATCTCCGGTATCGATTTTCACGGGGGTCAATTGATTTTTGTTGGTGTCGGGCAGCAGGGTGTTGAATTCATTATCGCCCCAGCCCCACAATTGGCCGTCCCCGTCCAGCGCCAGGGAAAATTTGCCCCCGCAGACGATCTGCACGATATTGGAAAGGGGCAGCTTCTGGGGCGTCTGGATTTTCTTGGTGTTGCCATTACCTACCTGACCCTGACTGTTGCGGCCCCAGGCATAGACCTCTCCGCTTTCGGTGAGCATCATGGCATGGCCGAAGCCGGTGGCCATGGCGGCGGGAGCTTCGGGCAGCTTGGTCAGCACATGGGAGGAATAGGTGCCCTCTTTCAGGGTAAGGGGCAGGTAAGAATTGTTGCCCACGCCGAATACCCGGCCGTCCGTCAGCCACAGAAAGCTGTAATCGGAGGCGGTGACCACATCCTGAAGAAGTGCAAGATCGATATCGGCATTCTTGGTTTTAAAATCGCTTACCTTATAGGTCTGCTTATTATTGCCCTTGCCCAATTGGCCGAATTGATTATCCCCCCACACCCGGATATTGCCTTCCGTATCCCGGGAATAGGCGAAGCTGCCGCCGATGGACAGCATGACGGATCGGCCGTCCTCCAGCTCATAAACATAGGCGGAGGCAGAAGAAATCATCAGGCAAAGCAGCAGGACAGCTGCCAGCATTTTTTTCAGCATCAGCGGATATCCTCCTTATGGATGCGGCGGAAGGTGAGGAAGATGAGGCCGGCCAGGGTGAGCGCCATCACCCCATAGATCAGCAGCTTGGGCAGGTTGGTCTTATCCAGGGCGAAAATGGTGCCGATGCACAGGATAATACCCAGCAGCATCAATATCAATTCCCGCCAGAAGGCGCCCATGCCAAGCCCCTTTTTTCTGGCCAGAAGCAGCGGAATGAACAGGGAAAGGAACAGCATCACAGCCAGGCCGATATGGGTGACCCGGGCAAAAATGAAGATATAGAGCACATCATCGCACCGGAAGCATTCCGGAATGATCTGGCTGACCGCAAGCAGCAGGGCACAGCAGAGGGAAAGGGAACCGGGTTTCCGGAAGCTTCTGCCCAGGAAGAACAGAATTACGCCCACAATCAGCGCCAGGAAGCCTTCAATGAATGCCACATTGAGCATCCAGGCCTCGCTCCATTCATTATAGCTGGCCAGGGGCGCAAAGGCAAAGGGGGAATCCTCCAGGGGGATGCCGTAGCCCTCGCCGCTGAGGGGCTCAATAAAGCGCATGAAAGCAAAGAAGGCGATGGCAGGCAGAACGGCATGATCCAGCAGGACAGCCGCCCGCTCTTTTGTCAGTTTTTTGCATAAAGGGGCAGCCAGTACGGCCCCCAGCATCACGCCTGCCACACTGACGCCGCCGGCGGCGGAATCAAAGAAGGGGGCAAAGCCCAGGTATTCCCCCATCTCATCATAGGTGAGGGTATCCATCCTTACCAGGAAGAAAATCAGCCGGCCCAGGAACAGGCCCAGCAGCCCGGCGGTCAGGGCATACAGCAGGGAAGCCTTGCGGCTTATCTTGTATCGGGGGGCGATAAAAATCATCAGCCCCGCCAGCAGCAGATATCCTGCCCCTGCCAGCAGCGCATAGAGGGTAATTTCCGTTCCGAAAAGGGAAACCATCGAAAGATCCATCATATCATTTCACCAGCGTAGCAAAGTAGATAACGTCGCCCAGGAAGCGTTCAATTTCCGGGCAGTTGTATTTGACATAGCTGAGCTTACCGGTCTTGGCATCCTTTTTCTTGAAAACCAGGGTGGAGCTGTTGCCGCCATCCAGGTTGTAGGCCAGTTCGCAGCCGTCTTCATTCAGTTCCTTGCCCAACTTTTCGCACAGGGCGGCAAATTCATAGATGGTCATGCCCTTGTTATTCTTGGTCTGGGGGCCGTTGCAGGTGATCAGCAGATATTCCAGGGGGGCAATCTGCGCAATGGCGGAGCGTTGGGTGTTATTCTGGGAACCGATATCTTTGTTCAGATAGCTTTCATCGATGCGGCTGACCCCGTTTTCCACCAGCGCAGGGCCGAAACAGAATACCTGATACATATTCTGCTGATTTTCTTCATAATAGGCCTGGTAATCTTCCTTGCTGCACAGGGGGAGATAGGAAAAATTCCCGTTCATATCGATGACCAGCAGATCGGATTTGCCTTCGGAAATATTGCGCACCTGTTTGCCTTGGCGCAGCACCACTTGCACCACTTTGGTCTTGGTATAGAAGTCGCCGTTGAGGGCCACCACGGCATTTACCTTATTGGCCACAAAGCGGCCCTTGAAATTGGCCTCGGATGCACGGGCCACAAAGGCGGCCTTGGGGGATTGATAAACGGCGGCGGGGATGGTGCGCAGCTGGGAAGGATGGGAAATCTTCACATGGGCGCAGGCATAATCGGTATCTGCAAAGCGGCCTTCATAAATTTTTACGGAAATGGATTCATCCTGATATTCCGTATTGGAAAGATAATTTTCATTCTTGGGCTTGGCGCCGAAGGAAAGATTATTCATGGGCAAGGGATCAAATCCCTCGGCCAGGGCGGTAAAGCAGGGCAGCACCAGCATTACAGCCAGGAAAAGGATGATGCATTTCTTTGCAGACATGGCAGTAATCTCCTTCAAAAAGCGATATTTATACCCATACAGCATACCATAGATCCTGCTTAAAATCAAGGATTTTAGATGGACTGAATATCAGGCAGCATATGAAAAAAGGCCCGGCAAAAAGGCCGGACCGGGGAAGGGAGAGGATCAATTTTCCGGGGTGATCAGCAGATGCATGCCGTAATGCACGGCGCTGGGATCATCCAGCCGGATATAGACGGCGTAGCTGGCTGCCTCCTCTTCTTCGGTGGTTTCGGAAACGGTATCCGCCAGGAGGGAAATGCGCTCGATGGTACCGGCCATGACGGTTTCATTGCCAGTGCCATAAGAAAATTCGGCTTTTACCCTGCCGCCTGGCTGAATGGATGCAAGATCCCCTTCATAAACGGCGGCCTGTATCCTCAGTGCGCTGTCGGGATAGAAAGTGATCACGGCAGCATCTGCTGTAAGAACTGTGCCAGGGGCGATATCCACGGTGGCGATGACGCCGCTTTCCCGGGCTTTGATAGCGCTGCTTACCTCTTCGCCGGGCTGGAAGGCCCCCTCCAGGGTTTCAAAGAGCAGATCCCCCTTTTTTACCTGCTGCCCGTTTTCCACATGCCAGGCAACCAGACTGCCTGTGCCGGTATAGGCAATGGGATCCACCCGGCTGGTTTTGCCCTTGCCGATTCTGCTTTTGGCAGCGAAATTTTCTGTCCGATAGATATTCACCGATTCACTGGATTCGAAATTGCCGCTGATTACTTCTACCGTGAAGCTGGTACCGCTGACGGTGGTCACCCGGCCCAGGCCCTGGTGACTGGTGTAGGTATATCCCCGCAGGTATACCATTTCGCCGGGATGCACCAGCCGGTTTTCCTCCAGATCATAGGCGGTGGCTGTGGAAGCGGAGATGGTGTAGGTGTAGGCGGGCTCCAGATAGGCTGGGCTGCCGTAACGGGCGGTAATCTGATCGATGGTATCACCGGGCTGGCCGAAGAGATAGATGATCCCATCCTGCTGGGCATAAACTTTTTCTGTTTCCAGCAGGGCGATGGTATCCCCTTCGTTGATTTTCTGCCCGGCATATACATTGACCTGGGATACGGCGCCGCCAATGGGGGAGATGAGGGTGCTGGTCTGCAGGGATACCACCGTTCCGCTCAGGGTAAGGGCATCCTCTGCCAGGGCAGGGGCGATTGTGCAGCAAAGCAGCAGGCACAGCATCAGGGCGATCATTTTTTTCATGGCAATCAATTCTCCTTTTCTGATTTACATAGCCCGGAGGGCGTCAATGGGATTGAGTTTACTGGCTTTTCTGGCAGGAGCCCAGCCGAAAATGATGCCGACGGCTGCGGAAAAGCCCACCCCCAGGAAAATGGCGCCGGAGGAAATTACAAAGGTCATTTCCATCACCTGGCACAGCAGGAAGGACAGGGCCAGCCCCAGCACCACCCCCAGCAGGCCGCCGATGAGGGAAAGCAGGAAGGATTCGATAAGGAATTGCATCTGAATCTGCCAGGATACCGCCCCCACCGCTTTTTTCAGGCCGATTTCCATGGTGCGCTCTGTAACGGTGGTGAGCATCATATTCATGATGCCGATGCCGCCCACCAGCAGCGCAATGGAGGCAATACCGGCCAGCAGCGTGCTCACCATGGAAAGCATGGATTCCATTGTTTCCTCAATGCTGCTCATGGTGGTGATGGTGAAGCAATCCTCCTCATAGCTGAACATGATATCCATCTTTTCTTCGATGGCGGAGGATGCACCTTCCGAATCTGTTCCTTCAGACAGGTATACGGTAAAGGAGGTAACGGTATTGGTGTTATTCATTTTCATTCCCGTGGTATAGGGAATCAGGATATCGGCGCTGCCGCTCATCAGGGAGGCGATGGAGCCATCCCCCTCTTCGCTGATCAGCCCCACCACCAGGAAGGGCACCCCGTCGATCAGGATCTGCTGGCCGATGGGATCCACGCCGAAGAAGAAGGCATCCACCATGTCCTGATTGATCAGGCATACGAAGGAGGAATTTTCCTCATCCACGATATTGAGCTGCCTGCCCCGGGATACCACATCCTTATTCCTTAAGAAATAATAGGAATTTTTTCCGGAGATGGAAACGGCGCTTTCATAGCTTCCGCCCCGGGATACCCTTGTATTGAGGGATACATTGGGGGTGATGCCGTCGATTTCATTCATAAGGGTCAATTCATCCAGATCGGCGGTGGTCATGCCTTCCTTCAGATCGCTGCCCGATACCGATACGGAAAGGGTGCCTGCGCCCATGGATTGGAAGGAGGAGGAAAGGGTGCCGGAAAAGCCGGAAACGGTGGTAATCAGGGCGATGACCGCCATGACGCCGATCAGGATGCCCAGCACCGTCAGGAAGGAACGGATGCGGTTGCTCATGATGTTTGCAAAGGACATACGGATGCATTCCCACAGCATGATGATAGGTTTGCGGAGGCCTTTAATCATGGGCTGCGTCGCCCCCTTCCGTCAGTTCGCCGTCAATGATATGCACCACCCGATGGGCATAGGCGGCGATATTCATATCATGGGTGATCATGATGATGGTGCGGCCCTCCTGATTCAGTTCTTCAAACAGAGCCATTACCTGGCGGCCGGTTTTCTGATCCAGGGCGCCGGTTGGCTCATCTGCCAGCAGAATGCTGGGATTGCCCACCAGCGCCCGTGCGATGGCTACCCGCTGCTGCTGGCCGCCGGATAATTGATTGGGATAATGATGCAGCCGATCGGATAGACCCACCCTGCACAGGATTTCTGTAGCCCGGCGTTTTCGCTCGCCGGGGGATACGCCGGCATAAATCAGCGGCAATTCCACATTTTTCAGGGCGTTCAGCCGGGGCAGCAGCTGGGAATTCTGGAATACAAATCCGATTTCCTGGCTGCGCAGATTTGCCAGTTCCCCATCGGTCAGATCGGAAATCCGCCTGCCCTGCAGGATATACTCTCCGGAAGAGGCGGTATCCAGGCAGCCGATGATATTCATCAGGGTGGATTTTCCGCTGCCGGAGGGGCCCAGCACCGAAAGATATTCCCCTCTGCGGAGGGACAGGCAGATATTTTTGAGAATATGGGCCTGTTCATCCCCCATGGGATAGGATTTATTGATGTTTGTCATCTGAAAGAAGGCTTTTTCATCTGTCATTGCCGACCACCGCCAAAGCTGGGCGTGCCGCCTTCCGTATTGCGCTGCTGGCGCATATTCTGCATCTGGGAAGGATCGAAATTATTCCGGCCGCCGCCGTTATTGAATTGCTGCTTGCCGAACATGCTGGAAAACAGGCTGGCAATGCCGCTTTCGGTTTCCTCTTCTGTTTCCACATATACTACGTCATTGGCGGAAAGGCCGCCGGTGATTTCCACATAATTGCCGTTGCTGACGCCTGTGGTGACGTAGACGGGCTCCAGCGTTCCTTCGCTGTTTTCCATGTAAACATAGGCCTGATTGGCGGCGTCAAAACTGAGGGCGTCCATTTTCAATATCACCACATTTTCCGCCTCTTCCTGGGGAATGGTTACGGTGACCTGCATGCCGGGATAGAGGCCCTGGGGCACATCCACATAGGCAGTGGCCGTATAATAGGCCACGGATCCGGCGGAGGAGGAAATATAGTTGATGCCGGCGATTTCAGAATCCATTTCAATTTCTGTGGCGGTGGCGGTGATCCGGCAGCTTTGGCCCACGGATACATGGGAGATATCGTATTCATCCACCCGGATGGATACCTGCATTTGATCAAAATCCGCCACCTGGATGAGGGAATCCCCGGCGGCCACTTTATCATTGGCCCCGACATACAATTGATTGATTCTGCCGTCGAATTCGGCCGTGATTGCCTGCCCGTTGGCCATGCGCATCAGGATATCGCCTTCCTTTACCTGATCGCCGGCGGCCGCATATACGCTGCGTACCGTGCCGGAAGAGGAAGCGGTATAGGTGGCATTGTCAATCAGCTGCAGGCTGCCACTGAAGCTGAGGGAATTGGAGATGGTGCCCATGGAGGCGGTATAGCTGTCATAGGTGATGGTGTATTCCGCTTTCAGCTTGTCAATGAAAAGCATCACTGTGCCTGCCAGCAACAGCAGGATTACAAAAAGAATGATTCCTTTTCTGATGCGCTTTTTCCATTTTCCGTTCCGTTTCCGGGAATGCTTTGCTGTTTCTTCCATACGATTCTCCTTTATCAATGATGATGGCTCTCTCTTGTTTTCTCATGGCTGGATCCTGGATCAGTATAAGAAAAAGATGTGAATGGGAATGAAATGGGATTTAAACAAACAATGGATGAATTGTGAAATTTTGAGAAACAAAAAAGCCATTCCGCTTTTTCGGAATGGCAGGAGGCTTCCGTGTGACCGCTTGATATAGAAAACCGCCGGCTGAACAGCCGACGGCCGGAAAAAAATCATTTCTTTTTCTGCTTCCGGGCAGTGAATTGGTATTCCTTGCGCATATCCCAGAAGGTGTGCTGGATGCGGCTGCACATTTCCTGGATGGTATCAGCGTTCATGCCCTGCTCATACAAATCGGAGAGGGGCATGGGATCGCCCACATACACATGGGTGCGGCGGAACAGCTTCAGCTTATTCTGGATATAGACGGGCAGCACCAGGGCCTTGGAACGGAAGGCCAGCACGGCGGCGCCTGTTTCCACTTCGCTCATCATATCGGGCAGATGGCGGGTGCCTTCGGGGAAGATGCCCAGCACCTTGCCCTCCCTGAGCACCTGATTGCATTGCCGCATGGCCTGCAGATCGGTATTATGCCGGTCCACGGTAATCATATGCAGCTTAGTAACCAGCCAGGCCAGGGCCTTATTCTTGGTCAGCTCTTTTTTGCCTACAAAGCGGATTTCATGGGCACGGCAGCCCACGGCGATAATGACGGGATCGATCCAGCTCTGGTGATTGGCCAGCAGCATATAGGGGCCTTCCCGGTCCATGCCCGTGGGGTTATGGTATTTGACGGGGAGCAGGGTATGGAAAATTGCCCTAACCAGTATGCAGCCTTTGGAATAGACAAAGGTGCGTTCCCTCTTTTGCTTCTTTTCCGTATTGATTTCAGCCATGCCGTGCCTCCACAATCGATAAAATCGCCTGTACCGTTTCTTCAAAATCCAGATCAGAGGCATCCACCAGAATGGCATCCTCCGCCTGGCGCAGCGGGGTCAGCTTCCGGGTGGTATCCTGCAGATCCCGGGCGTTTACCTCGGCCAGAATTTCTTCAAAGGGGGTCTGATCCCCCTTTTCCCTCAGCTGCAGCATCCGCCTGCGGGCACGTACTTCCGGGGAAGCGGTGAGGAAAATTTTTGCCGTGGCATCGGGAAGCACCACGGTGCCGATATCCCGGCCGTCCAGCAGCATGGGCTGCTGCTGGGCCATTTCCTGCTGGCGCCTGACCAGCATGGAGCGCACCGCCACATACCGGGATACGGCGCTGGCGGCCCCGCCTGCTTCCTGGGTGCGGATGGCACTGCTTACATCCCGGCCGTTGAGGAGGGTGACCTGCTTCCCATCCTGATACCGCACATCCACATTGGCGCCGCCTACTTCGCACATCCGGCATACCTTTTCTTCATCCATGGGATCGATGCCATTTTCCAGGGCGGCCAGGCCCACAGCCCGGTACATGGCCCCGGTATCCAGATGCAATATGTTCAGGCGCTTGGCCACCTCATCGGAAATGGTGGATTTACCCGCACCCACAGGGCCGTCGATGGCGATGGTTAACGGCATATCGGTCTCTCCTTGCTTTTGTATCATTCTCAGATGGCCCGGTGCCCCAGACCTACACATACTTCATTGAGGTGAACCAGCCCCACGCACAGGAATACGGCCACCGCCACATGCTCGCCCCTGCGGGCTACGGCGATCTTTCCGCCGATGGACAGGCCAAAGGCCTTTCCGGATACCTGGGAGATGGCCTCGTGGGCGGCACCGGCAACAGCGCCCTGCTCATGATGGGTATCGGAAATGACCTTTTCCCGCCGGGCGGCGATGACGGCCCGCTCAATCAGCTTCATGACGCTTTGATTGTATTCCCCGCCGTAATCGGCGGCAGCGGTCAGGATGCCCTGCTGGGCAAATTCGCTGCGCATTTGGGCTTCCTCTTCCCGGGAAGAGGAAAGGGACAGGGAGATGGCAGCCCGGGCCACTTCCCGGCTGCCGGCATTTTCCATCATTTCCATGGGCGTCCTCCTTGCTGGGCGGCTTGCCCTGCGTTTATTGTAGAGGCAATGCTGATTTCCGTCAAGAGGCTAAATATCCTGATTTTCGGCCTTTCCGAAGGTGGCGGCAAGATGGGCGATCCAATCCTGCTGCAGGGCACTCCAATCCTTTTGCAGCACATGCTCCGGGGTGCCTTCCCTCAGGATAAGGCCCATCTTTTCATTGCCGTAGTGCTGTTCCAGATAGTAGGCAAAGGAACGGATGGCATTGAGTGTGCGGCTGCCGGGGGTGAAAAGATCGTATTGGCCGTGGGAATAGCAAAGATAATGATAAACTTCAGGCGGATCGGGGAAATATGAAAGCACTTCCCCCTGATCCATGGCATCCAATACCGGCCCCCAGTATTCTGCCTGGGCATCGGAAAGATCATACCAGAGGGTATAAACCAGTTCATCCTGGGGGTTTTTCTGGCCCTGGATTTCAAAATAGGTGGCCGCAAGCTCCGTCAGGAACCAGGCCTGATCCCCCTCATACCAGCCCAGTGTGCAGGCATGCACATATTCATGGATCAGATCGTCAATGCCGGAGGGGGCGATGGGGCCGTTTCCATCGTAATGGGTGTAGAGGCTGCGGGCAGGCGCCCCCTTGTTTCCGGCAAAAAGGAAGGGGCTGCCGGATGGGGAAATCCCCAGGGCCTGATCCACTTTAGCCAGATCATCTTCCGTTTTCCAGACAGTGTTGAACAGGCTGTCGAAGCTATGCACCAGCCAGTAATCCTCAGGATCAGAATAATCCTTGTGGATATACCATTCCCCGTGCGCGGTGGAAATCACCAGGGGATAGCTGCTGCCCGCAGCGCCGAAACGGAGGGCGGGCAGATGGGTATAGAGCTGGGTTTCCGCTCCGGCGGATTGCAGAAATTCATTCATCAGGGCAATATAGCGCTGATTGAATGCATCCGCATTCTCTTCCTGCAGCATGGATTGCAGCTGATCTTTTTCAGAAAGGAAGGCGCAGAAGCGCACCGCCATATCCTGTACGAAGGGAATATTGGTTTCATTCCCATCCAGAAGATCCGAAAAACAGGGATACAGCAGCATGAATGCGGATAAATGGGATTCATCGTTATAAAAACGCACCATCCCTTTATCATTGAATCGGAGCTCATGGCCGGAAAGCCCGGCATTTTTGCAGATCTGATCGGCATAGCCAAAGAGCAGCCCATAGTGGGTATATTCGCCCCGGAGGGCCTGCAGGGTAGCAATGGCCTGGATCATGCCGGATTCATCGTCAGGGGAGAGGAAAATCTGCTTTGTTTCGCTGATAACCCAGGGATCATAACCGGGCAGAATGCAGAATGTAAGGCCGGAGACATTCAATTGATCCATCAGTGCTTCCTGGCGGCCAATAAACTGATCCCTGGTTTCCTTGGGAATATCCCTGGAAAACAGATAGAGGGCCCGCTCAGAAGCATAGCTGAATCCCGGCTGGGTGTTGACAGGCTGGTTCCCAAAGGGCTCCAGGAAGGATACATCAGCATCTGGGATGTATTCGTATGCACCGGCACAGCCTGCGGTCAGCATCAGCAGAAGGCAGGCAAGTAAAACACAGCGCTTCATGATCGGGCCTCCTTTTCAAAAGATTCTTTGGTTGATCAGAGAATATACCGCTTCATATCCTGCTGCTTGGCGGCCTTCAAATGATCCTGCACATACTGGGCGGTGATGGTGAGATAGACGTCGGGCATCATATCGCCGCCGGCATTGAAGGATACATCCTCCAGCAATTCTTCAAATACCGCATGCAGCCGCCGGGCGCCGATATCCTCGCCCGTTTCATTGGAAAGCATGGCAATACGGGCGATTTCCCGCAGGGCATCTTCATCGAAGGTGAGATGCACCTTATCTACTTCCAGCAGGGCGGTATATTGGCGGGTGATGGCGTTATCGGTCTGGGTCAGGATGGCCACGAAATCATCCTGGGTTAGGCTTTTGAGATTTACATGCACGGGGAAACGGCCCTGCAGCTCCGGAATCAGATCGGAAACCTTGGCCACATGGAATGCGCCGGCGCCGATGAACAGCATAAAATCAGTGCGCACGGGGCCGTATTTTGTATTGACGGTGGAGCCTTCCACGATGGGCAGGATATCCCGCTGCACGCCTTCCCGGCTGACGTCCGGGCCATGGCCGGATCCGCCTTTGCCTGCAATCTTATCAATTTCATCCAGGAATACAATGCCGCTCTGTTCGCAGCGCTGCAGCGCCTCATCCCGCACTGCATCCTCATCGATCAACTTCTGGGATTCTTCCTGGATCAGAATTTCCCGGGCTTCTTTCACCTTCACATGGCGGATTTTCATCTTCTTGGGCATCATGCCGCCCATCATATCGCCGATGCTGATGGAAGCGCCGCCCACCTCCAGTTGCGGGGCGCTTTCTTCCACTTCGATTTCCAGTTCTTTCTCTTCCAGTTCGCCCCGGCGCAGCTGTTCCCGCACTTCATCCCGTTTTTTACCGACGGCGATTTTTTCTTCTTCCGTGGGTTCGGGCTCGGTCTTGGTACGGCCCAGGATGAAATCCAGGGGATTGTTATTCTGATTCTGCTTCTTGGGAGGATGGAGCAGCAATGTAACTAGCCGGTCTTCCGCCAGCACCTGGGCGCGGGTCTTGACTCGGGCGGTATGCTCTTCCTTTACCATCCGGACGGAATTTTCCATCAGATCCCGGATGATGGATTCCACATCCCGGCCCACATAACCCACTTCGGTGAACTTGGTAGCCTCTACCTTGATGAAGGGAGCGTCCACCAGTTTGGCCAGGCGGCGGGCAATCTCCGTTTTGCCGACGCCGGTGGGGCCGATCATGAGGATATTCTTGGGATAGATTTCTTCCCGCATTTCCGCCGGCAGCTGGGAGCGGCGATAGCGATTGCGCAGGGCGATGGCCACAGCACGCTTGGCCTCATCCTGGCCGATGATGTAGCGATCCAGTTCTCGCACCACTTCCCGGGGGGTCAGTTCATGCCGGCCGGGGCCCAGGGCCTTTACTTCGCTCATGATTACACCTCCTCCACGATGATATTATGGTTGGTATAAACGCAGATGGAGGCGGCAATATGCAGTGCTTTTTCTGCAATTTCCCGGGCGGACAGATCGGTATTCTGGATCAGTGCGCGGGCAGCGGCCAGGGCATAATTGCCGCCGGAGCCGATGGCCATTACCCCGTCGTCCGGGCTCATGACCTCGCCGGTACCGGACAGCATCAGCATGCCGTCCTTGTCGGCCACGATCATCATGGCCTCCAATTGACGCAGGGCCTTATCGCTGCGCCAATCCTGGGCCAGCATTACGGCTGCACGCTCCAGATTGCCGCCGCACTGGGTCAGCTTATCCTCAAAGCGCTCTGCCAGGGTGAAGGCGTCGGCCACGGAGCCCGCAAATCCGGTGACTACCGTATCATTGAAAATCCGGCGCACCTTCTTGGCCGTGCCCTTGAAAATGGTGTGTTCTCCCATGGTCACCTGGCCGTCGCCGGCGATGGCGATCTGGCCGTTGCGGCATACGCCGCAGATGGTGGTTCCTCGAAATTGCATCAATGTTTTCCTCCGTAAATACTGTTGTGGGGACGTCTTGGGGCTTCCGCAGCCCCAAACCCTGCGCCAGAGGTCATCAACCTCTGGACTCCAATCGACGATGTCTGATAGTTTAACAAAACAACTTTTTTTCCGTCTGAAACGTTGAGAACGGGATTGATTTTGCTTCTGGGCGAATGAAAACGATGAAAAATCCACGGGAAAAGCGTACTTTTCCCTGGGATTTTCATTCGTTTTCCCCGGATGCATAGAATGCATCCGGGTTGGCGGCAGAGCCGCCTGCCCAGAAGCTTTGTATGCATTAGCAGCTTATGTGGCAGCAGGAAATCGCTGTAAAGGAGAAATTGCCTGTTCTGCAAGAGGGGTCCAGGGATGAAATCCCTGGTTCGGGGGTACGGGGGCGGAAGACGCCCCTGCCCGGTCGTTCCCCTGCCAGGTCACAGCTCCTTTTTCAGCGCCGCGATCTTTTCCAGCGCCCTTTCTGCAATCTTTTCATAGCGCTGGATTTTATTGCGGATTCTTCCCGGCCAGCCATCGATGATGCCGTAGGTGACATTCATGGGCTGGAAGGCACTGTTGGGGGTGGAGATATAGTGGCCCAGGGCGCCAAGGGCAGTTTCCCGGGTGAAATCGAGGGGGGCTTTTCCCTGCATCTGGCGTGCCATGGCAATGCCGGCCACCAGACCGCTGCCCGCAGATTCCACATAGCCCTCCACGCCGGTCATCTGCCCGGCGAAATAGAGATGGGGCCGGGCAATCATCTGGAAATGATGATTGAGCAGGCCGGGGCTGTTGAGGAATGTATTTCGGTGCATGACGCCGTATCGGGCGTATTCCGCATTTTCCAGGCCGGGGATCATGCCGAATACCCGCTTCTGTTCCGGGAATTTCAGCCTGGTCTGGAATCCCACAAGATTATAAAGCGTTCCGGCAGCGTCATCCTGCCGAAGCTGCAAAACGGCATAGGCTTCCCTGCCCGTTTTGGGATCGGGCAGGCCTACCGGCTTCATGGGGCCGAAAGCCAATACCATATGCCCGCGCCTGGCCATGGATTCCACCGGCATGCAGCCTTCGAATACCTTCTTTTCTTCAAAGCCATGGATGGGGGCGGTTTCCGCTTCCAGCAGGGCCAGGACGAAGGCATCGTATTCATCTTTGCTCATGGGGCAGTTGAGATAATCCTCGCCCCGGCCATAGCGGGAAGCACGGAATACCTTATCCATATTCAGGGATTCGGCTGTTACGATAGGGGCGGCGGCATCATAGAAATTGAGGGTGGAAACCTCAGGCATCTGTGCGATGGCCTCCGCCATTTTATCGGAGGTCAGGGGACCTGTGGCGATGATGGCGGGGGTATCGGGGATTTCCGTTACTTCCCGGTATTCCAATGTTACCAGGGGATGATTTTTCAGCTTTTCGGTAATGAAGCCGGAAAAGGTATCCCGGTCCACTGCCAGGGCGCCGCCGGCGGGCACCTTGGCATGATCCGCTGCCTGCATGATCAGGGAATCCAGGGCCCGCATTTCTTCCTTCAGCAGGCCCACCGCATTCTGGATGCGGTCGGAACGCAGGGAATTGGAACAGACCAATTCAGCAAACAGGGGTGAGGAATGGGCAGGGCTCATGGAGAGGGGCTTTTGCTCAATCAGGGTAACGGGAATCCCCCGTTTTACCAATTGCCATGCTGCTTCGCAGCCTGCCAGCCCTGCGCCGATTACGGTGACACTCATTCTTCATCCTCCGTATGCGCTGCGGCTACCTCTACCCGGTGGCGGCAGGTTTCATTGCTGCAAAGATGCCAGGTTTCGCCTTTGCGGGAACGCTTCAGGGTCATGAAGCTGCCGCACTTTTCACATTTTTCATTGACCGGCATTTCCCAGGAGACGAAATCGCATTCGGGGTAATGCTCGCAGCCGTAGAATTTCCGGTTTTTCCGGCTGGTTTTTTCCAGCAGCCTTCCGCCGCACTGGGGGCAGCTGGCATCGATATAATTGAGGATGGGCTTGGTATTGCGGCATTCGGGGAAATTGGGACAGGCCAGGAATTTGCCGTAGCGGCCCACCCGGTATACCATCTGGGCGCCGCATTTATCGCAGATCACGTCGCTGGGCTCATCCTTGATTTCCACCTTTTCAATATCCTTTTCTGCATTTTCCAGCATTTCCTTGAAATCGGGATAGAAATCATGGAGCACCTGACGCCAATCCATTTCGCCTTCTTCCACTTCATCCAATTGATCTTCCAGAGCGGCGGTAAATTCGGTATCCACCACGGGGCCGAAATATTCAATCATCATGGCATTGATCATACGGCCCAGTTCTGTGGGGAAGAGCCGCTTGTTTTCCCGCATGACGTAGCCCCGGGCGATAATGGTGGTGATGGTGGGGGCATAGGTGGAGGGACGGCCGATGCCCTTTTCTTCCAGCATCCGCACCAGGGAAGCTTCGGTATAGCGGGCGGGGGGCTGGGTGAAATGCTGCTGGCTTTCCACCGATTCAATGATGACGGGGGCGCCTTCTTCAAACTGGGGCAGGGTGGATTCGGCGGCCTCCTGGGCTTCATCGGTGCCTTCTTCGTATACGCAGGTAAAGCCGGCAAAACGCTTATGCTCGCCATAGAAGCGCATGCCGACGCCGTTCCCTGCCACATCCATATTCAGGGTATCGTATATGGCAGGCTTCATCTGGCTGGCCAGGAAACGGGAATATATCAGCCGGTAAAGCTGGAATTGTTCTTTGGTCAGGGATGCCTTGATAGATTCGGGGGTCCGGGTCACATCGGTGGGACGGATGGCCTCGTGGGCGTCTTGGGCATTGCGGCGGCCTTTGAATTCGTTGGGGGTTTCGGGCAGATAATCATTGCCGAAGCGCTCAGGAATATAGGCACGGACGGCGGCGAGGGCCTCTTCGGAAATATGCACGCTGTCGGTACGGATATAGGTGACGATACCCTGGGTGCCTTCCCCTTCCAGATCCACGCCTTCATAGAGCTGCTGCACCACCTGCATGGTTTTCTGGGTGGTGAAATTCAGCTTGCGGCCGGCCTCCTGCTGAAGGGAGGAGGTGGTGAAGGGCGGCGCAGGCAGCTTTCGCTTTTCGCCGGATTTGATGCCGTACACAGCGAAATGGGCATTTTCTACCCGGTCACGGGCCTCCAGGGCCTCCTGCTCGTTATGCAGCTCTGCCTTTTTGCCATCCAGGGTGGAAAGCTTCAGGGTGAAGGTGGTTTTCCGGCCCCGGGCGCTGGGCAGCAGGGCGTTGGCGGTCACATCCCAGTATTCTTCAGGAATGAAATCTTCAATATCCTGTTCCCGGTCCACCACAAGGCGGGTGGCAACGGACTGCACCCGGCCGGCGGACAGGCCTTTTTTAACCTTGGCCCACAGCAGAGGACTGATCTGATAACCCACCAGCCGGTCCAGGGCGCGGCGTGCCTGCTGGGCATCCACTTTATTGAGATCGATAGGCCGGGGATTTTGCAGGGCCTGCTCCACGGCACGCTGGGTGATTTCATGGAATTCAATGCGGCAGGGCGCATTCACATCCATGCCCAGGGTATGGGCCAGATGCCAGGAAATGGCCTCGCCCTCCCGGTCAGGGTCGGTTGCCAGATAGATCCGGGAGGCGGTTTTGGCCTCTTTGCGGATCTTGGTGAGGATTTTACCCCGGCCGTGGATGGTGATATATTTCATTTCAAAGTTGTTTTCTGCGTTTACGCCCAGCTGGGATTTGGGCAGATCGCGCACATGGCCCTGAGAGGCCTCTACCTTATAGCCACGGCCCAGGAATTTGGCGATGGTGCGGGCCTTGGCGGGGGATTCCACGATAATCAATTTACTTGCAGATGCCACGATACATTCCTCCGTTTTAAGATCAGGGTTTTATCCGGGCAAAGGCCCGGCCGGGCCGCCGCTCAATCTGGCCGCTCAATTCCAGCAGCGTCAGATGGGGGGTCAATTCTTCTACCGGCATGCCCGTTTCCTGTAATAATTCATCCAGTGTTTTTTCTTCTATCGCCAGGGCCCGCAGCACTGGATCCTCCATATCCTCATCGCTGAGGAGGAAGGATGCCTGCTCCGGCCTCTTTGCTTCCCATTCCATGAAGGAAAGGATATCCTGGCCGCAGGTGCATATGGCCGCGCCCTCCTTCAATAATTTCAGGGGCAGTTCACTGCCCGGCGCATCCACATTGCCCGGCAGTGCGAATACTTCCCTTCCCTGATCCAGGGCGTGATTGATGGTGGAGTGGGTGCCGCTTCTTTCCTGGGCCTCGATCAATAATACGCCGTCGGAAAGCCCGGATATGATGCGGTTTCTTACCGGAAAATGATGGGCAAGAGGCGGCGCAGAAGGGGCAAGTTCTGTGATGATGGCGCCGCCGCCATCCACAATCTGCTGGGCCAGTGCTTTATTTTCCGGCGGATAGCTGACCGACAGGCCGCAGCCCAGCACAGCGATCGTTTTGCCTCCGGCCTCCAAAGCCCCCAGATGGGCGGCGGAATCGATGCCCCGGGCCAGGCCGCTTACGATGGTTACTCCTTTTTCGGCCAGCTCCCGGGCGATGCGGCGTGCCTGCTGGGTGCCGTATCGGCTGCTTCTGCGGGCGCCCACGATGGCAATGGCCGGAGCGTGGGGCGGGGGCAGCTGACCGCGGATGAAAAGCACATCCGGCGCATCCTCAATGGCGGCAAGGCCCAGCGGATAATCATGATCCCCGAAGAAAATGGCCCTTGCAGAAAGCTGATCCATTGCCTGCAGCACCTCCCGGCAGCGGGATCGCTTCAGATCGGCCAGCAGGGAAAAGGCGCTTTCCCCCAGGAGATCATAGAAGGCGGGGGAAAACTGATCCCACAGGGCCAGGGGGCCGCCGTGCAGCTGCTGCAATTGATCCAGCCGGCTCCATGCACCCATGGGCGCTGCCTGCAGCCAGATACGGGCCAGTTGTTCATTGGTGTAATCCATGGATCAGCCTCCCCAGTATTTGCTGTCCAGCGCCCGGTATTGAATGGCCTCGGCAATATGGGCGGGGGAGATGGCAGCTTCGCCTGCCAGATCGGCGATGGTGCGGGCTACCTTGATGATGCGGGTATAGCCCCGCATGCTGACCCCCATTTTTTCCACTGCCCGGGCAAGCAGCATCTGGGCCTGGGAAGACAGGGGACAGAGTTCCTTCAGGGCGCTGCTGTCCATCTGGGCATTGCAGAAAATATGATGGACAGAAAGGCGATTAAGCTGCCGCTCCCGGGCCTTCTGCACCCGGGCCCTGACAGTGGCGGAATTTTCCGCCGGAGCAGCGGCATTGATTTCGCTGACGGGCACGGCGTCCACTTCCACCTGCAGATCGATGCGATCCAGCAGCGGCCCGGAAATTCGGTTCAGATATCGTTTGATGGCAAATTCCCCGCAGTTGCACTGGCGGGTGCGGCTGCCATAATATCCGCAGGGGCAGGGATTCATCCCTGCCACCAGCATGCAGCGGGACAGATACTGGGCCCGGGCGCGCACCCGGGATACGGACGCCACCCCGTCCTCCAGGGGCTGGCGCAGGGCTTCCAGGACGCTGGGAGCATATTCCGGCAGCTCATCCAGGAAAAGCACCCCATTATGGGCCAGGGAAATTTCCCCCGGCTTGGCGTCTGCGCCGCCGCCTACCAGGGCAGGGGCGGATACGGCATGATGAGGTGTGCGGAAGGGACGCTGGGTCATCAGGCCCTCTCCCGGCTTCAGCAGCCCGGCCACCGAATGAATGCGGGTGGTTTCACAGGCCTCTTCAAAGGTCATCTGGGGCAGGATGCCGGGAAGGCACCGGGCCAGCATGGTTTTACCGCTGCCGGGCACCCCGATCATCAGCAGGTTATGGCCGCCTGCTGCGGCAATTTCCAGTGCCCTGCGTGCCCCCTGCTGGCCCTTTACCAGGGAAAGATCCAGAATGGGGGCGCTTTGGGACAGGCTTTCTTCATAGGGGATCTGGATCTGGGCAGGGATGGGCATCCGGCCGCTGAGGTGATCCACCGCCTGGGCAAGATTATCCGCCGGATAAATGAGCATGCCGGAAAGGGACTGCACCTCAGCAGCATTGGCCCTTGGCAGCACCACGGCCTCGATCCCTCTCTGACAGGCGGCAATGGCCATGGACAGGGCGCCCCGAACGGGGAGCAGCGATCCATCCAGGGATAATTCCCCCAGCAGCAGCGTTTTTGTCAGATCGGGCAGGCTGACCTGGCGGGATGCAGCAATAATGGATATGGCGATGGGCAGATCAAAGGCTGCCCCTTCTTTTTTCAGATCGGCGGGGGAAAGATTGATGGTGATTTTTCCGCCAGGCATGGCATAGCCGGAATTGCGCAGGGCGCCGGTCACCCGATCCTTGCTTTCACGGACGGCGGTATCGGGAAGGCCGACCATGGAAAAGCCGAAAATGCCGCCTGTCACATCCGTTTCCACCAGTACCGGCTGTCCATCCACGCCCTGCAGGGCGAAGCATAATGTTCTTGCCAGCATCGGCCTCCACCTCTCTTTTACATCATTGGTATTAATACCACAGCCAGTTGGGGAACCATTTCATCATTTCCAGCCATTGCTGGGGCACTTCCACGCCGCTGGCGTAGGGGAAGAAGGCGATGAACAGCACACCGGCGATGGCAAGCAGCACGATCAGGGTGATCTTTGCCGCCTTTTCCCATTTTTCTCCCAGCCAATCCAGGCACATCAGGGTACACAGGATGATGAAAGGTACGCTGGGGAAATAGTGATAAATATAGGTGCCTCTGGGTACCAGCACCCAGGGAAGGTATTGAGCCGCAAAGCAGATCAGCAGCAGCGCATACCGGGGATCATCCTTTTCTGCATGCAGGGCGATGGTATAATCCCTGCGGAAATGCCGCTTGGCCCACAGGATCATCACCCCAAATAAACCAATCAGACCCACCCACCATACGGCAGGATTGCCCATGGCCATGATGGTGGATTGCATGCCGGGGGCTTCCGTATTGGATTGGAAATACCACATGGGCTTACCGATCACCGGCCACTGATACCAGGGCGTATTGAAGAAATGATCGGCGCCGAAGCCGGATTGGCCGTGATAGCCCAGCATACCGCCCACTTCGCCGGTATTGAAATAATCGCCTACGGCCGCCTCAATCACCTTCTCCACCGTCACCCCGCCGGAAGGGGCAAAATAGGGGATGTAGGAAAGGTAATAGATCAGAAGCGGAATGAAAATGAACAGCACAAAGCAGCTGCCGATGGTGGCAAGCAGCCGGGGAATGCCGGCGCCGGCCGCCGTTTGTTCTTCCGGGGTGCGCTTTTTGACGGGGATTTCAGCGGCCCACAAATGCTCCCGGTACCGCCGCCAAAGCCCGAAGAACAGGATCAGGGCCAGGCCTACTGCAGCATACACCCCGGTCCATTTACTGGCAATGGCACAGCCCATGCATAGGCCTGAAAGGGCCAGGGGGATCAGCGTCTTCCAGAAGGGCGTCTTATAATAATCCAGATAGAACCAGCGCAGCATGAAATACACTTCCCAGATGATGAACAGCACCACGAAGCTATCGATGGTGGCAATTCGGGTCTGGGTAAAGTGCATCAGATCGAGGGCCATGAGCAGGATTGCGCCCAGGCCGCCCCACTTTTTCCTTATCAGCAGATGCCCCAGCAGATACATCCCCGGCAGCATCAGCACCCCGGCCAGAGCGCCCGCAAAGCGCCAGCCAAAGGGCGTCATGCCAAAGAGGGCGATGCACCAGCTGATCAGCACCTTGCCCAGGGGCGGATGGGTGGTTTCGTAGGGGTGAATGCCGTGCAGGTGCTCATAACCGGTACGGGCATGATAAATTTCATCAAAATAGGTGGAGTTATACCAGCCGGGATTGCCCTCCATGGTGCCCGGTTCATCCACAAGAGGGGCAGGATCATGATTGGCCAGGGAGGAAGTAATGGATGCAGGGGAAATACATTCACCGGTTACGGTATCCCGGAACAGCAGCTCAAAGAGGGGCAGCCCATAATGATTGGCGGTGAGGCGCACATAGCGGGCGGTGATATCGGCGGCAAAGGGGCTGCCGGAATAATCGCTGACAGGCTTCCATTTGAAGCAATCGCCGTAATGGAGAGGGGCGGAATAGGCATATTCCCAATATGTTCCATCCTTGCCGGTTTCTACGGTGAAGCCAGTCTGATCAAAGCTGTGAATGCCTTCAAAATAGAACAGATTGAATTGCTTTTCTTCCCCCAGATCGATGATGACCTGTTCATCCGGATCCCTGGATTGCCAGAGGGTCTGGGGCGCTTTGGTGGAGCCCAGATTGACAAATGCCAATACGGCATAGGCGGCTGTAATGGAAAGCATGAGGATGTAATCCCGCTTTTTCAGCCGGGGCAGGGGCTTATTATCATGCCGGGGGGCAGTACGGGGCAGGAGGGGAGCAGCAGAAACCGCAGCGGAATCCTTCTTTTCCGCCATCGGTACAAGCGCAGCGGCCCTATCCGTAATCAGGCAGGAAACCATGACGGCGTATCCGCACAGCAGACAATTGACGGCGGATACCAGATATTCGATCCAGGCCATATCGCTGGCGAGCTGATAGGCAGGGGCGTCCAGATGGGCCTCAAAACCGCCGATGCGGATATTGCGGTCCAGGGCGCAGCCCACATTCAGGAAGCCTGTCAGGGTAATGCCCAGGGCCAGATACAGAATGCGCTTATCCTTTTTCAGGAAATAGGCAAGCCACAAAAGCCCCACACAGGGGAACAGATATCTTTCATGCATCATGGAGCCGGTGCAATACAGCATCAGCAGCATCACAGCCCCCAGCAAGGGCAGATTTCTGATATCACCGCCCAGAATATAGAGGGCGCCTGTCAGCAGCACGGCATAGGCGATCATGATAGAGCCCAGATTGGAATAGGTAAGAACCCCAAACAGGGCCATCACCAGCAGCACCATAGCCAGCAGCAGGGAAAGACCGGCCATCACCAGCAGGCGGATTCTGCCTTCCCGGCTGCGCCATTTTTCCCGGATGCCCCCTTTATCCATCAGCACAGAAGCAATCAGGGGCAGCACGGAAATCAGATACACGATGAAAATCATCACCGCTTCGCCGCTGATATTGGTTTCCACGCTGATCCAGTTTTTGCCCAGCAGGAAATAAATATTGCAGGCGTTCAGAGTGACGTAATTATACTGCACCATGGTTTCGCTGTAGAGGGTGATCAGCCAGGAGATACCGCCCCGGTTGATGGAAAAGGGCACGATGATCAGGGCAGCCGCAGCAATGGCAATGGCAAGCCCCATCAGGCTGTCCTTGAGGATTTCCTTCCGGCGGTTCAGATCGCGCCATCCATTGATCAGATGGAATGCCAGGGCGATCAGGCCCAGGGGGCCGAACATCAGCGCTTGGGGCTTGACCAGGATGGATACCACGTAGACGGGCAGGGCAATTTTCCACTGTCCCCGCAGGGCATACAGCACCGTCAGTACGATCAGAAGGGTCAGCACGGCATCCGCCTGACCCCAGGCAGCACCGGTGACCAGCACCAGGGGATTGAAGGCATACAGGCAGGAAAGGGCCAGGGCGCCTTTCCAGGGAAGATGCTTTTTGCCTTCCGTATAAATGATCAGGCACAGGGCAAGATCGGCAGCAATGGGGGGCAGCTTCACCATCCAATCGGTGACGCCGCCAAAGAAATTGCCCATGGCCCCGATCAGGCCAAGGATCAGAATATAGCCGGGGGGATAATCGCAGTGGCCCCCGTAGGTTTCATAAAACTGATAGAAATCGGCAGGGCCGGTTCGGACAAACTGGGATCCCCAGCTTTTGAAGCAGCCCATATCCACATCATATCCGGGCACCATCAGGGCGATCATCATGCGGATGACGGCGCTCAGCACCAGGATGCAGCCCAGGATTATCAGGGGCCTTCGCCGGAGGGCAGGCTTTTCCTGCAATTCATCCTTGGACTTGCGCAGGAAGGGCAGCGTCAGATAGCAAAGGCCGGCATAAAGCACGGAAAACAGGATCAGCATCAGTGCGCCGGTGCCATCGCTTTCGGGCTGGGATTCCGGCTGGGCTTTGGGCAGATACCATGCTGTTTCCCAATAATCAGCGGGCACGGAATCCACCCGGTTCAGGGTAATGCTGTCAAAGGAGGCGGTGCCGGTGGCTTCGCCGCTGTAGCCGCCCAGGCGCACCAATACATTCACATAATTCTGCTCGCTTCCGGTGCGGCCGTATAGGGATACCTCCGTCCATTCGCCCTGGGTATCATAGATGCAGTCGGAATAGACGTGCAGACCTTCGATGGAAAGATTGGCCCCACGCCCGCCTTCTGCAGATGCCTTGATATAGCCGTGAAGATGATACAGGGTATCGGGGGATACCATCACCGTCTGGGCATAGCGGGCGTCATTGGGCCCCAGGTTTTCAATGGATACGCCGGGGCCGTCATAGCCATCCGTCGTATCATAGATTGTATAGCCCTGGGGAATATAAGCCTCGGTATACCAGCCCACAGGCACGCCCTGATCATCGATTTGATCGAAGGATCCATTCACAATCAGGTTATCATAGGTGCCCTCCGGTTCCGGGGAGCGCAGCGCAAAAAACAGGATCACTCCTGCAATGATCAGGGCGGCTGCCCCCAGCAGATACCAAGCTCTCTTCTTCATGGATACTCCTTAAAATGCGTTTTTGATATGCCGGATGCCGGCGGCGCTGATTTCAATCACATCAAAGCGCACGGCGGATGCGGCATGGGTATCAAGATACTGGCCGGCGGCAAAGCGCAGATGCTGCTGCTTTTGGCGGTTGACAGCCCTTGCTCCCTCTCCCATTCTGCCCCGGGGACGGGATTTTACCTCAATCATCACCAGGGTATCGCCCTCCCGGGCGATGATATCGATCTCCCCGTGGGCAGTGCGGTATCGCTTTTCCAGGATCCGCATGCCCATTTTCTTTGCATACCGGGCGGCACGAAGCTCCCCCAGCAGCCCTGTTTCATGAATGTTCATACAAAATTTTTGATGAAGGAACGCCGGTGCGCAGGGCAGGGGCCCAATTTCTTCAGGGCAGCAATATGCTGGGCGGTGCCATAGCCCTTATGCTTGGCAAAGCCGTAGCCGGGATAAATCTGATCCAATTGTTCCAATTGCCGGTCCCGGGTCACTTTGGCGATGATGCTGGCCGCCGCAATGGAATAGCACAGGGCATCCCCGTGGATGATGCCCCGTTCCTCGCCGGGCAATCCAAGATTGGAAAGGGCGTCCAGCAGATACAGCTGGGCAGGGCAGCCCTGGGCGGCCCTTCGCATGGCATTCTTGGTGGCCTCCAGGATGTTGACGGCATCGATCTCTTCGGGGGATGCTTCCCCTACCCCCACGAACAGGGCGGTCCGCATGATTTCATCATACACCTTTTCCCGGCGGGAAGCGGAAAGCTTTTTGCTGTCATCCACCCATTCCAGCAGGGGAGAAGGGGGCATCACCACGCAGGCGGCCACCACATTTCCGCATAAGGGGCCTCGCCCTGCCTCATCCATGCCGGCAAAGCAGATGCCCTGCTGCCACAGGGGCAGATCGGTCTGGGTCAGAATCTGCAGCCGTTCCTCACGCTTGCTGGTCATTTTCTTTTTCCTCCCGGGGGGATTCCAGGGTAATGCGGCCCAGCTTGCCGCCCCGGAATTCATCCAATACTACTTTGCAGGCTCGTTCGGTATCGGTGATGCCGCCCTTCATCAGGAAGCCGCGGCCCCGGCAGACGGCGTCCAGCAGATCGGGGCCGGTCAGGGTCAGATCCTTGATTTTGAAGCGCTCTTCCACCGCTTTGGGCACCATGGCGATCATATCGGTGAGCAGCTGGATAGCCAGCTGCGCGGTATCCAGCACATCATCCTTGATGGAGGCGATGTAGGCCAGCCGCCGTGCGGCCAGGGGATCATCCAGCCGGGGCCAGAGCAGGCCGGGGGTATCCATCAATTCCAGATAGGGGGAAATCTTTACCCACTGATTGGCCCGGGTGACGCCGGGCATATCCCCTACCTTGGCAATGGATCCGCCGTGCAGCCGGTTGATCAGGGTGGATTTTCCTACATTGGGCACCCCGACGATCATGGCCCGTACCGTTTTTTTGATGCCCCGCTGGGCGGCCCTCTCCACTGTTTCCCGGGCGGCTTTGTCGATCAGATTCAGGGCTTGCCTGGCCTGACGGTTCATATCCAGGGCCTGACAGGGAACCCCCTCTTTCCGCAGTACGCTGAGCCATTGATCGGTGAGCTTGGGATCGGCCAGATCGCTTTTGCCCATGATCAGCACCCGCTGCTTTTTTTCTATCAGCCGCTTCAGATCAGGATTGCGGCTGGACAGGGGCAGGCGGGCATCGCATAATTCGATGACCACGTCTACCCGGGATAATTGTTCGCTCAATAATCTTTTTGCCCGGGCCATGTGCCCTGGATACCAGTTAATTTCCATAAATAATTCCCTTTCCAGAAAAATTCCAAAAAATGGAACACTAATGTATGAATGCGTTCTTCTTAAGTAATATCACTTTTTCCAATAAAACGCAAGAGCAAATTTCATCTGTTTACATTTCCGCCTCAAAGGATTCACAAAAATGGCATATTCAATTCTCTTGCCGCACATAATATCAATATGCATTCTGCATAAGAAGGAGATGTGGCATTTGTCGGTACAGGCGATTATCATGGCAGGGGGCGAAGGGGTGCGGCTCAGACCGCTGACGCTGAATCTGCCCAAGCCCCTGGTGCCGCTGCTGGGGGAGCCGGTAATGGGCTATGCGCTGAAGCTGCTGAAGATGCACGGCATCACGGATGTGGGGGCCACCTTATGCTATCAGCCCAGAAAAATCCGCGCTGCCTTCGGCAAAGGGGAAAAATATGGGGTCAAATTGAAATATTTTGAGGAAACATCCCCCATGGGCACGGCGGGCAGCGTCCGCATGGCCAGGGAACAATTGAAGGGCACCTTTCTTGTTTTATCCGGGGATGGGCTGACCGATTGTGATCTGACCCGCGCCCTTTCCTTCCACAAAGAAAAAAAGGCATTGGCCACACTGGTGCTGCGCAGGGTCAGTGTGCCGCTTCCCTATGGGGTGGTGATGTGCGATCAGGAAAACCGCATCACCCGCTTTATTGAAAAGCCCACCTGGAGCCGGGTTTTCAGTGATTTGGTCAATACCGGCATCTATATTCTGGAACCGGAAATTTTTGATTATATACCCGAAACGGGCACCCCGGATTTCGGCAGGGATATCTTTCCTGCGCTGATGGAGGCTGGCATTCCTTTGTACGGCTTTGAAACCACCGGTTACTGGTGTGATGTGGGGGATCAGCGGGCCTATCTTTCCGCCCAGCAGGCGCTGCTCCGGGGCGAGGTGGCGCTTCCCCACGATCAGGGTATTCACGAAACGGCCAGGGTGGATGCCAGCGCCCGGATCGTGGGCCATTGCCTGATTGGCAGGGATGCCGTTATCGGGCCAGGGGCAGTGATTGAGAATGCCGTTATCGGGGAAAGGGCGGCAATCGGCCCCGGCGCAGTGATATCAGACAGCTGTCTGTGGGAAAAAACGGTGGTGCAGGAAAGGGCTAGTCTGTCCAGCTGCATTCTGTGCGATGGGGCCGTGGCCAGAAAAGGGGCGCAGATTGCAGATGGCTGTGCCCTGGGCCAGGGGGCTGTGGCAGGGGCCGGGGCGGAATTGCGGCCTGGCGTGCGCATCTGGCCTCATCTCAAGGCAGTGCCGGGGGCCGTGGCCAGCCGCAGCATCATTACCGCCGATCTGACTGCCACCCAGTGGACGAGCAGGGGGGCCGATTGCGATACAGCGGAGGGCGTCTGCTCCTTATGCATGGCATTTGCCAAGGTAACAGGGGCCAAATTGATCCTGGTGGGCAGAAGCGCCGAGGCGGCTGCCCTGCAATCCATTGCTGCCGGGGCGCTGGGAGCGGCGGGGGTCAGGGTATTGACCGCTGGAGAAATGAGTGAGAGCATGCTTCGCACCCTCATCCCTGCCCTGAAGGCCAGCGGCGGTATCTATGCCCAGGGACAGACCTTATCCTTTTTTGATAATCAGGGAATTGCTTTGCCCCCCCGGCAGCTTGCAGCGATGGATTCCTGTGTGCTGCATCAGGATGCCCCTCCGGCCTTTGCCAGGGAAGGCGGGGTGATCCGCTTTACCGGGGCGGAAGAAATCTATCTGGCCCGGGTATTGCCGGAAGGGGCGGGAAAGCCGCTTTTTTCCCCGATTGCTGTTTTTTGCGATATTGCCATGCTGCGCAGGATGGCAGGGGATGGGCTTGCACGATTGGGGGCCAAGGATGTCCGGCTGGCCCCGACGTCGGATCTGGCCCTCCGCCCCCTGGAAACCGGCTTTCTGATCCCCGAAAGAGGGGAGGAGGCGGCGATTTTCACCCAGCAGTGCACCCCCGGCAAGGAGCAGCGGCTGATGCTGCTTTTATCCCTGTGCCACAGGAAAAATGGGGTATTGTTTGATCTTGCCGGTGTGCCCCGGGCGGCGGCGGGCATTGCACCTCTTTGCGAGCCGGATGACAGCCCGGCCTGCCTTTATCAGCGCAGCCTGCTTTCCGATGGGATTGCTGCCCTTTTCGCATTATGCGAAGCGCTGAAGCAGGGGCCTTTGGAAACCCTTCTTCAGCATCTTCCGGAAACCCATATCCTGATGCGGGATGTGGCCTGCCGGATCCGGGATAAGGGACGTATTTTGCATACGCTGTGCCACAACACCCAATTGCCCCATACGCTGGGGGAAGGGGTGCGCATTCAGCATGACCGGGGCTATGCCACCATTGTGCCGGATGCCTACCGGGGGCTGGTGCGCATCACCAGTGAATCCAGGGACAGCGAATTTGCCAGGGAGCTGTGCGATTTTTATCTGGATCAGATCCGGCAACTGACGGAGGAAAATAAATCCAGCTTTCAGATGCCTTGACAAGAAACTCTGCCCTGCATATAATAGAAATGAAAAGAATGATCCTGAGGTGTGCGCCAGCTTCCTGTTTTTACCCACATTTCACAAAACGGAGCCCGGGTCGATGGATGGATGTCATGCCCCCGTGCCGCAAGGCATGCCAGGGGACGGCAGGAAATACACGCAGGGCACCGGCCTGCTTAACATAGCGGGTGAAAAAATAGGGGCAGCGGCACTTTGGGTCATTCGTTTTTTTGTGCAAAAAAATGAGGGAGCAGCCAATGCGACTGCTCCCTTTTTAATTCATTCAAAGAATTATTCATCCCCTGCCATGAACCGGTACTGGGCTTCGCACAATCCCCGGTAATGGCCGCCGGGCAGTTTGATCAGCGCTTCATGGTTGCCTTGCTCGGCGATCCGGCCATCCTGCACTACCATGATGCAATCAGCATTGCGGATGGTGGAGAGGCGGTGGGCAATAACGAAGGAGGTGCGGCCCTTGAGCAGCACATCCAGCGCCTTCTGGATCAGCATTTCGGTGCGGGTATCGATGGAGGAGGTGGCCTCATCCAGGATCAGGATCTTGGGATCATTGAGCAGCGCCCGGGCAAAGGAAATCAGCTGCTTCTGGCCCTGGGAAAGGGAAGAGCCCCGCTCGTTCACTTCCGTCTGATACCCTTTCTGCATCTGCATGATGAAATCGTGGGCGTGGACGGTTTTTGCAGCCTGGATGACCTCTTCATCGGTAGCATCCAGACGGCCGTAGCGGATATTATCCATAATGGTGCCGGAGAAAATGAAGGAATCCTGCATCATCACGCTCATCTGCTTGCGCATGGATTGCAACTGCACATCCCGGATATCATGGCCGTCGATCAGCACCCGGCCGTCGGTGACATCATAAAATCGGCTGATCAGATTGACCACCGTGGATTTTCCTGCGCCGGTGGGGCCCACCAGGGCGATGGTCTGGCCGGCGGGAATATCAAAGGATACATCCTTCAGTACGATCTTTTCGTTGTCATAGGAGAAAGTGACGTGATCGAAGGTGACCCGGCCGTTGATGGGGGGCAGGGGCTGGGCGCCTTCCTGATCCTGGATATCGGCAGGGGTATCCAGGATTTCGAAGATGCGCTCCATGGAGGCCATGGCGGAAAGCAGATTATTATAGAAATTGGAAAGGGTATTGAGGGGCTCCCAGAATCGGCCCAGATACCACAGGAGCAGCAGCATATTTTCCAGCTCCAGCGTACCCTGCCCCATAAACCGTACCCCGAAGATATACACCAGAATGGTGCCCAGGGTGCCCGTCAGATCCAGGGCCGGCCAGAACAGATTGTTGATTGTGACGGCTTTCATCCACCGGCGGCGGATATCATGATTGATTTCTTTGAAGCTGTCGGCATTCTCATCCTCCCGGACGAAGGCGCCGGTCACCCGCATGCCGGTGAGGGATTCATGCAAATAGCCGTTCATGGTGGAATTCTTCACCCGCACCCGCTGCCAGCGCAGGCGCATCACCCGCTTGAGCTTGAAAAGGATAAACAATAGCAGGGGAATGATGCACATGCCGATCAAGGTCAGCTTCCAATTGACGATGAGCATGATGATGATCAGCATCAGCATGGTCATACAGTCGATCAGTACATTGACGATGCCGTTGGTGAACAGATCGTTCAGGGAATTGACGTCATTGATGACGCGCACCAGCAGCTTGCCTGCAGAGCGGGTATCAAAGAAAGAAAAGGACATGCTCTGAATGTGCCGGAACAGATCCTCCCGCAGTTTGGACAGGGCCTTGCGGCCGGCGGTATCCATCCAGCGGATGCGCTGCCGGGTGCACAGGGCGCCGACAGCGGCCACGGCCACCATACCTGCCAGCAGCCAGGGAATATAATCAAAAAAGCTTTCCTGCAAATCTCCGATGGCACGGCTCATCAGAAAGGGGCTGGCAAGGGAACAGCCCATGGCGATCACCATCAGCACCAGGGAGAAAATCACATTTTTCAGATAGGGGCGCATATAGGTGAGAAGGCGGAAGAATTGTTTTTTATTAAACGGCTTTTCTAACGCTTCATCATCCAGCTGACGAATCACTTTTGCCATTTTCTTTTCCCCCTTCCTTACACCTTGACGGCCGAGGACATCTGATCCATGACCATCTGATAATAGATGCCGCCCTGGGCCATCAATTCCTTGTGGGTGCCCCGCTCTGCAATGGCGCCATCATCCAATACCAGAATCTGATCGGCATTCTTTACAGAGGAGATACGATGGGCGATGACGAAGGTGGTGCGGTTTTTCAGCACTTCCTTCAGCTCCTGCTGGATCTGATATTCTGTTTCCATATCTACGGCGGAGGTGGAATCATCCAGGATCAGGATGGCAGGATCGATCAATACTGCCCGGGCGATGGCGGTGCGCTGCTTCTGACCGCCGGAGAGGCCCAGGCCCCGTTCGCCTACTACTGTTTCATAGCCGCCCGGCATATGATCGATGAATTCCTTTGCCTGGGCGACCCGGGCACTGCGCTCAACTTTGTCCATGTCCGCATCGGGCTGACCATAGCGGATATTATCGGCCAGGGTATCGGAAAAGAGGAAGGTTTCCTGCATTACATAGCCGATCTGGCGGCGCAGGGGCTTGAGGGCATGCTCCTTCACATCGATGCCGTCTATTTTGATACTGCCCTCCTGAATATCATAGAAACGGCCCAGCAGCGTTACCAAAGTGGATTTTCCGGATCCGGTGGCGCCCATAATGGCGATGGTCTGGCCGGGCTTGGCCTCCAGGCAGATATCCTTGAGCACCGGATGATCATCATAGCTGAAGGTGACGTGGTCAAATACCACATGCCCTTTGTATTCTTCCGGCTGCTTTGCATCTTCCGGCTCTTTGATGGAGGCACCGAAATCAACATAATAGAATAGCTTTTCGGCAGAAGTAACGGAATGCACCAGCATATTGATGATATTGGAAAGCTGGCGCATGGGATTGACCAGCATCCAGATATAGCCGGTGACGCCTACCAGTGTGCCGATATCCATATCTCCCCGGGCCAGCAGAAAAGCGCTGCCCAGCAGAGCAACCGGGGTACATAATGCCCCCAGGAAATCCATAAACGGCACGAAATTGGACCAGATCCACGTGGCTTTCAGATGCTCGCTGAGCAATTTCTGATTTTCTTTCACAAACTGCTCTTCCTCGTATGCTTCCTGGGCAAAGGCTTTTACCACATGCATGCCCGCCAGGTTTTCCTGGGTACGGGTGTTGAGGACGGCATTCTGTTCCCGCACCTGACGGAAGACGGGGCGGATCTTCTTATTGAAGCGCCAGGCCATCATGGCGATGAGGGGGGTGAACAGCAGGATCATCAGCGTCACTTGCCAGCTCATGGTCATCATGAAGATCAGCGCCCCCACAAACATCAGCCCGTTATTGACGGCATTGATGAAGCCGTAGGCGAACAGGCCGCGCAGCCCTTCGATATCGCCGGTCATGCGGCTCATGATTTCGCCCACGCGATGCTTGTCATAGAATTCATAGGGCATTTCTTCCAGATGGGCATACAGCCCGGTGCGCAGATCATATATGGCGCTCTGGGATACCCGCTCCTGAATGTGGGCACGGAAAAAATTGCTGATGCCCCGCACCAAAACAAGCCCCAGCACGACGCCGCACAGGGGATAGAGCAGATCCAGTTTCTTATCGGTTATTACATCATTGATCAGTGTCTGGGTGACATAGGGGCCAATCAGTTGGGTGACGGTACCCGTCAGCTGGAGCAGCAAGGCGATGACGATCCAGCAGCGGTATGGGCGCAGCAGCCCAAGAATGCGCTTGATAGTTTCCATCCTGTCTTTCCTCCAAAGCGTAAGCTTGCCCCCAATTATAGCGGCCTTTTTCGATTTGTCAATGCGGTTTTATTGGGTTTTCTTATCAAAAAATGGGATTTCTTTCCTTGACGGCAGGCCTGATATGCTGGCACAATACCATTATAAAAGGAAGGAAATTTTTAAATGGCGAACAGATTGAAAAAAGGCTGCCGGCAATGCCGACAGCCTTTGAAAAATCGAATTAGCGCTGCAGGATGGTTTCTTCGGTATCCTTATCGAAGAAGTGCAGGCGGGTGGTATCCAGGGCCACCTTGATGTCATCGCCGGGACGGGTCTTGGTGCGGGGATCAACGCGGGCGATAACGTTTTCTTCCTTGCCGGAGGTGGTGAAGTACAGATAGGTTTCGGAGCCCATCAGTTCGGTAACTTCAACATGCACCTTCATGGCAGATTCGGGATGAGCATCCACGAATTCGGGAGCGTCGTCGATATTTTCGGGACGGATACCCATGGTAACTTCCTTGCCGATGTAGGATTCGTCGGTCAGCTTGGCAACCTTTTCGGCGGGAACCAGGATCTTGTTGTCGCCGAAGATGGCGTATACCTTGCCGTCTTCCTTTTCCAGCTTGGCATCGAAGAAGTTCATCTGGGGAGAGCCGATGAAGCCGGCAACGAACTTGTTGTGGGGATAGTCGTAGTTGTTCTGGGGGGTATCAACCTGCTGGATGAAGCCATCCTTCATGATAACGATGCGGGAACCCATGGTCATAGCTTCGGTCTGGTCGTGGGTTACGTAGATGAAGGTGGTCTGCAGACGCTGATGCAGCTTGGTGATTTCAGTACGCATGGCAACGCGCAGCTTGGCATCCAGGTTGGACAGAGGTTCGTCCATCAGGAAGACCTTGGGTTCACGAACGATGGCGCGGCCCAGAGCAACGCGCTGACGCTGACCGCCGGACAGAGCCTTGGGCTTACGGTTGAGCAGATAGCCGATATCCAGGATGCGGGCGGCTTCTTCCACGCGGCGCTTGATTTCATCCTTGGGGGTCTTGCGCAGCTTCAGACCGAAGGCCATGTTGTCATATACGGTCATGTGGGGATACAGAGCGTAGTTCTGGAATACCATGGCGATGTCGCGATCCTTGGGAGCGACGTCGTTGACCAGCTTGTCGCCGATGTACAGTTCGCCGTCAGAGATTTCTTCCAGACCGGCAACCATGCGCAGGGTGGTGGACTTACCGCAGCCGGAAGGGCCGACCAGAACGATAAATTCCTTATCTTCGATATCCAGGCAGAAGTCGCTTACAGCGGTAACGCCGCCGGCATAGACCTTATAGATGTGCTGAAGAGATACGCTTGCCATTGATGAATCCTCCTTCAAATTGTATCATGGATACGGGGATGGCGGGCACACGAGCGCACAGCCATCCGGGCTTAGTGATATTATACTGTTTTTTTACCAAAATAACCATACATCAAAACTAACAAATATTTGGGGGGATGTTCGTGCAACAATTGTACCTATTGGTGAAAATGGCACCAAAAACCGCCTGTTGCCTTGACAATCATCCATCCGGAGGGGATAATATGCACAAAAAGTAGGGGGGTGGAATGATTATGGAAAATTCCCAATTGCACAGATTGGCGGATATGATCAGGGGCGCCCGCCGGGCGATATTTTTCGGCGGAGCCGGGGTATCCCAGGAAAGCGGCATTCCGGATTTCAGAAGCGCCAACGGATTGTATCACCAGCAGTGGCGCTATCCTCCGGAAACCATTCTGAGCCACGGCTTTTTCCGGCGGTATCCGGAGGAATTCTTTCGCTTTTACCGGGAAAAGCTGCTTTTCCCGGATGCCCGGCCCAATGCCGCCCATCATGCCCTGGCCCGGCTGGAGGAAAAGGGCGTACTTTCTGGGGTTATTACCCAGAATATTGATGGGCTGCATCAGCGGGCTGGCAGCCGGAATGTGATTGAACTGCATGGCTCTGTCCACCGTAATTTCTGCATGAAATGCGGCAAATCCTTCTTATTGGATGATATTTTGAAGCAGCAGGGGATTCCCCGCTGTCCCTGCGGCGGCACGATCAAGCCGGATGTGGTTTTGTATGGGGAGCAGCTGCCCACCCGGGCGATTGAGGATGCTCTGGAGGAAATAGCTGTATCCGATCTTCTGATCATCGGCGGTACCTCTCTGACGGTATACCCCGCTGCAGGCTTTGTGGCCGATTATGAGGGCCCCATCGCCATCATCAACCGATCGGAAACGGGTATGGATGGCAAGGCGGATCTGCGCATTGATGCGCCCATCGGCAGGACGATGGAGGCAGTCATGGCCCTGTTGGAAGGATAAAACAACAAATTTGTAACAATTCAGGCCCATTTTTCAGCAAATAAGAAGAAAAGTATCGCAGAACAGTTGACATTTCGTAATATTTTTGATATAAATGAGAAGGAAAAATGTCATCATTATCGAATAGATAAAGGAAACAGGCGTATAAGCGTCTATGGAAGGTGAAGGTTTATGGCGAAGAAGCAGGCAGATGCTTACAGCAAACTGGTGCGTATTCTGATTGTGCTGTTTGTGCTGGTTGTCATTTGTGTGGCGGGCTATGCCCTGGTTGAAGGCTCCATCAAGGCTCAGCAGGAAGAAAATACAGCCTGGGCCCAGCAGGAAAATGCCCGGCTGCAGCAGGCCCATCAGCAGGTGATAAATGCTGAGAAAGCCCAGTATGAAAAGGATACCGCCCTTGTATGGCCCCAGCCCAAGGGGGATGAATGGGAGATCATGGATCTTGCCCAGTATCCTGTGCAGAACAGTGTGAAGGTATCTGCTGACCGGAGCAGCCTGATGATGGAGGGCATGATGCTGCTCAATCACTGGCATTCCGTGCCCGCTGATTTCCCGGAATCCGAACTGGTATCCATGACCAGCGTGGATAAGACCGTGCCCGTCTCCAACAGCTCCGTAAAGCTTTTCCCCAATGCTGCCTATGCTCTTTCCCAGATGCTGGCCGCTGCCAAGGAAGAGGGCCTGGAAAATTATCTGATTGAAGAGGCTTACCGTACCAATGAAACCCAGCAGGGCCATTATGATAAGGAAGCCGCCAATTACGCCAATCGCTTCTCCGGAGATGCCCTGGTTGCCAAGGTACGCCAGAGCGTCAATGTGCCCGGTACCAGCGAATATCAGTCCGGCCTTTCCTTCCGCATTGACCGCTGGCTCAGGGGCGATGCTGAATTCAACGATCCCAAATTCCAGACCACCGAGCATTCCGACTGGCTGGTGGCAAACAGCTGGAAATACGGCTTTGTTTTCCGCTTCCCGGTAGAAGGCTATCCCAATGCTACCATGGTGGATAAATCCTATAAGACCGGCGAAAGCAAGAAGCTGAGTGTTTACCGCTATGTGGGCGTGCCCCATGCCGCCATTATGCATCAGATGGATTGGTGCATGGAAGAATACATCGAATATCTGATGGATCATCCCCACATCGCCATTTATCAGAATGGCCAGAAAGTATATGAAATCACCTGGCAGAAGATGGGCAATGCCGGAACTGTCAATGTGGAAATTGACGGCCGGGCCAGCGATTATTCCATCTCTATGGATAATGTGGGCGGTGTCATCACCTGCATGACCTTCTGACCGTCGGTTCGGGTGAAGAAATAAGCAATCCATGCGTCGGGAGGTTCCCGGCGCATGTTTTTTATCCGGAAAAAGATAATGGAAGAAAGGGGGAAGCACTGATGGATAAACGGATGGGTTCCGTGCTGCTTGCGGTGATATGGCTGTGCCAGATGCTGCTTTTCCCTGTTCTTTCCATGGGGGAAGAATTGCCTCCGTCACCTGCGCCCGGGAAAATGCGGGCGCTGCTCATCGGCTGCGATGACTTTCTGACCCAGGAGGATACCTGGCCTGCCGCCGATAACAATCTGCAGATGCTTTCCGATGCCCTGCTTTCCGATGAACGGGGATATCATCTGATCCGCTCCCTTTCCGGCAATGTGGCAACGATTGCCCATTTTGAAGAAGCGGTGATGCATACTTTTTCCGGCGCTCAGCCCCAGGATATTTCCCTGCTGTATATCAGCACCCACGGCGTATTTGATGAAGGGGCTACCAATGCCTCCGCTTCGTTGCTGCTCAGTGACGGGGTGACAGAAGAAAGGCTGGATGCCGCCGCCCTGCAGCAAATCATGGATCGGATTCCCGGGAAAAAGATTCTGATTCTGGATGCCTGCAATTCCGGGGCCTTTATCGGCAAGGGCCTTTCCGGGGGCGCTGCCAGAATTTTCTTTTCCGGCCCGGATTACAAGGTGCTCTGCAGCGCCGGGGGCAGCGAGGCCAGCTGGTACTGGCACGGTACTGAGGACGCCCAGTCCAGCGGCGCCAGCTATTTTGCCACCGTTCTTGCCAATGCCCTGGGCCCCGGGGGCGAGCATGCCGCCGATGCCAATATGGATGGCAGTATCACTCTTTCGGAAACCTATTCCTTCCTGTGGGATAATTATGCCGCCTCCACCCCCCAGGTTTATCCCCAGCAGGATGATTTTGTGCTTTATGCCTATGATCCGGCGGCGGCTGTTCCTTCTAAAAAAGCGGTTACTGATATCACCTTTGAGGATACGCTGTTGCTGGCCGGGGAAAGCGATATTTCCTTCTCTTTCACGGTGCACAGGCAGGTGGAGCTGTATTATCAGATCGTTTATCACGAAAACGGATCCTGGCAGTTTGGTATTGCCCAGCATTTTCTGGATGGAGAGCAGGAAGACGGCACGGTACTGCCCGGCAGAAAGCAGCGCACCCTGTCCCTGGATACCGGCACCCGGGATGCCTATGGTTATGCCATGATCCAGCTGATTACCCTGGAGGAGGGGAAGCCCGTTTTCCAGGGCGCCCGTCTTCTGTGCGTTCAGCCCTCGGCAGGAGAGGTGATGCTCTCTGTTCATACTGATCAGGGGTTTATTCCCGAAATCGGCCAGGAATTGTGCATCATGGTGCAGCATGATGTGCCCTGCGGCCTGACGGTGAATATCCTGGATGCAGAAGGGAAAAACGTGCGCCGTCTTTCCTATGCCAGGCCTACCCGGCCCCAGCAGTTGTCCCCTTCCGCTACCACCTTCTATTGGGATGGAAAAAATAACGCCGGCGAAGTTTTGGAAGCGGGAAAATATTCTGTGCAGGTCCGTGTGCGGCTTGGGGGCAAAAGCTATATTTGCGAAAGCGGGGAATTTTCCCTGATGACCCGGGAAGAGGCAGTTCAGCCTGTCCAGGAAACAGAGGACGATGGAGTCAATCAGAAAGAGAATTGATTGATCAATGGATGTATATCATGTGGTAACGGAATCTCCTATAGCTGCAGGCCAGGTGATTTTACTTGATGAAAATCATCACAGCGGCGTCAATGACCGGGTGCAGGAGAAGTTGCTCCTGGTAAAGGAAATCAATGCAAATCTGCCCGAAAAAATCGTAAACCGCAGGTGAAGAATATGAATGTGGAAAAAATCTGCATACAGGGGATTCCTGCGCTTATCTGGGGGCCGGAATCCTCAAAGGTATATCTGTGGGTGCATGGAAAAATGGGATCCAAGGAAGCGGCGGAGGGCTTTGCCCGCCTGGCGGTTGAGCGGGGGTACCAGGTTATCAGCTTTGATCTGCCCATGCATGGTGAACGGAAACATGAGAATAAGCGCTGTGATATCTGGCAGGGTGTGCATGATCTTGCTGCGATTGGCGATTATGTATTTGCTGCCTGGAAGAATGTATCCTTGTATGCGTGCAGCCTGGGGGCATATTTCAGCCTGCATGCGTATTCCGGTTGCCCTTTCAGCAAATGTCTTTTCCAATCACCCATTGTTGATATGAATTATCTGATCCGCCAGATGTTTCTGTGGTTTGGCGTTTCGGAAGAAAGGCTTGCCCGGGAAAAGGAGATCGATACTCCCATTGATCTTTTACGCTGGGATTACTATCAATATGTGCTGTCCCATCCTGTTGTCAGGTGGGAAATCCCAACGAGTATTCTTTACGGCGGAAAAGATGATTTGCAGTCTCTGGCTGTGATGCAGGATTTTTCCCAACGCTTCGGTGCAGAGATTACACTTTCTGAAAACAGCAGCCATTCTTTTATGGAAGAAACGGATTATCCGGTAGTGGACCGGTGGCTGTCAGGTCATATTTAAAGCCAGGATGCGTATACATCCTGGCTTTTTTTAACTTATCCGCAGGGGAAAACGGGCTTCGTGGGTTCTGCCGTCATCCCTGAGCGATACCCAGCCGTCCGGCAGCTTTTCCCCATCCAGGGTGGGATAGGGGATATCCCTGCCGGCAGTGAAATGATAACTGGCGCTGCCTGCGCGGTAGACCAGGGTATATTCCTCCCCGTTGGAATGGGGGCAGGGATGAAGGCGCGCCTTTTCTCCCTGCTTTTCAAAGCCCAGCAGCACGGTAAGATACACATAATAGAGCCAGGCGGCGCTGCCGGTATACCAGCTCCAGCCGCCCCGGCCGGCATTTTCCCCGGCATAGACGTCGCCGCACAGCACATAGGGCTCGGTTTTGTAGATTTGTATTTTTTCATTGGTATCCCCGTGGGCGGCGGGAAGCAGCGTCCCTGCAATTTCCCAGACCAGATCATATTCCCCGATTTTACAAAGGGCCATTACCAGCCAGGGGGCAGCATGGGTGTACTGGCCTCCGTTTTCCCGGATGCCGGGCAGATAGCCGCCGATGTAGCCAGCCCTTTCCTCCGGCGCGAAGGGCGGATCCAGCAATTTCACAAGCCCCAGATTCCGGTCATAAAGAAGATGCACTGCATGCCGCAGGGCCAGCCTTGCATGATCCCTGGGGGCGCCTGCCAGGGCGGCAAAGCACTGGCTGATCAGATCGATTCTGGGGGGATCGGTGCGGGGGCCGCCCATGGGCTCCCCGGTATCATACCAGGCGCGCAGATACCATTGCCCCGTCCAGGCGTTTTCTGCTCCTTCCAATACTTTTCTGCGCAAAGCATCGTACCGATCTTTGATCTCACCGGGGCAGAAGGGGGAAAATTCCTTGAGTACCAGCGCCAGGAAAAATCCCAGCCATACGCTTTCGCCCTTCCTGCCGCCCACTCTGTTCATTCCGTCATTCCAATCCCCGCTGCCCATCAGGGGCAGATCATGGATGCCCAGGGATACGGAATCAATGGCCCGGATGCAATGATTGACCAGGGGCTCTTCAAAATCGGTAAGAGATGGTTCATCGTATCGGTCATCTTCATGCTCTGCAAGGGGCGGCGCATCCAGATAGGGTGCCTTTTCCTGCAGGATGCTTTCATCCCCTGTAATGCGGATATACAGGGCGGTCAGATAGGGTAAAAACAGCTTGTCATCGCTGATCCGGGTGCGCACCCCCCGGCGGGGGGCATGCCACCAATGCTGCACATCCCCTTCCTGGAACTGATGGGATGCGCAGAGCAGGATATGATTTTTTGCGAATTCCGGCTGCGTATGCAAAAGGGACAAAAGATCCTGCAATTGATCCCGGAATCCAAAGGCGCCGCCTGCCTGATAGGGGCCCATCCGGGCCATCAGCCTGGCGGCCAGGGTCTGATAGGGCAGCCAGCGGTTCATCATGCAGTTGAGGCGGAAATCGGCGGAATAAAGGGTTATGCCGGTCAGCTTTTCCTGCCACCAGGCCCGAATGCTGCGAAGGACGCTGCTTCCCTGCGTGCTGATTTCATCATATATCCTGTGCATTTCAGCATGATCCCCGGCGTGGCCCAGCACGGCAAAAAGCGTCAGGGTTTCATGGGCCTTCAAGGTTTTTTCTAATGAGAAAAGACCGATGCTTCCAGGCCCATTGCCGGGGGAAGAGAGCGAAAGCGGCAGGGAGGCACCCTGCAGTCCGAAGCATACGGCCGGGGAAACGGCCTGGGCCTGGCTGCCTTTCAATCCGGCAAAGATCAATCCCTTTACTTCCCCGTTTTCGGCGGTCACAAAATCTCCGTTTCCCTGGCAGCGGGTACTTTCAGGCCTTTCCCCCAGGGAGAAGCGCACCAGCCAGGTCAGGCGGATGCTGGTTTCCCGGGTGCTGTGCAGGGTGATCATCCGACAGGTGACAGGAAGACCGGGCGGCGCAAACAGGGATATACGCGCCTGGATTTCGCCGCACAGGCTGTAATAGGCGGTGATGCCCGGTTCGTGCACTGCTGTGCTGTCCGTCAGGGAAAAAAGATCGCCCGATCCGTCATGCAAAAGCATTTCTTCGCTGGGCATATCCCTGTGTACATCGGGGACAGGCCGGGTGATGCGGCCCAGGCGGCTGTTTTCATAGTAGGCGCTGAGAATGCCCCCGTCCGATGCAAGCACCCCTGTTTTTTCATTGCAGATCAGGTTATGCCAGGGGGCAGGGCCGGGGGAAAGAATCCAGTAATCCATCTCCTGGCTGAAACCGCCGCAGCCGTTGAATTCCGCCAGGGGCGGCGGCTGAAGGGGCTGGGGAGCGGTCAGTGCAGCAGGATGGGGCTGGGGCAGGGAGATGCGAAGGGCGGATATCTGCCGGGCAAGGGATGCGCCCCCATGCAGCGTCAGCCTGGCCAGGCTTTGCAGCTGATGCATCTGTTCATCCGTTCCTGAAAGCAGATAGGCGCCGCCGGATACATTTGTCATATCCCGGTCGGGGCTGAGGGAAACAAGATGGGCGATCATATCCTGAAGGGGCTTGTGATAGCCCTCTTTTTCTTTGCAGAAAAAGACCAGATCGGTTTTGACGCCCTGCATCCGCAGCCAGGCATGAATATGGAGCAGCCGGCGGATCATCCCTTTATCCCCTTCAGAAGAGGGCAGGATAAGCAGCATGGGCAGCCTGCCGGAGATGCCGAATTGCCACAGAGCATTCAAAGGAGCAGCAGGAAGCACGGATTGATGGGGCTGGCCGTAAAAGGAGATCGCCCCCAGGATCTGCTGAGCCAGGTGAAAGGATGAGGCATCCAGCCGCAGAAAGCGCAGGGCCATTCTGGCCTGGGTCAGGGAAAGGGAGAGGGCTGCCCTTGCCTGATCCGGGGTGAAGGGCAGGGAGGGCGTTTCCTCATGGGTTGCCGCCGTCTGGAAATACAGGCATCCGCTGGCCCCTGGCGCTATGCGCATGCCGGCCCAGAGGGACAGGCAGGGGGCGATCACATCCCCCAGGCGGAAGGAAGAGGCTGAGGGCTGCGTTAATTGCAGGGGACGGGCATAGCTGCCCTTTCTTCCCAGAAATGCCAGCCGGTCCCCCTGACGGCGCAGGGATACAAAATCCCCGGATACAGTATGAATGACGGCAGGAACGTTTTCGCTTTCGTCCCGGGAAAGACGATGGGAAATCAGGCCGTTTTCTCCATAAGGGGAAATGCGGACGGAAAGATCCCGGAAATTGGGATGGGCGGCATCGGCGTCCATTGGGCCCTGGGCGATCTCCAGGAAGGAAACGGCGTCCAGCTCTCTTTCTTCCTTCCCTGGATTGTCGATGCGAAGGATGGCAATGGCCACGCCGGAAAGGGGCGATACGCAGCAGCTTGCCTGGATGCGAAGGCCCTGCCATTCCAGATCATACCGGGCAAGCCCCGGAGCAAAATATGCCCGTCCCTCTGTAAGCGGCCGGCAGTATGCGCCGCATTTGGCATCCCGGAGATAGAATTGAGGCCCTGTCTGGCTGCCTGCTTCCTCCCTGAAGCGGGTGATCATCATTTCATCGGCGGCAAGATAGCCCTGGCCCCCGGCGGTAATCAGCCAGGTAAGGCCCTTGCCTTGGAGGGCGTGGGCATCCACCGGCAGGCCGCTGCGGGGAAAACGCCCCGGCTCGCCGGCGGGCTCCCTTTCTTGCCGGGGCGGGGGCAGGATGGGCCTGCGCTTTGCCCGGCGGGGCGCTTTTTCCATCAGCAGATATTGATAGGCTTTTGCGGCCGGCGGCGCCATGAAGGTGCGGATCAGAGCCTGATCGGAAAGGGCATTGCAGGCAGCGCACAGAATCATGCCCTGATGATGGGCCATATGGCTTTTGATCAGCCGGGGGGTTCCCTCCACCCGCTGGGGTGTATAATCGGCAGCCTCAAAAAGGCCGTGATCATCGGCCCAGCCCAGCTTTTTCATTTTTTGCAGATTGAAGGCGGCCGCCCTGGGGAAAAAGGGCAGGGCCAGCATGGAGGCATAGGGGGCAATCACCTTTCCCTCCGTTTCCCCGGAATGGGCCAGGGCAGGCAGGCCGAAGGCCCGGTACTGATAATTCAGATCGGGATCAAAGGCGTAATATCCGCTTTCGCTGACCCCGAAGGGCAGCCGGGGCAGATAACTCATCTGGGCCCGGATGGCATTCAGGCAGCTTTCTCCCAGCAGCGTGCCCGGAAGATGGGGCAGCAGCAGGGCGGGCATCAGATATTCAAACATGGTGCCGCCCCAGGAAAGCAGGGCAGGGCCGCCCCCGGCTTTCACCGTGGCACGGTTCAGATGCTGCCAGTGCCTCAGGGGCACATCCTTTTTCATGACGGAAACAAAGGATGTGATCCGGGCTTCGCTGGCCATCAGATCATAATGGGCAGGGGTGAAGGATTGGGTATCCCCATCCCAGCCCACATAAAACAGGTGCTTTTCCCGGTCATAGAGGGCGGAAAAATCCATTTGTTCAAAAAGCTGATCCAGCCGCTGGGGCAGCGTCTGATAAATTTCATCCATTTCGGAAAGCCGCTGGCGGCAAAATTGGGCGCAGGCAAACAGGCACCCTGCCAGATTGCCCGAATCCACGGCGGAAACAAACCGGGGCGGCAGGGGCTTGCCCTCATGCAATTCATACCAATTATAAAGATGCCCTTTCCATTTTTCCATTTTTTCCAGTGTGCCGAGGGAAAGGAAAAGACGATGGGCCATATCCCGGGTGGTGATGAAGCCCAGCTGCCTGGCTGCACAGCATGAAAGCATATACAGCCCTATATTGGTGGGGGATGTGCGCATGGCAGGCCCTTTACAGGGATCGGTCTGCACATTATCCGGGGGAAGATGCAGAGTATCTTCCGTTACGCTGTCTTCAAAGAAACGCCAGGTATCCCGGGCCAGGGAACGCACTTCCTTCTTCTGAAAAGGGGTAAAGGGCAATTCCCCCCGGATGGGACGATCCATAAAGGAAACCAGCAGGATGGAAATTACCCAGGCAAGGCTTAAAAAAGCCATGGGCAGAAAGCCGCCGGGCATCAGGGCAAAGAGGGCCAGCAGCGCACCGGATATCAGCTGCGCCATGAGGCAGGGCAGCGCCACGCCGCCGATATGCTCCGATTGGGCGGCGGTAACCCAGGAAAGCATTCCCTTTTTGCTGATGAACTGCCGCCAGAGGGAGCGGATGATGGCGTCGGCCAGGGTATAAGCTTTGCCGGGCAGCAACAGAAGCCGCCTGCCCATTCCGGAAAGCGGCCAGGGCAAGCCCATCAGGCACAGCAAGGGATGGCCCAGCACTGTGCCGGAAAGCAGCAGGATCATCTGCCCCAGGGGCACCAGGGAACGGCGCAGATTATCCCGGATTTTATGCCGGGAAAGCGGGGAAAAGCGTTTATCCCGCAGGAAGGGCAAAAGCTGCCAATCCCCTCTGGTCCACCGGTGCAGCCGCTTTTGCCAGCCGGAAAGGGAGGAAGGATGCCCGTCATAGAGCAGAATATCCTCCGCCAGTGCGCTTCCTGCAATTTCCCCTTCAATCAGATCGTGGCTGAGCAAGCGCTCTTTAGGAATGCGCCCTTCCATAGCGGTAAGCCATTCTGCGGGGGCATAAATGCCCTTGCCGACAAAGGAACCCCGGCCGAACACATCCTGATACAGATCCTGGGAGGAAGCGGCATAGATATCCACGCCGCCCCGGCCGCCCAGAAACCACTGGATGCGGGTTTTTACGGTATCCGCTCCCGTTTCCATCCGGGGCTGAATAACCCCTGTGCGCCCCTTCTGCAGGGGATGGATCATGGCGCCGATCAGCTGATGGGGCGCCTGAGGGGGCAGGAAAGTATCGGCATCCAGGGTGATGACAAAGGCATAACGCCGGTGCAATTGCCGGGGATCGCAGGAGGTGTAGCAGAAGGAATCCTCTGTTTTTCCATGCACGATCAACTGGTTCAGCGCTTCCAGCGCCCCCCGCTTCCGCTCCCGGCCGGAGAAGCATTGCTGGGTCTGGCTGAAGGCGCGGCATCGCTGCAGGTAAAAATATCCTCCGCCCTGGCTTTGATTGAGGGCGGAAATGGCCTCTTTGGCCGTTTCCAGGATCAGTTCATCCTTTTCCGTCTGCTGTTTTTTGGCATCAGCAAAATCCCCCAGCAGCATGAAATCCAGATGCTGATCCGGATTGGCATGGCGCAGGAGGGAAAGCTGGCGGGCCATATGAAGGGCCTGTTTTTCGGAAGTAAGCAGGGTGGGCACCACCACCAGGGTGCGCAAGGATTTGGGAATGGCGCGGATGCGGATTCTGGGCAGCATCCTTGCGGGAAAGCGGCTGCGGAAAATGCGGTAAAGAAAAATTCTGGTAATTTCTGATCCTGAAAGGATGATGGCCGGCCAGAGCCATACGGGGACGGAAAGCACCGGCCCCAGCAGCAAAAATATGAGGGCCCCCAGCCAGTGCAGAAAGATGAAAATGCCCTGCTGATGCTTTTGACGGAAGGAAGGGCCTTTTCTGTGAAAAAGCTGGCTGCCGATCAGATCGGGCCGTTGGATAAGATAATATCCCGCTTCGCCTTCCGTCCCTTCCTTTCCTTCGCATAACTGCAGGGCCGCCCTTGCCACGGCGCTTTCGCGGGTATGCAGCTTTCTGGCGATGCGGCAGACCTGCAGATGATAATAGCTTCTGCTTGGCCCATCCATCCGGCAGTAGGTATCCTGTTTGCGCAGGATAGCGGCAATGGGGCTGAGCCGATCCACAATGCGGTCAAAGGGCATGGAACGCATCCTGTGCAGCGATTGGATTATCCGTCCGGCATGCAGCCCCATCCGGGCCATTTCTTCCTGGGCCTGGGCGGCGGATTGCTCTGCCCGGGCGCTTTCCAACGCCAGCATCTGATCCATTTTTTCCAGATTGCGGGCGTCCTCCCCCTCGGAAAGCAGGGCCAGGATTTTCTGCATAAGAGCGGCATCCTCCGGCAGGGGGGAGGGGGGATCCAGAGAAAGTTCGCTGATCCATTTTTCCGCCCTGCGCTGCACATCTTCCTCCCGGATGCAGGCGGAAAGCACCCCTTCCAATTGTTCGAATAGGGCGATGGAAAGAGCGGCGGGGAGAAAATGCAGCTCCCGCTCCTCCATTTCCTGATCGCCGGTGAGGTGCCGGGCATGGCGCAGGATCAGGGGGGCGGATATATCATAATTGCATTCCCTGATGATGGCCCGGGCAAGGGAGAGGAGCCGGGACGTTTTTTTGCCCGGCAGCCGGGGGGCCGGGCGCAGCCGCGCTTTCAGTGCGCCGGCCTCTTCCAGCAGGAAACGGGCATGATCCTCCAGCCACAGCCCGGCAGGGGAAAGATCCTCCCTTGGGATGCGGCGGATACATTCTTCCGCCTGATAAATTTTTCTGATCAGTCCTTTGGGAAAGCATAGCCGGGCCATAGCATCGGAAGGGGTGAACATGAGGGCAGCGTGATCCATGGAAATCCTCCATATCCGGTGAATTTCCATTAGTATGCACAAAAGGGACAAATATAAAACTGGAAAATTCGTTTGATGCATGGTATAATGAATTAAAAAGGCGTTTCGCCGGAAATAAGGAGTGAATCAGCATGTGGTATACTCCGCCTGATGGGGAAAGACGGGATCGTTTTCATCAGGGTTTTTGCGATGATGCATATAATTTTATGGGCGCCCATCCTGTGGTGGAAATGGGCAGGCTGAAATGGCATTTTTCCGTTTGGGCGCCGAATGCAAAGAAAGTATGCCTGACCGGGGAATTCTGCGATTGGGCATATGAAGCCTATCCCATGGAAAAGCAATATGACGGCATCTGGGAAATCCGTTTGCCGGATGATCTTTTCCGTGCGGCCAGCAATCCGGAAAAATACAGCTATCCCGAAGCGGAAGAGCGGCTGAAGGGATATAAATATGCCGTTCTCTGCGCCGATGATCAATGGCATCTCCGGGCCGATCCCTATGGATTCCGCAGTGAACTCCGGCCCCATAACGCCAGCTGCATCCATGCCCTTTCCGGGTATATCTGGGGGGATGAAAAATGGATGGAAAAGCGGAAAAACTGGAATGCATACCGCAATCCTGTGAATATCTATGAAATGCATCTGGGCACCTGGCGGCGGGGGGAAAACGGGGAAATTCTCAATTATTCCCAGATTGCCGATCAATTGATCCCCTATATCCGGGATATGGGCTATACCCATGTGGAATTTCTGCCGGTGATGGAGCATCCCTTTGACGGATCCTGGGGCTATCAGGTGACGGGGTATTATGCCCCTACCGCCCGGTACGGAAGCCCGGAGCAATTGAAGGAACTGATCGACCGGCTGCATCGGGCCGGCATCGGCGTGATCCTGGATTGGGTGCCCGCCCATTACCCCCGGGATGAAGTGGGCCTGCGCTATTTCGACGGCACCCCCTGCTATGAGCATCAGGATCCCAGGCGCAGCGAAATGCCCCAGTGGGGCACCATGCTCTTTGATTACGGCCGGGGCGAGGTATGCAGCTTTCTGATTTCCAATGCCATGTTCTGGCTGAAGGAATATCATGCGGACGGCCTGCGGTGCGATGCGGTCAGCTGCATGCTGTATCATGATTTCTGTAAGGAGCCGGGCCAGTGGTCCCCAAACAAGGATGGGGGCAGGGAAAATTATGAGGCCATTGATTTTTTGCGCCGGCTCAATGAAATGGCCTACCGGGAATGCCCCGGGGTGATGATGATCGCAGAGGAGGCCACTGCCTTCCAGGGCGTCACCCATCCCACCTGGAAGGGCGGCCTGGGCTTTGGCTTCAAATGGAATATGGGCTGGATGAATGATACCCTGGCCTATGTGAAATATGAGCCCCTTTTCCGGAAATATGCCCACGATAAGCTGACCTTTTCCCTTATGTATGCTTTCAGCGAAAATTATGTGCTGCCCTTTTCCCACGATGAAGTAGTGCATCTGAAAAAATCCATGCTGGATAAGCAGCCGGGGGATCTGTGGCAGAAATTTGCGGGCCTGAGGGCGCTGTATGGCTATACCATGGCCCATCCCGGAAAGAAGCTTTTATTCATGGGCGGCGAATTCGGCCAGTTTGCCGAATGGAAGGATAAAGAGCAGCTGGATTGGTTCCTGCTTTTGTATGAGCGGCATCCGGAAATGCAAAAATGCGTTCGTGCTCTCAACAAGCTGTATCGGGATATGCCCGCCCTGCACAGAATCGATGACAGCTGGGATGGATTTACCTGGCTTTCCGCCGATGACCGGGACCGCAGCTTGGTGGCCTTCCTCAGGAAAGCAGGCCGGTGTAACGCCGTGGCCTGTGTATCCAATTTTACTCCCCATCCCTACGGCCAATATCGTATCGGCCTGCCCTATAACTGTGAACTGACGGAAATATTCAATTCCGACCGGGCGGAATTTGCCGGAAGTAACCAATATAACGCCGCTCCCATCCGGGCGGAAAAGATTCCCTGCAATGGGCTGCCCTATTCCTGCCTGATCTGTGTGCCGCCCCTTTCCACGGTTTACTTCAAGGTGAGAAAAATGGCTGAAATGGTCTAAAGATGTGAAATTTGGGAAAAATTCATCCAATAAGAGGATTTTTGAAAAATACAGCGAATGTATGCAATGCAAGTGCTTGAAAAAGGCTTTTTTGCTGTGCAAATAGAAAAAAGCTGAGAAATAAGGAGGGTTTTTTCAACATGCTTCGGAAAAAGCGTTGTGTGGCCATGCTGCTGGCCGGTGGTCAGGGTACCCGTCTGGGCGTGCTCACCCGTCAGATGGCCAAGCCTGCCGTTCCCTATGGCGGCAAATACCGGATTATCGATTTCCCCCTCTCCAACTGCTCCAATTCCGGCATTGACGTGGTGGGCGTGCTCACCCAGTTCCAGCCCCTGGAACTCAATGCTTACATTGCCAGCGGCGCCCCCTGGGATCTGGACCTTGTGGACGGCGGCGTTTTCGTGCTGCCCCCCTACCATACCGGCAAAACCGGCGAATGGTATAAGGGCACGGCCAATGCCATCTACCAGAATCTGGCCTTCATCTCCCAGTACAATCCCGATTATGTGCTGATCCTCTCCGGCGACCATATCTACAAGATGGATTATGCCGCCATGATCGCCCATCATGAAAGCCATAACGCTGACGCCACCATCGCCGTGCGCCAGGTGCCCTGGGATGAGGCCAGCCGCTTTGGCATCATGAATACCGATGCGGATGACAATATCATCGAATTCGAAGAAAAGCCCAAGAATCCCAAGTCCAACAACGCTTCCATGGGCGTGTATGTGTTCACCTGGGAAAAGCTGCGCAAATATCTGATTGATGATGAAAATAACCCCGAATCCTCCAACGATTTCGGCAAGAACATCATCCCCGCCATGCTGGGCGACGGCCAGCGGATGGTGGCCTATTCCTTCAACGGCTATTGGAAGGATGTGGGCACCATCGAAAGCCTGTGGGAAGCCAACATGGATCTGCTGGAGGATGTGCCGGAAATCGATCTGCATGATAAGAAATTCCGCATCTATGCCCGTACCCCCGGCCTGCCCCCCCAGTATCTTTCCGCTGATGTCAAGGTAAGCAATTGCCTGGTAACGGAAGGCTGCCGGATCATGGGCGAAATTGATCATTCTGTGCTTTCTTCCGGCGCTGTGGTGGAAAAGGGCGCCCAGGTGCTGGACAGCGTGATCATGCCCGGCGCCGTCATCAAGGCGGGCGCAGTGGTGCGCCGCGCCATCGTGGCGGAAAATGCCGTTGTATCTGAAAACGCCTGCGTGGGCGAAGAAACCGGGCTGATTGCCGTGGTTGGCCAGGGCGCCGTGGTGCCCGAGGGCGGCTGCGTCAAGGCCGGCGAACAATTGGCCTGAGGGCAGAAGGGGGAATAAACCGTGAAAAATATCATGGGTATGATTTATACCGGGGAAAGGGATCATCAGCTCCGGGATCTGACCACTGAACGGGCTGTGGCCGCTGTGCCTGTCGGTGCCCGTTATCGTCTGATTGATTTTGTGCTCTCCTCCATGGTGGGCAGCGGCATGCGCAATGTGGGCGTGATTGCCCAGCGCAATTATAACAGCCTGATGGATCATCTGGGCTCCGGCAAGGAATGGGATCTGCATGGCAAGCGCAGCGGCCTGGTGATCCTGCCGCCTTTCCTGACCCAGGATAATGTGGGCGTTTATGCCGGCTTCCTGGATGCCCTGCGCTCCAATCTGCATTATCTGCGCCGCAGCAAGGAAAGATATGTGGTGATTTCCGATACCCACATGCTCTATACCGCCCGGTTTGATGATTTCGTGGCGGCCCATGAGGCCTCCGGTGCTGATATCACCCTGATGTACACCCGGGATAAGGGCGTTCGCCGCAATGGCGCCGGCCGTTACATCCAGGTGGAAGAGGACGGCAAGGTAACCGGTCTGGAAATCGATCCTTCCATTCCCCGGATGCCCTACACCTACATGGAATGCTTCTGCGTTCGCAGGGAACTGCTGATCAATCTGGTGGATACTGCCGTTTCCCGCGGCCAGTATCATCTCACCCGGGATCTGCTGATGAATGGCATTTATCAGGGCACGCTGGATGTGCGCGGCTTTGAAAATACCGGCAAGGTATGGCATATTGATTCTGTGCAGGCCTATTTTGAATGCTCCATGGATCTGCTCAAGGATGATGTGCGCGCCGATGTATTCCCTGATGACCGGCCTGTGCTTACCAAGCTGAAGGATGAAATGCCCACCAAGTACGTCAAGGGCTGCCAGGTAAAGAATTCCCTGATCGCCGACGGCTGCATCGTGGAGGGCACCGTGGAAAACAGCATTCTTTTCCGCGGCGTGCATGTGGAAAAGGGCGCTGTGGTAAAGAACAGCATCATCATGCAGGATGGCCTGATCCAGAAGGGCGCCGAACTGCAGCACTGCATTCTGGATAAGCAGGCCACCGTCCGGGAAGGCCAGGCGGTTATCGGTCCCCGCAGCTATCCTGTGGTCATCGCCAAGGACCAGATTGTTTAAAGGAATGATCCTGCTTCCGGGCTGATGGCGCAGATCATCCGTCCGGAATGTATATGCAAATAGGGTGCGCCCCGGCGCACCCTGTCTTTGGAGGTAGATGTTCTATGAAAATTCTGTTTACGGCGTCCGAATGTGTGCCGTTCTGCAAAACCGGCGGCCTGGCGGACGTGGTGGGCGCTCTGGCCCCTGTGCTGGCTGAAAAAGGCCATGATGTGCGGGTGATGCTGCCCCTGTACAGCGCCGTTCCCCATGACTACGTTAAGGAAATGCAGCATGTGCTGGATTTCGAAGTGGAACTGGGCTGGCGCAAGCAGTACTGCGGTATTGAGGCACTGGTGCGTGACGGTGTCACCTATTATTTCATCGATAACAAGTATTATTTCGGCCGCAGCTATATTTACGGCATGGGCGGCGATGAGCATGAGCGGTATGCCTTCTTCTGCCGGGCGATCCTTAATGCCCTGCCTCTGCTTCAGTATCAGCCGGAAATCGTCCATACCCATGACTGGCAGACGGGCATGATCTCCGCCCTGCTGAAAATCCAGTATCAGCATCTGCCCTTCTATGCAGAAATGAAGACGGTGTATACCATCCATAATCTTCAGTATCAGGGTATCTTCGGCATCCCCGAGGTGCAGGATGTGCTGAGTCTGGATAACAGCGTCTTTACCGATGACAAGCTGGAATGCTACGGCTGCGCCAACTATATGAAGGCCGGCCTGGTATATGCTGATGAAATTACCACCGTCAGCCCCTCCTATGCCGAAGAAATCCAGACCTCCTATTACGGAGAAAGGATGGATGGGCTGCTTCGCGCCCGCCGCCAGCAGCTTTCCGGCGTGCTCAACGGCATCGATATCAAGGAATACGATCCCGAGCACGATCCCCTGATTCCTGCCCGCTATACCGTGGAGGATATGAGCGGCAAGGCCGTCTGCAAGGAAGAGCTGCAGAAGGAACTGGGCCTGAACGTCAATCCCGATACCCCCATTATTTCCATCATCAGCCGTCTGAGCAATCAGAAGGGCCTGGATCTGATCGACCGGGTGATCGGCGAAATCATGGAAGAGGATCTGCAGCTGGTGGTGCTGGGCCTGGGAGACGCCAAGTATGTGGATCTGTTCAGCTGGGCTGAACAGCGCTATCCCGGCAAGGTGGCCGCCCGGTTCAAGATGGACGGTGCCCTGGCCCATCGGATCTATGCAGGCTCCGATCTGTTCCTGATGCCCTCCCAGTTTGAGCCCTGCGGCCTTTCCCAGATGATCGCCCTGCGCTACGGCACCCTGCCCGTGGTGCGTGAAACCGGCGGCCTAAGGGATACCGTGCTTTCCTACAATGAAGCTAACAATGCCGGCAACGGCTTCAGCTTCTTCAATTACAACGCCCATGATATGCTCTATACCCTGCGCAGGGCCCTGTATTTCTACAGGAGCCAGAAGGATACCTGGGCTCTCCTGCAGCGTCGTGGTATGACCGGGGATTATTCCTGGATGCATTCTGCGGAAGTATATCTGTCCCTGTATCGGGACATGCTGGGCAAGCAGGAAGCACCTGCTGAAGAGGAAAAACCTGCGGTGGAAGAGATCGTAGCGGAAACTCCCGCTGTTGAGAAGGCCGCCCCTGCCCCGGTGAAAAAGCCCCGGGCATGCAAGCCCAAGGCGGAAGGGGAAGCCCCTGCCAAAAAGCCCAAGGCCAGCAAGCCCAAGGCAAAGGCCAAGAAAGAAGAATAATGGATCCGTTCAACAAGCCGGAGTGATGAAAATCATTCCGGCTTGTTTTTATTTTTTCTTTTCCGGGAAGCATAAGGGAAAGGAGGGAAGGATATGCTGAAAAAGACGGGGGCATTTCTGGAAAAATGGGGCTATTATTTTCTGGCTGTTTTGTGTGCAGGGGCGATCCTGGCCTCCTCCTTCTGGGTGGGAAATATAAAGCAGTATGGCAATGAAAATGCCCCGGCTGCTGCTGATCAGGCCCAGCATCTGGCAGATGTAACATCATCGCCGCCCCCTGTGCGCCTCCTTCGGCCGGCGGAAGGGAAGGTACTGCGTTCCTTTTCGGAAAAGCCGGTTTATGATCCATCCCTTGGCTTATGGCTTTTGCATCCCTATGTGGATTTTGAAGCTGGGGAAGGGGAAAAGGTTTATGCCATGCTGGCAGGAACGGTGGAAATCCAGGGGGATGAATTGCTGATCCGGAATGATCTGGGGGATTATTGCCTTTATCGGGGGCTTTCGGAATTCTCTGCGGTGCATGGGCAGCAGGTGAAGGCCGGCGCCAGAATCGGCACGGCAGGGAAGCCCATCCCCATGGAAGGAAACGGAGAACATTTGTGTATCGGCTATTTCCGGCAGGGAAAAGCAGTGAATTTTCTGCCGCTGATTGCGGATTGAATTTCAGGAGGGGCATATGTGCGGAATTGTTGGCTATATCGGGAAGCATCAGGCCCAGCCGATCCTGCTGGACGGCCTGCGCCGGCTGGAATACCGGGGATATGACAGCGCAGGGATTGCCGCTCTGGAGGAAGGAAAGATCCGGGTGCGCAAATGCGCCGGGCGGATTGACAATCTGGCCGCCCTTACGGAAAAACAGCCGCTGCTGGGTACGATGGGCATCGGTCACACCCGCTGGGCCACCCACGGGGAGCCCACCCACCGCAATGCCCATCCCCATACCGACGTGAAGGGGCATATTGCCCTGGTGCACAATGGCATCATTGAAAATCATCAGGCGCTGAGGCGGCATCTGGAGCAGCAGGGCTGTATCTTTATCAGCCAGACGGATACGGAGGCGGCTGCCCATCTGATCCATTCGCTGTATCAGGGGGATATGCTGTCCGCCCTGCGAAAAGCCATGCAATATATGCGGGGCAGCTATGCCCTGGCGGTGATCTGTGAAAAGGAACCGGATTGCATCTATTGCATTCGGCTGGGCAGTCCGCTGGTGATTGGTCTGGGGAAGGGGGAAAACTTCCTGGCCTCGGATATCCCTGCGATCTTGCCCCATACAAGGGATGTGCTGATGCTGGAGGATGGGGAAATTGCCGTGCTGAAAAGCAACGAAGTCCATGTGTTTGACGCTCTGGGGGAGGAAAAGGCAATCCATCCCAGCGTCATTCCCTGGGATGCCGCAGCCGCGGAAAAAGAGGGCTATGCCCATTTTATGCTCAAAGAAATCCATGAACAGCCCCGGGCGGTGAAAGGCACGCTGGCTGCTTATATGGGAAAGAATGGGCTTGAGCAGATGATCCCTGGCATTCCCAAACGGGTTCATTTCATTGCCTGTGGAACGGCCTATCATGCGGGCTGTGCAGGCGCCCATTATTTTTCCTCGCTGGCGGGCATTGAAAGCAGCAGCCATATTGCCAGCGAATATCGCTATTGCCCTGCTTTTGCCCATCCGGGAGAGATGATGATTGCCATCAGCCAGAGCGGGGAGACGGCGGATACCCTGGCCGCCGCAGCGAAAGCGGGAGAAATGGGGATTCCGGTGCTGGCCCTCACCAATACGGTGGGCAGCACCCTTGCACGATCGGCAGGGCAGACGCTGCTGACCTACGCCGGGCCGGAAATTGCCGTTGCCAGCACCAAAGCGTATACCACCCAGGTGGAGACGCTGCTGCTGATGGCCCTGGATGCAGCCGGAAAGAAAGGAACGCTGGCGCCGGAGGAGATTGATCAGATTCTGTCGGAGCTTTGGCGTCTGCCGGAAAAAATGGAAAGGATTCTGGAGACATGCGCTCCCATCCAGCATTTTTGTGATGCCCACATTCATGAACGGCTGATGTTCTTCATCGGCAGAGGCGTGGATTATGCCCTGGCCATGGAAGGGGCGCTGAAACTGAAGGAAATTTCCTATCTGCCCTGCGAGGCATATGCCGCCGGGGAATTGAAGCATGGGGCTATCGCCCTGATCAGCGAGGGTACCCCGGTATTTGCCGTCTGCACCCAGGAGGCATTGCTGGAAAAGACCCTTTCCAACCTGCGGGAAACAAAAGCCCGGGGTGCGGAAACCATTTGCATTTGTCCGGAAAGATTTACGGAACGGGCAGAACCGGAGGCAGACCGGATATGGGCAATCCCTGATGCGGATGAGAAGGTGCTGCCCCTGCTGGCCATTTTGCCTTTGCAGCTGTTGGCCTATCACATGGCGGTGGCCCAGGGCAGGGATGTGGATAAACCACGCAATCTGGCCAAATCGGTGACGGTGGAATAAAAGAAAATCGGGGCAGGCATGACGGGCCTGCTCCGTTTTTTTGCGGAAGGATCATTGATTTCGGGATCGGATGACGGAAGAAATGCTATATTCAGATCCCTTTGGAAGCGCAAAATGGGCGGCTGGAGAGGCATTGGGAAAGCCCTGTACGGGCAACCATAACCCGGTCTGTTTTAAAAGAATACGAAATTGTTAATTTTACAAAATTATTTCAAATTATTGCGAAAATACTGTACTTGCGCCCCCAAAGTATGCTATAATAAAAGGCGCATTTTTTGCGTGCGCAAAAATGCGCCACGAAAGGAAGAAATGAGCATGGATCAATCGTTGATTTTGGCGTCCGCCTCTCCCAGAAGGCGGGAGCTGATCGGATATATGGGCATCCCTTTTGAAATCATCACCGCCGATGCGGAGGAAATGAAGGAAGGAACGCCGGAAGCCCTGGTGATGGAGAATGCACGCAGAAAAGCACAGGCGGTTGCCAGGAATTACGCGGGCCGCATTGTGCTGGGGGCGGATACCATCGTATATCTGAACGACCGGGTGCTGGGCAAGCCCAGGGATGAAAAAGAGGCCTGCGAAATGCTTTCCATGCTGTCGGGCGCCTGGCATACGGTATATACCGGCGTGTGCGTGATGAAGGATGAATATCTGGATGTGCGCTGCGATGCATCCCGGGTGCTGTTTGTGAAGCTGGATGAAAAGACCATCGCTCATTATGTAAAGACCGGTGAACCCATGGACAAGGCCGGCGCCTATGCCCTGCAGGGCCGGGGCGGCATGTTTGTGGAAAGAATCGACGGCAGCTATTCCAATGTGATTGGGCTGCCCATGGCCCTTACCAGGGATATGCTGCTGAAGGCTGGCATTGAGAATTTGTAATAGAATGGATGAAGATACATGGCTATCGTAGCACCGGATATCGGGATTGATATTGGTACTTCCAATACGCAGGTATATGTTAAAGGAAAAGGCATTCTGATTGATGAGCCCTCCATCCTGGTGGTGGACCGGGGCGGGCGGCATGCCATCCGCGCCATCGGGGAAGAGGCCCGCAGCCTGCTTGGCCGCACATCCGGGGATGTGACGGCCATCCGGCCCATGGCTGACGGCATGATCCGGGATTTTGATATGACTCAGTATATGCTGCAGTATTTTGTGCGCAAGGCCATTGGCGCCTCCCGCCTGGTCAAGCCCCGGGCGGTGATCACTGTTCCCTGCCGCATTTCGCCCATTGAGCGCCGTGCCATCCGCAAGGCGGCCATCTATGCCGGTATCCGGGATGGGCAGCTGCATATGGTGGAAAAGCCCTTTGCGGCCGCCATGGGATCGGGCCTTCCGGTATTTGATCCCATCGGCTCCATGGTTGTGGATATCGGCGGCGGCACCACGGAAGCGGCTGTGATCAGCCTGGGCGGCGTGGTGGTTTCCCGCTCCATCCGTATCGGCGGCGTGAAGATGGATGAAGCCATTGTGTCTTATGTCAAGCGTGAGTTCAATATGCTCATTGGCGACCGTACGGCGGAAGATGTGAAAATGACCCTGGGTGCTGCCCTGCCCCTCAAAGAAGAGCGGCGGGTGCTGGTGCGGGGCCGGGATATGATCACCAATCTGCCCCAGACAGCAGAAATCACCTCCACCCGTGTGTATGAGGCGCTGCGTGCCCCCTGCCAGGCCATTCTGGGCGCCATTCAGCATGTGCTGGAGCGGACGCCCCCCGAGCTTGCCGGGGATGTGATGCGCTCCGGCATCCATCTGACCGGCGGCGGCGCCCAGCTGTTTGGCCTGGATCAGTATATTGCATCCGAATTGGATATGCCGGTGCTGCTGGCAAGGGAACCGATGAACTGCGCCGCTACCGGCGTAGGGCATCTAGCGGATAACATGGAAGATCTGCACAGAATTGGCAGATCCAGCTTCCTGCGTGAGGATGGCGAGGAGTAAAAAAATGGCAAGAAATCGTGATCGGCAGTTTTCCGAAAGCGAAAATTTAAAATTCCGTCTGGATCAGGAATTTGCCCAGCCGGAGGAGAGAATTCCCCATTGGGCCGCCCAGCGGGAAGAAGCGGCCAATGAACGCCGTTCCTATTGGATGGAGCAGGGGGATGTATTTTCTGCGGAAGAAAATGATCCGGCTCATATGAATGAGGAACGGGAAGAAATGCAGTCCGCGCCTGCAGAGCAATTCCCCGTCCGGCAGGGAAAAAGGGATGAATCTGCCTATTATGACGACGGAGATGAAGAAAAATCCCGGCCCGAGGCCTATGACGAGGCGGACCAGGCATGGTCCCGGGAGGCAAAGCGTGTGGAAAGCACCCAGCCCCAGTATGCCCGGCAGTATGAAGAAAATGTCGGGGATGAGGCCGAGGATACGGATGAATCTGTGCCCCGGCAGCCCCATACGCCTCCCCGCAGGCCCATGCCCCCCCGGAATGACCGGGGCAGGAAACGGAAAAAGAAGGATGATGATCAGCGCAGCTTCCTGCGTACGATTATCATTGCTGCCGTATGCATTTTCCTGTTTTTGACGCTGGCGCTGATGGTGCTGGCCAATTTTGTGGATCATCCCCTGCTGGCATTGCCCCGGAAATGGGTGGCCAGCATTGTGACCCCCGTTCAGAATATCTTTTCCGATGTGACCGACAGTGTGGTGGGCTATCTGCGGACGCTGAAGATCCGGGGCAATATCGAATATGAGTATGAGCAGGCCCTGATGCGGATTGATGAACTGGAAACCGACGTGGCCCGGATGAAGGAACTGGAATTTGAAAATGAGCAATTGCAGGATCTGCTGGGCGAGCATAAGAATCATGAGCAATTCAATCCTATTGCGGCAACCGTAATCGGTAATGACGGCGGCAATTATTTTTCCACCCTGACGCTGAATGTAGGCGCCAACGATGGAGTAGAGGAATATATGGCCGTGGTTTCTGCCGGCGGTCTGGTTGGCGTAACCTACGAAGTGGAAGATAATAAATGCCAGGTGCGCTGCATCATCAACAGCGACAGCACCGTGGCGGCGCTTGTGCAGTCCAGCCGGGATCAGGGCAGTGTAAAGGGCACGTTCGGAATCAACGGCGAAGCCATGTGCCGGATGTATTATCTGCCCAATAATTCCCTGCCCCGGCCGGGCGACATGGTGGTTACCTCCGGCGTGGGCCTGGAATTCCCCAAGGGAATTCCTATCGGCTACATCCGTGAAAGCACCCGTGGCATGGACGAAAACAAATCCTTCGTGGTGCTGGAGCCTGTTGTGGATTTCCGGCATCTGGAATATGTGACGGTATACCGCTATAAGCCAGCTTATGCAGAAAGCGCCCAGGTGCGGGAAGATAATCTGCAATTGGAGCTGCAGGCTATTCCCACCATCCGTCCGGTGCCTACCTTCTCCATGGGCGGCGTCAGCGATTTCCTGTTTGGCGCAACGGCCACCCCCGGTGCGGCCCTGCCCGGCGAGACCCCTGCCCCCACCCTGGCCCCCAGTCCCACCCCAGGGATTGAGGCAACCCCCGATCCCAATGCCACCCAGCTGCCTCCTAATCTGGAGTATATCCCCAATCTGCCCCAGGATGTTACCCCGTCGCCCTCTCCCCGGCCCACCCCGTCGCCCACGCCCACCGTGGCCCCCACCCAGGATCCCGGCGGCATGACTGTGGAGGAAGAAGAGTGAAGGAATTAAGAAAAGCCCTGAAGGCATTTCTGATCACCGTGCTGGCTTACCTGATTCAGGCCTGCGTGATGGAGCATCTGAAGATAGCCGATGTGACGGGCAGTGTGATTTTTGCTGTTCTGGCCATCATTACCGTTTCTTACGGCAAGAAATTCATCTTCTGCGCCTCCTGCATCATCGGCATGATCATGGAAAGCATGCTTTCCAATGTGCCGGCCCTGTATGCCATTGCTTATCCCGTTATTTCCATGCTCTGCGCCCAGGCCTTTGCCGATATGAACGACCGGCAGCGGGAAAAGCGCCGCATGAATTATGAGGAAAGGCACCGCCGCAGGGAGGGAAGGAAGCAATTGTTTCCCCTCTTTGGAAAGATCTTGGATTTCTTCCAGCAGGGTGATCTGCCGGCCCATCTGAGAATTCCCATGTGCGCCGGATTGATGGATTTGCTGATGAATATCGTTCTATTGGTGTATATGTACCTCATCGGCGTGGAATTCAGTTTTCTTCATATCTGGCGGCTGGTGGTTGCGGTCGCCTATACGGTTGGTATTTCAATTTTGCTGATGATCCCCCTGCGGTATTTCATGGGAATGTATCGCAGAAGGAATAAGCGGCAGCGGGGAGGTGAACTGATGTGAAAGATGGCATGGAGCGTAAAAAAGCAAACAAAAAACCGGAACAGCAGCTCAATCGGCGCTTTATTCTCTTTTCCGTTGCTGTGATGCTGCTCTTTGGCGTGCTGATTTACGGCCTGTTTGATCTGCAAATTGTCAACGGCGCCGAATATGCCATCGAAACCGGTTCCTCCAGTATCAAACGGATTGCCATCAAGGGCAGCCGCGGCATGATTACGGACGTCAATTCCGTGGTGCTGGCCATGAGCGAAAAGGCCTATAATATCACCTTTTACCGTGAGAGCACCGACTGGGATTATCCTACTAAAATGCTGCTGGAAGCCATTGAGATTATTGAGAAGCATGGGGGCGAAATCAGTCTTACTGCACCCCTTCGCCGGAATGAAGAAACCAATGCCTGGGAATTCAATCTGGGCTCCGGTATTTCAGAATCGGCTTATGCCACCCGGCTCAGTTATTTTTACAGCAATAACTATCTGACCAAGAATATTACTGCAGACAAGGCCTTTGCTACCCTGCGTCAGCGCTACGGCTTTACCGATCTGGGGGACGGCAAATATGTGCTGCAGCTGGATCGGAACGGGGCGTCCGTGGTGCCGGATGTAAATAATCCCAATACCAATGCTGTGGTGGAAAGCATTTATGTGGATGAATCGGTGGTTATGAAGGTGCTGGCCATCAATACCACCATGCAGGATAATGCCTTTAACTCCCTGCCCATTGCCATCGCAGAAAATGTTACCTATGAAACGGTCAGCGAAATCGAAGGGCGCAGCATGTCCATGCCCTGGGTGGGCGTAACCATGGGGGAAAAGCGAGTATATCCCAAATCCACCCTGGCCGCCTCCATTATCGGCTATACCGGTAAAATCCAGGATGCCAATTATTATTACAGCGATTTGAAGCCGGCCGGCTATTCCATGAATGATCATATCGGCCAGATGGGCGTTGAATCCAGCATGGAAAACTGGCTCACCGCCAATATCACCGAACGGCAGGGCGAAAGAATTGTTGAAACTGACCCTCTGGGCCGGATTACCCGTGAGCTTTCCTATACCGCCCCCCAGGATGGCAATACCGTCAAGCTGACCATCAATGCCGAATATCAGGCAGTGGCGGAGCAATTCCTGGCTTCCAATGTGGAGGAGGCACGGAAAGAACAGGAAAAGCGGATGCAGGATTCCAAATGGCTGGAAACCCAGAAGGATAAGATCACCTTCCGCAACTGGGATAAATATCCGCTGAATCTGGCGGATACCGGCGTGCTGCTGGTGATGGATGTGAGAAACGGTTCCATGCTGGCCATGGCCCAGTATCCCAATTATGATTTGAACGCCATGATCGAGGGCGGCGATGCGGCCCGGGAAATCATTATGGATGAGCGGCTGCTCACCATGAATTATGCCGTGCAGACCCGCGCTGAACCAGGCTCCATTTTCAAAATGGTGACCGGCCTTGCCGCCCTGACCAACGGGGTGCTGACCCCCACCGAAGAAATCAGCGATGCCGGCCGGTTCATGAAATATACCAATAACCGTCTGGACGCCCCCAAATGCTGGACCAATTCCCCCAAGGATCATGCCAAACAGAATATTTCCGCAGGGCTGACCAACTCCTGCAACTATTTCTTCTATGAACTGGGCAGCAGATTGTATGGCAGCGGCGGTACGGAACGGCTGTATAAATACGCTGCTCAGATGGGCCTGACCAGCAAGACCGGCATTGATATTCCCGGTGAGCTGCGTTCCATCGTAGGGAATCAGACCAATCTGTATGATCAGACGGTGGCCTTGAAAGAACAGGTGACCGATACCCCCATCATCGTAGCCAACTCTATCAAGACCCATATCCGCAATTATGCTGCCAGCTACGGCATCACCTATGATGACGCCCGGTTGGATAAATGCATAAAACTGCTGATGGATATGGCCATCAATTCCAGCTCTGATGACTGGGTGGCCAATGCCCGCCCCATTTTCATGCAGGAACTGAATATGACCCGCACCATGGTTATGCAGGCCGCCCTAATGACCGACCTGTGGACTTACCTCAACGATATCAAGTGGGGCGGATCCCAGGAAATCCAGATGGGCATCGGCCAGTCCATCACCTTGCTTACCCCCATTGCGGTTGTGCGCTATGTGGGCGCCCTCAATGACGAGGCTGTTGTGTGGAATCCTTCCATTATCGATTCCATCGTATCGCCGGAAGGCGAAATTCTCTCCCAGCGGAAAGCAACTGAATTCAATACCCTGAAAACTGCCCGGGAATTCATGCCCTACATTCTCAAGGGGATGGAAGGCGTGGTTGACGATGGCGGTACCGCCAAGAAGTATTTCGACGGCTGGAAATATGAGCCGGAGGAAGTAATGGCAGGTAAGACCGGTACATCCCAGGTGACCATCGGCGGCGTGCGTCTGGATTTGGAAAACAATGCATGGTTCGTTGCGCTCACCCCCAAGGATGATCCAGAAATTGCGGTTGTGTGCCACATTCCCAACGGGTATGCCGGCGCCCAGGCGGTGCGCGCGGTCAGGGATTTCATTGGTTTTTATCTGGATGAAAAGGCCAAGGAGGCCGAGGTTGTGGCGCTGCCGGGCGGCAATTCCCTGGCGCCCTGATGAAGCGAAACTGCAGATGAAAGAGGCGGAAAAGATGGGCCGGATATTTGCAATCATGTCTGGTAAAGGCGGCGTGGGCAAAAGCACGATATCGGCCGCACTGGCGGAGTGCTATGCCCGCAGGGGCAAAAAGGTGGCCCTGCTGGACGGGGATATCGGTCTTCGCTGCGCTGATCTGATGCTGGGCATGCAGGATCGGGTGGTATTTGATCTGGGGGATCTGACGGAGGATAAATGCCCCCTGGATCAGGCGCTGGTATCCCATCCCGTTCTTCCAAATCTTTCGCTGCTTGCTGCGCCGCAGATGCTGCGGCCATCCGATGTGAAGGCAAAAAAGATGAAAAAAATCATCGATACCCTGGCTTCACGGATGGATGTGGTGATTCTGGATGCCCCTGCCGGGATTGGAAGGGGATTGAAAAATCTGCTCAATGCCCAGGCTGATTCCATCATCGTGGCCACGCCGGATGATGTATCCCTGCGGGATGCGGAAAAGCTGAATGCCCTGCTCGCCCAGCGGGGAGAAATGAATGCGGGCCTGATTATCAATCGTGTCAATAAGAAGCTGATCCGCCGGGGAGAAATGATGGCCCCGGCCCGGATTGCTGCCTATCTGGATATGCCCCTGATGGGGGCGATCCCTGAAAGCGGGGAAATCTACCGGGCACTGCTGCAGCAAAAGACAGCCCTGCAGTGCGGTGATGCCAAAGTGACGGAGGCGATCGGCCATTTGGCAGATCGCTTGATGGGGATTGATACCCCCATTCATGAATACTATCCCAGCGCTATCTGGAAATTCTTTCATCGCGGAGGTGAAGCCCAGGCATGATGTCGGAAACCAAACGCCGTTCCCAGGCGCATTTTGAATGGCCGCTGATGGTGGCCATGTATGCCCTGTCGCTGTTCGGGCTGCTGTGTATTACCATGGCCACCTATGATGTGACGGTAAGCGGCAATGCCCCGCTGCTCAATAAAATTCTCAATTCCCGTTCTGGCATGTGGCAGTCCATTTTCATTATGGTATCGCCCATTATCATTTTCGTAATCATTGCCATTCCCACGGAAATTTATCGCGCCCGTGTGCGCCTGGCTTATTATGCCGTATTGGGATTGCTGGTGATTACGTTGGTTGCCGGCGAAGTATCCAACGACTTGAGAGGCTGGCTGCAGACGGGCTTTGGCCGTTCCATGCAGCCCAGTGAATTTGCAAAGCTGTCTATTTTGCTGATGCTGGCCAAACTGCTTTCCAAGCAGGAAAAGCCTATGGGAAAATTCAGCGAGTTCATGAAGGTCATGCTGCATGTGGGCGTTCCCTCCCTTATCATTCTGCTTCAGGGTGAAACGGGAACAGTTATCGTTATTGTGTTCATGTTTCTGGCGATGATTTATTTTGCCGGGGTGGATAAAAGGATTATCCTGGGCATTGTGGCGGTGGGCGCCATTGCGATTGGCGCCATCGTGGCATACGGCCTGATGGCGGAGGATCTGGATTATCGTATCGAGCGTCTGCTGGCCTTCCTGGATCCCGAAAAGTATAATCAGTCCGGCGGCTATCAGATTCTGCGTTCCCGTACCGCCATTGGCTCCGGGCAGATGACGGGCATCGGTACCTTTGTGGAAGGCTCCTGGACGACACTGGAATTCGTTCCGGAAAGCTCTACCGACTCCATCTTTTCCGTGGTAGGGGAATCCTTTGGCTTTGTGGGCTGCGTTGCGGTATTGATGGTGTATCTGTTTATGATCATCAGAATGCTGTATCTGGCCCGGTTCACCCAGGATAAATTCGGTCAGATGGTCATCATCGGCGTTATGAGCATGCTGTTTTTCCATGTGTTCCAGAATATTGCCATGGGTATGGGGATGATGCCCATCACCGGTATTCCCCTGCCGTTCCTCAGCTATGGCGGCTCCAACTATATTACCAACGTGGCCGCTATCGCCCTGGTAATGAATGTGACCAAGGGCCGTTCCGTTACCTCCACAAACAATATCATCATGCCCAAGGCGCTGCTCAATCGAAAGTAAGGATCCCCCTTTCCGGGGCTTGACCATTTTTCGTTTCCGTGCTATAATCCCCCCATCGGCTGTGATGGAGAACAAGGCCTCCATGCACCGCGTTTCCAAAGAGAGGGGGGCCCCGGCTGAAAGCCCTCTGATGCGCGGGGAGGAAATTCGCTCCGGAGCTGCAGTGCTGAAAATTTCAGTAGGCGCCGCCGCATGCCCGCGTTATGGGCCAAAGAAGGGCAATGGTATATCCATTGCTGAAATTGGGTGGTACCGCGTGCGCCTATCACGCCCCATGGCAAAATCAAGCCAGGGGCGTTTTTCATTAGGAGGGAAAGAAGAAACATGGATATCCGGGAAAATCTGCAACAGATTGGTGAAGAAGTAAAACAGGAATTGCTGAATGTATCTTCCCTGCAGGCGCTGGATGCGCTGAAGGTGAAGGTGCTGGGCAAAAAGGGCAGCCTGACCGCATTGCTCCGGGGCATGGGCCAATTGAGCCCGGAGGACAGGCCCAAGGCCGGCCAGTGGATCAATGAAACCCGGCAGGAACTGACCGCCCTGCTGGAAGAAAAGCAGCAGGAACTGGCGCTGAAGGAAAAGGAAGCCCGCCTCCTGAAAGAGGCGATTGACGTAACCGAGCCCCGGGATCTGCCCAAGATAGGCGCTGTGCATCCCATGCAGCTGGTGCTGGGCGAGGTGCTGGATTGTTTCACCAGCCTGGGCTTTTCTGTGGCCGAGGGCCCGGAAGTGGAATTGGATCATTTCAATTTCGAATTGCTGAATCTGCCCAAAAATCATCCTGCCCGTGACGCGCAGGATACCTTCTATATTGATGATAATATCGTACTGCGCACCCACACCAGCCCGGTGCAGGCCCGCACCATGCTTTCTAAGAAGCCGCCCATCCGTATCGTATGCCCCGGCCGTGTATTCCGGGCCGACGAAATGGATGCCACCCACAGCCCCGTTTTCCATCAGATCGAAGGCCTGGTCATCGATAAGGATGTGACCATGGGCGATCTGAAGGGGACCTTGGATGCTTTCGCCAAGCGGCTGTACGGCGATGATATTGATGTGCGCTTCCGCCCCTCTTTCTTCCCCTTCACCGAGCCTTCCGCTGAAGTGGATCTGACCTGCTTCAACTGCCATGGCAAGGGCTGCCGGGTGTGCAAGGGCACCGGCTGGATCGAAGTACTGGGCTGCGGTATGGTCAATCCCAAGGTGCTGGAAATGTGCGGTATTGATTCTTCCGTCTATTCCGGCTTTGCCTTCGGTATCGGCCTGGAGCGCATTACCATGCTCCGCTACGGTATCAAGGATCTGCGTCTGCTGTACGAAGGTGATCTCCGCTTCCTGAAGCAGTTTCGGTAAAAGACTATAGCAGGGGGAACCATTCTTTGGTGCCCAAAGAACGGTTCCCCCTGTACCCCCTCCAAGAAAGGCTGTACGGGATATTGGTTGGTTATCATATAATCAGCTATATGCCCGTGATACTTGGGGAAATAAATGGATAGAAACAGAAAATCAAAATAATTTTGTTTAGATAAAAAGAGACGCGGGGAACGGCGTTAAAAAAGTGGATTCCTGTATGATCCCGGATCGGTTTTCGGGAAGGGGGTACAGGGGGAAACCCACTTTTGACGCAAAAGTGGGTTTCCCCCTGCCTAAGGAGGCTAAAATCATGAAAGTATCCATGAAGTGGCTGAAGGAATATGCGGATATTCCCATGACGGCCGAAGAATATGAAAGCAGAATGATTATGACCGGCACCGGCGTGGAGGGCGTGGAGCCCCTGGGTGCCGAGCTTGAAAATGTGGTAGTGGGCAAGGTGCTCACCTGCCGGGATCACGAAAACAGCGATCATCTGCATGTATGCACTGTGGATGTAGGGGAAGAAGAACCCCTGCAGATCGTCTGCGGCGCCCCCAACGTAAAGGAAGGGCTGCTGGTACCCGTGGCCAAGATTGGCGCCAAGCTGCCCGGCGGTCATGTGATCAAGAAGGGCAAGCTCCGCGGCGTGGAAAGCCAGGGCATGCTCTGCTCCGGCCCCGAAATCGGCGTGCCTGTGGAATTGTATCCTTCCGTAGGCGATGCGGGCCTTTTGATCTTGAATGAAGAATACCCCCTGGGCACCGATGTGAAGGCCATCTTTGGCCTGGATGATACGGTGATCGATTTCGAGATCCTGGCTAACCGGCCCGACTGCCTGTGCGTATGGGGTGTGGCCCGTGAAACCGCCACTGCCATGGGCACTGAATTGAAGCTGCCTGAAATCAAGGTGCAGGAAGTGGGCGGCGATATTGGCGATTATGCCAAGATCGACGTGCTGGAAACGGAATTGTGCTCCCGCTATGCCGCCAAGGTAGTAAAGAATGTGCGTATTGCTCCTTCTCCTGCCTGGCTGCGCCAGTATCTGCATGCCGCCGGGATGCGTTCTATCAATAACATCGTTGATATTACCAATTTCATCATGCTGGAAACCGGCCATCCCATGCATGCCTTTGATCTTTCCAAAGTGCGCGGCCGCCACATCATCGTGCGCAAGGCCAATGCGGGTGAATCCCTTACCACCCTGGATGGCAAAACCCATCCCCTCACCGGCAGCGAGCTGATGATCTGCGATGCGGAAGGCCCCACCGGTCTTGCCGGCATCATGGGCGGTGAAGAAAGCGAAATCACCGAAGAAACCAGGGAAGTGCTGTTCGAATGCGCCGCTTTCGACCGCACCTCTACCCGCCTGACCGCCCGTGCCTTGGGCATCCGCACCGAATCCTCCGGCCGGTTTGAGCGGGGCGTATCCCCTGCCACCGTGATGGACGCCCTGAACCGGGCCTGCCAGATGGTCAATATCCTGGATGCCGGCGATGTGGTTTCCGGCGTATATGACAATTATCCCAATCCTGTTGTGCCTGCCACCCTGCATTGCTCCTGCCAGCGGATGGCCCGCCGTGCCGGTGTGGATATCGATCCCGAGGATATGGTGAAGATCCTGGAAAAGCTGCAGTTTACTGTCACCCGCAACGGGGATGAACTGACCGTTACTGCCCCTGCCTTCCGTCAGGATGTGGATCAGGAAGCGGATATCTGCGAAGAAGTGCTGCGCTATGCGGGCTATGACCGCATTCCTGTGACCCGGCTCAGGGGTGCCAGCCCCATGGGCGGTTTGAATGATAAGAGCCGCCGCCAGAATGAACTGCGGAAAATCCTGACCGGCATGGGCTTCTATGAAACCATGACCTTCTCCTTCATTTCCGCCAAGGCTATTTCCAATCTGGGGCTGCCGGAAGCCGATCTTCGGAATCAGCCCCTGATGGTGCTCAATCCCCTGGGCGAGGATACCGCCTGTATGCGCACTTCCCTGCTGCCCGGGCTGCTGAAAACCCTGTCCACCAATGTGAAGAACGGCAATGAAAACGGCCGGATTTATGAACTGGGCACCATCTTTGACGCCCAGAACCGTACCGCTGAAAATCTGCCCACCGAAAATCCTGCCCTGGCCATCGGTATGTATGGCAATGCGGATTTCTATGCCATCCGCGGCGTGGTAGAGGCCCTGTGCCAGCAGGCGGGCATGGCCTATGAAATCGCCTCCTGCGATGAGCCTTATCTGCATCCCGGGCGCCGGGCTGCCATCAAGGTGAATGGGGAAGTGCTGGCTGTATTGGGCGAAGTGCATCCCGACGCTGCCCAGCGCTTCGATATCCCCGGCCGTGCCTATGTGGCCCATATTGATCTGCCCCTGTATTTTGCCGCCACCCAGAAGATGAGCGAAGTGAAATCCATCGCCCGCTTCCCTGCCGTCAATCGTGACCTGGCGCTGGTGATGGCGGATGCCCAGCAGGTGGGCCCGCTGATGAATGCCATGAAGAATGGCTGCGGCGCATTGCTGGAAGATATCCGGATGTTTGACGTATTCCGCGGCGCCCAGATCGGCGAGGGCAATAAATCCGTTGCTTTCTCCCTCACCATCCGTGCCGCCGATCATACCCTCACCGAAGAGGAGATCAACCGGGTAACCGATAAGGCCCTGAAAATCGCCAGGGAGCAGTTCAATGCTGTGCTGCGTGCATAATTGAATAAGATTTATGCGAGAGGGTGTTTCTTTTGAAAAAGAAACACCCTCTCGCGCTCTCCCAAAGAAAACTGTTACTGGATTTTTACTGATTGCAATTTTATCTGCTGTTTTCCCAGTGAAACATGTGAGAAGTGGCTGAACGTGTCAGAAAGATAAGGTATGGAAGAAAAGAAGAATTATATCCAATGGATCCGTGGCAAGGTAGGGCATGAAAAGATTATCCTCGTGTTTGCAGGCGGCTGCATCTTCAATGAAAAGGGAGAAGTGCTGCTTCAAAGAAGGGGGGATAGCGGCAAGTGGGGATTTCCAGGCGGCGCTATCGAATTGGGAGAAACACCCGAAATGGCAGCAATCAGGGAAATAAAAGAAGAAACGGGATTAGATGTTCAAATCAAGCGGCTGATTGGCGTCTATACGGATGTAGATATGGTATATCCCAATGGCGATCAGGCCCAGAGCATCTGTATAGCCTATGAGTTTTCGGTATCCGGCGGTAAACTTTTCTGCGATCAGCATGAAACGCTGGAACTGAAATATTTTTCATTGGATGCGATGCCGGAATTATTCTGCAAACAGCATGAAGAGCTATTCTGTGATATAAAAGCACGATATGGTATGGTGTTTTCTTTGGAAGAATAAAGCAACAGAATTGAAAACAGCGCTGCCGCATGGCAAGCGCTGTTTTTTGTTACAGGTTCAGAAGCTTCAATAAATTCTCACTGAAAATTTTTTTCAGTGCCCGATCAGATAATCCCAGGGACAGCAGGATTTCTTTTTCTTTCCCTGCGTGCCACATGGGATAATCACTGCCGAAGAGCACCCGATCTTCGCCGTAAAGATCGATCAATTCCTTTGCCCGCTCCCTTGTCATGCCGAAGAAGGAAGAGGAGCAATCCATATACACATTTTCTTCCTCAGCCAGGCATCTGGCAGCCTCATCCCATTCGCTGTAGCCCCCTAAGTGGGCGCAGATCAGCTTCAGATTGGGAAACTGCCGCAGAATAGGGGGGATCAGCGTGGGATTGGAATAATGATATCGTTTATCACCGGTATGCAGCAGCATAGGGCATTTTCCTTCGCAGGCGGCATACAGCTTTTTTGCTTTTTCATCCCCCAGGCTGAAGCGCTGCATATCGGGATGAAGCTTCACCCCCAGTAGCCCGGCATCCAGAATGCGCTGCAATTCCTTTTCCACATCCTGCATATCGGGATGCAATGTACCAAATCCCATCAGCCTGTGGGAATGCTCCTGCACGGTACGGATCAGGAAATCATTGATGTGGGATACGTGCAGCCCATCCACTGCTGCGCTGCATACCAGGCATTTTTCCACCCCGGATTCTTCGCTTACCCGAAGCAAAGTATCCACCGTGCCATCCAAAGTCATGGGAATATCATAAAATTGACCGATACTTTCCACCGCCCGGAGGGCGATTTTATCGGGATATACATGGGTGTGGCAATCGATAATGGTATATTGCATAATTTCTCCTGTATCAGATGTATAAATCCACGGCGGTATTGCTTTTCCCTTTTTTGGACAGGCTTTCCACGCCCATATAGCGCATCCTGCCGAATCCCCGGACGGATATCATTTCCCCTTCCTTGGGGGTATAGCCGGGGCTTTCGCACAAACGGCCGTTGACGAAAATTTTCCCTGCAGGAAACAGATCCTGGGCGTCGCCCCGGGATAATTTGTATACATGGGCAATCAGGGCGTCAATGCGGGGGGAGGTGACCTGCACCAGCTGCCGTTTTACGGTATACAGAGGGCCGTCCGGCAGCTGCCGGGTAATCTCACAGGACAGGGTGGTGCGCTTGGCCTGGATCAGATGATCAATCAGGTAGGGTGCGATCCTTTCTACACAGAAAAGATAGGCTTCCTTCTCCCGGACGATGATATCGCCGATCAGCTCCCGCTCAATGCCCAGGGCCATCACGGCCCCCAGGAAATCACGGTGAGTCAGATCATCGGAAAATCTGGCGTTGGCAGGCCTGATATGGATGCAGGCGATGGGAAAAGGGGCGTCATAACCGCATAATTCCTCGCTGCCAAAGCGCAGCATCTGCCGTTCGCATCCTTCAGCGCCTCCAAAGAGGGTATAGGGCGCAGGGGCCAGGGATGGCAGCGCCCGGTGGAAGCAGGAAAGGGCATTGAGATCCAGAAAATTGGTGAAAGCATAGCTGCCCTGATTCCAGGATCGGTTGGCCAGTTCCGCAAAACGGCGGGCCAGCATATCATCCATTGCCTCATCCCTCCTTCCGGGTCATTATAGCATTGCTTCCTTCTTCCTGCAAGGGTGCAAGCTGCTTGCATTCTGTTCTTTTTGCTGATACAATAAAGAAGAAATAAAAAGCATTCCCTTGAAAAAAGGACGGCGAATGATATGGATACAATTTTTTATAACGGTATTGTGATTACAATGGATGAAATGCATCCTCGTGCCCAGGCAGTGGCTGTAAAAGACGGGCTTGTTTTTGCCGTGGGCAGCAATGAGGAAATGCTGGCCCTGAAAAATGATGCCACCCAATGTGTGGATCTTGGAGGCGCCGCCCTCTATCCCGGCATGGTGGACAGCCATATGCATGCCCTCAATCTGGGGGCTTCCCGCCGGGGGGTGATGCTGGATGGCATCAAAAAGCGGGCGGATGTATTGGCGGCAATTGAAAGAAAGGCTGCTGTTACCCCCAAGGGGATGCTTATTCAGGCCCGGGGCTTCAATCAGGATCTGTGGGATGATCCCCGGCTCATTACCCGGGCAGAACTGGATCAGATTGCTCCCGATCATCCGGTGAAGATGGTGCGGGTATGCGGCCATCTGGTGGTGGCCAATACCAGAACCATTGAACTGGTGGGTGTTACCCGGGATACCAAGGTGCCCGATGGGGGCGAAATGGATTTTGATCAGGGCTTCTTTTCTGAAAGCGCCCTCAGCCTGATCAACCGGGACCGGGTGGATGAAGGGGTGCAGGTATGCAAGCAATTGCTGCTTTCTGTATTGAATGAATGCGCTGATTCCGGCCTGACCGGCATTTATTCCGATGACCTGGGCACGGCGGGATTTTCCATGCATACGGTGATTGCCGCTTATCGGGAATTGGAAGCGGAAGGGAAAATGCCCCTCCGGGTGGTGCAGCAGTGCAATCTGGGCGGGGATGATGAGGAACTCAAGGAATTCCTGAAGGCCGGCTATCATTACGGTCAGGGCAGCGCCATGTACAGGCTGGGGCCCCGGAAGGCATTTGCCGATGGCAGCCTGGGCGCTCGCACTGCCTGGCTCAATGCCCCTTATGCCGATGCTCCCGGCGTGATCGGCGTGCCTGTCTTTACCCAGGAGGAACTGAATACCTTTGCCCTTCATTCCCATCAGGCCGGGCTGCCCTTCATCGTGCATGCCATTGGCGACGGCGCTGTGGATTGCGTACTTAATGCCATTGAGTATGCGCGCCGCCTGATGCCTGAAACCAGCCATTTTCGGGATGGCATTGTCCACTGCCAGATTACAGGGCAGGAAACACTACGGCGCATTATCGATATGAAGGTGGATGTCTATGCCCAGCCCGTCTTTACGGAATATGATCTGCATATTTGCCGGGATCGGGTAGGGGCTCAGCTGGAAAAGACCAGTTATAACTGGAAGACCCTTCTGGACAGCGGGGTATGCATTTCTTCCGGCAGTGATTGCCCGGTGGAGCCCTTTGCCCCGGCAAAAAATATCTATTGCGCTGTGACCCGCAAGGATTTTGATGGTTTCCCTGAGGGGGGATGGCTGCCGGAGCAGTGCCTGACAGTGGATGAAGCGGTCTATTGCCATACGGTGATGGCGGCAAGAACGGTGGGCCTGGAATCAGAACGGGGACGGGTGAAAAAGGGCCTGTTTGCTGATTTCACCATTTTCCCCCGGGATCTTTCTGCCATAGATCCTATGGAAATCCAGCATCAGAAGCCATTGATGACCGTGGTGGGCGGAAAAATCCGCCTGTGCCCCGGTGCTTGAAAGGAGTACCATGGAAATTTGGGATTTATATGATATATCCGGAAAACGAACCAGCAAAACCATCGCCAGGGGAGAGTATATTCCCGAAGGATTTCTTCATCTGACCGTGGACGCCGTTATCCTCAATTCCAAAGGGGAAACGCTTTTGCAGCGCCGGGCCAAAGAAAAAAAGGTATATCCTGATCTTTGGTGCATTACCGGCGGCGCCGCCCTGAAGGGGGAGGATGGGGCGACGGCCTGTGCCCGGGAAGTGGAAGAAGAAATGGGCTTTGCGCCTGATATGGATACCGCCCGGCTGATCAGCCATTATCTCAGGCCGGAAAGGCGTTTTATGCGGGATGTATTCCTGATTTATCAGGATGTGCCGCTGGAAAAAATGCATTATCAGCCCGGTGAGGTGCAGGATGCCATGTGGATCCTGCCGGAAAAAATTGAATCGGATTCTTCCCTGTCCGCTCAGCTGCATCACTTGGATTTCTGGATGGATATTTATCCTTTCATCCTGCTGGAGAGCTATCGTATCCGCATTCCTCAGGGGATTTACCGCCATTATAAGGGCAATCGCTATCAGATGGTAGGCCTGTCCCTGCATTCTGAAACGCTGGAGCCTATGGTGATCTATCGCGCGCTCTACGGCAGCATGGAAACCTGGGTGCGTCCAGCGGGAATGTGGCAGGAAATGGTGGATGTGGATGGCGGAAGGGTGCCCCGTTTTGCGTTGGAGGAGGCGGCAGAATGAAACTGGTAATCATATTCGGCCCCCATGCCGTGGGCAAGATGACGGTTGGCCAGCAATTGTGCAAAATCACCGATCTGGAATTGTTCCATAATCATATGACCATTGAGCCGGTATGCGGCTTGTTCAAAAATCATCCGGCGGAGCGATCCAGGCTGACGGAATTATTCCGCAGGGAAATTTTTGAGGCGTTTGTCAAAACGGATGAGCCGGGGATGGTCTTTACCTTTATGTGGGCGCTGGATCAGCAGGCAGACTGGGATTACATTGCCGGCATAGAGCAATTGTTCCTTTCCCATGGGGCTGAAGTTTACTATGTGGAGCTGGAAGCAGATTACGATATCCGCATCGATCGCAATAAAACGGAAAACCGCCTGAATAACAAGCCCAGCAAGCGGAATATTGAATGGTCAGAGGGCATGTTCCGGCGTATTGAAGAAAAATATCGTCTCAATTCCCTGCCTGGGGAAATCAATAAACTCCATTACCTTCGGATCAATAATACCGATCTTTCTGCTGAGGCTGCAGCGGAACGCATCAAGGAATACTTTCATTTATAAAATTTTTTTCCATATGCAGGGAACGGCGCATCTGTGCCGTTTCTTTTTTGTGCAGTTATGGTATAATGAATACCGATGGAAGTTTTTCCAGGAAAGGGGGAGGGAAAATGGAGCTGAAATTGTTTTCCAAAAAGCAGACGGCGGAGCATTTTGAGCGTCTGGCCGCAGAAAACGAACGCCAGATCTACGCCCTCTGCTATCATATGATGGGCAATCATGAAGATGCCCAGGATTGCGCCCAGGAAACGATGCTGCGGGCCTTCCGCGCATTTGATTCCTTCCGGCGGGACGCCCAGTTTTCTACCTGGGCGACGAAAATTGCAATGAATGTATGCGTGGATGCGCTGCGGAAAAGAAAAGAAGTTTATTCTCTTGACAGCATGCGGGAGGATACCGGCTTTGATGTAAAGGATGAATCCCCTGGCACCTATGCCCGGCTGGAGGAAAAGGAAAGAAAGCGGCTGCTGAAGGAAGGGCTTTCTGCCCTGGCGCCGGAAATGCGGCAGATGATTATCCTGCGGGATGTGCAGGGATTAAGCTATGATGAAGTGGCGGAGGCGCTGAATCTGCCGCTTGGTACGGTAAAAAGCCGGATCAATCGTGCCCGGGAAAAATTATCTGCGGTTTTAAGGAAATCTTCGGAACTTTTTTCGTCCCGTTCCGTCTAATGATTTGAGAGGAGGAGAAAAAACATGGATTGCAAGCAATTTTCAAATCTTCTCGATGCATTGATGGAAGGCAGCCTGCCTGAACAGCAGGCCGCCGCCATGCACCGGCACGCAGAGGAATGCGATCGTTGTGCATCGCTGCTTTCCCTGCGGATGGATTGCCGTTCCCTGGATCAGGATGTGGAAATTCCCCCGTCTTTCTCCCAGGGCTGGCGGCAGATGATACGGGAGGAAAACGGCATGGAGAAATCATCGGGAATGAAAAAATGGCAGCGGTGGATTGCTGTTGCGGCAGCGTTCTTGTTTGTTGTGGGCGGTACTATGGTCACCCGTGAGGATCTGGCGGCGCCGGCAGACAACAAAGCGCGCTTTTCTTATGCTGCAGAAGAATCAATGGATGCAGGGGCTGTCAATAGCAATGGCACCATGGCCCGGGGAATGATGTACTCGGCGGCGCCTACGGCGAAAATGGCAGATTCCCTTGCGGCTGAAAACGGCGCAAATTGGCAGGAAAAAATTATCCGTAACGCCAGCTTCACCATCAAATCCATTTCCTTTGATCAGGATCTGGAAAGCATTCAGGCCCTGGCGCTGGAAATGGGCGGCAGGGTGGAATATCTTTCTACCAGCGGCGATAAGGAAAATGGAGAAATGCGCCACGGCAGCCTGACCCTGCGGATTCCTGCGGAAAAGCTGGATGCATTTTTATCCGGCGCCCAGGAAATCGGCCATCTCACATCCCTGCAGCAGGAAAGCCAGGATGTGACCGAAAGTTACTATGATGTAAAGGCAAGGCTGGAAACCCAGCAAACAAAAATGGAACGGCTGCAGGCGCTGCTGATCTCCGCACAGGATATTTCCGATCTGATTGAAATTGAAAATTCCATTGCCGATACCCAGTATCAGATTGATAGCTATCTGGGCCAGCTGCAGAATTATGACAGCAAGGTGGATTACAGCACGGTCCGCGTGACTCTGAGAGAAATTCAGGTGCAGGAAGCGGAAGAAATTTCTCTGGGTGAAAGGATGCTGGGCGGCCTTCGTCATTCCTTGCAATCTGCCGGGGAATTTTTGCGGGATTGCGCTGTGTTCCTGGTGGCAGCGGCGCCCTGGCTGGCGGCTGGCGGTATTGTGATTTTTGCGGTTGTAAAGATCAGAAAGCGCAGGATGAAGAAAGGGGAAAAGAAATGAAAAAAGGGTTTTGCCTGATGATGGCAGTGTTGATGCTCTGCATTGGTTCTCTTCCTGCTCTTGGAGAGGAAAACATCATTCGTGTAACAGGAAATGCGGCCGTCTCCCTTTCGGCTGATACAGCGACGATCCAAATTGGGGTCAATACCAAGAAGGCTACCGTTCAAGAAGCCCAGGCAGAAAACGCCAAGCTGATGAACGCTGTCATTCAGGCGATCCGCCAGGCTGGAGTGGATGAAAAAGATATTACCACCAGTCAGTTTGATGTCTTTAGTTCCTTTGAATATTCCTATGACGATCAAGGAAAGGAAATCAGCACGCCCTGCTATCAGGTAAGCAATATGCTCAGCGTCACCATCCGTGATCTTTCCGTCCTAGGTGCCGTACTGGATGTGGCTGTTGCTGCCGGCGCCAATACCACTTACGGAATCAATTTTTCTTCCTCCAGAGAAAATGAGGCATACCAAAAGGCGCTGGTGCGCGCGGTAGAGGATGCGGCTAACAAAGCAAAGACGCTGGCATCGGCAGCGGGAAAGGAACTGGGGGATCTGAAATTGATTGATGCCAGCCAACAAAATAATTTTTATGGAATTACCAATACTTTCAATGCAAAAGGGGCGGCGGATGCGGCGGCAATCGTCTCCGGCGATGTTTCTGTCAGCGCTTCTGTGGTGTTGGAATATGCATTCAAGTGAGAAATGGACACAATTCGGCCGGGAAGCACAAAAACTTCCCGGTTTTTCTTATTTTCAAAAAAAGTATCAAAAAAACCAAAATATTTTCAAAAAAAGGTGTTGACAAAGGGGAGGTGGTGTGGTATTATAATCAAGCGCTCGCGAGAGAGGAGCCTGAAAGGGTTCTGAAGCGGGCGGAGAACCTTGAAAACGATACAGAGATAAGAGGAAAAACGACAGTTAATTCTGGAATGAGTTTTAATCTGGGGCTGGTGTTGAACCAGAAGACCAGATTGAGGATTAAACACAAGAGTTTGATCCTGGCTCAGGACGTACGCTGGCGGC